>JBNKHV010000167.1:0-87301 GCA_050290545.1 Polyangiaceae bacterium | reverse complement strand
GACTGGACGGGGCAAGCTGATGACGCTAGCGTTCTTCATGGGCGTATCCTTTCCGCCTCCCGGCGGTTGTTTTCGTTTTGGCAAACGAAGGATACGCCCATTTTCTAGCTCACCCCTGAACACAACTTCTGGTCATAGCTCCGGATCCCGGGGTTGCTTCATCATGGGAGCGCCTCGCGACGAGTTCATGGTCGGCCGGATACAAGGACGTGCAGGTTCAGGTTACCCTGACCCACGACTTCGAAGTGGGCGCAAAGATCTCATGGTGGCCGCCGTGACCTGGAGCGGTGCTCCGGAAGCGGGCTGGCAGCTCAGCGCGAGAGTGGGTTAAGCCTCGCGAAGCATCCGCGGCGCCGATTGGGAGGCGCCGCTCGACGTGGTTGCCAAGCGCGCCCGTGAGCTAGGTGGTCTCCTCTCACTGGTCCGGTACAAGTGGAACAGTAAACCCACTACCAAAGGCCTGGCTGACCAAGAGCTCCTGGTCAGACCGGGGGCTCAACGTCGCATATCCGGAAACTCCATACGGCCATGCGGCCCCATACGGCCCCATACGAAAACGGCTTGGACTACGGACCGGAACCACGGCGCACGAGATCACCGACGTGCCACGATGATCTGAGACGAAGTGCTGCTCGCTACCATCGCCGATCAGCTCAGAGTGAAACACCGAACCCGCCAGGCCAAGAGCAGCAGCTGTCAAACGGAGCTCGTCGTCAGGGCAGCGACAGCAACCCACTCCACACGACGCAGCGCCCGGGGCCGGTTTCGGGAGGAGGGAGGCAAGGATCGAACTGTCGAAAACGAAGCTCTCGCGAACATGGAGCCCGTGGCTGGGAGTGCGTGAGGGACGTCGTGGCGGGAATCTCGAGCACCGGTTTGCCTTGTCACTCCTCGACGAACCCTTCACAGAGGCAGAAGCAGCCAAGATGGATGGTCCAGTGCGCCCCCTCGAACATCGCGAAGGACAGGCCGGCGTCAGCGAGAGCACCGTTCAGTTCCCGAACTGCAAGCTCAGCTGACCGAGCGGGGTCCCTGGTGTGGCGGGTGGTGGGTGCGGGGCAAGGGGAACCCACGCGACCTGCGCGGCGCGCTACTCCATGGGGCGGACGGGGGGTGATGCTTTGATGGCAGCGCGCAGCTGGGCGACGACGTCTGGCAGGGAGTGCAGCACCTCTTCCGCAGGGATGCGCAGCACGCGGTACCCTGCCCCACGCAACACGCGATCGCGGCGCGCCCCACACGCAGAACCCACAGAACTCGCGGGCTGGCCGTTGGCCGCAAAAATCCGCGCTCAATTGTCGAACGGCAACCCCAACTGACCAAGCGGAGCTTGGTGTGGCCTTGGGGGCGGTTCTGGAGCATAGCCGAGCTGCACCATCAGTCGGTGGGCGACCGCTTCCGTCTTCGCAACCTCGACCCAACGCAGACAGCCGCCGCACTTCAGGCATATCTCAACGTCAGCTCGGCACACATGCGCGAGCATTCACGCCCAGCGATACCTGTTAGCCTCAGATGAACAGTCACCTTCTTCCCCCGGCGAGCCGTCCGCGCGGACGCGGCTGCGATTGTTCATACTGCGAACTCGGGTCGCCAGAATTCCTCGCGAGGACCCGGAGGAGCCGACCGGCGAGCGCGTGACCGAGCTCGCACTGAGTCGTCCACCCGGAGCCCAACGCTGGGGAGGCTAACCTTCCTCGTCTCGCTCGCGAGCTTCCTCCTCGTCTCGCTCGCGAGCTTCCGCCAGGTCGTTCTGCCGCTGTCGCTGCAGCTGCTGCCGTCGCTTGAGCCGCCGCTGATTCTGCAAGCGCTCGAGCGCCTTCGCGCCGAGTTCGCGATCTCCACCGTGCTCGCTCTCCGAAGCTTCCTCCTCGTCTCGCTCGCGAGCGTCCACCAGGTCGTTCTGCCGCTGTCGCTGCAGCCGCTGCCGTCGCTTGAGCCGCCGCCGGTTCTGCAAGCGCTCGAGCGCCTTCTCGCCGAGCTCGCTATCTCCCTCCTGTTCGCTCCCCGAACTCGCCCCCACTCCTTCGTCCGGGTCATCGCTGGAGGGCTCTACCTCGTTGTCTCCAAAATCGAGCGGCGACGGCTCCAGCCCGGCCTTGCGCTCCGCGTTGCTCACCTCGTCGCGCGCGCGCCACAGCGAACCGCGCGAGAGTGAGCCGACGGCCGAGGACCGCGGCCTTGTCAACGTCGCGGTTTGCGTCCTCATGCCCTCGCCCTTCGGGCTGCCGACGATGTCGGCGATGGCGTCGAGCGCTTGGGCCTCGAGCGGAGAGCTTTCCCTCAGCCGGGCCGCCGCCGCTTTGAGGCGGTTGTACGCGTTCTGCTGCGCGGAAAGCCGCTCAGAGTTGTCCTTCGACGTCCTCGCTGTGACCATGTCGCGCGCGGCGGCTTCGAGCACCTCGTGGCCAGACTTCTCTGCGCCATCCGCAGGATCGCGGACTGTCGCTTTTCGGCGGCGGATCGCGTTCGCACGTTTGCGAACCTCGACAACCTGCTGCGGCGCGCCCTCCAGCAGGCGTGGAGGCTCTTCGCGGAACATCGCCACGCAGTTCGAACGCGGTCGCCGCGTCACTGGGCTCCGGAGCTGGACGCCCTTCGCCGAAGACAGCGTCTGCAGGTTGAGGCGTCCCGGGACCCATGACGGCGGAGCGTCGAAGCCACCCGGGTCTGGCTCGGGCGATGTGGCGACTTCCTCCAGCGCCGCGCGCGCATCCTCGAGCGGATCGCCGTCTTCGCTCGCCTCCCCAGCGAGCGCTTGGTTCACCAGCTGGCGTGCTCCCGGCGAAAGCCGACTGAGGGTCGCTCGCGCATTGGCCAAGTTTTGGCAGCCCAACAGCGTGGTTTGCATCCGGGCGAAGTTGTCCCGCCGCTCGACGGCCACACTGACGAGCGCGTCCGTAGCCGCATTCACATGATCAGCGAGCTCAGCGAGCACTGTTGCGTCCGCGTCCGAGATGTCCTCCGACTCCGAATCGCCCGAGCGCTGCTCGGCGGAGTCTGGGCCAAGCCGGCGCATCAGCCGGGCCTGGAGCTTGAGCGCCGCGAACCGCATTCGCGTCGCTGCGGCCTTGACCGGCTTCATCGGCGCGCGCGGTAGTTCGTTGCGTCGGCCCATCCCGTAGCGGGCGACCTCGTCAGGCCGCCGGTAGAGGTCGTTGACCGTAGCGCTACTGATCGAGTCGAGCGCCGGAGCCCCGTCTTGGTGTTCGACGCTCTTCTTCGTGAGCTCGCCCAAGTGGCCCGTGATCGACTTTCGCGCCGCCTCCAGAGTCGCGCCGGTCGCCGCTCGCCCTTGGGACGAGTAGGCGCCCTCCATGTACACATCGATGCGACCGACTCCGGTGTTGCTTCGATGCACGACCATGACCCCGCGATAGGGAGCGTCCTGGAGAAAGTGGGTCTGGAACGCGGGGTGCTGTCCGCCGCCAATCACGAGCGTTCTCATGTCCGAGGTCAGCGCGAACCGAATCGAATCACCCGAGTGTACCGACTGGAGGTTCTCTAAGCTGCGATACCAGGCGTCGAACCGCAGGTCGTCGTCGATCCCCGTCGGAGGGCGGGGATCGTAGTCCGGATCCGACTCCGACCCTGAGCCCGGCTCATCGTGTCCGTTCGTCATGGCGTCCTCCCCGCTGGCCGAGTGGGCTCCGGACCCGGCGGTGGGTTCTCGTCGGAGTCGGTCGTGGGATCGAACACTGCGACGAAGGCCATGTTGCACCGCATGTAGAGCTCGTCCATGTCCTTTCCTTCTCCGAGCATCTCGAAGGTTTCGATGGCATCGTCGTCCAGCGAGTAGGCCGCAAAGTGTAAGGCCTTCTCATCTTGGAGCGCAGCATACATCCGCCCTTGCACCTCGACGGTGCCGAGCCAGGTATACGTCGTCCCGACCTTGTCTTCGCGGCTCTTGAACATGCGCACGACCTGCCACCGCTGCATCGCGTCGAGCACGGGATCGGATCCGTTCGCCACGTTCAGGCCTCCGCCGCGGGCAGATCTTGCTGGGCGCAAGAGTCGCCCCGCTCCTCCAGCACCTTTTCCACATGCTTCAGGCTCCGGAGCCACACCGGCCTGGGCGCCACGACGCGCCCCCCCGACTCGGGCCGGATTTCTTGCAGCACCTGGGTGAGCGGGCTGAGGCCCTTCACGTCGATGCGCATCACCTGCACGAGCTTCCAGTCAGCGTAGGCGGTGCGCGGCTCAGACTCCTCCATGTCGTCGACGCCCTTGGTCTTCATCCGCTCGTCCATCGTCTCGTTCCGCTGCCGGAGCTCAGCGTTGCCGGTGCGCTCCGCGTCGGTTTCGTCGCGGTTGGTGGTGGTGCTCTCGAAGTTGGCACCGAGGCTGATGCCGAGGAAGCTGGCGCCCAGGTTGCCGCCGCCCCTGTCGGACTCCTCGCTGGTGTGGGCTTGCCGTAGGCGCGCGCCCTGCCCCAGTGTCTTGGTGGTCTCGCCCGTCACGTCCGCGCGGTTCGTGAGGTCGTTGCGGGTGGTCACCATTTGGCGGCGCGCCGTCAGATACGGCAATCGAGCGAGTCGCCATTGGAGAGTCTTGGTAATCTCCACGGTCAGCTCATTGGCATCAGGAATGTCTATGGACATCGGCAGCTCCTCGCTGCCGTTCGCCTGGGCTTGCCGCTGCGCGAGATTTACCACCAACGTGTTCATGGACACTTCGGAGATCGGTTGGTCTGGGGGCGTGCCGTTCACGCCGCGACAGAAGGCCTCGAGCGTCGTCATCGCGTCGTCGGCGAGCTTCGGCATCATCTGGCTGTTGCCGTCGAGGAGGTCGAAGCTGCCCTGGACCCACTGGACCACCTGCGCTGCGACCCACCGTACCGGGCTCCCGTCACCGTCGAGCTCGACGAAAATCCCCTTCTGCGTGCTCGTCTCCGAGGGGCCCGTGATCGGCTCGGAGCCGTCGCCGCCCGTGAGCTTGCGAATGCCGGCGAGGCCGAAGTCCTGGAGCTGCGGCGGCCGCTCCTCGCTGAAGCGGTAGGTCGGGAGCGTGCGCGGCGCGGATCGCTCCGCCTTGTCGTCCTCCAGCGCGTCGGGCGGTGGCGGTGCGGCGCGCTCGGGAGCGTCGGCATCGGCGTCAGGGGGCGCGCTCACTCGTGGGTTACGGAGCAGACTGCTCAGGCCGTTCTTGTCATGGATCATAGTTCACCTCGTCGCGGCCTCTAAGGCGGCGCAGCATTGTAGGAAGAAGGGGTACTCGTCTTCGGAGAGGGGGATGAAGCTCTCGATCGCGTCTTCGTCGAGCGCGTATCGGTAGAAGTCGATGGTCCCGTCACTGTGCTCGAGGAAGGCGACGAGCGTACCGCCAACGGTGATGTTGCCTCCCCAGACCACGGCTTCAGGGGGTGAGCCATCCGCCTGCGCGAGCTGAAGCTTCCAGGGTTCGTTCCAGTCGATGTCTTTCGGAGTAGCGTCCGTCATGGGTCCATCCCCCGGTCGATTGGGGAAGTAAGCCCTGCGTTGGCTGCACCTTCGAGCCATCGCGGGGAGGACAGGGAGTGAGACCGTTGGTCGAGCACTGCCAACACCTCAGCAAAGGCCTTGCAGATGGCAGCTCGGGTCTTCTGTCTGCGTGTATTCGTCACCCAGCCGCTCCTTTCATAGATTATGAATCTACTCTTCCATGACCAGGCCGGTCAACACCTTTTTCATAAAGTATGAAGACGGGGTGGGCGTGCAGAGGCAAGGGCAATCGACGAGCCCTACGACGCGGAGCAGGTGGGCGGCCAGCTCGAGCTGTTCCGTCAGACCAGCGCGAGCTGCGGTCCCCAGAGCCGCGTCTCTTGCACTACGGTAAAGAAGCCGACCTACTACGACTTCGCGGAGGAGCAGAATTGGGGGCTCAGCCGCCCTCCCCGAGCCATGGCCGCTCCCACGACGGCTGGTGAGTCGAGTTCTGGCACACTACGGACGGTGGAGCGGCTCCGACGACGGACCACGTTGAGTCGAAACTGTGAACTCCCACAACGTCTCGACCACTTGCCCAACACGCTCGACGTAGATCACCTCCAACGTGAGCTGTCCTGGAACGTCGGCACGGTTCTCTTCCGGAACGATCACTCGAGCCAGACCGGCGCGTTCTGCGGCCAGGAGTTTCGCGCGCACACCACCCACGGCCAGCACCTCACCCATCAACGTGATCTCCCCAGTCATCGCCACGTTGCCAGGCAGGGGCTTGTCCAGCAACGTCGAGAGCAGCGCCGAGAACACAGCAACACCGGCACTCGGCCCCTCTTTGGCCAGCGCCGCTTCCGGCAGGTGAATGTGAAAATCGCCCGCCAACCGCTCAGCGGGGATCCCATAGCGCTCTGGATGAATGCGCAGGTGGGCCAGCGCCGCGTGCACCGACTCCTTCATGACCTCGCCGAGCTTCCCCGTGGAACGGAGCTGACCCTTGCCGGCCATGCGCCCCGCCTCGATGTACAACGTGCTGCCGCCGTGGGCGCCGACGCTGAGTCCCAACGCAACTCCGACCGGCAACGTCGGTGGGGGAATGCGGTGTCGATGGCGCGGTGGCCCGAGTTGCTTCTCGACCTCCTCCAGGCTGACCGGGGGCGGCGCCTGGTCGTCGGTCGCTGCCGCGTCGCTGCTTTGAGACTTGACCAACGCCAGCGCGCGCGCTCGATACAAGCCCGAGAGCTTTCGGCTCAGTTCACGCACCCCCGCTTCGCGGGTATAGCCCTCGATGAGGTGCTCGAGTATCTCCCGTTCGACGCTGGGTGTCTGTGCCAAGCCGGAGTCACGGGCGCTTCGTGTGATCAGATGTCGCTCGGCGATGGCCACTTTCTCGGGCAGCGTATAGCCCTCGAGCTCGATGATCTCGAGGCGGTCCCGCAGGGGGCCGGATATCTTGTCGATCTCATTCGCGGTACAGATGAACAGGACGCCCGAGAGGTCGTACGGAACGCCGAGGTAGTTGTCGCGAAAGGCGTGGTTCTGTTCCGGGTCGAGCACTTCCAGGAGCGCGGAGGCCGGACTTCGACCACCGCCGAAACCCACCTTATCGAGCTCGTCCAGCAGCAAGATCGGCGCTGTCGTATCGGCGTCAGCCATGCCGCGCAAGATACGGCCTGGGGCGGCTGCGACGTAGCTCAGGCGATGCCCACGGATCTCGGACTCCTCGTGAACGCCACCCAGCGCGATGCGAACGAGGGGGCGGGCGAGTGCCTTCGAAATGGAAACGGCGAGTGACGTCTTGCCCACGCCGGGGGGCCCCGCCAAACACAGTACCGAGCCTTTCGACTTTCCGCCCAACGCGTGCACGGCAAGGTACTCCAAGATCCGCCGCTTTGGCGCGCTCAGGCCGTAGTGATCGCGTTCCAGCTGTTCTTCCACCGCACTGATCGACAACTTGGGCGCTGGATCACTCACCCACGGTAGCTGACACATGAAATCCAAGTGGCCCAAGCGCACTGGATAGTCATGGTCTCGAGTCGACATGTTGCGCAGCATCGTCAACCCGCGCTTGGCAACCACTCGAGCCGCCTTGGGTAGCCCTGCTTGCTGGAGCCGGCGCTGCAGGTGGGTTATCTCCTCTGTGTCGGTGTCGGAGATCCCGGGATCGTAGACGTCGAGACGGCGCTGCAGCGAAATGATCTGCGACCACAGCGCACGACGCTGTTCCTTGCTCAATTCGGGCTTGTCGGCAAGTTCCCGCAAGCGCTGTTCGAGCTCACAGCTCGCAGCCTCCACCACTCGACCGACAGTGAGGTCTTTGACCTGGGCGGCCAGCACGTCGCGCAAGGGCTGGTTGGCGGCCTGATCGAGCTTGTCCGTCGAGAGCGTTGCGCGCAGGAGCCCGTACATTGCCTGCCGTAAACCCGCTCCACTTTGGTCAAACGCAGCCCTCGCCCCCTGATCGAGCGCCGCAACCAGGGCGTGTGCCTCACGCAGCAACTCTTGAAGCTCGTGCTCTTCGGGCGTCGTCGCGGGGAACAACTCGGCGCTGTATGGGCTCTGGGCACCCAGCGCTTGTTTGATCCGTGCCCGACTCCCCCCCAGCAACACCAACTCGACGTCACTGGCCGACACGACCTCCGCCACCGTGGCCCAGCGCGACGCGATCAGCAGGGGCAGCTCACTCTTGGTCGTGATCGAGACCGCGACGATGAGTTCGGGGTTCAGCTCGGACAGGGCGCGCAACGTGCCAGCTTCGACAGCGTGGTGGTTGAACGCGCGCGTTTCGCCGGGCAGCAAGACCTCATTGAGGAGACCGATGAGGGGGAGCTTAGTCTTCTTCGTCATCGAAGTGATCATCCCTAAAAGTATACGCCTTGGGGGTTCTGCCGAGTCGCGCGCAGTACTGTTCATAGGCCACGAGTCCACTTGGTAGCAGCAGCTCCAGGCCCGCGGACGCCAGCACGACTACCTCGTCAGCTAGGTGAGCCACGCGCGGGTCGTCACCAGCGACGATGGTCGTCAGCAAACGATACATGAAGAAGTTCTCGCGTCGAGGCTGATCCGCGATCACCTTCAGACGCTCGACCAAGGCACACAGCAGCTCCAGGTCCTCATCCTGCCAAACCCCAGCAGGTCGCGCGCTCAAGACGTGATGCAAGTCCTTGCCGTCGATGTCATCGAGCGCGCGACGTTGCAACGCACGGAAGATGCTCCAAGCGGCCGGCGGCGCCTCCTCCCACTTCGCCATCACCGAGCCTGCTTCGACTATTTCGAGCCGTCCCTCGAGGAGGGCCTGTCGCAGCACTCCCTCGAAGCGATCACGGAACGGGCCATCACTCAAGAGCCGCTGGCGAAACGCCGCATCGTCTAGCAGCGACCGAACGCGATATTGCCCCTCGGCCTGCGTCAGCGGCACTGACAGCTCGAGCGCGAGCCCGCGCAGTGGGCTGTTGGCCTTCCCATATTTGTCGACCAGAGCCTGCAGCACTTCGGGAGGAAGGGCGCGTAATGCCGGCTCGATCGAGCGCCCCAAGTACGGAAGCCGCTCCACCATCTCGAGCAATCGAAAGAGCTCGCGTTGGACCGTCGCCTGGTCGTGGGCTAACGCATCGAACAAGGCGCTGATTCGCGGATCGTCGTCCAGGTCGGTCCCGGGATCCGCCCACAGCTGCGACAACCCCGAAACGAGGCGCTCAGCATCCATGCCGTCACGCCACAGCCGCGGCAAGACGCTCAACAGCAACTCGCGCTCATCCTCGACGCGCAGTGGCCGTTCCAACAAGTGCTCGGCCAACCCCTCCGCCAGACGTCGCACGTCGGCGGCACTCGCTGACGAAAGCCAGCTCGGCAGCTGAATCGCGAGCATCTGGGCATCTCCGACCTGCGCACTGTGAATCGGTGTGGTGAGCAGGCGCACGAAAAGCGCCGTCGCGTTGGGGCGTCGCACGAACTCCCGCAGAAGCCGGGGCGTGAACGTCAGTGATTTGTCGGTGTTCGCAAAGCGTTCGACGAACTCGAGAGCCAGATCGTCAGGCAGGCGCGCGACCCGTTCGAAGAACGGCTCCGGATCTTGCCGCGCACGCTCATACAACGACAAGTTCGCAAACTGCACCAGCTGCGCGATGTCGGCACCGAGCGAGTCGCGTTCGGGTGGAGCCAAGCGAGCCAGCGGATCGCTGTCGAACAATCCAACCCAAAAGTTCACCACCTGGACCTCCGCCAGACGCTTTTGCGCCGTCGTGCGCGTCTCGCTGTCCTGGTCCTGGGACAACGCTGCGAGTACATCGAGGGCACCGGGAGCATGAGGTGACAGCGCGCTGGCCACGGCGTACCGCAGCGCAACGTGACGAGACTGGACGACGCGCGAGAGCGCTTTGCTGACCGGGGCGCCTCGCGCGAGCAACACCTCCAGACTGTCGGCACAGGCAGACGACAACGAGCTGCCTCTCCAACCCGGCTCCAAGACCACGTCGGCGTGATCCAGCAGCGCATCTACGAAATGGGTCGCCTGGCGCCGACCTGCTTCGAGCGCCGCCGCACACAGCCACTCGACGACCACACCGTGGCTCAGCAACCTGTCGCGCGCCCACGCGACAGTTCCACGCCGTGGTATGCCTCGAGACCGCGAGCGAAGCCATTCGTCAGCACCTCGGAAGAGACGCTCGATCTCGGCGTCGGAAAGGACTTCGTCGTGCACAGCCATGGTCAATTCTCAGATGGTGCTCTCGTCATCGTCGGCCCAATCGTCGTCTCTCGTCACTACGGGGGCGGTTTGCTCGTCGTCAGACGGCACGTCCACACCCATGCGCTGCAATGCCTCCGCCAAGTCTCGCGTAACGAACTCCGATGCGCCGTCTTCCCCGAGCTTGCGGTACAATTCGATGATGGCGTTCGCTATGCCCGGATCGGGATTGACCTCGATTTGGTCGAGCAGACGGAACAGAATCGAACTGTCGTCCCGCAGGGGTTGGTAGCGCTGGGACACCGCTACCCACAGCTCTCGGGCAGGCGCCGGCCAGGGCCCAGCAGGCAGCTCCCCCAGGACGTCTTCTTCGCCGACTTCGAACGCACGACGTTGGAGCGCACCGTACACCTCCCACTCGCGGTCGGTGGGCGGACGACCGTCGGGTTCGTAAAACGCGCCCGCGCGCTCTTGCGGCCGCTGCCCAGGCCTGACCCTGGCCCAGCGCTGCGGCACGGCCACCCCACCGTAAAATGCGCCGATGGCATGCATCACGCGGTGAGCCAGCGCCAGCGGCATGTCGAGTGAAAGTTCTCGACGAAGCTCGGGCAACGCCAGCCAAAGCAGGTGTTGGTCCGTCCGAAGGAGCGCTGCTAGGCGTGAATCTTCCAACGCCCGACGCACCAGTGCACGGCACTCCGAGGCACTCAAACGTTTACCTGCAAGCACCCACGTCGCGTGCAGTGCGTAGGCGCTCAGGTCGTCGTGTTGGCTGTTCTGCGCTCGCTCGAGGAAGGCGTCGCGTTCGGACACGGGCAGCTGCTTCAGGGAGTCGTCCACCAGCCCCCGAAGCTGATAGTAGCCGAGGCCATGCTCGAGGACGAACGCAAGCACCGGCTCGCGCAGTGCGACGAGCTGCTCGTTCTCGGTGAGAGCGTTCAGCAAGCCGTTCGACGCGCGCCATCCCAGCCCGAGTCGCACGCCGTGTTCGAACGCGCGCCACAATGGACCTGGGTCGGCGGCGCTAGGGTACGTCTTGCCCAGCAACGTCAGCAAACGGTCCGAGCATCGTTCTCCGAGCGAACGCTCCTGTCGACACCACGCGTCCGACAACTCACGGCCGACCTCTGTGCGCACCTCCAGAGACCGCTCCCCGAGCAAGCCCTCGAACTTCAACACCAGTATCGTCGGATCGTTTTGGACGGCCACGAACGCGGCATTGGCGACCGCAACGGCCCCCCCCGGACGCTCCAGCATCGCGTCGATCAACGCGGCGGTGGGGAAATGATCTGCGGCTTGAAGGCGGTAGCGAAGAATCGACAGCGCCACCTCGTTCGATAGCGGCGCCACGAGCTCCAAGAGCACCGCGTCCACCTGGGGCGATGCGTACTGTTTCTCATCGAAGAGCTCCGCTAGTCGGCGCATGCTCTCCTCCGAAGCGCCTTCACCCAACCACGAGGCCGCAGGGTGTTCGGTCCTGGCGGAGGAAGCACCTGCTCGAGCGCCCACCGCCAGGTCACGGAAGATCGGCGCATGCCATACGGCCGCCGACCAGCGCTCTCGTAGGTCACTTGGGGACTCTCGGATGCGGCGTCGCAGCGCTCGAGTGACCTGCCACTGATCGTCCAGCAGCAGCCGCTCCACGAAAGCTGCCGCCCGTGGATCGGCTAGTGGCAACGCTCTGGCGAGCGCGTGGCGGACTTCCCCCAGCCGGTGTTCGGCGGCGCGTTGCCAGACTCGTTGGTCACACGCTTCGAGGACCCGCGAAAGCCCGCTGACGTAGTCCAGAGCTGCGCGATTGCCCTTGTCATAGTAGGGATCGAGCTCCGCCCAGCGCACCAGGTCCGAGGCGAAAGCGACGTCGGCATGCAGGCCCACGACCGTCGCCAGCGCGGTCATCGCTTGTACAGCCGTTTGCGTACGCTCGTGGACTTCGCGCGGCACACGAAACGGTGGTCTCTCCTCCGCTTCCTCTTCTTGGCGCTCGCACATCGCGAGCACGCGGTCAATGCGCAGGGCGAGGTCCCTCACCTCGTTCTTGTCGAACGGTGGGTCCAGATCACCGATGAAGCTGCGGTCCTCGCGGTGCATGGATACCTCAGTCCGAAAGCTGGAATTCCTGGGCGAAGTCACGCGCCAGAACGCCCGCGGCCGTGCAGTACTCATGGTATCTGACTGACAAGAAGGACCAAGCCCTAGGCATTGCGGTGATCCCCGTTTCCAGCAGCCGCTCGACCCGATCTTTGAGGGCAGCGTCGTTCCCGTCGCAAGCCCACATCGAGAACCGCCACGCCAAGTCGGCAACCAGCCGGTTCTCCACCATGCCAACGACGGAGCGTAGTTTTTCGGTCGCTGCGTCGAGCAGCGCCAAGTCAGCCGCCTGCCATGTTCCTGCTGGGCTAACAGTGCCGAGCCGTCCCCACGCCTCGGGTGGTCCTTCCAGGATTTGGTATTGCTGATCTCGATAGATCTGCCACGCCGAATCGGGCACGTCCTCCCAGGCACCGAGTGCCGCGGCTACTTCCGCCGGCGTCAGCGCTTCGGCAAGCAACGCTGGCTCGATCACCGGACGAAAGCGGCGCAACAGGCGCGCGGACGAGAAAACCCGTTGTCTCAGGCTCCCATCCGACAACACCAACGCGACGTCAGCCCGGCCGCTGCCGTCTCCACTTGGTGCGTCCCGCTCCGCTGGGCCTTCCAGCCCATCGTCGGCATTGTCGACCAGCTGCAACTCCAGAGCCAGACCTCGCAGACAAGGGTGCTCCGAGGTCCGGTACTTCTCGACGAAGATCTGGCGAAGCTCAGCGGGCAGCCTCTTGACACCGGGTTCCACATCTCGCAGCAAGGACGGCCGCTGCACCACCAGTTCCAGCACGCGATGAAGCTCTCGGCGCAGAGTGTCGGGATTGCTGCAAACAGTACGCAGCAACGTCGAAACACAAGTTGACAGCAGCGCATCCTCACTGACCTTCGCCACGAGGGCCTCCAGTGGCGCCAGCAGGGGCGTCCCGTCGAGTTCGGACGGTGTGGCGTCAACGAGCAGGCGAGCAGCGCGATCGTGGACCGACTCGCCGGGTTCCGAGCGTGCCTGGACGCTTTCGAAGCGAGGTGCCCAGGCATCGACCAGCCGTTGGCGATCTGCAGGCGCCGCATCCCTCAGCCACTCCCCCAGCTGACTGCTGCGCCAGAGCCGCATTCCGGCACGATCCTCGTGCCGGCTATCGGGATCGAGCCAACGCCAGAACGCAGCCGGCGCACAGCGTCGGCGTGCAAAGGCGGTGAGGAGTCGGCGCTGTTCGTCGAGGGGGGCGTTACCCTCCACCCGCCGCCCAACGAACTCCTGTGCCAAGTCATCTGGGAGGGTGTCCACAGCCTGCGCGTAGGCGTCCAACTGTTCCTCGGTGCTTGCGCCGCGCCCGATGTGCTCCTTCATGACGCTCACAGCCGCCACGACCCCATCGCGCTCGCCGGCTGCGACACGCGCCAGTGGATCCCGCTCGAAGAGGCCCACCCAGAAGGGCACGGCTTCGACCTGAGCGAGCTTCTTCTTTGCCTCGTCGCTGATGGCCGTGTCGGCATGCTCGGCCAGTTCGCGCAACAGCGGCAACGCCCGTTCATCAGAAACCTGCAACCCCCGCACGAGACCCCACTGCAACTCGCTATCGGACTCGAGCAGCTTGGTCAAGTTGGTCGGCGGAGGCGCTCCCGACAGCAGCAGCATCTCGAGCGACCGTCCGCACGCCGTCGCCAGTGTCCGCACCGCATAGTCGCGCAAGTGCCCCACTAGGCTCGCGTGCTCGAGCAACGGTCCCACGAATTCCACGGCGCCGCGTCGTCCAGCTTCCAACGCCACGACGCGCATCAGTTGCAGCATCATGCCCTGCCGACAAAGCTCGTAACGTATCCACTGGCTTTGGTCTTCTGGATGGGCATCGGCACTCAGCCACCACTCGAAGGTAGTTACGAATCGGCGCAGCTGCTCGTCACTGAGTAACGGGTCATCTCCGAACGACTGTTCGTCGCTGAGAGTCTCGTTCATGTCGACCCTGCTCCATCTTCCTCACCCCAGTCGTCGTCGGGACAGTTGGACGGGGTTGGTTTCGAGGATTCTCCGGTGGCGTTCGCGGTCCCGCCGAGCTCGGCAATCAGCTCGTCCAGACCCCGCAGCGTGAAGTCAGCGTCGACCCTCGGCGAACAGCACGCGCGCGCCCGCTGGAGCAGGGGCAGGCACACGGCGTCGGGCTTCGAACCAACGATCTGCAGAACCCGCAGCACGAGCAAGGACCGGTCCGCAGTTGCCGTGTCGAAAGCTTTGGTGAGTCGAGAGAGCAAGGTGATCTCCTCCGGGCGCCAGGGGCCATCGCTCAGGTAGCCCAGCACCGTCAAGAGCGGCGTTTCGGGTTGGGCTTGCAGGGCCAGATATGCGCTCCACTCCGCGTCAGTCGGCGGCCCACCATCGGGGTCGAACCACGCGCCCAGTTTCTGCTGCACCTCTTTGGGTGGAGTGGGTCTCCCTCCTGTTCGCCTGCCACCACCATACACATCTACAATCGTGCCGATCCTGCTAGTCGCGGTTTCTGCGTCCAACTGTGGCGTCAATTCGTGGCGCAGCTCGGGAAGCGCCATGGTTAGTAGCGTCCAGCTCTTGCGTATCAATCTGCCAGTACGGGCATCATCCAGCCACGCTACCATCTGCGCGCGGCACTGCTGCGGGGTCCGTTCGCGAGCCATCTGCTCGGCGCGCCGCTCGAGCAGGAACGTCGACAACGCGTCATGAGACGTGTCCGCGGCCCGTTTCTCGAAGGCCGATCGCTCATCGGGTGACCACGCTTGCCACCGCTGCTCGAGCAGGCGGCGCAGCTCGAAGTCCGACAAGCCTCGTTCCAGCACCGTCTCAACCAGCGCTCCATCACACTCAGCCAAACGCTCACTGTCACGGAGTGCTCGTGACAGCCCATGGTAGTGACCGCTCGCGACATCGAGGCGCTGCAGGTGCAGCACGCACCGCAGCAGTGGCGCCGGCGCGGCGTTGGCGGGCCACAACCCAGCCAGCAAGTCCCCCACCCCATCGACCAGCTCAGCGGCGAGCTCGGGATCCTGCACCTGGCAGAGCGAGTCCAGCCAGCACAGGCACACGGTTTCCGCTCGGTCGCCGAGCGGCTCCTTGACGACATCTTTCACAGAGCCCAGCTGATAGCGCGCCGAAGGCGAGTTTTGCACGGCGACCCACACGCCCTGGGCGAACGCCCGATGCCCCTCCTCGTGTCGAACCACGTGCTCTGCGAAGGGTTTACGGTCTGCGCTCCACGCCTGTTGCAACATGTACTGGCACAGCTGCACCGCGAACTCGGCGGGCAGTTCAGGCAACAACTCGATGACTTGCTGCTCTCGTTCGCTCACCTTCCCTGGTTCGGTCTCCAACGCTCTCCGGAGCTTGTCGCAGGTCTCACTGGGCAGCGCCACTTCGGGCGAGGTCGAAAACACCGACGCGTGCCACGTCGCCCAACGTCGTCCCGCATCAGTCACGTGCGTCGATGCCCCATTCGAACGTGACCCGTAGCGTCGCCGCGCCTGATGAGCCACCACATACTGAGAGTCCAGCAGTAGCTGCTCCCAGAGCGCTTGGACTTCCGGAGCTTCCGGGTGTAAGGCCTTGGCGAGCGCCTCACGCACGTCCGGCGACGGGTGTGAAAGCGCTTGCATCTGCATTGACACAGGACATTGCGCTAGCAAACGAGCCAAGCCGTCGAAGTAGTCTTGCTCCAGCGTGACGTAGCGCTCACCGAAGAAGGGATCCCAATCCGTCCAAGACAGGAGCTCGGGCAACATCGACGCGTCCAGGTTCAGCCCCACCAAGCCGGCAGCGGCACTCAGTGCCTCGGCGCAGAGGACGGCATACTCCTGCACATGCCCCGTGGCCCTTTGCCACCCCTCGGTTTCCGCCTGCTCATAGGCCCTGATGCCCCGCTGGGCACATGCTGCCAGCTCGCGGATCTCGGCGGGCTCGAGCGGGACCCGGAACTCGCTCCAGGTCGCTTCGTCGGTGCGCAAGTTCGTTACCACCCGTCCTCCTTCACGTGCTTGATGCCCCGCGTTCGCGCATCAAAACCGACCTGCGCGGCGCAATATTAGACTCGAGCATGCCTCCTCCCTCTTGGTCAATCGAACGCTCGTGCAGTCACATCGAGTACAACGACATCCAACGGTAGTCGGCAACGTTGCTCGTTCGCAAGACTGACAAACGTCAAACGGAGTGTCGCGCAACATCGACTCCTACGGATGGCTCAGGTGTTCAGTTCGTTTGAAGGTATCCGTTCAGGTAGCAAGGTGAGACAGCTCACCAGCAGCTGAGGACGCTCGTTCATCTTGCCCACCAACAGGCAGTGTGCTGGCAGCACCTGCCCCGACTGAACGAGCTCGCCTTCGGCAACCTCTATCGCCAACGTGAAGGTGGTGTTGGGGTACTGAACAGCAGTCAGCAGGTCGGCACGCTCGATCGCCCATGGTCTGTCGCCGTGGTGTCCGTTAGCACCGCTGCGGGCGCCCAGCTACAGCTCTGGGTCACTATCGAAAGCCGCTCAGCAAGCGCCCAGTCGCCGGACGACAATGGCCGGCCAGGAGCGCCATCAACTCGGCGCAAGCATCGCCACCATTCGGCGAGCGACGTTCGCTGAGGCACGCGCTCTCGAAGTCGACACTCAGCGCGAAACGCACCCGCGATCCTCGGTGTACGCTGTGGGTCGACCCAGAGCGCCGCCGCGCCAGCCACGAAACTTCGTCACCCGAGGCCGCTCGGCTCGAAATCGATTTTCCTCCGGCAAATCGCAGACGCGAGCGGCACGCGCCGCCTCTCCGACCCCTCCGCACCGTGGCCTCTCGCCTGCGCGCCGATTTCGCTCCGTCCACGACTGAACGCGCCCGGCGTCACCCGCCTCCGACGGCGTTCACCGTCGAAGGCGCTCGTCCACGATGGACTCCAAACCCGCAAGACGTCGAGCGCGCTGCCCCTGTGTCGGCTTCGGTGACGCTCGGGTTCGAGTGCGCCTGTGCTCCGTCGGCGCTCGAAGCCTGCGCACTCGGCCCCGATCGACGAAAAGCGGCTTGGGTGATGGCCAACGCCAGCCCCGCTCGTGAGCACACTCTTCGAACGCCCCTGGCCCAAGCGCGCGGCGGTGTGATCGCGAACCCAGTCCGTTGGGAAGCCGAGCACGCGCCGTGTCGAGAGCTTCGAGTGGTGCACGGCGTGCTCACGCCTCGGCCGGCGTCGTACGTGTTGCAGATCCTCCCAAGCGCACGTGAGCAAGTGACACGGTGAAACGGCTGTTGGTTCAAACGCGATCAGCTCAGCACTTGCTGCGTTGCGTTACCGCGCGAATCCGTCGCGTTGCGCTGGCTCGTGCGACGCGGGGCCGCGTGATGCGGCGCGCCGTCGGGTGCTGAGCGAGTGGTGGAGCAGTTGGTTGCCGCTTACGTGGACCCTTTTCCCTTGCCGTGTGCCGAGATGTGGGTTAATCGCGTCCACGCATCGACTCGTTGGTGCGAGGGACGAACGCACACGGGTGGGGCGCTTTGCGGTGGCCTACCGGGAGGAAGTATCGTGGCATTCAAATCATTGACGGCTGAAGAGATGCAGCCCGTTTCAGCGGCGTGGGTCGATACTGGAGATCCCGCACACCAGGCGATCTTGCAGGTGCCAGAGCTCAATGGGTTGCTCCCGCAAATCGAGCTCGCCCATCAGGGACTGCACGCCGCCATCCCGCCAGATGATTCGACGGCAAAGGAGATATCGAACCTGGCCGCCGAGACGGACTCCGTGCACGACACGCTGGCACGCGGCATCCACGGCTACCTGTCGGAAGTGGCCTTGTTGGTCAAGGACGGCGAGCCGCTGTTGAAACTGCGCGATGAGTTGATGCCGGAAGGATTGGCCGCGGTCGTTCGGAACACCTACCGCGGTCAAGCAGGCTTTGCGGCGATCCTGCGCAGTCGTTTGACGGACGCAACGCGTGGCCGCCTGCGCGAGTTGCCGCTGCCGGGCGGCGCGACCTTGGCTGACGCCGTGGACGCATGGCTGGCCGCGGGTGACCGTTTGGGGCGGCTCGAGGCAGAGAAAGCGCGCCTGGCAGCGGCCGTGCCGACCCTCGCGGGCCGCGTCTTCGAAGCGCGCAACCGTTGGATCCGGGTGGCCAACGCCATGGTCGTCAACGCCGACTTGGTCGACCTCACCGAAGAACGACGACGCATCATCTTTGGCCCGCTGCAGGACGCAGAGGACAAAGCCGAAGCGCGTCAAGCGCGTCGCAGCGCCGGTGACGTCGGAAGTGGAGCCGACGCTACGCCTTCGGCCTCGACTTCTTGACGGCGTTCGCGCCGGGGAGGCGCGCCTGGCAGCCTGAGTTGCACCACTGGTGAACGCTCCCCGACGATTCCTCGACTCGCCCCATCGCACCTCGCTCGTTCCCCCGAAACCCGCAGCCCGCCAGGGCGAGGACTACAAGGGGGAACCTGCCCGCAACGGACGCGACTCGCTGTTCATTCGACACACCCAACCGGCGGGCAGCAATGGGGGCACGGTGCTGGGTTGTTGGGGACACTTTTGGATTCCCCAAAAGTTTCCCCCTCCAGCAGGCGGGGCCCGCCGTGGCAGGTGGCGGCACCGCGTACACCCAGTTGCACACCCTGCCGAATCGCCTGCTGGAGCCTCCCCCTTCAAAAAGTCCTGCTGGCCGCAGGGCCCCACGACGGGTGGCGACGTTGGCGGCATGATATCGGCGGGAGACGTCAGTGGGGCGGACGTCGGGTCGCTCGGGAGCGCGGCTGCTGCGCAGCGCGCTACTCGACGGGCCGCACGGGCGGTGCATCGGGAGCGCGGCTGCTGCGCAGCGCGCTACGTGACGGGCCGCACGGGCAGTGAGGCGGGGGCGCGGCTGCTGCGCAGCGCGCTAGGCGACCCACGCGACCGGGCCCCATACAGGCATGCCTGTATGGATAGCAGCGAAGGACGGTAGCCAGTGGCGGCAAGAATGCGGTCGCGCCGCGCGTCGGCGCGGTTGCGACCAGAGTGAAGCTGCGGAGCGTTGACGTTTGCCGACGGTAGGCGCACCCTGAACCCCATCATGCGAATGACGGCAACAGTGGGAATGTTGGTGGGGGTGACCATGGGGCTATCGAGCGGAGCATGTCAGTCGGCAGGCAACGAAGAAGCGTTGCAGGCCGCGAGGCAAGCCAATGCTCAGGCGCAGGAGGCGAAAGTACAAGCCCAAGAGGCCAAGGCCAAAGCCCAAGCAGCGGAAGCGAAACTCGCCGCGCACGAAGAAGACGAGAAGAAAGCAGAACCGACCAGTAACGCGCAGCCCGCCGTTGAGGAGCCATCTGCCGCTGCTCCTGCGACGTCATCCGACGAAAGTCCGGCGGAAGCAGCCGAGCCGTCGCCCCCAGCCGCCAAACCAGGCGTGTACGCGCTGGACGCAGTGCAACCGCTCTCGGAAGATTGCAAGAGCCCCAGTGTGATGCTGGCCGCAGTGTCGAACAACATCTCCAAGAAAGAAGACTTTGCCTGGGCCTACCCCGTGCAAGCGCTGTTCGCACACCCGGAGTTCATACTCGTCAACAAGGTCGGGCTCACGACCGAAAACCGAGTCGCGGTGCAAGAGGTACAGGTCACGCCGAAGGTCGTGGGCTTGGTTGCCTATTGCCGTGATGCGGGCACATGCAATCGCTTGGCGGCGATGTATCAAGCGACCGTACCCACCGCCAAGCCCGAGCTGTACTGCGGAAAGAAGTGGGAGCCGGGCAAGATCCCACGCGGCTTGCTCAACGCCGTCGACCTGAAAGCGACAGCTTGGAAGGAACTCAAGAACGAGCCTACCAGCATGTGCGCCCGGATCGGCGTGTGCGCCAAGCAGCAAGACCCTACCGCCCCGGGCGATCCCGGCATGGAGTGTCAGAAGCAGCCCGGGAAGTTCAAGTACAAGTGCGCCCAAGAGAAGACCTGCGACAAGGTCATCGCGTGCACCAATCGCTGAGAGTCGACGTGTCGGCTACTTGAATCGCCTCCCATCAGTGCACGTTGCGCGGAAGGCAGGTGGGTATGCGTAGCGTCGTGGTCCAGGCGCAGAAGCCGGGGGTGCACGCGCGGGAGCGCGGCGAAGACGTGTTACCTGTACAGCATAACACCCAAAGCAGTTGCGACGGGTGCGCCTGGGTCTGACGCTGAGGCTCGTCCGTTTTGACATTGGCAAGGGCGCTGACCATGAGGCGCGTGCGCGGTTTGCCGGCCCGCTCACCACATCCGTGGATGCCAGTAGCTGCCGCCTGCTAGCAGGCGAACCGTCCGGGTTGCTCCGCCGGCAGCGAGTCTGCTTGGGCGGCCGTGGGCCCAAAGCGAGCGAAGTCATCCTACTTGGGCGTCGTCCCGAATCCGCAGCTCCCAGAAGGCATTCAGCCTCGCGGGATGAGCGGGTCGTCTGTCAAGCCTGCGGCAATGATCGGATCTGAGTCGAGTACGTGGGTGCGTTGCGCGAGCAGCGCTATTGTCGTCGTTGCCGCGGGCGTCAGTCCAGGCTGTGGCTCACGTGGTGATGACGACGGCGGCGGCAGGGCCGCCGCCGATTCCGAGGCGGACGCGGTGAACGCCGCGCCGGTGCTCGGGGACGATGAGGCCGTGCTGGTCGGAGAAGAGCCATCCTCAGGTCCGGGGACTGGCTCGAGTGGAACCACGGCCGTGACGACAGGTTTCGAAGACACCTGTGATGGCGTCGACAACGACGGCAATGGCATCATCGACGACGTGGACGTCGGCATGGATGGGGTTTGCGACTGCCTGCGGATCGCCACGCTGGGCGCAGAAGGCGAATGGGGAGATGGAGACATCTTCGCAACCTGGCTCGACTCGCGCAGCGCAACAGGTGCTGCCAATCTGGGCTCTCGAGAGCTGACAGCGGCCCTGCTAGAGCCATACCAAGTCATCGTAGTTCAAGACGTCAGCGTCATTGGACGCGAATACTCCGACGCTGAGGTGGCGGCCTTCGAGCAGTGGGTCGACGCCGGCGGCGGCTTCATGACACTGATTGGCTACGCGGGTCCGGATGAGCGAGCCAACGTCAATCGCTTGCTGTCGAGCTTCGGCATCCAGTACGGCGAACAGCAGATACTGCAGAAGCAGGGCGGGTCCACGGTTCCGGTCACCGAATGGGTGAACCACCCGACCACCGACGGTGTTTCGCTCGTTGGGGTCGACAACGGCTATCCTGTTGACGGGCCCCAAGGCACCGTACTGGCATCCGAGGGGGGCTTCAACATGGCCAAGGTAGCCGACGCAGGAGAAGGGCACGTTTTCGTTTGGGGAGACGAGTGGATCACCTACGACAGTGAGTGGAGCGACCACCCCGACTATCAGGTCGAGCTGTTCTGGGTGAACATTCTGAAGTGGCTGAGCCCCGAGGACGAATGTCAGGTTGAAGTCCCGCCGACCCTGGTGCGGGCGGCGAGGTAGTTCCTCCACAGCACGCACCGCGTCAAACACTTCAGCAGAATTTGCGGCGCAATTGGCCGGAGTCCGCGCAGGGCGGGTGGCCTCGGACGCTGATGTCCGCGAGGGTTTTATCCAACGCATAGCCTGGACCCAAGCTCGATCCACTCGCAGAATATCGCGATGGCGAAGCTGCACCTGATGTACTGAGCGAGTCGTTGCTCAGTCAGTGGCGCTGTGGCTGGCCCGCGCTCAGTCGGCAGCGCCCGCAACCTCAGTGCTACTTCGCGGATTGCTCCAAGAACGCTTGGATGCGCGGCACTTCGTTGTAGGCGACCACGCTGGCGATCTTCCACGCCGATGCCCACTGGACGACCGTGTACAGCGTATCGAAGTTGAAAAGCTCTTTGCCGTTTACATCGAGCAAACCCCAGTTCAGCTGTGCGCGCGCGATGTGAGCTGACAAGGCCTCAGTCTCGAGGCTGTTGATCGCCGCGCTCTTGCAGCCCACCTGCTCATACCTGGCCAAGACGCTGCGAACCACGTCGACCAGGGCGGCCGCCGAATCGAGGCAGACGATGCGAGGGGCGTCGGCCTGCCCGACGATTTGTGCCGGAAACGTGTAGTGCTCCACTACCCGCTCGGGGTCCCAGGCGGAGAAGGCCTCCCGATAGCTCTCAAAAAATGCCCCAATCTCGTCCGTTGTGCTCATGCTCCGCGTGCCTCCGTGGTTCTGTGGCCGTGTGCGCTTCGACGAAACGCGGCGCCATACTCCCGCGAGTTGCCCTGTGCTGGCAACCCTCGTCGAGTGAACCTGGCACGGAAGCCGTGCGCGGGCATTGTCGGCCTCGACCGGAGTGCAGGGTCGAAGCCCAGCAATGCCCGCGCTCGGTCAACGCAGGCCTACGGAGCTGCCTCGGCGGCAGGCTCCAGTGGGCCGAAGTTGAAGTCGAAGTAGCGGTCTCTCACGCTGGCCGGCGCGTCCAGCTTGCCCCAACGAACCAGCTCTTTGACGGTGGCCGCATCCGCTTGCACGGCGCGCATGTTCTCGTCCGCCAAGTTCATTGGTGGCGGCAAGAAGTCCGCCGCCTTCAACAGAGCGAAGATCGCCTCCGCGCCCTCGGCGCTGGTCGAGTCTCCCCGTTCGACGGCGAGCATGATGTCGTGAGCTTGATGGAAGAGTTGATTGACGCCCGGATGATTGGGACAAATCGAACCGGGAAACTCCGACGCATCGAGGTCGTCGAAGTACTTCTTTGTGTTCTCCATGTCGTAGCGCGTGAGGGCTCGGTTGAGCTGGAACATGCCGAACATGGCGCTGATGCTCCAAATGCGGAACCAGGCGTTCCATAAACGGTAGTCGGAGAAGGACACGAAGGCTCCGTGGACCAGCTTGTCGTTGTGGGCGACCAGACCGCGCTGAAGCGTGTTGATGTACTCGAATTGCTCCTCCGTGAACTGGTCTTCACGGCAAGCTTGCACGAGGCGTGGCACCAGCGCGTTGATCAGTTGGGTGCTGTTGGCGAGTCCGCGGGAGAACAGTGCATCGATGAATCCGCCAGTGTGTGACAGCAGCGCGTAGCGAGCCCCCGCGTAGCGGGAACACTCGTGTTGGACTCGGTCCGACGACGTCCAGTCTCGAACCGCCTTCGCATTCTCGAACTGTGCTGCGATGCTCGGATACCGCGAGATGAACCGACGAAAGTCCTCCTCTGGGGATAGTCCTGCCGGGCGAGGGTGTTTCCTCGGATCGAGGCACAGGCCGACGCTGCACAGTGAGTTGCGCGACTCCTCGTGATTGTTGAACGGGATGACCCACATCCAGCCCCCGTCGAACAAGTGGTGTAGCGTGCCTTCGAACCACGGAGTGGGCATCTGGTGGCCCTCTTTGGACGTGACGCATTCGTCGTACGGACGTACGCCGACCATGTGCGTGAAGACCGTGCGGCTGTGGGTGAATACCTCGGGCTCTTTCTTCAGCAAGCCGAGACGCCGCGCCAGGACACAGCCTTTGCCGCTGCCGTCGACGATGAAGCGGCTCGACAGCTGTGTCCCGCCGGTGAGTTGCACCCGGACTCGTTCGTCGTCGAGTTCGATGTTTTCGACACTGGCGCCTTGCATGACGTCGACACCGGCCGCCACGGCGAGATGGAGAAGGTGTGAGTCGACGTCCTGGCGAAATAGGTGCGACTCAGAGTCGTTGCCCGAGGTTGCCGCGACTTGGTTGGCCTGGTCCATCTGCTGAGTCCCGTCGGGTGCGTGGTAGACGAACCCGAAGTTGCGCTTGACCCCGCATGACGTCGATACGTTCTCGCGGATGGCATTGGCCGAGCCTAGCTGAAGCAGCTCTGGCACGTTGAAACGGTGTGCCATGATCTTCATCATGATCGAGGTTTGGGCGACGGTGGACTCACCAATCGCGAAGCGCGGGTGCTGCGTTTTGTCGATGATGCCGACGGACAGTCCCGCGCGCACCAGGAGTAGCGCCAAGGTGGTCGACGCCATCCCCGATCCGAGGATCGTCACGTCGTAGTTGACTCTTGTGTCCATGATCAGGCTCGCGCGCGGGGAGATTCGTGCTCGACGTCCATCTCGAGGCTGGGGGCTGGCCCGGTGTCCACGGTAGCTAGATCCACACCGTGGACTTCCTTGATCGACTCTCGGAAGAACACTGCGATGGGCTCGTCGGATGAGACCGCGGCATTGTGAAAGCGATCTGGATCCTCTCCCTCGTGCACGACGATGAGCAGGTCACCTTGAGGCATCTTCTGGAGCCAGGTTCGCGACTTTGAAACACCATTGGCCAGCGCGAACTTGCGAAACTCTTCACCCCGTTCATTGAGCAAAATGTCGCGATGGCTCAACCAGGTATCCGTCTTCCCAGGCAGAAGGGGTGCGGCTAGTACTCGTGCTTTCATTGGATTTGACCTTTCTTCATTGTCCGTTGGTTCGCCGGAGCATCAAGTGCGGCCGGCGATTGAAAAGCTATTTCTAAATCTCCGCCAGGCGGAGGAACGGCGAACAGCTGAGCGCAGTACTCGGCGTAGTCTCCTCGCCGAGCCGAGAAGCACTTGCGGTTCAGCTCTGCGAAAGCCTGCTCGAAGTCGTGTCGGCCATCGGCGTGCACCCAGCGCGATAGGGTTCGCATGCCACACTCCAGGGCCTGTCGGACTTCGTTGCCGAAGGGATTGTGGGCTTGAATCGCCCAATACACCTCGGGCTCACCGCTGATGACACGTGCGAGGAGCGCGAACAGAGCCCTCAACGGAGGTGCCATCAGCTTCTCGGCTGCCACGGCGTCGGCACCCAATGCCGTCAGTGCGTTGCCGAAAGCGAGGATGGTCGCGTGGCTCAAGCACTGTAGCCCTCCAACTAGCCGATCATGCTCGGTCGCTGACAGCTTGACGGATTCTGCTCCCAGTCGTTCGATCCAAGCCAAGAACTCTTCGCCGCGCTTGCCGCTGGGTCGCTCGTGGACGACGACGACCTGCTGACCGGGGAAACCGAGGCTCGGTCGAAACATCGGGTTGATGCTGAGGTGCTCGTTGGACAAGACGGCATTGGCTCGTGTTACAAAAGGCAGCTTCACCGACAGCGTGTCGACGAACAGAGCTCGGGGGCTGACGTGCTGGACCAGATCGGCAAGCGCTGCCTCAGCAATGTCTTCGGGCAAGGCCACGATGACGGTATCGGCCTCGCTGAGTGCGACTGCGGCTTCTGGGGCCAGGTTTCGCGCGTCACAAGTCAGCCAGTCAACGCCAGCTAGACGACTATTACGGATATCGATCACCGTGACGCGAGCGCCTGCGGCGCTCAGAAGTGTGGCCAGTAGCGTTCCAACCGCTCCGCCTCCAACTACCGCGCAGCGGTCGCCCGGAGCGCTGATCGTTCCCTCTCGGTCGCGCATGAGCTGCGTCTGCATCTCGCAACTCTCTCTGATGACGAGCTCGAAGATCTTTCTGGCCAGGTGCGGGTCGACGCCCGCTTGGCTGGCGTTTGTGGCACATCGGTCCAAGACTTCCGCGACGCGTGAGGGTTGCATCATTGGAATTGCGTTGTCTGTCTTGTACGCCGCGATTTCGCGGCATACCGACCGGCGCTCCCCCAACAAGCGGATTAGCTCGGCATCGATCTCGTCTAGCTGTTGGCGATACTGGGCCATCCCGTTGTGCCCGGTGCGTTGGTGTTCGACATCTCTCATGGACTCTCCTCGTTGAGGGTTACCAGCGGTCCGACTCACAGCGTTCCCTCCCACATGCCCGAGTCGGCCTGCGGGCTGCGCTTGGTGTCAGGAGCGTCTTCGTCCAGACGTAACTCGACGAAGCTGCTCACCGACAGCACGGGACTTTCGTTGAATACACAATGAAAAAGACCGGCGGGCAGCACCATCAGCTCTCCAGGCAACAGCGTGAGGTCGATGCCGCGCGCTGCGGCGCTGAGGTGGTGAGGCTCCCAAGGTCTGCCTCGGCACGGTTGATAGAAGTTGTAAGCCACCGTTGGTTCGAGGTGCCGCTTCTGGTCGGGCGGATAGATGAGAACCCGTTTGCTGCCGAGAACCTGGCCGAGCATGCCGTGCATCGGGTCGCGGTGAAGCTGGGTTGCGGGCGAATCGTCTGTTCGAGCACCCAGCCAAATCTGCGCCACAGACAGATCTCGATCGCGGAAATACGCTGGCGCGAAGACCTCGCGAAGCTCTCGCGGCAGGGGGCAGCCGTTGGTGTACACTTTCTGCCCGCTTGGTGCGGTGTCGACGTCGTCGAGGAACTCGCCTAACGTTTGAAGTTCGCCGTTGGAGCGAGCCCGCAACGGGATGTGCCCATAGCGCTCGCGCAGGGCGGTCCAGGAGGGGGCCGCTCGTAGCCAGTGCGTCAGCGCTCCAGTGACGATTGTCGGTAGGCCCGCGGCCAAGCGCCGCTCCAGCTCGACCTCGGAAGGACGACACAGCCGTTCGACTCTGCCAAGGTCGGGGTATTTCCGCGAGTCTGCCTGGGCAAAGACAGCGACGGTGTGCGCTGACGGGCGCAGCAGCATGCGCAGAAGATGAAACGCGAGCTTGTCGTCGCCGTGGATATGGAGCTGCGTCACGACGAGGGGACTTCTGAAGTCGATGGTCTCGGGTGTCTCGATGATCTGTTGAGCAAGACCCGGTCGAATCACGATATCCACATTGGCGGACTCCGCCGGAGTGGAAAAGCCGATGCCCGAGTCGCTGAGCTCGATCGAAAGCCGTGTGGCAGTGGGGCCTTCCAAGTTGAAGTTAGCGGTCCCGCGAAAGCCACTGGGGACGAACCCGCCTTCGAAGCGTTCGCGCAGTCGATCGATTGTTTGGTGGCTCGTCGAGGTCATTCATCCAGCTCCCTAAGCAGTTCGCGCTCCAGCTCCCGCGCCCGCGATGGTGCCAGAGCCGTTGCTTGATGTTCCTCCGACACCATCGTTGCGACCTTCTGAGCCAGAGCCTCGATCGTTGGGTGATTCCACGGCGCGGTAGAGTCCACCTCGCACCCGGCTTTCGCGGATAGCTCCGCCGTGAGCTCAGTCGCAAACAGCGAATTCAATCCCAGATCGGCAAATGGCGTTCGCCAGTCGATGGCGCTTTCGGTCTTGAGCACGTTGTCTCGCACCCACTCTTCGATGAACGCGGACCAGCGACGTGCTACGTCAGCGTTCGAGGGCACTGCGGGCGTGCTCGTGCCTGCTGCGGCCTTGGGCAACGGCGCTGCGTGGGAAGCGTGTATGGGTTCGTCATCGGCGAGCAGCAGCGCATCGCGACGAATCTGCTCTCCGGCCCGCGGGGGTTCGCTGAACTGGAACTCGGGCAAGAACTCTTGCACGCGTTTCTTGCACCACTCGGCCCGACACGGCGGTCGGCAGGAGCGCTCCTCGGCGCGCCTCAGGTTGGCGTCGATCTGCCCTTCGAACCAGGCGCGGAGCACCGGATCTGGTCCGCCGCCGGAAAGGGCGTGCCGAGCCAGGGCGTAGCACGTTGCCAGGCCGAGGTCCGCGTGGACAGCGGCCTGTTGACTTGGGTTCTTCTCCCACGCCGCGCTGCAGCGTTCACTCAGGGACAGCAATGTAGCCTTCAGCTCGTCGGGTTGGGAGAAGATCGCGCCGAATGCCGCGGGGTCGTGAATCACTGCCTCGCCGACGTATTGGCTGAGGGTTTCAGTGGGCCCTTCGAAGATCCGTAGAATGCGGGCATCGCGTAGGAGCTGTGGTGCTTCGTTGGACTCGATGTACCCGCGTCCCCCCAAGAGCTGAGTCAGGTGATCGACGGACTCCCACAGTAGCTCGGAGCCCAATACCTTCACTGCAGCGTAGACTCCGGGGGGCACCGTTGCTTTCGCATCCAGGGCTGCTGCGCAGGCGTTGACGAGGGCTTTGACGGCGGCTTCTGCACAACACACGAAGGCGAGACGCTCCTGGGTGAGCGGGTGATTGAGGAGCTGTCCGGTCGAGATATGCCGCCGGGACGCGTAGCGCAACATGAGCTGGGCACAGCGCTGGATGCAACCGAGGCTGGCAGCTCCGATGGCTAGCCGTCCGTGCATCATGGCGTCCTGGGCGACGGCCATGCCCGCGCCGGGCGCGCCCAAGCGGTGGGTGCCCAGCGCGGGAACACCGCCGAGGTACACGGTGTTCTGCACCATGCCCCGCATTCCCATCGTGAGCGCTTCTTCACCCTGACGCAGTTGCGGTGCATCTTCCGGCACCAGGAAGCCAGAGATCCCCAGAGGCTGTCCGTGCTCGTCGTACTCCTGGACAAACACGTTGAGCACGGATGCCCAGGCCGCGTTGCCGCTCCAGCTCTTCTCGCCTTCGAGAACCCAATGGTCACCGCTTGGTCGTGCACTGCTGCGAATCGCTCGGGGGTGCGAACCCGCGCTCGGTTCCGTCAAAGCGAAGGCTGCGAGGCGCCGCCCGGATGCTAGGTCGCGCAACAGGGACTCGCGCTGTGCTGCATCGCGAAGATGGTGAATGGGCCGCGTGCCGATGGTGTTGTGCAGCAGAACGAACAGCGCCAGGGTCTGATCCATCGCCCCGAGTTGTTGGATGACGCGCATCGCGTCCACGGTGGACAGTCCGAGGCCGCCGAGTTCGGGCGCCGTCTCGAGGCCGAGCAGTCCCCGATTGCCGAAGTCCAGGACGATGTGGGGAGGGACGCTGCGTCGCTCGTCGATGAGTCGGGAGTTCACCCGACGTGAGTAATAGGTGCGTATCCAGGCGAGGAGCTCGTCGACGTTGCTTGCCGAGGTTTCTCTGGGTTGGGCCGGTTGTTTTGGTGTCTGTGATGCGTTTCGGGCGACGGCACGCGTGAGGCCGCCTTCGACATAGAGCTGCTTGGTCAAGCCACGCTGGATCTTGCCGCTCGAGGTCTTGGGTAGGGTGCCCGTCTTGATCAGCACGACGTCGTGCACCGACAGGCTGTGCTCTGCCCAGATCGCGTCGCGTATCTTGCGCTGAAGTGCTTGCTCTTCGAAGCTCCGAGAGAAGCGTCGTTCGACTTCCTGAACGAGCACCAGTTCCTCGACTTCGTCGACCTCCACGGTGAACGCTGCGCCGTAGTCGGTGCGCAGCTGTTCGCTGATGCCGTAGACAGTGGCTTCCAGGTCTTGGGGGTAGTGGTTGCGTCCGCGAACGATCAGCACCTCTTTGATCCGACCCGTGACGAACAAGTGGCCCTGGTGAAGGACGCCCAGATCGCCTGTGCGCAGGAACGGCCCCGTGTCGACATCGGCGTGGTGTGCGCGAAACGTAGCTTCAGAACTCTCGGGTTGGTTCCAGTAGCCTTGGGCAACACTCGGCCCTTGCACCCAGAGCTCACCGACGCCACCTTCTGCACAAGGCAGCAGCGTCTCTGGGTCTGTGATGACGACGCGAAGACCATCACCCACACGACCCGAGGCCGCCATTGCCCGCGTTCCCTCCGCGGCATCACTCAATTCGAAGCGCCCTTGTTCCAGAGCACTCACCGAGACGTTCACGACTTCAGGCAGTTCCCCGCGAGGGGAAGCGGTGACCACGACGGTGGCTTCTGCTAGTCCGTAGCCAGGAGCGAAGGCGCGTGGGGAGAAGCCCACGGGAGCAAAGCGTTCGACGAACTGACGAAGCGTCTGCGGCCGAATGTGTTCGGCGCCATTGAGGGCGACCTTCCAGCACTGAAGGTCGAGACCTTCGAACTGTGCTCCCGAGATCCTGTCAACGCAATGTTGATAGGCGAAGTTCGGGGCCATGCTGGTTTGCGCGTCGTACTTCTGGATAGCACGCAGCCAGTCGATCGGCTTGTGCACGAAATGCATGGGGGATAGCAAGACGACGTGGCCGCCGACGTACAACCCCTGGAGTAGATTGGCGATCAGCCCCAAGTCGTGGAATAGAGGGAGCCAGGTGACCAAGGTCGAGTCCACATCGTGTCTGAAGGCCGTGGCGATCAGGTGCGAGTTGTGGAGCAGGTTCTCGTGGCTCACCATCACGCCTTTCGCGCTCCCGGTGGAGCCGGACGTATATTGGAGGAAGGCAGTGTCGGCGCCGCTCAACTCCTGAAGTAGCTGATCGAGCGAAGTCTGTTGCGCCGGCAACCGGTCAGAGCTCACTCGGGGCAGCGGTGCCAGCACCGCCTGCTGCGCGAGCCACTGATCCATCTTCGAGAAAGAATCGGCGTCGCTCATGAGCAGGCGACAGTGTGAGTCCGACACCACATCGGCCAGGCGACGCCAGTTGTTGGGATTGGGTTTGGGAACGTAGGCGGGTACCGCGACGCGGCCAGAGGCGAGGCACGCGACGAAGGCATAGATGAAGTGGATCCCTGGCGGGTAGAGCAGCAGCACGCGATCACCCCTGCGGGTGCCGGCTTCGATCGCCGCGGCTACCGTCGCTACCTCGTTCATAAGCTGTGCGTAGGTGACCGAAACGGACTCCTCACTCGAGCCTGTGAGGAAGGTCAGTGCCCGGGCGTCGGGTCTCAACCGGGCGTGCTCGTAGACTCTCTCGGGGAAGCTTGCGTAGGTGTCCCAGCGTCGACGAGTCGACGGGGAGCACTCAGCGGCAGCGGGTGAAGTTGCGGAGGTCAAGTCAGACTGCGTCATGGACGATTCCCTTTTCGACGAGCGAACTCTTCAGTGATTGACGAACGGTGCATGCCAACTGTTCACCACGTCGGCCGAAATGTATCGAGATGTGATCTCCAGGAAGCGTCGCGAGCTGGAACCCGGAGCTGGTGAGATGTTCCCAAGCGTGTTCCGGGTGCACGGGGTCGCCGGGGCGACGCGTGGCTGCTTTGAAGTAGCTGAGCCGAAGCGGGGTCGGCTCAGGTTGGTAGGCGAAGGTCGCCGCAACGTTGTGCTGAAACACGCTGACGATTCTCCGTACGTCGTTCACCGTGAGTTGCCCGCCGCTCTGAGAGGCGACCCACTGGTCCCATTCCGTTCGCGCTCGAGCGCTGAAATCGGCGGGCTGGACCTGCAGGCCGAGGTGCTGATGAAAGACCATCGCGTACAGCGATGCATCGTCGGTGATGGGTGCTGGCAGGTGATCGGGGCCCGGCGCATCCACCAGCCCGAGATAGGCGACCTGCTTGCCTGCCCGTTGCAGTCGCAGGCCCAGCTCGTAGGCGATCATACCTCCAAGGGAACTCCCCAGGAGTCGATACGGGCCCGTCGGGGAGAGCTCAACGATCTCCTGGAGATGCCACTCTGCTAACGCTTCAACTGAGGGTGGGTAGTCTGCGGCGTCGACGTGAGGCGCAGACAGCGCGACGACGTTGACCACCGATGACAGGTGCTCTGCCAACTCTGAATAGAGGAATACCTCGCCTCCGGCTGCGTGTGGCATGAACAGCAGCGGGCGTCCCTGCTTCTGGCGTCCGAGTCGGACAGCGCCGGGGGGCCGTGTCTGGCGGGCCCCCTGGGCAGTCTGGGCGTCGATGAAGGCACCCAATGCCTCGACACTGGGATAAGCGAGCAGATGTCGAGGCAGCAGCGACCTAAAGTCTAGCGCTTCACCGATAGCGCGGGCCAGCCGAATCGCCAAGAAGGAGGTACCGCCGAGATCCGTATACGTCGCGGACACCGGCACCTGACTCACTCCCAGGTGCTCCTTCCAGATGTCGACGATGCGCCGCTCGGTGGGAGTACTAGGGTTGCGCTCGACGCTCTCCGACAGGGCATCCTCGATCTCGTAGAACGGGTGCCCGTCGTGTCCCGCGGCAATCCACAGCCTTTGCCGTTGGAACGGATAGGTCGGCAGAGAAATCATCCTCGGGCAGGTACCTTCGTACAAGATTTCGAAGTCGGGATTCAGACCGTGTACCCAGAGCGCACCTAGGAGCGCTGGCTTGAAGGTAGTAGGTACAGAAGGGTCGAGCGCCAGCGTGGACTGCAGGCGATGCGATTTACCGAACGCCCGGTGCTGCCGGACCAAACGCGACAAGCTGGTGCCCGGACCCACTTCGATGAGCACGCTCGGGCCCATGGCGAGCGCGACCTCGATGCCGTCTTTGAAGCGCACCGGGTGGCGCAGGTGACGCGTCCAGTACTCCGGCTGAGTGAGCTCGGCCGGCTCGGCGAGTCTTCCATCGAGGTTCGAGACGAACTCGATACGCGGGGATTCGAGTCTGAACTCGCGCAAGAACGCCTGGAAGTCGTCCAGGACCGGCTCGAGCAGAGCGGAATGTCCCGACGTCGCGACGCGAATCAAGCGGTGCTGAATTTCCGTGCGTGCGAGCTCCTCGGCCAATTGCTGGACCTCCACAGTAGGGCCCGAAACGACCGTGTCGAGAGCGCCGTTCAGGACGGCGATGTCCAGCCGACTACCAGGGCGACTGGCGATGAGCGCACGAGCGTCGGCTTCTGACAGCTCGGTTGCGAGCATCGCCCCGCGCTCAGCGCGCGCCATCCGTTCGGCTCGTCCCACCACGATGCGCAGGCCATCGGCCAAGCTGAACACGCCACAGACACAAGCTGCCGCGTAGTCTCCCAGGCTGTGGCCGATCACCCGATCGGGTTGGATCCCCCAGGCCTCTAGGGCTCGACTGGTTGCCACTTCGACGCAGTACAGCGCTCCGAGTGCGAGCGGCAGCTGAGCGAGTTGCTCTTCTGCCGCCTGCCGCGCTCCGTGACTTCGCGCTGGGTAGATCAGGTCCACTAGCCCGACACCCAAGAGCGATCGAAATTCAGCGTCGGCCTCTTCGATGCAATCGCGAAACGTGGGGTCGGTTTTCCACAGGTGTTCACCCATTTCGAGATGCTGAGAGCCGCCGCCGGGAAACAGAAACACGGTTCTGGGCGCCGTGAGTGCTTCGCCAGTGACTGCGAGCGCGTCGTCGCTCTGGGACGCGGAGAAGGTACTGCCCCAGCACGGCACAGAGCGACGGTGGGAAAACGCGGTGCGTCCGTGCTGAAGCGTCCAGCACATTTCTGCCAATCCAACGTCATCTGCCGAAAAGCGGCACGCCTCGAGGTTGTCGATCGCCTGTTCGAGAGCTCGCTTCGATGGAGCACTCGAGAGCAGGACATTGCTTCCAAACGCCTGCGGCCCTGTGATCCCCGAGGACTCCCCTGACCGCGTGCCCAGGGCGACGACGCTCTTGGTCGAGGATGTGGCGGTGCCGTAGGACTCGAGCACGACATGGGCGTTCGTGCCGCCGATCCCAGTTGCGTTGACACAGGCGATTCGGTGGGAGCTGTGCCAAGGTCGCACGTCATCCAAGACGACGAAGCGTGTCGCGGGCAGATTCAGCTTGGGATTGGGTTTGCGGTAGCCGGCCAACGGTGGGAGCCGCCGCTGTTCAACGGCATTGACGGTGGCGATGAAGCTTGCGACACCAGCGGCAGCATCGAGGTGACCGACGTTGCCTTTGACCGAAGCAAGGGTGCAAGGAGCGCCGCTGCGTCCGAGTACGTCTGCGAGAGCTTCGACTTCCAGCGGGTCCCCGAGCGCCGTTCCGGTTCCGTGGGCCTCGACGAGCTCCACCCTTGCTGGATCGACGCCAGCCAAGGCGATACTCGTCGAGATCGCTTCGACCTGGCCCTGGACGCTCGGCGCTGTGAATCCCAACTTGGCGTTCCCATCGTTGTTGAGATTGGCCCCTCGAACGATGGCCCGAATGGGGTTTCCATCTCGCAGCGCCAGGTCCAACCGCTTGAGCAGGACTGCGCCCCAACCACTTGCCGGAACGATCCCGCCACCGCTCGCGTCGAACGGTCGACACACCCCATCGGGTGAGAGGATGCCTCCGGGTTCGTGGAGATAGCCGACTCCGAGAGGTAGCCGAATCGAGACCCCACCGGCCAAAGCGGCATCGCATTCACCGCTGACAATCCCTTGCCAGGCCAGGACGATGGCTGCCAGGGACGTGGAACAAGCCGACTGAACGTTCAGACTCGGCCCCGTGAGGCCCAGCAGGTAGGAGGGGCGCGTGCTCAAGAAGTCGGGTTTGTTTCCCAGCAACGCGGCGTTCAAGCTGATGCCGTTCAGTTCGTATTCGCCTTGCACGAACAACCCACCGAGTTGGTGCAGGAGGTAGGAACTCGCGCCGCAGCCTGCGTAGACCCCGATGTTGGCGCCTTGCCCAGGGAGAACTCCGCCATCTTCGAGGGCTTCGACACAGCACTCGAGGAACTTGCGCTGCTGGGGGTCAATCAGGGCGGCTTCCTTGGGGGCGTAACCGAAGTAGCGCGCGTCGAAGTCTTCGATACTCGTCGCCTCCGCCACAGAACGCACGTAGTGGGGATTTTCAGTCGTTCTTTGGCCGACTTTGGCCTTCTTCAAGGCTGCGTCGTCGACGCTTTCAAAAGCAGCCTCGCCACGCTGCACCAGCCGCGCCAGTTCCGCTGGGCTGTTGGCACCGGGGAAGCGCCCTGCGAGGCCGATCACTGCGACGCTGCTTTCGGGGTCCACCGCGGGATTCACAGCGCACCCTCCCGACGTCTTCGCCTATAGGCTTGTCGTCGTCGGGCCACATTGCTCGCGTGTTGGGTTCGCTCGGCTGTTTGGGTTGGCCCCTGTTCGAGGTGCGAAGCGATTGCGCGGATGGTCGGGTGCTTCAGTAGATCGATGACTGTCAATGCGAACCCGGCACCGGTCAGCTCCTGATGAACTTGTGCCAGCAGAAGCGAATGCCCGCCCAAGTCGAAGAAGTTGTCGTCCACGCCGACATCTTCCAGGGCGAGCAGGGTTTTCCACACGTCGGCAACACGCTCTTCGATCCAGTTGTGCTCGCGCGCGGGCTGCGACGGCGAAACGCGCGCGACCTCGGGTTTGGGGAGCCTTGCCTCGTCGAGCTTGCCGCTCGGAGTGCGGGGGAAGTTCGCCAAGATCGCAAAAGCCGTTGGCACCATGTACCCGGGCAGGCGGCTCGCAAGCTGTTGTCGGAGCTGCGGGACTTGTATGGAGTCTTTGTCCGCGACCACGTAGCCAACCAGGCGCGCCAAGTGCTGCGTCTCGTGCCGCAGCACGACATGAGCATCCCTGACACCGTGGAGTTGTCGCAGACAGGCCTCGATCTCCGCTGGTTCGACCCGCATGCCGCGGATCTGCAACTGGCGGTCTCTGCGTCCCATGAACTCGAAGCAGCCATCGGCGCGCTGGCGAGCGAGATCGCCGGAACGATAGGCCCGCGTGACTGTGCCTGACAGCGACAGGTCGATGAAGCGGTCGTTGTCTTGGCTTTGTCCGAGGTAGCCATCGGCGATATCGGGTCCGGAGATGACGATCTCTCCAACGGTGCCGCGAGGCACTGGACGCAGTCGCTCGTCCAAGAGGTGAACGGTTCGCGATCCGATCACCAGACCCAGCGAAGGCCTTCGGCCAGCCTGCGGCGTCACCCGACCCAGAGTCGTGCACATCGCAGCCTCCGAGGGACCATAGCCGTTGTAGAAAGAGCGGCTCGACCAACGTTCGACGAGGGATTCCGGACAGGCCTCCCCGACGGAAACGACATGTTCCAGCTCTGGCAAGCGCGCGGGGTCGAGCTGGCTCAGGAGCGTGGGAGACGACAGCAGCGTGGTCGTTCGAGTCGTCGCTAGGGCCTCGGTCAACGCAGCTGGCTCGGCGTACTTGCGACGATCGATGATCACGACGGTGCCTCCGACCATCAGAGCAGCGAAGGTATCGTTGAACGAAGCGTCGAAACCGCACGACGAATACTGAGCGAAGCGCGTCGTTCCATCGACCCGCATCACCTCGTTGAGGTGATGCAGCGTGCGCGCGATCGCTCGGTGGCTCACGACCACGCCCTTGGGGATCCCCGTCGTTCCCGAAGTGAAGATCACGTAGGCAGGTTGCTCCGGTGAGAGTTCCACATCCCAGGTCGCTCCCGAGCGCTCGCCGCCGTCCAGCGAGTCGATAGTGACGACGCTGCATACCGAACCGACTCTCCCCGTCTGAGCGCGAGTGCCGATGACGACGCGGACCGAGGCCGCCGCAATCATGTGTTGCAGGCGGTCATCGGGATTATCCTCTTCCAACGACACGAGCACGGCCCCGCAGCGCCAGATCGAAAGGGCCAGCGCGATGCGTTCCGGAGACTGGGGCAAGAGCACGCCCACGCGGTCTTCGGCGCACACTCCCGCAGAGCGCAGCCCCGCCGTCAATCTGTGCACCATGCTGCTCAGTTCTGAGTAGGAACAGTGACGTGCGCCGTGCTCGATGGCCGTCGCCGCGGGAGTGGCACGAGCCGCAAGCTCGATGGACGAATCTATCCGCAGGGGGCGGTTGCCGACGTCGAACTGGGCCCAGCCAGTGACAACCTGTTCATCGACCACCCAATCGAGGGCATCCACCTCCGCCTCGGGGCCCAGGCGGATGCTGGCTTCGAGCAACTCGACGTAGGCAGCGAGCCAGGCCTCGGCGGTCACACGGTCGAGCCCCTCGCGGTACTTCAGCTGAAGCAGCAACCCGGCGTCGCATTCGATGCAGTCGAACCCGAGCTCGAACTGGGCCAGCTGTTGCGGTACCCAGAGGTTCTTGGCCTTCAACTCCGCGAAGCTCGTCCCCGTTGCGCCCATTCCGGGAGCGAGGAGCGCTCCGAAGCGCCCCAGTTGCCTTGCCGAATGGAAGACGAAAGACATGGAATACGGTAGTTGTCCAGCTGAACGCCCCGCCAAGTTCGAGTCCACAACCACCTCGGAGAAGGGATAGTCCTGGCGAGCTAGGGCTTCGCCAAGCTGGCGTGTGGACTCCGAGATGAGCTCGTGCAGCGTGTCGTCACGCTTGGCATGACTGCGAAGCAGCAGCGGATTGCTGACACAGCCCACGACGTGCAAGAAGTCTGCGCGTGTTCTTCCGGAGGCGACGGTTCCGAGCAGTAGGTCGTCTTGCCGGCTCAGGCGATGCGCAAAAACCCGAAACAGGGAGAATAGGATCGCGTGGAGACTCGTCTTGGCCGGACGCACGACGTTATCGTTCAAGCGATCGAGCGTGTGCTGAGCAACGAGGTGCGTTGCTGCCCCGCCACGGCCACTCCGTGCTCCTCGACGGTCCAGCGGCAACAGAACTCCCCGGGGGGCATCTCGTAGCTCTTCCTTCCAGAAGGTCTTTGAGCGTTCTGCCTCTGTCGAGGACAAGTATTCACGCTGCCAGTTCGCAAAGTCCCAGAAAGTCTCGGGGGCGGGCCCGCCCCCACCCAACGACCGGCTCGAGTAGGCGGCTTCCAGATCTTCGAGGAAGAAGCGAAGAGAATAGCCATCGATCGCGATGTGGTGGACGACTAAGCAGAACGCCGACCGCGTCGCGTTCAGCCGCAACAAGTGCGCGCGAATGGGGGGCTCCTGGGACAGATCGAACGGCAGGTCACGCTTGGACTCGACCCATTTGAGCAGCTCTGCTCGGCAGCGTGGGGCCTGTGCCCGTTCGATTCGTAGGCTGATGCTCTCTGTCGGAAGTGGCTCCCCGACCAGCTGCCCTTCTACGATCTGGAAAGTGCAGCGCAGCACCTCGTGGCGCTGAACGACGCGGCGCAGGGCGCGCTCTAGAGCGTGGCTGTCGAGGGCGCCTTCGAGGACACACGAGTAGACCAGATTGTACGTGACCGACTGGGGGTGTGCTTGCTGAGCAAGCCAGACTCCTTCTTGGGAGTAAGAACAACGACGCTTCGCACGCATGACGGTCTCGAACATCGAAGACGGAACCAGGGGGATGTACTTAAAACGCGCAACGCTACCAGCGAATTCACTCGCCGCGGCCACACAACCAAATCTCAGATAAACGGCGAGCTGTACATAGGAGAGATAACAGTGCGGGCGTTCGGTCGAATGAGATGTGTCAATGCGTACGTCGGGCACTTCATTAACGACGTCTAACTTGGTTATTAAATATCTTGAGGCATCAAAACCATTCGTCGGAATGTGGGGTTAGGCCCAGGCGTTTCTCTCATTGACCTATCGCCCGCAACTGCATAGCGTGTCCGGAACCATCATGCTGCAACGACTCGTCTTCGCCGTCTGTCTAGTAGTGGTAACTTCGCTCCTGTGTCTCGGGGGAGCCGTGCTTGAGTCGCCGCTCGTCGGTGCCGCGGCTCCCCTGCAAGATGGGTCGGCTCAAGTGTCGGCTCCAGGGGCACGGTCCCGGTTTGTTGGATACTGGGACGGCGGTCGGGGGCTGTTTCGGAGCCTTCTCGGGCAGCCGACCACCCTTGCTGCTACCATCGTCCGCGAGAGCTCCGGCGGCGCAATCTTGCGGTTGGACAGCGTGGGTGATGACCGAGCAGCAGTCGAAGACCTATTTGGTCTGAGAACGACGACGGTCACCCCGATTGGCTCCTATGCGTTCGATGAAGCTTCGGGCGTTGCCCGGAGCGAGCAAGGCTCGTTGCGCGTCACACAGTCGGCGGACGGGCTGCACGTCGAACCGATGGGAGACCTGGCTGACGAGAACCCAGCCCGTGCGACCACTCTCGTGTCGACGCAGGGACTGGAAGGAGTGAGCCTGGCGCGCTTGGTGCTCGGGAGTGGTGGCGACTACTTGTCGCAGTTCTTTGCCGAGTATCTCCGGCTCGTCGTCGCAAACATTCCGCCTCCCTTGGTGATGGCAGTCGTAATTTGTGCAGCCCTCGCCTGGCTCCTGCCCCGTCGACGGGGCGCTCGCGCCATCCAGGCTCGGTCCACGCCACCTGGTCAGCTGAAACGTGAGATCGGCATTGCCTTGCCCGGCTTCGTCCAGGGCGGAGCTGTCTTCGTCCTGGTTTCCGTACTCCACTACTGTGGCTTTTCACGAATGTACGGCGACGTTCAGGCGTACGGGCTTCCGTATTTCTTCCTCAGCCTAGTCATCATGGCGTTGGTGCAAGACGCCGTGTTCTATTGGACACACCGCCTGATGCACACCGGGTTTCTCTACGAGAGGTGGCATCGCCTGCATCACGAGACCATCACGCCGACGCCGTCTAGCGCCTTCGCAGTGGCGCCTCAGGAACTGGTGCTGCACTACGGCTTCGTGTTCCTTGCGGTTGTGTTCATCCCGCTGCACATCGGGGCGTTCGGGCTGTTTTTCCTCTTGGCAACGGTGCGCAATGCCGTCGGTCACATGGGCGTGGAGATTTTCCCAGGCCAATGCGCAAAGGGCCCATTAGCGGCACTGACGACGGTCACGCATCACGACATGCACCACGAGGAAAATGGCTGCAACTACGGCCTGTACTTTCGCCATTGGGACTTGTGGGGCAAGACCGAGCACCCCGACTACCTGGCGCGCTTCGCCAATACTCTGAACCGAGGGCGAGCAACACAGTCGGCCGTCCAGCATTCTTCCGGGAGCTGATTCGCATCGTGCCAGGCTCTGATACCCAGGAGGCGCTCCTTTCGCGCGCTCTAGCTCGCATACGCGCGCTGAAGGCGGAGAACGCCGATCTGCGCAAGGCGTCCAACAGTCCCATCGCCGTGGTCGGCATGGCGTGCCGTTTTCCTGGAGCGTGCGATTGTCCCAGTCAATTCTGGGACCTGATCGCTCGCAGGCGCAGCGTCTTGTCTCGCGTCCCGTCCGACAGATGGGAGTTACAACGCTATCACGCGTCAGACCCTGACGCTCCCGGTCGAGCCTATTGCGCAAAGGGCGGCTTTCTCGACGACGTTCGCTCTTTTGATCACCACCACTTCGGTATTTCTCCCCGTGAAGCGACAGCGATGGATCCTCAGCAGCGCTTGCTGCTGACCCTGTGCGCCGAAGCCCTCGACGACGCCGCCATCGATATCGCCACTACTTCCGGAGGACGAGTCGGTGTCTTCGGCGCCACCGGCGAAGTCGACTACTCGCGGCGTCATCTGTATGCGCCCAATCCCGATGGGATCGACGGCTACGCCAAGTTGGGCTCGACGCGCAGTATCGGTATTGGCCGACTCGCTTACGTCAATGATTGGCGCGGACCGGTCGTGCACCTCGACACGTCCTGCTCTTCAGGTCTCGTGGCCACGCATCTGGCGATGCAGGCGCTCAATCGGGGTGAGGTGGACTTGGCGGTCGTGGCGGCGGCCAACTTGATGCTCTCTCCGGAAGACACCATCGGATTCAGCAAGCTCGCGGCGCTCTCTCGCAGTGGTCGCTGTCAGCCGTTCAGTGCGGATGCCGACGGCTACGTGCGGGGCGAGGGGGCTGGCGTGCTGGTGCTCAAGCGCCAGACGGATGCGCTGCGCGACGAGGATCCGCTGTGGGGACTGATCTTGGGGTCTGCCTGCAACCACGATGGTCGCAGCAACGGCCTGACTGCCCCCAACGGGGCCGCCCAAGTTGCCGTGATGACGCAAGCCCTGCGGGCGGCGGGTGTGCGTAGTGAACAGGTGGGCTTCGTCGAAGCCCACGGCACGGGGACGTCCCTCGGCGATCCGATCGAGCTCAGCTCGATCGCAGAAGCGTACGCCTGCGACAAACGCTCCTCCCCGCTGTCGGTGGGCTCGGTCAAGGGCAATATCGGTCACTTGGAGCCCGCCGCCGGTTTGGCGGCGCTGATCAAGGTGTTCGTCGCGCTGCGCCAACAGCGGTTACCGCCTCAACCGCCGATCCGTCAGCTCAATCCGCGGATAGATTGGCAGCGGTCTGGCCTGGAGGTGCCGCAGACTGAGCGTGTATGGCCCGAGGCGGCGCCGCTCGCTGGTGTCAGCGGCTTTGGCATGAGCGGTACCAACGTCCACCTGCTCGTCGGAGGGACGCGGCAAGCTGAAGTTGTGCGGCGCACTCCTTCCAGTGCCGCGTCTCAGCTGGACGTTCCCCAGTACGTGCACTTGAGCGCCAGTTCGGGCCCAGCGCTGGTCGAGACGGCGCGACGCCTCCGAGGCGATCTCGAGGCGATGCAGCCCCCGCTTGAAGACGTTGCCACCACGCTGGCCAAGGGCCGCACCCATCACAGCCTGCGCCGCAGCTTCCACTGCTGCACTGTCGAGCAGCTGCGGGCAGAGCTGAGCCGCTTCGTCGAGCAAGGAGAGGGCGCCGCCAGGCGGGCAGCGATACGTCCAAAGCTGGCATTTCTGTATTCTGGTCAAGGCGCGCAGAAGCCGGCCATGGCCCGGGCTTGGGTCGACGCCAGTCCAATCTTTGCTGACGCTCTGGCACGTTGCGAGGACGCCCTTGCCGGGCTCGTCCGGTACTCCGTACGCACGTTGCTCATCGATCGAGGGTGTCGCAAGCTGGATGACACGGAGTTCGCTCAGCCCGCGATCGTCGCCTTTCAGATCTGCATGACTGAGGTCTGGAAAGCTCACGGTGTCGAGCCGGAAGTCGTGTTGGGGCACAGCGTGGGTGCCATCGGGGCCGCCTACGCCGCAGGCGTTCTGTCCCTGGGCGATGCCATGCGTTTGGCCGCGCACCGCGGTTGGGCAATGCAGCACGAGGCTCCAGCGGGTGCGATGGCGTTGCTCAGCACGAGTTCGGAGCAGGCCGAGGCGCTGTGCCGCCAGCGGGACCTCTCGGTGGCAGTGGTCAACTCGGAGCGCGAGACCGTCATTGCGGGTTCACCAGATGCCCTGCACGATGCCCTGAAGGCCGCGTCGGCGCTCGGCGTTGCGCACCGGGTCTTGAGAACCAACCGCGCGTTTCATAGCAGACTCATTGTCCCCTCGTTGGAGAGCTTTGGCGACGTGTTCGGCGACGTCGAGCTGCGACCGCCCGCCCTTCGCTTCATCTCAGACAGTACGGGGCAGGAAGAGACGAGCGCACTCACTGAGCCCTCGTACTGGCTCACTCACGCAGCGCAGCGTATCAACTTTCTGCAGGCCAGTCGTGCTCTATCCCAACAGGCGTGCACCCTACTGCTCGACATCGGGCCGGGGCGTAGCGCTAGTACTTGGGCTCTCGCGGCCCACGCAGCGGAGACACGCCCGCTGGTGGTGTCGCTTCCGATTAGCGACGAAGCGAATGCGGTCGACAGTTCCTTTGCTCAGGCGTTGTGTCAATTGGTCGACCATGGGGCAGCTCCGCGTCGGGTGCCCGCGCAGGGCAAGCGCATTCGATTGGCTCCGACGGCCTTCGCTCCTCATCAGCATTGGATGGAACGCAACGCAGCCCCGCTGGCGACGGATGGGAGGCTCGTCGTGCGACCGCGCACTGCCGGCGGCGAGTGCCGCCTCAGCGGACTGTTCGGCATCGCTTCGTCCCAGGAGTTTTCCGATCACAACTTGGCAGGCAAATATGTCGTGGCCGGAGCGAAACAACTGCTCGGGGCAGCGGAGGCAGCGTCCGTCGCAAATGGCGATCTGCCGGTGACGTTGGACGACGTGCAGTTCCTCAGCCCGTTAATACTGCCACCCCAGGGCGCAACAGAGGTCGAATTCGTGGCAATCCCGCGTGGCGATGGTGGCTTCGAGATCACAGGGCAAAGCCGCGACTCAGAAAGCGAGTGGAGCGTGCACATTCGCGCCACTGGTTCCGCTGCGCCGCAGAGAGTGAACGAACTACCCGCCGGTGCCGAAGATGGCTCGCCGACGACTGAGATGGACTACGGGCACTTCGAACGCTTGGACTATCGCCTGGGAGCCAGCTACCGCAGGATCCTTTCCGTCACCGAACAAGGGGGTGCGCTTACGGCTGAGCTCCTGCCTGAGCACGGCGTGTTGCACGCGGGCCTGGTCGACGGGTGCTTTCAATTGTTGGGCGCTCGCGCCGTCGCGACCGCGGGTCGAGACGGGCAGTTGCTGGTGCCGACGTCCGTGGAGCGCGCCGTCGTCTTGCCCTCATGTTCCGTCAATGGTCGACTCCAGATGGTCGCCAGCAACATCCGTAGCGAACGCGATCGCGTCCTCGGAGACGTCGTGTTGACCACAAATGGTCGTCCCATCGTTCGGCTGTCTGGCATCACCTTGCGTTGGCTGCCCATCGAACGGCTGACACAGACGGCACCACCGCATCTCTTCATCGCAACGCCCCATTCCGAAGCGAATACCCCGCGACCCACTCCCGACCCAGCCTTGCAGTGGTGGGGAGTGGGTGACGCGAACACGTGCAACGGAACCGTGCAGAGGATCGAAGCGGTCTTCGGTGCCCCGGAAGAGCTAGCAGCCCATCTGGCAGGCGCGCGTCAGCCGCTTGGCGTTGTTTGGGCGCCGCAGCTCGCTGAACGAACGTCCACGCAGCTAGTCATCGAGGCGCGGGACTTGGTGCGTGTGCTCGGGCCTGTGGCAGGAGCGCAACTGCTCGTCGCGTCTTGCGGAGGCGAGACGAAGGACGCCGAGCCGAAGCTGTCGGCGCTGCGCGCCTTGTGCCAAAGCATCGCGCTGGAGCAGCCCGAACTGACCCTGTGTCTCTTGGCTCGAGACAGGGCATCTGCCGCAACGAAGCTGCAACCAGCTCCGCAAGAGTGGTCGTCCGCTCGGCAATCCCTGGCGGCGGATAGAACCTACGTCGTCAGCGGTGGTTTCGGCGCCGTTGGGACGGAGTGCGTCAACTGGCTGGTGGCGTCTGGTGCCCGCCACATCGCGATTCTTTCCAGATCGGGAGGAAGCCAGGAGCGACGCCTGGCCGAACTGCGACGGCGAGGGGTGTTCTGTCTAGCAGTCGCGGTCGACGTCGCCGAGGGCGATCGACTGCGTGAAGCTTGGATGCGAATCGAGAGTGAGTGTCCCCCGGTGGGTGGCCTGATACACGCCGCTGGGCTCAATCGCGACGGCCTGTTCGTCTCGCTTTCGGAAGAACAGATCGACGAGGTCATGCGACCCAAGGTGCAGGGAACCGAAGCCCTGCTGGCACTCCTGCCCGAGCCGGCCTGGGCGATTCTGTGTTCTTCTGTGGCCGCGATGCTGGGGTCACCGGCTCAGGTGCCCTACGCTGCGGCCAACGCCGCCATGGACGCGTTGGCCAGGTGTCGAAAGAATACGTGCAGCCTTGCCCTCGGGCCCCTGGAGATAGGCATGGCGGCGGACGAACGCAGCCGACGTGCCCTGTCCTTGCGAGGGTTCACGCCGTTGACCAACGCCGAGCTCCGGGCGGCGCTGTCTGCGGCGCGTTCACTGCCAGTGGCGCACCTGGTTGCAGTTCGGGCCAGCTTCATGCAGTTGGCTCAAGAGTCGCCGACGGCCGCTCAGCTGTTTGCCGACGTCGTTCCGGAGGCGGAGGCGGCACAGACGTCTGCCGTGGAGGGCTTGGCTGAGGTGCCCGCTGCACAACGCCCTCAACGCATCTCTCGGTTCGTGCGTCAAAGCGTTGCGGCATTGCTTCAGCTGCCCGAGTCGCAACTCGACGAGGGGCGGGCGCTCATCGAATACGGGTTCGATTCTCTGAGCACCGTCGAGTTCCGGGCGCGAGTGGCCCGTGAACTGGACGTGCACATCGGCGCATCCGAACTGCTCCCGGGCACGACGCTGGGAGATCTATCGACCCTCGTCGCAGCGCGCTCGAGCGACGCGCCGGCGGCGCAACCTGCCGCTTCAATCCTCGCACTCCAACTCTAAAGGCTGAACACCGTGATTGACCAACTGACCATCGTCTTGTCTCGCCTCCTGGAGGAGGGCGGCCAGCTGCTCGCGCGTGACGGCGCTCTCCACGTCCACGCTCCCAACCACGTGCTGAATCACGGCGAGGTCCAAACGCTGCGCGACGGAAAACCCAAACTGCTGGCGATGCTCGCAGAAGGGGAGTGCTGGGGCCCGGCTTCCGTCGCGCAGAAGGCCGTTTGGGACCAGTTCGAGCGAACGCCTGGAGCTGTCAATCTCAACATCGCCTATGCCGCCGAGCTGCGCAGTGACGTGGACCCCGAGCGCCTCGCCGCTGCCCTCAGTGCGACGGTGGCAAGGCACGCGCAGTTGCGGGCCAACCTCGCGACTTTCCACGGTCGCGTGTTCACCAAGGTCCGTCCCCCGCGGGCGGTCGAGTTCGACGTGCTTCAAGGCGACGAGCGCAGTCCAGAACAGATGGCTGCTGAGTTTGCCGACGCCCCCTTCGATTTGAGCCGCGACTTGCTCCTGCGCGCCGGGTTGCTCGTCGATGGGCCGCGCAAGTTCGTGCTGCTCGTGGCCCACCACGCCGTGACGGATCTGTGGTCGATGGACTTGCTGTTCGAAACCTGGGACCGCGAGTATCGCGGGAACGCGAAGGAGCAGCAGAGTGCCTCTTCCGATGTGGCGTTCTCCTTCTTCGACCACGTTCGCGAGGAGCGGTCGTTTCTGGATTCGGGCGATGCGCATCGGCAGATCGAGTTCTGGCGGAAGGAACTGACGCCCCTACCGGCGACTCTGAGTTGGGTCGACTTCGGCGCACCGCGGGGAGACGCTCGAACGGCGCTGTTCGAACGCTGCACCTTCGACGACGAGCTGAGCGACAAACTCGTGAGCTTCTGTCGCGAGGCGCACGTCACGCCCTTCAACGTCGTGCTCGCGGGGCTGCAGACGATTCTGCACCGCCTGTGCGCCAACCCCGATCTGGTCGTCGGTACGCCGCGCGCTGGGCGCGACCACGAGGCGTTCAGCTCCGTCGTGGGCGACTTCGTCGATGCGCTGCCGCTCCGTTCTCGGTACGCCGCTCGAACCACCTTCCTAGAGCACGTCCGAGAAACACAGCGTACGACGGCCGCCGCTTTGGACCACAGCCAGCTGCCTTTCGCTCACGTCGTCCAACACACGGGTGCTCACCGCAGCGGGCGCGCGCCGCTCATCCAGGCCATGTTGACCTGGCACCGCAGTCGCACCGAGACGCGTCCCAGCTTCGAGGCTCGGGTCCTCGAGATCCCCCGTCAGCGGGGAGCCCCGTGCGATCTGATGCTCACGGTGGTGGAGCGCAAGGGCCGTTTCGAGGGCCTGTTCACGGCCAACGCGGAGGTCGCCTCCGCAGGGTTGTTGCAAACGCTGTCGTCCGCGCTCGTCTGCCTACTAAGCGCGGCCCTGGCGCAACCCGACACGTCGCTCTGCGAACTCCCACTGTACTCAGGGGACGTGATGGCCCAGTTTGCAGAGCTCGAATCGGGCGGCCCTCGGTGTTCGTCTCCAGGGACCATCCCCGAAGCGTTTTTGCAGGTCGTGTCAGCACGCGGCGATCAGGTCGCGGTGTCTGATGCGGCAACTAGTTGGACGTACCAAGAGCTGCACGACAGGGCCCAGGCTTACGCGCGGGCCTTGGCGAGTCGCGGTATTGGGGCGGGCAGTGCGGTCGGCGTGCAGCTCGATCGCACGTGCGAGACGATCGCGGTCATGCTGGGGGTTCTGCTTGCTGGCGCTGCGTACGTGCCGCTCGATCCTAGCTACCCCGAGCAGCGCAGCCAGCTGATCGCCGAGTCCGCGGAGTTCGCGCTGCTGATTGCAGAAGGCGCGAGCGAGCCGTCGTCGACACTGACGGTCAGTCCGGAGCGTTTGCTGGAGGCACCGGCCGACGCCTCCCCACGAGCACCCTGCGAAAATGACCTGGCGTACGTGATCTACACCTCGGGTTCCACGGGAACGCCCAAGGGCGTCGAGGTGCAGCACGGGGCCACCATGAACGTCATCCAGCAGGTTCACGACGAGCTGCAGTTTTCGCCGGGCAATCGCTGGCTGGCCGTATCCAGCTTCTCCTTCGACATCTCCGTGTTGGAGCTGTTCCTTCCCCTGACCCATGGCGGGACCGTGCACCTCGCCAGTGGCAGCGAAGCGAAGACCCCCCAGGGCCTGGCCCAAGCCACGTTGCGGGCGCGTCCCGACGTGGTCCAGGCGACCCCCACGGCGTGGCGCCTGCTGTGCATGACGGAGACACGCCTGCCCGGTGTCGCCGCCATCGCTTGTGGGGAGCCGCTCACGCCGGATCTCGCCGCTGAGCTATCGGCGCGCGGGGCTCGGGTGTTCAACGGCTACGGCCCAACGGAGGCGACCATCTTCGCGACGACCGCGGTCATCGAACCCAACGCTGGCGAGATCACCATCGGTCGCCCCGTTCCGGGGTTGCATGCTCTTGTCCTCAACGACCAACTCGAACGCGTGCCCCTGGGCGCTCGCGGGGAACTGTACCTCTCCGGCTTGGGCTTGGCGCGAGGTTACCGCAATCGCCCGGATCTGACGGCTCAGCGCTTCATCACCTCACCACAGTGGGGGCGACTCTACCGCACGGGGGATCTGGTGCGCTGGACCAGGGACGGGAACCTCATCTACGATGGGCGCGCCGACCAGCAGGTGAAGCTGCGCGGTCACCGCATCGAGCTGGAGGAGATCGAACTTCTGCTGCGCAGCCAGCCGACAGTAAGCGCTGCGGCGGTCGCCGTGCGCGAGGTCTCTGGAGATCGTCGCCTGGTCGCTTTCCTGGTGGCAGACGGCGATGCGATCGTTCCGCCTGACGAAGCCCTCGTCGAAGCTTTGGCGCAGCAACTTCCAGACTACATGGTGCCCAAGCACTTCGAATGGTTGGAGGAGATGCCGTCGACCCCCAACGCCAAGCTCGATCGTTTGGCGCTGTCCCAACTCGAGCTCGGTGCCGGTACGGCCGGCGCATCCACTCTGCAAGCGGGAACTGGACCCGAGCGCGAGGTAGCACTGATCTTCGCCCGGGTGCTCGCCAAAGACGTGATTGGTCTCGACGACAACTTCTTCGATCTCGGCGGGCACTCACTGCTCGCAGTGACCGTCGCCGCCGAGATCGAAAAGCAGCTCGGTGTGTCAGTGACGGGTGCTCTGCTCTACGAGCACCCGTCACCCAGATCGCTCAGTCGGTATCTGTTCGACGACCCACACAACCGCATGGCGTCCACGTCGGAGGGGTGAGATGAAAGTCCTGCTAGTCGACAACTACGATTCGTTCACGTTCAATCTGTATCAACAGATAGCCCGAGTGGGTGGGCTCGAGCCCATCGTCGTCAAGAACGACGAGGTTAGCCTCGACGAGATCCGAGGGATGGCGCCGGACGCCATCGTGCTGTCCCCCGGTCCTGGTTCGCCGGACCGTCAGCGCGATTTTGGGATCTGCCGAGACATCCTCGAGCAACTCCAAGTGCCGACCCTCGGCGTGTGCCTGGGGCACCAGGGGATCGGGCACTACTGTGGGGCTCGCGTCGTGCCAGCACCAGAGCCCATGCATGGGCGTCTGAGTAGGGTCACCCACTCCCAGGCCTCACTGCTGCAGGGGATCCCCTCTCCGTTCTCAGTCGTGCGCTACCATTCGCTGATCCTCGCAAGCGAGCTCTCGCCGGAGCTCGAAGCGCTGGCACAGTCCGAAGATGCTGTGGTGATGGCGTTGCGCCACCGCAACAAACCCTTCTGGGGTGTTCAGTTTCACCCCGAGTCAGTGTGTTGCGAGTACGGGGACCAAATCATCTACAACTTCCTCGCGCTGGCAGGGGCGCCACAGGCCACGTCGCAGGTGCCGTCTGCGCTCGACAGCGCGCGGCCGCAGCCCACTTCTCCGAACCGGGTCAAGTACCGCAAGCTCGACTTCCTGGTGGACGCCGAAGACGCGTTCGTCAATCTTTACGCCCGCAAGCCCCTGGCGTTCTGGCTGGGTAGTCATCGCTTGGAGACGGGGCGCTCGCGCTTCATCTACATGGGTGCCGCCGATACGCCCGGTTGCGAGGTCGTCTACTACCACGTGCACGGCCGACAGCTGCAGGTGCAAAGAAACGGCCAAGTCCATCGCTATCGCCGCGGCCTGTACGATTACCTCAACGAGCGCCTTGCCAGCTTGAAGGAGTGCTCGCCCGAGCTCCCTTTCGAGTTCAACTGCGGTTACGCGGGCTACTTTGGCTACGAGCTCAAGGCGGAATCAGGCATCGTCAACCGCCACGTCTCGCCCCATCCTGACGCCGCCCTGATCTTTGCCGCGCGCCTCGTCGTCTTCGACCAAGAGGAGCGCTGCACGTACTTGGTTGCCCACTGCGACGGCGAGCAAGAGAGCGCAGACGCCGAGCAGTGGTTCGACGAAACCGAGGACCGCTTGCGCTACGCGGGCCGGGTGCATCCCCCGCGGCAAATCCGTATGGCTCCAGGCGGCTACCGTCTCGAGCAGCCGATGGCGCGGTACCTGAAGGACATCGATGTGTGTCTCGAGCGCATCCGCGAAGGGGAAAGCTACGAGGTGTGCCTGACCAATCGGGTACTGTGCCCCGCCACGCCGGACACCCTCGACCTCTACCGCACCCTCAGCGTGCTCAACCCGGCGCCCTACGCCTGCTACCTCAAGTTCGACGACTTTGCCGTTCTGTCGTCGTCGCCGGAGCAGTTCCTTCGCGTCGACAGCTCGGGCAGGGTGAGCTCCAAACCCATCAAGGGAACGGTGGCGCGTCACTGTGACCCCGAGTTGGATCGACGCGCTCGCGAGCTGCTGGGGAAGAATGAGAAGGACTTCTCCGAGAACCTGATGATCGTCGATCTGCTGCGCAACGACCTGGGTCGCGTGTGCGAGATCGGCAGTGTCGAGGTGTCCAAGCTGATGGACGTCGAACAGTATACGACCGTCTATCAGTTGGTGAGCACTGTCGAGGGACAGCTGCGCTCCGACAAGTCGACCATCGACTGCCTGCATGCGGCGTTTCCGGGAGGTTCGATGACAGGAGCTCCCAAACTGCGTACCCTGGAGATCATCGACGAGCTCGAACAGGGACCGCGAGGGGTTTACTCGGGCTGCGCGGGCTTTCTCGGTTTGGGCGGAGGGGCCGATCTCAACATCTTGATCCGTACCATCGTTGCTTGTGCTGAAGGTATGACTATTGGTACGGGGGGCGCCATCGTCGGTCTGTCGGACCCGGTTTCCGAGTTTGACGAAATACTACTCAAGGCACGTGCACCGATCACGGCTATCGAGTTGGCCAAGACAGGGGCTTTCCCTGTCGCCATGCCTGCGATACAAGGCGCGCCAGGGGAACGGTGCGCGGACATCACGCCGCTGCTGTTGCGTTCGAGTGCTGAGGTGCGGTTCTTGCCGGCCCTCGCCCCGTCAACTGCTGTCGAGACGTCACGAGGCTACTCACTATGAAATCACGAATTGAAGAACTTCGCCCTCATCAGAGATTCTTGGAAACTTGGGGGCAGCGCGTGGTCAAGCGGCGCTGGCTGTGCGTCGCGGCGACCCTGGTCGTGACTGCGGCGATGTTGGTCATCACCGGGCAGCGTCTGCAAGCTGACACTAGTACCGAGAAGTTTCTGGCTTCAGGCAGCGACGAGGCTCAGGCGTTGGAGACCCTGCGCGACGAGTTCGGGATGGACGCTCACTTCCAGGTCGTCGCGTCGGGGGATGTTTTCAGTCCGGGCTATTTGACCAAGCTCCAAGCGTTGCACGAGGCCCTCGAGGGCATCGACGTCGATGCCCCTAGCCTTGGGCTCAAAGAGAAGCAGCGCGCCGAGGCCAAGCAGCAACCCAACGCGTTCGAGCGAGGGGACACCGAAGAGCTGGATACCTCCTGGGGAGCAGAAGCGGGCTCGGTCGTCGATCAGGTCACCTCGCTGATCAACGTGCGCAAGACAGTCAGCCAAGGCGGCTCTCTCGCGGTGGTCGAACTGCTGGAGACCCTGCCGCCCGCAGCCGAGCTGCCGAAACTGAAGCAAGACGTGTTGGCCGACCCCAACTTGGTCGATCGGCTCGTGGCCACGAACGGGGAGCACTCGGTGCTCCTGGTGCGAACGGGCTCTCTGGACGAGACCGACGAAGCCAAGGTCTACTCGGCCATCCTCGACGTGGCGCGGGCCCATTCCGGCGATGGCTTCGACGTGCAGGTGGGTGGCTTGCCGGCGCTCAATGCGTCGCTCAACGGTGCGATGCAGGAAGACTTCGGCAAGCTGTTCTTGCTGTGTTTGCTGTTGATGATCATCATCCTATCGGTGTTGTTCCGCAGCGTGTTTGCAGTGGTCGGGCCGTTGTTGGTCGTGATCCAGTCAGCCATCTGGACGTTAGGAGCGATGGCGCTGTTCGGTGTTCCCCTCACCATGGTGAGCAACATTCTGCCGGCTTTCTTGCTATGCGTGGGCATTGGAGATGCCGTACATTTGCAGGCATCCATGAGAACCCTGCTCGGCGAGGGCATGGACGTTCGCTCCGCAGTGGTCGCGGCCCTGGCTCGGACCGGGCGCCCCATCGTGCTGACGACAGTGACGACGGCATTGGGGCTTCTGAGCTTTCAGCTGGCGAGCCTGCCGGCGATTCGCGACATGGGCCTGTTCGGTGCGGTGGGGGCGTGCGCGGCCCTGCTGAATTCCCTGGTGTTCTTGCCGGCTATGCTCAGCTTTCACCGCGGGCGCCTCGGGGCCAAGGCTTCACCGCGCTCGCTGCCCCTGCTGGACAGAGTGCTCGCGTTCTGCAACACGCTCTCCCGCCCCGAGGGAGGCTCCTACGCTCGGCGCAACTTGTTGCTCACTGCCGTCGTCTTGATGACGGGCGTCAGCGTCGTGGGAATCAGTCGCTTGACCACGGAGCACGATCCCTTGACCTGGCTTCCGGACCACTTCGCGGTCAAGCGCGCGTTTTCTACCGTCGACGGGGACTTGGGCGGCTCGGCGAGCGTCCGCCTGCTGATCCAGACCCCAGAAGGCAAGACCCTCAAAGACGCCGAGCTGCTCACCCAGATGCAGGCGTTGGAAAGACACCTCGAAGCGTATCAGGGCCAAGGGGATCGTCAGGGGGTGACGGGAGTGAGCAGCGTGCTGGACGTGTTGCGGGAGAGCAATCAGGCCATCCACGAAGGAGATCCTCAGCACTACGTCGTGCCCAAAGAGCAGGGCGCCGTCGAAGATCTGCTGACGCTCTTCGAGAACGCTGACCCCGACGAACTCTCGCAGCTGGCGACCCTCGATTTGCGCACGACCATCATGACGGCGCAGCTGCCGTGGATGGACAGTGATGCCTACGCGCCGTTGGCAGCGCACATCGACGCCGGAGTGAAGGAGAACATCGGATCTCGGGCCTCGGTGTATGCGACGGGCACTGTCTACAGCATCTTCTCCACCTTGCGGGTGATCATCTCCGACCTGCTGCGCAGCTTCGGGGCCGCCCTGCTCTCCATCGGTCTGGTCATGCTGGTGGCGTTGCGGAGCATTCGCTTGGGGTTGGCCGCGCTGGTGCCCAACCTGCTGCCCATCTTCGGTGTACTGGGGATGATGGGCTTCATGGGCATTCCGTTGGACGTCGGGAGCCTGCTGCTGGCGTCGATCGTGATCGGTATCGCCGTGGACGACACCATCCACGTCCACCACCACTTCTTGGAGGCGTTCAAGCAGTCCGGCGATCGAGAAGCGGCGCTGACTTCGGCGTTTCGCTCCAGCGGGCCCGCCATCGTGGCGACGAGCTTGGTCTTGGCGGTGGGCTTTGGCGTGTTTCTGACCTCAGAGCTGACCAATCTACAGCGGTTTGGGGGGCTCATCGCCGCCGCCGTCGTATCAGCGTTGGTGGCCGACCTGGTGGTGGCCCCGGCCCTGATTCGTTGTGTCTATCCCGGTAGGAAGGGGCCTGCAGCTGAAAGCAAAGCGTTGGACTCCACCACCGCCAGCGCCGCATGAGGTCCCATGTTCCACGATTGTAGAAACCTCTCGAGAAGCGTGGCTTCGCGCTGGATGTTGGTCGCCGGGCTACTGCTGGGCGCCGCTCCCGCGGCGCTCGCTGAGCCCGCCGCAACAGTGCGCGTGAGCGACGATCCGCTGGCCATCATGTTGGCCGTATACCATCGCAACGACGGCAACCACGAGAGCAGCCGAATACAGCTGGTCGTACGTGACCGACTGGGCCACGAGCGGACGCGGGTCATCCGCCGCAGTGCCCTGGACTTCGATGGCGGTACCAAGCACCTCTTGTTCTTCGAGTCTCCGGCGGACGTCAAAGACACGGGCTTGCTGACCGTCGACTACGACGACGAGCGCGACGATGAGCAGTGGTTGCGGCTGGCGCGGCTGCGCAAGACGATGCGCATCGCCGAGGCCAGCAAGTCGGGGAGCTTCATGGGTACCGACTTCTCCTACTCGGACCTCACGCGCCTCGACCCTCGGAACTACTCCTTGAAGCTCCTCGAAAAGTCGACCCAGACCGACGGCGAAGATTGCTGGCTGGTGGAGGCGCGACCCAAGACGGAGCGCGCCAAGCAGGAGACGGCCTACGTCAAGCAGCACCTGTGGATCAGCAAGCAGAGCTTGCTCCCTCTGCGCATGAAGGCATGGATGGACTCCGGGCAGAAGATCAAGTTCATCCGCCAGAGCCAGATCTCGCAGGTCGGCGGCGTTTGGATCGCGCGGCGAGTCGTGGCCAAGACCTTCCGCAACAACACCCAGCAGTCAGAGACGATCATGAACGTCCTCGACGTCGGGTTCGACAAGCCCGAGGTCACCGACGCGCTGTTCACCAAGCGGCGGCTCGAGCAGGGTTTGTAAGGGCTCTCGCTCCGTGTGCTTTCGCACCCTGGTCTTGGTGGGGGGCCTTCAGCTCTGGCTCTTGCCGGACGCCCACGCAGAGCCAGCTGTTGCTCCAGGTGAATCGGCGCCCGCGGCCTCAGTCGACGCTGGAACGCCCCCGGGCGACGCGGAAAAGGAGCCGACGGCGGGCGCGGCTGGCACCGATGCAGGGATTGACGAAAGCGGGCAGCGGCAATCTGGCGAGGGCAGTACTTCGGACCCCCAGCGCGTCTCGGACGGCGCGAGCGCCACCAGTGAGCAGCGCCCCTCGGACACCGACAGCACCCTGGACGAGCAAGGTTTCTCCGACGAAGCTGGCTTTGGCCCCGCCACCACGAGCCCCGACGCCGTCGACGATGAGTCGGGCTTTGCCGACGACACGCAGGCCATCGCGCGCGCACCAGAGCCCATTGGACTGAGGCTGCTGAGCACCAGCCGTATCAGTCTGTGGGCGCAACGGCTGAACGGCGAGCCCTTGGCGCTAGCTCGACAAACCGGCGAAGTGGAGTTGGCACGCAGGTTCCCCTACGCTTGGGGCGCGCTGCGCATCGTACTCGGCGTACATGCCGAATACGACTTTGCCTACCTGTCCGACCGTGAGCGATACGATCCGGCAACTCTCGACGCGTACCAGTGGTTGGTGCGCCCGACTGAGGCTTGGGTGGGAGTGTTCGCAACTCGTTCGGACATCGGGATCGGTTGGCAAGTACTGCCCTGGGGACGGGGTATGCTGCTCAGCCCGCTGGACCTGATCGCCCCCCGCGACTCGAGGATCCCAGGCATCGTGGAGCTTGAAAGCTTGCGCCTGCCGGTGCTTGCGGCCAAGGCGGGGGTCACCTGGGAGCCCTTCGACTTCAAATTGATCGTGCTGGGTGAGCGCGCCAACTACCTGCGCCCGGCGCCGCTGTCGGAGATGAGCCCGTTGCGCCCCGCGCTGCTGGCAGCGGACGCACCGCGCGGCATTCACTTTGCAGATTCCCCCAGCCGCTTCTCGGCCTGGCCGCCCGCCACCTTTGGCGAACTGAGCTTCGAGGGTGAGGGCTACGAACTGAGCTTGCACGGCGCGTACACCTACGACCCCATCGGCGTGTTGGGCGACCTAGGAGAGGATCCGTCGCGCTTGGCGCTGGAGCACAAGCCGTGGCTGCTGCTCGGTCACTCCGGCACGCTGCCGACGGGTTCGTGGATCCTACGCTGGGAGCAGACCTTCGAACCGGCACGCCCTCTAAATGTCGTCCCGGTACAGGGCACGTCGCAACTGCAAGTCGAGCAGATACGCACACCGCTGACACAGTGGATGTTGGGAGTCGGCTACTCCGGCATTGCGGGTCTCGATCTGACCTTGGAGTACCAGCAAGGCTACCTGCTCAAAGAGAGACGCCCTCCCCTGTTTCGCGTCGACGCGGTTCAACTGGCGGGCCTCATCTCGGCGCGCTTCTTCAAGGAGCGCCTGCGCACGGATTTGTCTGGCGCGGTTGTCGGGCTGGGCCTCGGTCTGGGGTGGCTGGCGCGCGCAGAGGTTGGCTACGTTCCTCTGGACGGAATGGACGTTGGCGTCGGCTACATTCACTATGAGGACAGCAAGCGCTTCAGCCCTGTATTCGGGTTCGACCGCCACGATCGTGTTTACACCTTCTTGAGGAAGGGCTGGACGCTGTAGAGCGGTCGGATTCGTCGGTCCTTGACGAAGGTCGTCTCGATGAAGCGCACACCCACATCTGAATTGTTGGAGCGTCGAACGCAGCACGGCGGCGCTCGGCGCCTCCCAGCACTGGGATGAGCTGACGGTACGCGCAATGTTCGCCTCAGGAGACGACAGTAGCATGGAACCCGGCTGGCCTCGAAGCCTTGGCGGGGAAGAGGTCGTCACCCGTGGCTCAGAGCGCAGCCCTGATGGGTGTTTCGCCCGGGAGCGAGGCTCGCACGACGCGTAAGGGCGCGTGAAAGCGGTGTTGTTGGTTTCGGGTTCGGATTCAGGGATGGCGTGCGCAAATTCGCGCTCTATCGCTCGTTTCGGTCACGGTTGCTCGATTGGCTGATCGGTTTCGGGTTCGGCGTTCGCGATGGTCTGGCGTTGCTTCGTCCTGCTTGGCGCGCATCCCCAGCTCCTACGCGGGGCGCTGATGGCGGTATCGATGTCCTGAGTGAATGGAAAGCTGCGCACGACGTACTGGTCCCCAAACAAGCGCGACTTCTTGGCGGCGGGGGGGAATCTCCTGAAAGGCCCGGTGTTCCGTGGGTTGCAAAGCCAAAACGAGACACCAACAGAAAGCCTTTCGAGTGAACAGGATCGACTCGAGCGATGGAAGCTCGAGATCAAGCGTCGATTGGCGCCCCTGGTAGGCGGTGCTCCACCCCATGTGGAAGGCGAGCCGGAGTCTTCGCAGCAGCGCGTGTACTGCGAGCTATCGGAGCGGGTCCAGGCGGTCGGCGCGGGCGGGCTCGGAGTTGTTCGCCAACTGGTCGCTTCGTTGGGCCCGGCCAAGCACTACGCAGTCCGAATGTCTGCTTCCCCGGGAGCCAGTCGCCGAGCGCGACTAATGGGCGCGTGCTCTTTGCTGTGGGCTGCCGCGTGCGGCACCGACGGGTCGGCGAGTTCATCCGCAGCCCACGAAGATCGAGAGCCATCGTCGACGGGCGCGCCCGCGACAGGCGACGCGGCCCAAGAAAGCGGTGAGCCCACGGCCGCGACGAGCCACGCCAGGACGGGCCCTGGCGCGGTAACTACCCTGCCCCAGCCAACGACTTCACCGACTTCACCGGGTGCCCCGAGCACCGACGCGCGACCAAGCACTCCGGCAGCCACAGGAAACGACGCGGGCGTTCAGCTCGGGCAAGCGCCAGTGAGCACTTCGCCCAGCGCCAACCCAAGTGACGGGGGGATGCCTCTGGACGGGGACGAGGACACGCCCGGCAGCAACGCCGGCGTCACCCCGGGCTACTGTTCTCCAGACGTGGTTGTGCAATCCGACGGCTGCGGTGCGGAAAACGATTGGGAACACTGCAACGACACGACGTTTTTCGAGCCGGGTTGCCCGGTGTTTGGAGCATCGCCCTACTTCTGCGGGCTCGACTGTAACGGCAAGAACTACTGGATAGAGGACCCAATCCATTCGAAAGCGATCGGGCCTGCCGGTTTTCCGGGTGCTCGTCCGATTGTGTGCCAGCGTGCGCCGAAACGGGGTGCCCCGACAACTTCGAGTGCGACGAGGCCGGGCGTCTGTGCCTCCCCACGAGCTGTGCGGACGATCCCTCGCTGTGCTCGGCCGACGAGGTGTGTCACACAACGAGCGCCTACGGCGATGTCCGCAACGACTTCGCCGACGAGCACGGTTGTCGACGCCCGAACTGCGCCGAGACGGAAACGGAGCAGTGCTCCGTCGTCGAGACTTGCAACCCCACTGCCGTCGACGCGCAGTACAACGGCTGCGAGCGACTACCCTGCGGCACCTCGAATGACTGTCCCTGCGGTACCTGCATCAACCGTCGTTGTGCAGCGCAGCCTGGCCGCTGTGAGCAACCCCCCGGTTGACGCGGTGCCAGAGGGTCCGTTGCATTCTCGCGCCGCAAGGCAGTCCAGCACGACTCGCCGGATGGTCAGCACATCTACGGGCAACCAGGAAGACTCGGGGTGACCCCGTCGGGGTTCAAACCGGTGACCGCGAGGCCGTCATCAATGGCGCCGAGCACTTCACCCGCGAGCGCACCACCAGGGATCCTCCCGAGGATCGCGCCCTCTGCGGCACCGCAGGGTGGGCCGAGGAAGGGATCGCTCCAATCTCCCGGATCACCGCCCAACAGTGTGATCGTGGCTCGCGCAACGAGCTCGGCTTCGATCTCGGCGATGTGCGCCCACACGCCGATGAAACCGCCCGCCTGCTGGACTTGATGCAAGACGACTTTGGTGCGCGCTAGCTCCGCTTCGACTTCTCCAATCGAGCCACCGGAACCGTCCGACAAGATGCCGACGACGCTGCCCGTCGTGTCGTCGATGGCCCAAAAAGCGAAGGGTTCGCCACTCTCACTGACGACGAGCGTGTACTCCGAACGAAAGGGCTCCGCGAGCAGTCCCCAGCGAGAGCGCTGAGCATCGTCCAGATCGGGCAGTTCACTCGTGACAGCACCACTACCGACCGCTACGAGTGACGCATCTTCGAGCAGCGACAGGGTGCTCTTGGAGCGTCGTGCAGCTTCGGCGATGCCGAAGTACGCCGTACGCTCGAGGGTGAGACGCCACGCCTCCTCCGCGTCGGAGCTCACGGTGCGATAGCGAGTGAGCGGGAAGACATCGATGGCTTCGATGAAGCCGTGGTCCCAGTGCGGACGTCGCGTGAACGCCGTGATCCGCGGACCAGTCTCGAAGGTGAGCGGCGTCTCGACGGCTTCCTCCGTGAGCGGCGTGTTCATCAGCAACAAGTCCGGCGGCGTCAGGAACGCGCCTTTGGCAGCGATTGTTTCGCTCAGTAGCTCGTCCCCGTCGAGCACGGCATCGTAGACCGCCTCGTAGCGCAGTTTCTCGTGCAGATAGTCGGCGATGCGCGTGGACAGGCCGGGGGCCGCCCCCTCCACCGAAAAGACGACTCGGCCGAACAACATCTCGTCCACCTCGGCGAACATCTCGGGGGTGGGTTCGACGTAGGCCGTCGTGTAGCCACGATTCAAGCCCGCGAGTGTCCGCGTGGCAACACGACCGTCGAGCTCGACGGTCAGGTAGAGACCGCTGAGTTGCGGAACAGCCGCAGGCTCTTCCACGACTTCGTAGTTGCTGGCACCCGATACACGTCCGCCGTCCAGCGAAACCTCGACTTCACGGACCTGCTCACCAGCCAGTGGGGCCGTGTAGCTCAGAATGTAGTCCTGAGCGGAGCGGATGCGGATGTACTCGAAGGCGCTGTCGATGGCTTCCGTTTGGTCCTCGAGGGTCACGGCCTCGCCCCCGGAGAGTTGTGCGAAGGCGTCCAGAGTGTCTTCTACGACGGGACCGACGCCGATGGCATAAACCGGAGCCCCGCCCGCGATACCGGATCTGTACTTCGGCTCTTCCTCGTCCGTCGAGTCTCCATCGGTGACCAGCACGATGACCGTCGGGCCCTCGGCGTTGGCGTCACTCAGCGCCTGCCACAGCTCGGAGCCGTAGGCCTGAGTCTCCACCCAGCCCACCTGGGCGCTCGCGTCGACCTCATCCAAGGCCCACTGCTCTTCGGCGAAATCGACGCCGAAGTTGACGACCCCCACACGGACCTGAGCGTTCGGAAACTCTTCATACAGGCGGCCCACAATTTCATTGCCCAGGGTGACCGCGCCCGCGCCGCGGAAGTCTTCCGGCAAACTCGTCGACGTGTCGAACAAGAGCATCACCCGCGGGGGAGGGGCCGAGTTTTGCCGGACCGAGAACGCCATCGCTTCCCCGTCCTCAAACAAGCTGAACGCATCCGCTCCCAACCCGGGGACTCGCTGATCGTCTTCATCCCGGACGGAGACGCGAACGTCGACACGCGGAAACCCGCTGGCGCTGACCGCCAACGTCGCACTGTCGATGCGCTCCAAGTCCTCGGAGGACGTGCTGCCGCCGCCGAGTGGGATCTCGCCATTGAGCAAGACTTCCCCGTCGGACACCTCGAAGCGGTCACCGCCCCGAGAGAACGCCGTGCCGACGAAGTGCATCGCTTCTCGCTCCTCGTCGGTCAAGTCCGGGGCATGCACCGCCAAGGTGGGCACGAACACTTCGACGTCCCCGGGGTGCATGGTGAGTTGTTGCGCGAACGGCGCAGCCGGTGAGAAGGCGAGCTGGATGCGGCGCCCTGCCACTTCATCGGCGAAGAACTCGTGCTCGATGATCGGAAAGCGCTCGAAGGGCGCATCGGAGCGAGCACCCTCTACGGCAATTCGGATGCGTTGGGTTTGCCCGGGTTCGGCCGCATCCCTGGGCTCGGCAGCAAGCAGACTCTCGCCGAACTCCGCGTCGGCCACCAACGGGTTGGCGTAGGTGGTCTCTCCGTCCACCACCACTTCCACGATCGGGATCTGCTCCAGAGTCGAATCGAAGGCGACGCTGCGCTCGGGCGAAGCCAGCGCAGCTAGCGTTTCGGCAAGTGCCCCAGTCTGCGACCGGTCTTCGTCGACGATGCTGGCCTCGGTATGACCTCGCAGACCGAGTACCTCGTCGTAACTCTCGAGTTGACTCTCGTCCAGACCGAGCTCGAACGGCTGCGGCTGGGCGCGCACGAGGATGTCCTCGGCGCTGATGCCATCTTCGGCGGGACCTCGCACCACTTTGGCTTCGAAACCTGCGGCAGCGTACAGCTCGGCGAGCAGCTCGGTCTTTTCTCGCGGCGTTCCAGCGCCGCCGCGAAGGGTGGCGCGCGTGCCCCAACGCATGCGCGATTCACTGTCGAACATGTCGTTCGTGCTCGGGGGATAGGTGGTGATGTTGTCCCGCACGAATTCGAAAATCTCTTCCGGATCGCCCTCCTCCACCAGCCGTGCCGCTCGGGCAGGGAGATTATCCGGGCTCTGCTCGAGCGCTCGGGCTGCAGACTCCCAGACGCGCCAAGGCGTTAACACGACACCAGAGTCGGCTTCGGGCTCTCCCGCGTCGGACTCCGTGCCAGCGTCCTCTGGCTCCGGGCCCGCGTCGGTCTCTAGCTGTTCGGTCTCTTCGTCAGTGTCCGAGCAGCCGTCACACGTCGTCTTACTCTCGTCCTGACGACTGCACCCGAACGTGAAGCTGCCCACAAGAACAGCCACAAGAAACGCTACATGAGCTGCGCGCATGGTCGCGAGCTTGTCAGAACTCGGCTTTGGGAGCAATTGGGCAGATGCTGCGACAGTCTGGGCGGCGGCTTCCGTCGTCATCGAGGCATGCCAGGTCGACGGGAGGCACGCTCGTCCCACATGCTCCTCCTGAGGCGCAGCTTGCGTCAATCGCATGGCGTACGCTGTGGAGTGTGCTGCAGCTGATGACGCGCTCCGACAGCACTTGACACGGCGGAAGAGCCCGCTCGTTTCTCGTCAACAAGGGCAACCCATTTCGAGTAGCTCGCGCGACCGTGCCCCGTGGTCACTCGCGACCACGCCGGTGCGTCCGCGAGTGACCACGGCGACGCCGTGCGTAACGCCGGCGGGTTCGGGTTCTACGCCGGGAAAGCGCTCGAGGTCGCTTGCATACGAGCGGGCCGATGGTGGCCGCGCAAGCTGAGGTCTTACCCGCTCAGCCCTCTTCCTCCCCTACCGGCTCGGACGTCGTGGACAGGTAGCCGAGCTTGTTGGTGGTGATGAAGCCGAAGTACAGGGGCTTCTCGTGTTGCATGACGTTCAGCAACTCCGCGAATGCAGAAATCGGGTAGTTGAGATTCACGCGCTGTCCAGGGTTCTGATTGTTGACCGGGATGTTGGAATCGTCGTCGTAGAACACGAGACTCGCGACGTTCTCGTTGTTGTAATAGCAGTGGATGAACGCGCGCAGATTGCTGGCGTCTTGTCCCTTGGCGTAGCGGACGACTTTGTAGCTATTGATCTCGGAAGTTACGAATGCCATTGGATTACCTCTCCTGGTGACTGAACGAATGAGACCTGACGGCAACAGCGCTGCCGCGCTCCCACGCCGAGCCATCTTGCCCTGATTCCAACGAACCAGCCATGGCGAAGAACCCCGAACTTTCGACTACCCAGCGTACCTAATAACGCGCATTCCCTGCGCCGGACGAACGGATCGGCCGTCTCAGTTCGCGGCGTCGCCAGCCCGAGGTTCCAATCCGGGCTGACGTGCACCCTGGCGGTGGTCATCGGTGGTGGTGGGGATGACCTCGCTGGTGAACACGTCGGACCAACGAGGAGACGTGATACCCATCGCCAGTACGGCTGTACTACCGCGCGAGCCGGGTAGCAGGCAAAACGAACCTGAGCCTCGCTGCCTACGACCTTCGAACGATGAGGTCCATCGGCAGCCAAGGGCTGTCCGCGTGGACCGCTAGGCCACGGTCGACGGCGATCGCGCACAGACCCGCGAGCCGCCACGCCATCCACCCTTCGGCGCGCCACGTTGGGGAGAGCTCGTCCCAGAAGACGACATGCTTTTCGAGCGCACGTTCGAGCGACTCGTTGAACCCCGCCTCGTCAGAGCGCGACAGACGCCACAGCAACTCCAGCACCGGCACATCCAGCGCCAGCGCGGTGTCGATGTCGATGTCGTCCAGCGATTGGGGGTCGGTGGTTTTGAGCACGTCGAGCGCTCGCTCGGCAGTGACGTTGCCGGTGAGGTGCAGGTCACGCAGCATCGCCGCCATGTCGTAGGCGTAGTCGGGCGCGGTTTGCTGTGGCTGGCGGAGCAGGTCGAGAGGCACGCCGCACACCCGGTCCAACACCTTGCGGTCTCGAAGCAGTGCGGCGACGAGAAACGACACCAGCCAATCCGTCAGATCGACATCCGCCTGGCCAAGGCCATCGCCGCGCTGGGCACGGTCCAGCGACTCGGCGCCAGCTTCCGCAGCCCAACGCAGAGCCTCGGCCACGTCGACTGAAGGCGCACCACAAGCATGTCGCAGACAACCGAGCGCCAGACCTTCCGCCATCAAGGCGTGCAGTCGCTGCGGATCCTTGCGCGCCGCTGCCACGCGGTCGCCAATCGACGCCTCGAACATCTGGCGCACGCGCTCGCGCAGCTGTGTGTCAGGGGGCACCGTTCACTCCTTCTTGGGCGGGTTCTTCATTTGGGTTGGGTCGAACACCTTGACGTCCACGCCCTCGTAGCTCGAGACGGGGGTGTTGTTGTCGATCGTCGTGCGCACCTTGGCACGCACGAGAATCGAGATCACGCGCTTCTCTTCCAGCGCCTTCATTATCCGCTCGCCGAGGAGGTCACCACTTTCCTTCATCGCAAGGGCGACGTCCTCGAGGTAACGCTTGGTGCCTTGCTCGTAGCGGTTGACGCCTATCTTCCTCGAGCCGAGTGGGCTGGAACCTCCCTTACACTCCGCAATGATGATCCAGGTCTTTTCGCCCTGGGTCCAGGCATAGACCCGGTCGAACTCCCCGAAACGCGCTGACCGCGCCATCGTACCGAGCCTGACGGCACCGGGGAACGCCACAGCTACCCAGGCGTCAGAAGCGGCTTCGGCGAGCTGCTCAGAGCGCGTGACTACCGCTTGCCCTTCCTGCTTGAGCTGCTGGACTCTCGGATCCGCGCGCCACGCGGCCAGGTCGCTCTTCTCCTTCGGGCTCAGCTCGCTATCCTTCTTGCCCTTCACCGGACGCTCGGGAGCGTTCAGTGCGGCCGCTCGACGCCGTTGCAAAGCAGCATCGCGCTGGGCGAGCACCGCCTTCACCTGTGGGTCGGTATTGGCGGCCTTGAAAGCATCGCCGAGGTCCGCGCTGACGCCGGGCATGGTCTGAAGCGTTGCCGCTTCGCGCGTCACCGCGCCGTACATCGGCTCGCCCACCGTATCGGTGATCCGGTACGCCCCTTCGACGTCGGGATCCTTCTCGATGCCGAGCTTTGGCTGCCCCTCCGCCTTTGCAGCGTCGGTGCGGCGGACGACGATCGTGCCGTTGTCCGTGATGTCGTAGGAATAGCCGGGCCGGTCCTTGAGAGACTCGTAACCCTGGCCCACGGCCTCCAACTGGAGAGGATCTGGCCTCATGGGGTTCTTGCGCCCATCGGCAGTAAGCTTCGCTTGGAACCCTGCTGCGGGAACCTCGACCCAGTCGCCGCGCACCGTGTCGTAGGTCCAGAAGGTCTTGTCGGCACCTCTGCCCTTCTGCAGCCACAGCGTCGGCCGAGTCTTGCCACCGCTGACCGTCACGCGGTTCAGTACCCACGTGCCACCTGCGGGAGGCTCGGGGTACCCGAGCAGACGGGCGATCTGATCCGGCGGAAGATCGGTACGCAGCTTGGGATTGCCGGGTACGCCCGCGATCGGCTCTGCTTTCGGGTGCTCGCTGGCCGAGCGCTTGTGGTCAATCTGGATCTTGCCACTGGCGTCGAGCTCGAGCGGCTCCAGGTAAACCCTCTTCCCCAGGCCAGACCGAGCACGGATGTCGTTACCGGAAACGTCGTATCCCAGCTTGCCCAACAACGAGGCGGTCTCGGCGTTCAGTTCCTTGCCGAGCACGCCGCTCATGGTCACGGACTCGGTGTTCGTGAATCGATCGGTGAACGCGGACTTCTCGCCGCGCGAGGTCCGCGATTCCGTTCGAGTCCCCGGCAGGTAGTGCTCGTAGCTGTACTCAGCCTGCAGTCGCGGGCCGGTGTATCCCTCGTTGGGCTCGAGGACGAGCTTCGTGCCCTGTGTCGTCCAATGGTGCCCGGTCGGGGGATCCCCCGGCTCGGTCACCGTGCCGCGGCCCTCCAGCTTCGCCCAGATCCTGTTCTTCGGTAGCTTCGCCGCCAGGCTCGGATCCGAAAGCGCACGCTGCACCAGGTCGAGCTGCTGCTGCAGCAGCGCCTTCTCGCCCTGCAACCGCGCGCGCTGTTGCGGCGACGCGGTCTCCATCTGGCGCATGCGGACGTCGATGGACTCGTGCAGCTTCCACGCCTCGATCTCGAGATGGAACGGCCTATCCGGGCGCATCCGGATGCTGTCCAGGAGCTGGCGCGCCTTGCCCAACAGCCCACCCCAACTGCGGAACATCTCGGCGGCACGCAGGTGAACGGCGACGTCCGACGCGGGCACGTCCGGGTGGTGCCGCACTTGCACGCTCTCCACACGACCGTCGGGCGTGCGAATGATGTCGACGAGCGCTTCGCCCGGCTCGAGCGAGCTGTCTTCGCGAGGCTTGCCGACGTTGCGTGCCTTCCACAGCGACCCGCGCTCGAAGCCGCGAGTGAGCTCGACGTTCTGCGAGGTGCGACCCTCGACGAGCAGGATCTTCTGACCGTCCTTGCCGGTCGCCACGAGCTTGCGTTGGCCGTCGGGAGTCTTGCCAGCCTCGCTGACGTCGAACCCTTGCTTGCGATAGAACGCCGCGACCTCAGCCGACATCCCGTTGTTGAAGGTCGCTCCCGAACCGTCGAGGCGGGGGTCGAGACCGAGGCGGTTGGACTCGAGCAGGTGTTGCTGCACCTTCACGCGGGTGTCGAGCAACTCGGTACGCCCACGCCACGACTCGGCGAGCTTCGGGTCCCGCGCCAGGATCTCCTTGAACGTCGGATCTGCCGCCATTTGAGTACGGAGCTCGGCCGCCTGATTCTGCAGCTCACCGAGCTCGGCCATGCTCTCGCCAAGCTTCCCCTGGTCGAGCTTGCCGTTCTTCTCGGCTTGCTCGAGAGCGTCGCGCAAACGCTTGGTGGCCTCCCGGTGACGCAATTCCAAGCCCCGGGTGAGCACATCATAGTTGCCCACGCGCTTCGCCAGCGCGAGCTCCGACTTGAGGAACAGCGGGCGGGCAGCCATGCCGGCGGCGTGCATCAGCACGAGGGCGACCGCGTTGGTCCCTCCCATCTCCGCGAGCTGGCCGAAACCCATGGGCTTGCCCGTCTTGAACAAGTGATGGAAGTAGCCGAAGGTCTGCATCGCAGCGGCGACGGACAACATCTCGCCGGCGAAACGCCTCCCCTTGCCCATGTTCTTGCCCAGCCCGCTCCAGATGCGGCCGACGCCCTTGAGCATGCCGAGCATCGCCGCGTTGGTGAGCAGGTCCTCGAGCCAGCCAGAACCCTCGTCTTGCGGATCCTCGAACCCCACCAGTCCCTTGTGCATCTCCGACTTGTCCATGAAGACGCTCATCAGCGCCCGATCGGCGGCGGTGAACGTCACCACTTCCGCACCGAACACCAAGAGCGCCCCCGTGGTGGTCCCCGCCAGCGCGCTCCCCCCGACCACCGCCCCCACCCCCGAGGCGATACCCCAGGTGGCGAGGGCGGCAATCACCGTGATGACGATGCCGGTGGCGATGTCGCCCCACTTCATCGCGCTCGCCACGTCCTCGTAGAGCTCCTGGTATCGGGGCCTCTCCAGGATCTTCTGGGCCTTTTCGCCGAGCTTCTTGCGCTCTTCGTCGTCGGTCGTGGCCTCGAACTCGGTCAGGATCTGTTTGAGCGCAGCCACCAACTCTTCGAGGCGCTCGTCCGTGTTGGTGGTGAACTGCCAGTACTTGATGCCCGAGTTGCCCATGGCTTGGAAGGCCAAGAGCGCTTGGTGTAGCTGGGCCAAGACCGCGAAGCGGTATTGCATGCTCTCTTGGATCTTCGCGGCCTTTTGAATGAGCTCCTGTGCCTCCTTGTTCTTGCCCTCCTTCTGGAGTTCGCCCGCTCTCTTCAGCAGGCTCTGCAGCTCGACGAACTCCTGGTTCTGCGACTTGGCAGACAGCTGCCGCATCTTGCTGCGCGTCGGCACGACGAGGTCGCCCATCCACCAGCTGTCGTCACCGGTGTGTTGCAGCGTGTTCTCGATGTCGCGGTTCTGGTACTTGGCCACCACCGTGATGACCATGATCGGAAAGGCTCGCAGCCGCTCCCGGGCTTCCTCGAAGAGTCCCCCGGCGGTCGCCGTGCGGTCGGAAAACGCCAGGGCCAGAACGTACAGCGCCTCGATCTCCTCCAGCTCCCGCTTGAGCTCCCAGAAGTCACCAAACTTGGAACGCAGCGCAGGGATCTGCTGGATCGAGCGCGACGCACTGCCCATGATCTCCAGCTGCACCGTGATCAGACGCTCGTACTTGGCCACCGTCACTGGGTCGGGGCTCTTCTTCGCGCCCTCCGCCTTCAGGCTGGTCATCAGGGTGCCCAGTCGTGTGTCGAGCGACGTGAGCAGGTGCGCGTAGTCGGGGTGCAGCGGGATCACGTTGCCCTGGAGCAACGCACGGGCGATATCGAACAGATCGAGCACGCGTGCGACCGCGTCGTCGTCGAGCTTGCCCGTCGGGGGTTTGAAGTCCTTCTCGACATCCAACGCCGGGGATTTCGTGCCGGTGTCGACGATGGGGACCTGGTCGAACCCGAGCCCGAGCACGTGAGTGTCGGTGGCGGCGAGGTCCGTGAGCTTGCTGAACCGGCCCTTGTTGGCAACGTCGAGCAAGCGGTGAGTCTGAGATCGGCGCACCATGTCGCGTAGCTCACCCACCGTGAAAACACGGAGCGCTTGCTCTTCGTAGCGAGGTGCGGTCGGAGCAGGCCAATCCAATCCGAGCAACGCGGCAGTGAGCGGATCGGACTGCTGATCGACTACCGGCGAGGGCAACTTGGTCATCCAATCCAGATTGACGAGCTGGTCCGGCTCACTGCTCTGGCGAACGAGTCCAGCAAAGGCGGTAACCTGAGCACCACCCGTCCACAGATAGCCAGCCGCGCCCTGGGCCATGGCGCGTTTGGCGTCCACGCCACCAATGACCGTCACCTGATCCGGTGCCGTGCCCACGATCTGGACCCCATCGGCGCCTGTGGGATGAATCAGTACGATCGGGCCCTCGTAGCCCAAGGTGACCACCACCGACGTCCCCTGGATCAACGGCGGGGGCGATGAGATCGTGCTCTTTCCGATACTGCGCGTGAGCGCCTGTCTCAGCTTCTGGAGGTCCGGCAGCCCACTGCCCTGGGGCTGAAGCAGCGGCATCGTCGGGGCGCTGAGGCTCGGCAGGCCGACGACCTCGATGTCGGCCTTCTTCTTGTAGCCACCGAATAGCGGCTGCTGGACGATGCCGCCACCGGTGATCAGAGTCAGACTCAACGGCTCGGTGACGCTCACCCAGCGCATGGTGCGAGAAGCGATCAGGTGCCGCTCCGACGACGATCTGGGGTCGAGAATGACCACGAACCGCGTATCGTCGGGCTGAGACAGAACGTTGTCGTACGTCTCCGGATGACGCAGAACATCAGCGAGCTTGCCGATGGGGTCGCCGTACTGGACGGTTGGGTCGTGCCCGGACTCTGGTGAAGGCCCAGGCGTGTACCCCTCGAGGATGAGCGGCTCGACCTTCGGCGGCTCCTGCCACAGCGGATCGAACGTCGGCTCGCCGGGGAAGATCCCACCTCCACCCCCGGTGGGCAGGTACACGACCGTGGGGATGGCGAGCGCGTCGAGATTCGACCCGCTGAAGCCCTTCAACAGACTGAAGTCGAGCGGGATCGGTCGAATGATGGATTGGCCCCGTGCCTCCTCGTACATCGATCGGTACGTCGGATTGAGAAACTTCGGGTCGAACCGGAACGCGTGCCTGTCATTCGTGTGTACGTGCGTCAGCGTGTGCGCGTCGTCTGCAGACGCCAGGATCTGCTGGGCGACGCGCTCTTGCTCGTAGGAAATGTCGCCCTCCCAGTCCGTGACGTACACCATGTCGAGCGATAGTCGTGGGTCGTACGCCACAGGCTTGCGCTTGCCGTCCTCGAGCTGGACCCGCCGCCCAACCCCGCCGGTGCGGTCACCGCCGATCGCAAACGAGTGTCCAGCGGCCACCGCCAGCGAGGCCGCGTCGGCCTCCTGCTCCAGAGCCCCCTCATCCCAACCCGAAGCCTGTACGCCATCCGTCTGCTGCACGACGTGGGCGAGCTCGTGGCCGATCAGCTCCTGCCCCTGTGCAGTGCCAGGGGTGAACCTGCCAGGCGCGAATGCCACGTGGTGACCCACGGTCAAGGCGTTCGCCCCATGGCGCACCGGCACCGGACTCTCGGGATGGAACTGGACGTGGTCGAGGGACGCGCCGTATGCGTCTCCGAACCGCTCTGCGACGGCACCTGGGATCGGAACGCCGGCCCCCAGCTGCCCAGCCACTTCTGCAGCAGTTGGCTTTGGGGCATCCGACGTCCGCCCGTCGAACTGCACGGCAGCGCGGGCAGGCAGAGCCGGAGCATCCGCTCGATTGCCGATGTGTGCCGCCATCGTCCTGGCGGCACACGAAGGATCGGTCGAGATCGCACGCTCTGCAATCTTGGCACGGACCGGCGCTACGCTCGCCTCCGGCTGTGGCTGCAGGTACCGGCGCATGACTACCCCCTGGGAGCCCTCCGCAATACGCTCGCAACGACGGAGACGACGTCACCCCTCGCCGACCACCTTTGCCCTCGACCTGCAGCTCGATCGAGGGCTAGCCCCAGGTCCGCGGAGTCTTCGTCAAGCCACGTGCAGACAGGACAAGACTGCCCCTGGGCCACGGACAGCAGCGATGAGAGACTAACGGCATCGGAATGACGCTTCATTCGAATCAGCTTTCTGAGGCGAGCCTTTCTCCCGCAGTGGAGCCGTCTTGGTGGTTCAATCGCGCGAACGAACTCAGTGTATCTCCGCCTCCAGCACGACGGACGCACGCACGGGATGGCCATGGCTGCTCCAGAAGCGGTGCAGTAGGTCGAAGTCGAAGCTCTCCTGGATTCGACTCTGACACACGCGGTCGCATACCTGCTCAATCTGGAGCCGCGATAGAGCTTCGTAGATCGCGCCCAGCAGCTCGTGCTCTTCCTCGGCCGTGTGCGACCAAGCAGAAACCACAAAGCCCATACGCAGACCACCAGGCCCCTTTCTGCCCGCCACCCGGAACAGAGCCACCGAAACCGCTGGGCGCTTGCCGGCCAGGTTTTCCTTGGTGGGTGAACCGTGCAGAACGAATATCTCCTTCATGAACTGAACGCGAAGATACTCTTCGAGACTGCTCTGCAGCGCCTCGACGTACGCGCGTAGGAGCTGCCCGCGATCGGCTCCGGCCGCGACGGCGTCCGACTCCGTTTTTCGGCGCGACAATCGGCCCAACTCCAGTAGTTCGAGGGCAATGGCCCGTTCGACCAAAGCGTTGCTCAGCTCCTGACGCTCTTCCTTGGCCAGAAAGATGGCCCTCAGCGCCGCATTGCGGATGTCGCCGCCCGCCAAGCGATGGGTGTGAGCGATTGCCTTCAGGTCGAGCTTTCCCGATGTGCAGAGCTCCTCTGGCAGCATCAGGTTCCAAATCAGGTAGCGCTCATCCGGCTGGGGCAATGGGAACTCCACTCTGAACTGAAAGCGACGCAGGAATGCCTCGTCGATGGAGTGGCGCAGGTTGGTCGCAAGGATCACCACTCCATCATGGCGTTCGATACGCTGCAGGAGATACCCCACCTCCATGTTTGCAAAGCGGTCGTTAGACGAAGAGACGTCGGTGCGATTCGAAAACAACGCGTCTGCCTCGTCGAAGAACAGCACCGCACCCGCGCTTTGCCCCTGACTGAGCACTTCGTCGATGTGCTTCTCCGTTTCGCCGATGTACTTGCTCACCAGACGCGACAGATCCACCGCAAAAAGTTGTCGCTTCAACGCATTGGCGACGGCTTCCGCCGCGACCGTCTTACCCGTGCCAGAACGGCCGGAGAACAGAGCGATCGGACCGCGTTCCAAGCGAAATCGACGCTCCAGCCCATAGCTTTGCGCCACCGTGTCGCGTTGCTCGACGTAGTAGACCAAGCGTTGGAGTGCCTGCCGAGTCGTGTCCCTCAACACCAGGTCGCTGAAGTCTCTCGTGGTGGGGACTTCCACGGCGTGCCGAATGGTCGTGCGGGTGATGCGGCGCGCAGCAAGGTCCCAATGGGCAACGCCGTCGGATGCCGACTGGGCAAAGACCTCCGATATCTGACCTGAGGTCAGTCGATACTTGGAGGCTAGCCAGCCCGCGTCGTCCGAAGACAGTGATTTGCTCTGCGCGTCCGCCTCGGCAACCCACGCTGCGCGGCGCACCGCCCAGGGCGGTGGCGTCACTTCGTCTTGAGGGATGGCGAGTGGGAGTGGATCCCGGCACAGGAACCACGAGTGCCCCCCGTAGGACGTCACCAGTTCGCGGATCCCGAGCGCAACGCTCAGCGCGTCGCGAGAGTCGAGATGTGAGAGATCGAGCAGCGGACGCATCCCGTGGGCGATGCCCAGGCGCCACGCCGCGGCGCACACTGCGCGGGCTTTGGTCACGTCAGCAGGAGCGGTCACCAACAGTTGCTTGCGGCTCTCGGGGATCCGCTCGAGTGCCGCTTGCAGTCGGTCACCCGATCCGTGCAGCAACAGCAAGGCTGGGCAGGCACTGGGCGCCGTTTCGTCTCCGCCTGTTCCCGGGTACACGCCTGACCGTACGGAACCCGCGACATGCAGCTCCGAAACTCCGAGCAAAGACTCCCTGACCTCTTCCGCCAACGAGACCGGGCGCCGCAGCGGCGCGCCAACTGCCAAATCCAATACGACGGCGCCTGTTTCCCGCAGGCGTCCTCCACTCGCAAGCGTTCGCACCACCGTTCGCCGACGGTCTGGCGTTCGTCCAAGTACGCTGAGCAGCACGCGCTCCGTCACATGCTGTTCTTTCAGGTCGTCCTGCAATACGGCGTAGAGCGCGCTGTAGCGAGGCTCGATCGTGGGGGCGAGAAGAACTAGCAACAGTTCCCGCTCGACGTGATCCAAGCCGAGTCCGCGACCGAGGCGATGCAGCGCATGGTCTGTCTCCGGGAGTAGCTCTGGTGGTCGTCGGTCAGCGGAGTAAATCAGGTCGGATACACTCGGTGCGACGAGGTTCCGCACACCCTCCCATCCCCGCCCCCCTGGACCCGCCAGGAGCTTTGCCCGGCGTTCCTCTTCATCGCAGACGTGAAGCAGCCACTGATCCAGCCTACCTAGCGCCTCGAGAATGAACGGATCGAACATGGGCCACAGCGCTCCAACTAAGAGCCGATCCTAAAAGCATCGCAGCGTCGTGTCGGTCCCGAGGGGTGAGAACCGCCCCGACGCTGCTCTGTTCGGCCTTTGTTGATCATGACTCTCCTGTATTGCTGGGTCACCGATCCCCTTTGTGGGATCGCCTCTAGGGGACTCTCACGAACTGCCCGTCGATCTCGAGTGTGGCGTCGTTCGCCACTGGCTCACCGAAGTTCAAGCGGCCGTTCTCCGGCGTGGTGAAGTCCTTGCCGTCGACCAGAACGCGAACATGGGCAGCGGGTCGTCCCGTCTGATCACACAGCACCAATCGCTGACGCGCCGGATCCAGCACCGCCACCGGCTTGCGTACCCACACCATCTTGCTAGCGACGACGAGACATCGTTTCCCACGGCTCTTGCCACGAATACGTGCCGAGCACTGGCGCGTGACTTCGGCGTTCCCTGACGGGGCCTCGAGCCGCAACGTTGCCGTCTTCCCCTGCTCCGAGTCCACGCCGGACCACGCGACTTCCCACTCGGACTCCAGTTCACTCGTGGCGATGCTGACCTCGAGCTGCTTGGTTCCGCGAGCCAGCCAAACCTCATCGGCGCACAGAATGGCTGCGGCGGGCTGCAGCTGCAACGGGGCGATGCGCTGCCATCGTACCAGCAGCTTCGCAGCCAGCCACGCAGCTTCCCGTTGGTCCAACCGAACCACCGCATCTGCCACCGCAGCTTGGTTCGACAACCTCCCGAGCGCCTCGGCGCCCGAGTCGAGGGAGAGTGCCTTCAGCCATGCGGCAAGGTCCTCGGTGGTCCCCTTGCTGATCGACTCCACCACTTGAAGTAGGTGCTCACGTCCGGGCAGCTCGTTCACAGGTGCCTCCGGACGACACGATCGAGAAATCGAGCGACCAGCGCTCGACGAATCGCCTGCGTTTGACGGCGTGCCAATCCCGTCACCCGGCGCCCGCGGTAAAGAAGCTCTTGGGGCCTGTGCGGCTCGACCACTCGGACGTACTCGAACTCGTCCTCCGGTGCTCCAGCCTCTCGTGCGTGTGCCTGCTTGGAGTCCCGCTCGCTGGCGTCAGGCATTCCGCCGTGCAGCCGTGAACCTGGGGAGACTCGCAAGTCGACAACACCTCGCACCGAACGCTGGGTCCGTGACTGATGCTGGCTTCGAGTTGAAGGCGCGACCGGCACTCGCGGAGAGCCGTCGGGTAGCGATGGCCGACGCACCCCCTGCACGGGGCGTGGGCTGACCTCTGGCGCCGGGAGGCGAGATGTCCACTGCACCACGTCAGAACCCGTCGCGCCCGGTCGAGCCGCTCCCTGTACACGCTGCGCCAACGCTTGACGCCGCGGCATGACGGACCTGGTTGGCGCAGCGGGACTGGCATGGGTCCGCTTTGGAAGCGCCCGTTGGGCCCGTATCCGAGTGGAGGGTAGCTCCGCCTCGGCGCTTTGGTGGGGCGCACCACGTGACCGTACCCGCCCCTGACGTGGCGGAGCCATGAGACGCTCGGCCGTCCCAGACGTGGAGCCAGCGAGCACCGCTTCGATGTGCGTATCGCGCTCTTCAGTATTGGCTGCGGGCCGATCACGTCCGTGCGGGTTTGCCGCCGCAGGGGGATGTGCGCCCGCGCCAACGCGAGCGTCCTGGCTGGTTGGCTCCACCGCTACCGCGCTCTGCTGCCGCATCAGGTTACCCGCTAACCTGGTTCGTACCGTGGGTTCGACGAGCGCTCGCGCCGTGACCTGCGCGCTGTGCGCGCTCTCAGCGTGTTCAGCACCCCCATCCACTCGTGGCGTGGGCAACGACTGGAGCGGTGGATGTTCGACGACGGAGCCCGCGCGCTCCGGTTCCTGTTGCCGAGCTGAAGCTCCTGATCCAGGCGACGCGACGCGGGTAGCGGGCAGTACCCGCCCGTCGGAAGTACTGGACGACCCCACGGCGGAAACCAAGCCGGCCTCGTCTGGGTCGACCATGGCGGCCAATTGGGTAGCGACGCTCGGCGCAAGAGTCGTGACGCGCGCGGGCTGGAGGGCAGCGTTTGCAGAAATGACGGCGCCAGCCTGATCAGTGCGACCCTCCCTGCGGCCTGGCGCGGGCAGCTCGCGCCGTCGTGCCGATCGACCCGCGTGCAACGGGACAACGGGGTACTCGCGCCCTTGGCTACGACGGGTCTGATCCACGGGCTGAGGCACGCCCGTGGGCGGCAACGCGGGCGGCGGGTTCGGCTCAACCACGTAGTCGCCGACCCCCTCGGGAGCGATTGGGTTCATCGCCTGGTCTACCTCGAGCAGTGCGTTGAGCAGCTCGTAGAGATCGTCTCGGATCGTCATCGGTGCTTCGTCCATGGTTCATCGCACTCGGATTGAGCGCACACGGGATTGTGGGGGCAGCTCTCCATATCAACCTAACTCGCAAATCGGGTGTACTCACTGAGCAAGCTCAGGGCGCCCGCGAACTCATCGTCACGACGCACATCGCCAAGCGTGGTGGAGAGACTCGTCGGCAGCACGTAACTCATGAGCCGCCCAGGAAGTAGTTGCTCCGCTGCCAGGCTTGGCAGGTCGAAGCCCTCGAAGTCACGTCGAAAGCTGATGCCGGACGCCAACTCGTCGCTCAACCACAGCCGCTTGCAAGTGATCACGATGAGGTTCTCATCTGCACCGCAAGGCATTTGCGTATACTTCCCACCAGCTTCACAAGTAGCGTCCGCAACGATGGGGGTGGTCGACAGTTGCGCTACCCCGTTCAGGTCCATCTGACGAAACTCCGTACCACTGATGCGAAGGACCTGCTCCACTTCGCACACCCCCTGCACCGTCACGGCAGGTTCGCCTTCTTCCGCAGCTGTTTCCCCTCGAATGAGTAGAAACTCACCACTGCGGGCAAAACGTGGGGTTGCCGCACTGGTGCTGTGATCCCAGTACGCGTCGCCGACGCCCTTCAACACGAAGGTCGAGGTACGAGGCGGGAGCGTGCCGTGCAGCACCAGATCTTCCAGCGGCGCGCTCGATGGATCCCGAACCAGCCTTTCGGAGTACGCCTGCGCAGAAAGACCAGCATTGGCCTGCAGCTGACGTTCGACGTCGAGCCACCCGTAGAGCAAGCACTGCCCAGACCACAAGGCAATGGTTTGCTCGACCAAGCCATCTCCAGCAGCGCCCTCAGCATGCTTACCCCGCATCAATTCCGTTTGACTGAGCCCGGGAGCCATTGCACTGAGCTCCGTTTCCGCAGGCACAATCCCGGCACTGCCCGGCAACGAGCCGCCAGCAGCAATGGACACTCTGAGCGGAAGTGTGTTCAGCTCGACCCGGCCGCCGTGCAAAGAAACGCCCATGATCACGGCAGCCGTCTTGCGGTCACCGAGTAACACACCCACCTGTCCACACTCCAAAGCTGACAGCGTTGACTGCAGGGTTTCGGGAAATGTGGTCAGCGTCATCGCGCCCACCGACGCTTCGGCGTCCAAGGAGAATTCGATGGGCAGTCCAGTATCGCCCCCGACGATCAGCGCCCGCAGACTCTGGTTGAACGCGCGACGAAACCGCTCGAACCGTCGCTTGAGCAGCTGCTCGTAGCGGAGCCTGAACCAACGACGACGGCTGGGCCAAACCATCCGCAGCCCCTGTTCCAGCGCCCGCAAGACACGGAGCGTGCCGTCGGGGTAGGCGACCCGCTGGTGGATCTCCTGAGTGAGCTCAGCGGCAACACTCGAGAACTCGACGTCGTTGATGAACAGGGTCGGCAGCGTGGAGGTCGAGGCCAGATTGATGACGGCTTGGAGCAGGGGTGCGCCCATTGCCGTGCGCTCGGATGCACCCGCCGCCAGCCAATTCGCCTGGTTGGCAATCAGAGTGGCGCACTCCGTTGCGACCGTCTGGCAATGGGTGACACGAGCCTCCAAATGACTGACCGCCGCCGCGAGATCTCCGCTCAACGCCTCCGTCTCCGCGCCACTCTCGTCGATGACGTCAACTGCCGTTTGCAGGGTGCCCAAGTCTGCCCCAAGCACTCCGATCGTAGCGTTGGCGGCGCTCCTGAGCTCACTCAACACGCCGACGACATTCAGACCATTGGCGGTGCCTTCGTTCACCTTCGCCAGCTCGACCTGCGCGCAGGAGAGGAGTTCTGGCGATATCAAAGGCAAGGCGCTTGGCCCGACGTACTCGACCTCACTGTCGAGAGCCATTTGCCTGATGAGCCTGCGCTCCACGCACAGGGTGGTCCAGTTTTTCACGAACAGATCTGGCGGCTCGTCATCATCCTCCTCCGAGTCCGAATCCTGCACCACGAGTGAACTCATGGTCGCCCGATAGCGCGCTTCGCGGGAGAACAGACTCTTGACCTCGTCCTCGTCGATGCTGACGCCAGCCGACATGGCCGGGACGATGCTGGCCGCGGTGGCACTTGCAGCGGGGTAGGACGGCACCTTGAGCAAGAACATTCCGTCGGGGGCCCGCTCGCGACGAACATCGTCCTGCTCCAAGCGGATCTCGAACAAGGCGCGACGCGGCAACAACTGCACCCGCTTCTCCAGTTCCTTGGCTTCGTCCGGCACCTTGTCCAGATCGGGATCTGCGGATTTCAAACCGGCCACAGCCGCCTCGATCTCGTCGTTGCCCGGCATGCGGAACTTGCGATAGTCGTCACTCCATAGCGAAATCAGATTGAACCCGAGCGTCGCCCGATCAATCAGCGGGTCGCTCAAGGTCGGGTGTTCCTCCACACGCTGTGCCCGCTGGTGCTCGATCACTGCGGCAACCGCCAGAAGCGCATCTGTCTTCTTGCCGTGAGACGCGTCCTGATCCACAGCGCTATCCAAACGGTCGACGAAGGTCTCCACCTCTTGCCAGGCCAGCTTCCAGACGTCGACTTCGGCCTTCAATGCACGGCTATGCTTCATGTTGCTGAGGCCTCATTTCCCGGTCGGTTTCTTGCTGCCGAGCCCCATCGCCAACGAGCGCCGCGCAGGCTGCCGCGCCCGACGGGTCAGCTCGATCTGCGCCAGGAGCTCCGGGTTCAGGGGCGTGCCTTCACCCAAGGCTTGCTCCAACAGACGAATTAGTTCGCTTCGGTTACTCTTCGCGAGTTCGTCAGCTTCCTCCTCACTCAGTCCAAGTGCCGTCAGAACGACGTCCTTCTCCGCTTCGTAGCTGTTCTTCAACTCGCCCCACAGCCCTTTCAGTCCCTGCTTCTCGAAGGGGTCGCCTGAGCCGGGAACACCGTTCCACGCATCTTCCGCGAGTGTCTTGGTGTCCTCCTTGGCTTGATTCCATTGGTCTTCGAGAGCTCCGAGATCTTCTCCGAGCCCGCTGTAGATGTTGCCGAGGCTGACCTCCTCGCCCTGAACGAAACTCTTGGCCGCACCCAGCAGCGCCCAAAGCGGGAGCGCCTCACTCGTCCCCTGAAGAAAGCACGTACCGACGATGGCCTTTGCCCCTTCAGGGCGGTTGTCCGCCTCGATGAAAGCCTTGTACAGTCCCTCCACCCCTTCGTCCGTAACCACGGGCAGTTGGTAGAGGCCTGTTGCCGTCAATTCCTTGATCATGTCGATCACGGACTGAACCAGTTCCACCAACTCCAACAACAGCTCGACCTTGTCCTGGATTGCCTCAATCAAGTCCTTGATCAGAGTGATGATGTCATCCACGTTCAGAAGCAGAGTCTTCAGAAGTTCCGGCAGCTTCCTCAGCTTGCGCAATGGGTAGTCATGACTTGGAGCGACGTCCTCGAGCTTGAAGGACCGCCAGTCGGGCGCAACCGGGTACTGCCGTAAGGCCGCGCGATCGGGATCAGGCGTAGCCTCTAGGTACTTGTCCCAGGCATCCTCGAATGCGCTGATATCCAACAACTTGCCGAGGAGTTTCAAGATTGGCCTGAGATCGACCAGCTTGGGAGCGGCGCCCACGACGAACAACGCTTGAATCGGCGCACGATTGGAGAATTGGGGTCGAAAGTGATCGCCGGGGTCGTCGAAGGACTGCTTGAAGCGCTCAGCCCAGGCCTCGAAGCCATCCAACATCGGACTGATCGTCGGTGACGGTTGTCCGGCAACCCACTTGGGTGGGTCCGGGATCTTGGCACCCAGATCCTTCACCGTCATCCAATTGGAGTAGATGCCGGGGGCGTCGAAGTACATGTAGACGCCCGAAGCCAGCAGGTCGTCGATGATCTGCTTCAGCAGGTTGTATGCCGCCCAGATCAGTGCTGAATAAGGGTCGGGCAGGCCGAACAGGAACTTCGAAATGACGTCGAGGATGCCGGCGATGAACTTGAGTATCGCTGCGATGATCTCGAGCGGCGAGGTGATGACCTCCAGCGCCTGGCGCAGTCCGGGTATGTCGCCCAGCGTCCAAGATTGCCACGCCAAGGCGTCACTACTCGCGGACAGCGCAGAACCCGCGAGCTCGCCGGTAGCGTCGTCACCCGCCGCAGCAGCGCCAGGGACGGCATCCACTCCAGCTCCACTGCCATCCGACTCTCCCGATGCAGCAGCACAGCATTCGTCGAGCAGAGCCTTCAGTTCAGCGGAAGCGTCGCCGCCGCGAGTTACCACGGGTCACCTCCGCCGCTGCCTTCGATTGACGAACCATCACCTCGAGACGACTGCGGTCTTGCGCGGCACCGAGCGCAGCAGCCTGCTCGAGCAAGCTCTTGGCTTCCTCCAACCGGCTCACGAGATGGCTCATGTCGAATGATTCCCAACGATTCTTGTTTTCCATGACGTGCAGTCTCAATGGCCTAGCCAATCGGGAAGCGCTTGACGAAACCGAAGTACGAAAGGTCCATGATGGGAGTCAGGGTCGCCCAGATGTCGAGCGCGGGGCCATATGCGGCGACCGTCAACGGGTTCACGGCCTTCAGAATTTGCGCCAGCATGGTCAGATGGATCATCAAGCCATCCCCCAACACCAACGGGGACACCGCAGTCATGCCGCCCAATCTCATCATCCCCAACATGGTGTTGATTGAAACGTTGCCCGCCAGTGCGCTGACGGAGATGCCATCCAGACTCAGATCTGGCAGGCCCGCTGCCAACTTGATCGGTCCGGCAGACGAGACGTTGACCGGACCGCCACTGGACATGCCGTATCCCCCCACCGCGTTGTCCTGAATTGCTCCGCTCACGCGTCGGCGCACACCACCTCGCACCGTTTCCGTGCGTTGGCCACTCACTTCGATAGTGAGACCTTCATGGTCGACCCGACGTTGATAGGAATTGCCGATGGACTCCTTGAAGTCTCCGCCAACCTCCAATGTGTCGTTGCCACCAATCTTGGTCGTGCGGGCTCCGGCGATTTCAGTGCGTTGTGATCCGGACAGATCGAGTTCGTCGTTGCTGACGACCCGAGCGGCGCGATTGCCCTTGTTCAACGTGCGCTCGTTGCTCATGATGCGGTCGAGCCCCTCATGGCTGAGGATGAGGCGGTTGCCCTTGCTGTCGTGGATCTCTATCCGCTCGTAGTCTGGGCGGTCGTCGAGCACGATGTGGTGTCCCGATGCCGACTTCAAAATACGCACCTTGGGGTTGGCAGTCTGCCTCGGGTATTCGTGTTGAGGCGTTTCGGGCTGGCGCTCTGGCGCCTTCCAGTCTTTCGCTCCTTCGGGGGCGACCTGGGTGGCTGGTGCCGGAGCTCTGGCGGCGGTGCTGTCTGCAGTGTTGATGTCCGCTGCCTGAGGTGAACCCCACCACATGCCACTCCAGATGGGTCGTGAGAGATCGCCCTCCTCAAACTCGATCCAGACTCCGGCACCCAGCTCGGGCACGGCAAACAGACCTTGGTCGGGCCCCGCGTACGGGGAGGCTGGCAGTGCCCAACCGGTAGGCGTTTCTTCCCCCAGTAGCCGTGGGACGCGGGCGCGGATTCGTCCGCGACTCTCCGGGTCGTTCACCTCGGAAACGTACCCCCGGTACTTGCCGTAGTATCGCTGATCGATCTTGCTGATTAGCTCTTGGAGCAGGTCTTCGACCATCATAGCGGACGCTCGACTTCTTCCGACGTCGGCCTCACCGTGGAAACGTCATTGAGGTTGAGCAGCGTCGTGGTGACGTTGTCGCTGCCCGTCAGTTCGATGGTATCGTCGGCGACATCCGTCAGCGTCCCGACATAGACGTGCCCCTGCGTCGTGAAGACGAGCAGCGTCGTCTCTTGGTTGAGAAACTGCTCCAGTGCGGGTCGCATCGTCATTGGCCGAGCCTCCCTTTGACCTGCTCGACCACGTAGCGCCGCGTAGCGATCTCGTCTCCGTCTTCCCTCACCCTGACGTCCTTCAGTCGCCGCCGAGCGGCGTGCACCAATTGTTGCAGCCCGGCGGGCTCCGGAACTTGGACTTCCCGCTGTATTCGGTCACGGCGAGCATCGATGAGCTCCTGGGAACTGTCCAGCTCAGCCACGCGAGCCACATAGAACGTAGCAACAGATGAAAGGTCTCCGATCCTGCTGCTCGGCACGGCGGCGTACATGAGATGCTTCGAGGTGATGGCTTTGGGAGGAGGCATGGTGTCGCTTTCAGAGGTTGTTCTCGAGAGATTGGTCGGCATCGTGGACGTACACGCCCGCCGTCGTGACGTTGTTGACGGCACTGAGTCGGCCGCCACCAATCAGCACCAACGAGTGATCGCGAGGATTCGGCGGAGGGGGCGGAGGCGTTCTGGTTGGGCTCTCCTCTTCTGGAGCGAGCTTCTTGTCTTTCAATGCCAGGTGCACGACCTCCTCCAATAGCGTCTTGGTGGTGACGGTCTCCCTCACCGTTGGTTCGCTGGCGGAGGCGACACCTGTCACGGTGGCGATGGCACGACTCAGTGCAGCTCGCGCGTCTCCCTTCGACGCCGCGAGTTGCGTCTTGACGAACTGTTCAGCCGCTGCTCCCTTGAGCCCGGCGGTTTCAGCGATACCAAACACCTTGGCAGTATCCGACAAGGGAGCCCCGAGCAGCACGTTGTAGCGCTCCGCCGCGGGAGTGGCGGCCGCCCCCGCTCCAGTAATTTGGAACACGCCCCCGATGGCGGCCCCCCCCGTCGGGGGCGCGGCTGCCGCCGACGGGGTCACCCCCGCGGTGGGAGTCGCGCTCGGTGCAGTGGCCACCGGAACCGCACCGGGTACGGCGCCTGACTTGCCCGCGTCCACGGTCACCGTCGGCGCCACACCGGGCACCGCCACCCCCGCTTTGGGAGCGGCGACAGGCGGCGGGGCCTCCTCCGCGGCAAAGGCGACCAGGGGCACTTCCGGACTCTCCAAGGACAACTGACCCGCCTCGGCTTGTTCGCGCAACGACGCGGCATCCCCAGCTTGGGGGGGTTGGTACTCTGCTGAGCGCGCGAAGGAGGCATAGCTTGCCTTCGCATCGGACACCGCATTGACAAACGCCGCATCGCGGTTCTTCTCGATCGAATCCAGCACGGCCTTCTCGTCCAACTTGAGATTCAGTGTGGTTCCCAAGCCCGAATCGATGGACAAGGTCAACCCCCCGGGAGTGGCCGTTCGGGGACGAGTGGGCCGGGTAACCCTCGGGGGAACTGGGGGTTCGGCGCCGGCTAACGAGTTACCAGTCACGCTGACCAATGAGCTCCCGCTACGGATCACGACCACATTGATGGCGGACAAGCACTCACAGCGATTGCTCGAGAAGATGGTCGTGTCCACATCACGCAAGTACACGGCGCCAGCGGACGTCGTCGTTTCGAACTCGTTGGCCACTGCAGTGATGCTCACCAGAGCGCTCCGCGCTGCGAGCATGAGAAGAGCGGGGCCGGCGGCGACGACATCGTTGCCGGAGACGTGCCAGGCCCTCCGGGCTCTCGGTCGAGGCGGCACGAGTGGCGGTCTCCACGGACGCCTGAGGAACGCGAGCACCGGCAGCCGCTTGGTACCGAGCCCGGTCGAAAGCCAGGCTTGACCGAGCGACGTAGCCAAGCTGGTACGCTGCACCGGCCTCAACGGTGTGTCCAGAATGGACAGGCGAGGTTGGGCAACGCGCGTGTTGAGCTTGAGTCCGCCCAAAGTGAACGACCCGGCCAGCGCGGATGCTGGCAGAGCAGTCCCGACCTGAAAGATGTCGTCGACGGCGATGGGTGGCGAAGGGGGTGTGCGAGGCGCGGTGGATATCTTCTCCACGTCGAGTGCTGGTTTGGCCATCAGCGCCTTGGGAAGCCCCGCGGGAATGGTTTCGGCCACCAGGACCATGCCCGCTCCCCCGCCCCGGCTGCCTCCGTGACGGATGCGATTGCCCGTCAGGGTCGTATCCCCCCGCCAGTCGATCACCAACTCACTCAGGGTGGCGGCGTAGTCGCCTCCATTGTTGTCCAAGACGTTACCCGACACGACCAATTCACCTTGCCCGCTGATCCGAACAACCGCCTGTCCGCTTGCGGCACTCTCGACCGCGGGCACGCCAGAACAGCCCAGCGCTCGATTGCCGCTGAAAACCACCAAGCTCGTGCCAGAGAGTTCCAGCTCGAAAGCACCCACTAGCCCGCCAACCACGGTGTTGTCCGCAACCGAGAGTGACACGTTGGGCTCAGCCAGCAGAGGCGCGAGCGCATGGCGTTCATGACCCACCACGACGCCACCCAAGCGCACCCCTCGAATGTCGTTATCCGAAAGCTGCAACTGGTCCGCCGCGCCGACGGCGAACACGCCCTCCGCCGGCAAGGGCTCGACCAGCGTCTCCTCGGACCCGTCGGCAAGGCCCTGACCCGAAGGCTTCGCCCCCGTGAGCTGGCTCAGTGCCGCCAGCAACTCGCCGACGAGAGCATCCACGGTCGTGGTCGACGTGAGTCGCTTGCCCAGGGACGTGGAGAGCGACCCGCCGTATTTGCGGATGAGTGCGCCAACGTCGGTCACGACGGCTTCACCTCGTAGGTCGGGATCCAACGCAGGCGCCATGACGGCAAGCAGCGCCAGCACGGTGGCCGCACGTGGCGTCTGGCCCGCTTCGCTTTGAGCAAACGCTTGAGCGATCTTGTACAGGAGCTGGTACAAAGCGTTCACCGCTCTAGCACGCGTCGTGGCGCTCGGTGACGCCAGCAGGACGCCCTCCGCCGCCGCGAACTCGTTGAGATAGGCGCGCCTGCGGAAGCTGGTGAGTCCGATGTCGGTCGCCAGCCCGCCAACGTGAGTTTCGAACAGCGAAAGCGCCTTCGTCCACACCGGAAGCACAGAACTGTTGCGGAGCTCGAGCAGCAGCTGGCCCAGCGCCGCAAGCACCAGATCACCTTGGTTGGGAGCCGCCGACTGCGATGCTGCTGAAGTCCCGGCTTCGTCCGTCATTTGCTCCTGGGCCGCGCTCATGTCGTTCAACACGCGACGCGCTGCGGCGAGTTGCTCCGCACGAACGGTTGGGTCCTCGAGCGCCGCCGAGAGCGCCGCTTGAAAGCTGCTCGCCAGCTCGGAGAGTGTTGGCCGGTCACTGACGAGATTTGCCAGCTGCCCGGCGGTCTTGAGGATCTGCGTCAGGTTTCGAACGACGGCAGCCTCACTGTCCAGCGACAAGCCACTGATACGACGCGACAGGGTCTCGATGGTCAACAGCGTGAGCTCTGCGGAAAACACTTCCGCCTGACTCTCGATGTCCCCCTCGTCCGTCTCGGCCCCTTCCGCTTCGCCGCGCAGGAAGCTGTCGATCTTGCCCAGGGTGTCCAGAACTGCCTGAACGTCGGTTTCGGACACCGTGCCCCCACTCTCGACCAGAGCCGTGAATTCGACGTCCAAACGCTCGGCGAGCACGGGATTGGTCTCGGACAGCTCGTCACTGAGCACCTGGACGGGGCTCGCGAGGGCTTGAATCTCGTCCTGGTTGAGTTCCACCGGATCCGCTTCGCCACTCAGCGATTCCCTCAGCAACGACAGCATGCCTTCGATGACCGTTCGTTCTTTGGTCCCTGGAAGACCTTGGAGCGCATCACGGCTCGCCGCCTGGTGTTCCCTCGCTTCGGCAATCGTCGCCAAATCGCCGGTGAGTTCGAGCGTCGCCTCCAGGGTAGGATCCGCGATCACGTTCTGCGCGCTCTGAAGCAGATCGATGTCGAGTCGCTCGAGACCGATCAGGTAGTCGACGCTGTTCTCCGCGACGCCTTGAGCCACATCCGTGACGGCCGCTCCGCCAGACACGAGGGCTTGATCGAAGTCGGCCGCCACGGACCAGGCTTCGGCGGAGGTAGCGTGGCTAGCCGTGATTCTGGCTGCATTCGATACGATCGCCCGTGCCAAGTTAGCGGCTTCAGTGTGGGGCTCGAAACCTTGGGCTTCGCGCATCGACGCCAGTGCGTCAGCAAGCTCGACCCCCTTGCGATGACTCTCCCCGCCAGCGTCAATCAGACTGTCGGAGACGGCCTCCATCGCGCCATAGATGCTTCCGCCGAGTCGTTGACGCTCACTGGCGCTGCCGCGCGCGTAGTCGAGCAGCTTACGACGCAAGGCGACCACTGCGCCATGCAACTTGTCGGCAGGAGAGCCGCCCGCAGCTGAACGCGCCAGCCCCAGTTCAACCAGTCGGTCCAGCACGTCCAAGCCCGACGCTCGGTCCGTCGGCGTCGTCGTCGACGTGCTCTGACGAACCGCAGACTTGACGTCGGCTATCGCGTTTCTCGAAGCAACGACATTCCGACCGCCACATAGCAGGATCCCGGACGTACGAACTTCGGCTCCGATGTCGACGCTCGAAGTCGGCAGGCTGATGCCTCCCACGTCCTCAATCTGATTGTTCGTGACACGGCATTCCTCGGCTTGGCTCAGCACGATTCCGCCACGTAGAGTCGTCTGTTCCAGCCAACGCAAAAGCGCGTCCAAAGCAGGACGGATCGCGTCGGTCGTCTGCCCCAGGAGCACTTCCAACACGCCCGAGGGCCCAGCGTTCTCTGGAAAAGCCGTGCTTTCAAGCTGCGCCAGGACCGCGACCTCATCGACGATGGATCGATTCCAGCCACGAGCAAGACGCCCGACGTTGCTGACCTGATTGGCGTCAATCAGCACTTCTCCCACGACGCTGTGGCCCCAACAGCGGATCCCTGCATCGCCGAGGTTGCGCAGCGTGTTGTTGCAAATCCGAACCTGCACGATCGGCTGGTGTCCCCCGAGCAGGATCCCGATCGCGGGCAGAGCATCAGCCTGCCCTTCGATGCGGTTGCCACTCAACTCGAGGTCACTGATGGGTCGCGATGGCTCCAAACTGAGGTCCACGCCGCTACCCACGACGATGCCAGCGTAGAGCCCCAGCGCATGAAAGCCGGACGAACCCGGCAAACTGATCCAAGAGTTGGAGACGCGATTACCCACGCCGGTGATCTGTACGCCAGCCTGGAACTGATGAGTGGACGGGACGACGTGGATCTCGTTGTCCCGCATGTCCACTCCGTCACCCTCCACCAAGACGCCGATCTGGGCGACGTCCTCCAGACGATTCTCCGACACGAGCGTGCGATCCGTTGGGGAGCCCACTCGCGCTTCGCTGCGGTCGGAAAGCACGATGCCCTTGGGGTACCCTCTCACGTCGTTCCCGCAGATGCGCACTCCAGCAAGCTCGCCATCGGAAATCTGGATGGCGACCCGCGCCGCGCGCTCAGCGATCAGAGTGTTGCGAAGGATGCTCAACGCATGCACGAACAAGCCAGAGCCTGGGCGCTCCACCAAGGCGGAGGGCGCCAGGGCAGAACCATACGAGGTCGCGGACACCCCAAACGGAGCGCTGATGTCACAGTCCTCAATCCGAATTTCTCGGCACTCGCCGGTGATCAGAACCCCAGCCGCGTGCGGCGGCGCAGACTCCGCCACATCGGCTGCCCTCGAGCGCAACGTCAAACGCGACAACGTAACGCGCTGACTATCCGCAACCGTGACCACGCCGTGAGGAAGTGCGTGCAAGATGAGCAGTTGATCCGGCGCGATGTTCTCCAACGGCTGGCCAGGGTTTTGGCGCTGAAGCTGCCGCAACTGCAGAATGGTTCGCACCACCGAGCCCGCTCCTCGCCCATCTCCAGGCTGGAGCTCCCCAAGCCGCTGCGCCAAACGTGTCAGCAGGGCCTCAGGTGACTCGCCCGAACTCAGCATATCACCAGGTACGAACTCCGTGTTGCCCGAGGCGCCACCAGATTGGGGGTCGTCCGTCAGCAGATCATTCGAGCCGATTGTCGTCGTGGAAAGCGGGCTCTCGACGATCCGGAGTTGTTCAATCCGGACGGCGCCAACTTCGCCGCACTCATCTAGGTAAAAGCCACCACCCGCACCGGTCACCTCGAGTTCGCTGGCATCGCCGTCTCCAATGATGCGAATATTGCCCGCAGCCCTGAGCAGGACTGGATGCTCCAAAACATACTTGCCCGCGCGGACGTAGATGGTGCCCCCCCGAGCACCTAGCCGACTCACCGCAGCGCGCAGCGCTTCGTCACCGGTCACCCCCTCCAACAAGTTCTGGTTGATGTCGCCAAACGTCCGGTCGCCATCACCAACCACCACCGTGAACGCCCCGGGTGCCAATTGTTTGCGCCCCAGTTCAATCAAGCGCTCCCGCACCGCAACCAGAGGCAAATAGCGCGTCCGCAAGTCCTCGAAGGTGCGTCCCGTTTCCGTGTAACGGATCAAACCCAGCGGCGCAGTTTCATGTCGTGGGCCATGAACAGGCGCGTCCGTCAGCTGTTCGACAACACCGCGGGCCGCGCCGTCCGGACTGACGACACGCGCGGTGAACGTCCAATACTCCGCACTGCGAAAGTCACTTCCGGAAAACGCGAATGAAATGCCGTCAGGCAGGTTGTAGCGCACCGAATCGAGCAACCAGTCGGCGCCGTCCCAGCGCCGCACGCATGCGGCGTCCGCGCGCCGGAAATCGCGCCCCAATGGCCCCCCCCCGGTCAAGTCCGGCTGCGTTGCGATCAAGTGGTTGACGTCGAAGAACTCGAGCTTGCCGGTTGCGGTGTCGACGGCTCGCAAGCGTCGAAGCACCGCCCGTCGACTCCCGTCGGGATCCAGCCGACTGGACAGGTCCTCCACGACCACGATGTCACCGACTCGAAAGCGATCCGCGTCGGCGGCCTCCACTAACACCGACTCGGCCGTCGCGGGAGCGTCGGACTTCAGCGGCGCCACGGTCGAAGCGTTGTCTCGGGACCACACCACGATCGGGTCCTCGCCGCCCTGAAACACCTCCACCCGCACGTGGAGGTTTCTGGTTCCCCGGTAACCCTTCCCAGTGGAGACGTTCTCGCTGAACAGACAGCGGTCCCGACACGGATCCGTGGGTTCTTCAGCGAAGCGATCGGGGAGAGCCCCGTCGGGTATGTTGGTCGTCAACCTTCCGCTACCCGTGGCGCGGGGCAACAAGGTTCGGTAGTCGCCGACTTCCTCTTCAGGGTTCACGCGACGAACCCGCACCTGACTGAGCTTGCGTAGCCTTACTGTCGTATCCTCGCCGTCCAACGCGGTCTCGCGAATGAACGGGTCCTCGAACGCGACGACTGCGTGTTCAGAGACGTCGAGGTACACCAGATGACACCAGTCCCCGGGTGCCGGCGGCAAGTCTAACGCCGCGGGGTTCGGATAATCAGGCTGACGACTGTAGCGCCAGTCCCTTTCGATGAACGAGCGCAAGCCACGCGTGTAGTGGGTTCCGGCTCCCGCCAGGGTACCGTTGCCACCGCGGATGACGAAGTCGTTCGCCCCCAAGTCCGATGCCTGCACCAACAGCGCATCGAGATACACCTCCGCTCGCGGCGGCAAGCCCTCCAACCCCCATGCCGTGAGCAACAGCTGCTCCGTTTCGCCCACCGGGCTCCTCAAACTGGCGAGCGCCGCCAGCGGGACACGTAGCGGTGTCCAAGCATCGTTCAGCTGGAGGACGGGGACGGTGACCTCTCTACCCTCCGTACCGACCAAACGAGCCCGCACGTTGACGATCTCATCGTCAGTGTCTCCACGCACGAACCGCAATTGGAATACGACAGCGAGCGCCTCGTACTGGTCTGCGGGCGTGCCCGGGGTCAGTGGCAGGGCGAGTAGATCGACGGGTGCGTCCAACTGCCTGACGAGACTCGTGTTGCCTCTGCTCAGAATCACGTGGGGCAACGTGTCGGGGTCGCGCCGAGCCAGTGACACCTGCTGCGAGATCACTCGGTCGTCCTCGGGGCCCAGTCCCTCGGTCTCTATCCCACGAAGGTCGACAATCGGATCCAGCAAGTGCAAATCACTGACGAGGAAGCCGTCGTTCGCCGAGCCCTCGACGACATCCGCACTGCGACGCCGTGCGTCGTGACGCACGACGCTGGCTTGTTCGTTGGTGTCCGCATCCAGGTGGACGCGATTCATCTGGTGATGAACTGCCGTAAATCGCCGACGTTCATCGAAACGTATTCTGGGAGTGTATGCCTTCACGTTGAGCTCCGCCGCATCCTGAGGAGGTCGATATTCACGCGGTCCCTGTGAACCGATTCGAGCCCGAG
>JBNKHV010000166.1:0-13717 GCA_050290545.1 Polyangiaceae bacterium | reverse complement strand
TCGCCATCCACACCGTATTCGGTGCATTTGGGTTCCTAGTGCTGGCATTCGGAGTCGTGCATTGAGCCGCCTTCCAGAGTCCACTCGCGACATCGGTGGAAGGAGTTCCCATGGTCTCGTGCCTGGAGAGTAGATGCGAACCGCTAGGCGTGCTCTGTCGTCGTGGGGTACACGTATTCAGTGAGCAGCCTGGTGGCGGCGGATCCGTTTAGTTGGTTCCGGAGTCCTTGTGGCCTGACGCCCGTGTGTTGCGCTGCTGGTCATTGCGCTCCGACCAGTAGCTTCGACGATGCCCGACGGACTCAACCGCCTGCAGTTTCGTCGTCTGCGCGGAGCGGCGTCGGAGCCAGTTCGTCGCAGTTGGCAAGTTCGCGGTCATCCACGACGAACTCGGCGGCCTCGACCAGCTCGACCGGCGAAAGAGCAGGGGCGACGACGGTCGTTCGGTGCGAAAGCTTTCGTACGACGCGGATGGCACCTCCTGCGGTGAGAGTGCCCACTCGGTCCTCCAGCGTGCCGGTAGCGAGGTAGATGGGCAGCGCTTTGGGACAGCGATGAGTCGGTTGGCTCGATCCGTCGCCAGCGAAGGCGTGGCGCCCGGTGTTGGGACAGCGAGCGCTCGAACCCCAGGCGAGGCGACTCGTGCCTAGCACGTCCCGGGGTGATACGTGTCCGTAGAGAAGTCCGCCGCAGGTGATCAGGGAGACGAGTTGCCCCTGGTTGTTCGGCGCACCATGCAGGTTGGCGAGTGGTCCGGCAGGCTGATGTGAGCCAAACGTCTGCAAGACCTTCACTTCGAGCGTGTCGTCCTCGGTGATGAGTGGAGCGTTCGGTCGCAGGACTACGTTCTCTCGAGTGCTGGGCGGGAGCAGGCCGCGGACATCTTCACGTTTGCGACGCAGCGAAAGCCCTTCGCATTCGACTTCTGCGGAAGTCGACATGAGCCCCTCGAAGTCCACGGAAACCGTGATCCATTCATCGGAGACGCGAAGCACCGAACGATCGGTGAAGGTATCAGCCACGAAGTGGTCCATCACCTTGGTTGCGGTGCCAAGCAGCACCTGAATGTGCTCTTCGCCAACCACACCGCGTAATGTCAGGTCTCCACTAGTGACTTCGACGAGCGCTTGCGGTCTTGGGCCGACGCCGGGTCGCCTTTTCGCATTCCCGAGCCAAAGGGTTGTGTGCCCTTGGCGCAGCACCATGCTCGGCATCGCGTCGATGCGGGTTCGGAGCTTCAACTCCACGTCACCGAGCTCGATGTCGTCGACGATGCGGCAGCTTGCCGTCTCAGGGAGGTTGCTGTCCCACGCCCCGCCCTCCAGGTTGCCGCCAGAGCGCAGCGGAGGCTTTTCGTCGGCAGGCTTCGATGCGGCATCAGAAATGGAGGAATCGAGCACAGGCGTGTCGACGCGCGTGCTCGCGGTCACTGCGGACGCCGGCTCGGGTGTGCCGCAGCCCGAGCTACAGCCCGCCAGAAAGAGGATGAAGCGCGCGCCGGGGAGCGATGGGCCTTGGCGGGTCCGTTTCGTCGGGTCGAACTGACTGAGCGTCATCGAGTCACACTCCATCACCGTGGCACGTTTCGACACTGGACACAGAGGCTGCTTGGCTTCGCGGCTGCACGGACGAGTCCTCCGCAAAGGTGAACGCTTCCACGACGACTAGTACCCACCACGGGGTGCCAACCCACGTTCCCATTGCCGACCGCCTCGACAACTTGCGATCCACCCAGCGTCGACCGACACGCCATCTGCCAGCCGAGTTTGTCGCTGGGTCGCAACTTTCTTCGGATGCCTCACTTGGAGTAACAAAAGCGGAAGTTCTTTCGATCACGTTCCGGCCGCCGACCATGATCGACCATGAGTCAGGGAGATCGGAAAATGAAGCACCACATCAATGCCGCAATCATTGCCGTGTTCCTCAGCGCCTGCAACGCGTCCTCTGGTGGAACACAGGATGACGGCGTCTCGCAGGGTGTGATACCCGGCGACACTTCCACGGTTGGGCAAACACCTTCGATGCCTGGTGCGAGCTCCTTGCCGGTCGCCGGCGCAGCTCCAAGCTCGGGCGGCGCCGAGGTCGACTCTGCTGAGCCCGTCAACGGCGCAGGTCTGGGCGCCACCGCACCGCTCCCGACGGCCCAAGCCACAGAGGATGACCCGCTGACAGGCGAACCGGGTCCAGAGATGGCGCCCCCGCCGATGCCGATACCGACCCCGGAGGTGGACCCGGATCCCGCCGTGGATGAACCGCCAACTGGTGACCCAGATGCGGAGACGACGGATGTCGAAGGTGCTGAAGGATTCGGTGGGATGGGGCCGGCGCCAAACGACATGGACGCGGGGAGTCCCACCGACCCGAGCGAATCGGAAGGACGACCCGCTCAGACATCGGAGACTTGCGAGGGCGGCCCACTGGAACTGCCCGTCGAAGGTTGCGCACCAGAATTCGAGGAAACCGGTGACTTCTACGAAGACTGCGTGGCACGGATCAACCAGCTGCGTTGGGAGTGTCAGTGCCTGCCACCGCTGGAGCGTTGGGTCGAGGCTGAAAGCTGTGCCGACGCCCAAGCTGAGTACGACTTCGAGGTCGACCAAGCGCACGCCGGCATCAGCGCTGGGATCTGCGAGCCAGGAGGGGGTTCCCAGAACGAGTGCCCTGATTACGGTCCGCGATTCGGCATCGTCGACTACTGCCTCCAGCAGATGTGGGATGAAGGGCCCGGCGAGGACTTCCAAGTGCACGGCCACTACATCAACATGAGCAGCACAACGGTGAACAAGGTCGCGTGCGGACGTTTCGAAACCCCGGAGGGCAGCATCTGGTCCGTGCAGAACTTCTCACGCTGAGGGCGCCGGCCCGTGGCCTGCCCGAACACGGCCGCCTCAGCCGTCAGCACGACCGTTGCCGCATCACCCCAAGGCAGCCTGCACCGCTTGCCAGCGTGGCCCAACCGCCTGGCGCCCGAGGTGCATCATGCTTTCGAACACCTCCGGGGGAGCGTTGGCTTTCATGGCGCCCATGATACCGATGCGTTCATGCACGTTGAGCGCAGGCAGCATCAGTGCCATCCATTGTGCCATTCGCTCAGGCGCGATCGTCGCCTGGATGGTTCCCGTGAGCTGTTGAAGCTGCTCGTCGCCGTGAACTTGCCATAATGCGGCGTTCGCCAGCGTCTCTTCCTCGTTCATGTGCTCCAGGTGTTGGGAGGCGTATACGTTCATCGCGTGACACAGTTCGGAACCACGTTCCAGAGCCACCTCGGTGTCCGCCGCCTGCAAAGCCTCGGCGAGTCGCAACACGTTGCTCGCGCTCTGGTTGAGGCGCTGGTGTGCACCCTCGAGACGCTCGGCCAAGGACTCATTCGCTTCCCTCAGGCGAGGGATGACGAAGCGGTCCTCGTGCCCAGCGTGCTCCTCGAAGTACGCGATCGTTTCGCGTACGTGCTGCAGCACGGCGGAGCGCTCCGCCGGATCCGAGAAGTCGCACTGCTCTAGCTGATTCGCGGTCTCGAAAACGCGCATGCGCAGCGCTTTGTGGATCGCCGTGTAGATGTCGTGACGGGGTTGTTGCATCGGAGTTCCTTTCGCTTCGGCAGCCCAAAGCCACCGGACCCGAACAGACTAGCCCTCTGCGCGCTCGGCGTTTCCTAACTCTTTCCTAGTCTGCCCCTAAGATCTTCCTAGTCCTTGGCGAGATCCAGCAATCCGCTATCATCCCTTCGTGAAAGACGTGGACGCACCATTTCGGCTCGATGCCAGCGTGCTCGACGTGTTGGGTCAGGGCGTCGCCTTCGTCGTGGGCACTGCCAGCCCAGAACTGGCGCCCGAGGTTTGCCGAGGCTGGGGACCGCGGTGGCATCGCGAAACGGCGGAGCTCGAGGTGCTGCTCCCCTTGCCGGCCGCTAGCAGTACCATCGCTAACCTGAGCCGCGCGCCGCGTGTCGCCTTCACGTTCACTTCCCCCACCAATTACACCGCCTACCAACTCAAGGGGAGCTATCTGAGCTCTCGCAAGCCTGGCGCGGACGACTGGCGAAGGGCACGCGAGCACTTCGACGCATTTCTCGCCGAGATGCCTCGCGTGGGACTGGAGCCGGCGATCTACTCCGGTTGGTTCCCCGCTGACGGCATCGTCATTCGGGCTCACGTGCAGAAGGCGTTCGACCAAGCGCCAGGGCCGAGGGCAGGGAGCGCCCTGTGAGCTTCGGTGTGTTCGACGTTCCATTGACCTCCCTCGACGAATGCTTCGAGGGAGGCGTGCCGGCGACGCTTTGCAGCTGCGCCCGAGACGGCACCCCCAACATCACGTTCCTATCGGTCGTGCATCGCGTAGACGATGAGCACATCGCGCTTTCCTATCAGTTCTTTCGCAAGACGAAGCAAAACCTGGCAGAAAACCCTCAGGCGCGCCTGCTCGTGATCGAGCCTCGCACGGCCGCGGAGTATCGTCTGTCGATCGCGTTCGTTCGAACCGAAACGGCTGGTCCCGTCTTTGCTCGATTGGCAACCAGTGTCTCCGCCGTCGCGTCTCAGACGGGAATGCACGAGAGCAGACTGCTCGGTGCTCAGATCTACCGAGTGACGAGCTGTGAACGCTACGAAAACGGTATCGAAGCCGATCTGCCGAGAGCCTCCCTGGACTGTCTGGCCCAACTCGCCCGCTACACTGCATCGCTTTCCGAATGCCTCGAGTTGGACGTGCTCCTGCAACGCGCGCTCAGCGGCCTCGACTCGTTCTTGGGGTACTCGCACAGCTTCCTGCTCGCTGCGGACGAGCAGGCGAGAACCCTGTTTTCAGTGGGAAGTCACGGCTACTCGCCCTCTGGCATCGGTGCGGAGATAGCAATGGGCAGGGGGCTCATCGGCATGGCGGCGGAGCGTCGCACCTGTGTGCGCGTGGCCAGCATGAGCCGTGAGCGAACCTTCGCCGACGCCGTGCACAACCACGATGACGGAGTTGAGGGGCGCCGCTCCGTGACGACAATCCCCCTTCCCGGACTGACGGGAGCCGAAAGCCAGCTCGCAATGCCCCTACTCGCACGCGGTGAACTGCTTGGCGTGTTGTGTTTGCAGAGCGCACGGACCGCCGCCTTCACACGGGTGGACGAACAGATCGTCAGTGTGGTCGCCGATCACATCGCTAGCGGGATGGCACGCATGCGCGACGTCTCCCACGACGTCGCAAGTCCGTCGGAAGACACCGACACCACAAGTAGCGAGCCCCCGGCTGTCATTCATCGCCATGCGGAAGACGACAGTGTCTTCATCGACAACGAATACTTGATCCGTGGCGTCGCCGGACGTGTGCTGTGGGTGCTCTTGCAGGCGCATCAGCGCCACGGGCGTCATGCGTTTACCAATCGCGAGTTGCGCGCCGATCCGTGGCTCGGTCTTCCGCCACTGAAAGACAACCTGGAGACGCGCCTGATCACGTTGCGCAAACGCCTGGAAGAAAAGTGCCCCTTCCTCCACATGGAATCAACGGGGCGCGGACGCTTCGAACTGCGCGTGGCTCGCCCGATTCACCTCCTGGAGTCGTGAGGTGGGGCGCGCGTCCCGGCGCCGGCCGTCGTTGCGCAAGATGATGACCCAGGTGCGCTACGTCAAACCTCGCGACGACGGTCGCAACAGGCACCTGTCGTTGTGGCCGGACAAATTCTTGCACTCAGGGCCTTCTGCCGACACTCCTCTAGATGAACGCTGCGACTGAAACGAAGGTAAGAAGGCGTGACTATCTGAACCAGCTTCTTCGTCCATGACAGGGCCCACTTTGAATGGCGATGCGGGTCTGGTAGGACCCGTCCTCGACCACAATGGTTCTCGGCGAGATCACGCCTGGGAGAGAAGGTGTTCATGCGTAGCCACAAGAAGTTGTATTCCATCGGGTTTGCTCTCGTATTTCAGCTAGCCTGTACGAGCGAGCGTCCGGACTTCTCTGAACAGGAGGGGCATGTCTTCGGTACCGATGGCGCTGGCGGAGCCGGGAACACGGACGCTGAACCAGGGGACTCCACGGCCTCAACGCCCGAAACCAACGGCCCGGATGCCGCGGCGCCAGAGACGGCTTCGGAGCCGGAAAGCGGCGACCCCGACTCCGAGCGAGATACTGCGGACGAGTCCGCAACCGACGGCGTTGAGGAGACGGACACTGGCCCGACCGACACCGAAGTCGTCACCGATGGCCCGGGCGACTCGGACAGCGATGTCCAGATGGAGCCGGAGCCCGATGTTCAGACGGATGACCCAACTGACCCAGCCGATACGACTGACCCAGCCGATACGACTGACACCGCCACGGACTCGAGCGAGACCGACAGCATGGTGCCGGCCGATCCCGAGTTGATCGCGGTGGAGCTGGTGCTCGCATCGGACTTGCTGTCGGCGTTAGACGACGCGACGACCTTCGAGGTCCTTTGCCATTTCGACAACGACGATAGTCAACCGTGCACCGACGAAGCGAGCATCAATGTCGAGAAGACGACCGTCGTGACGTTGGACGAGGATAGCGGCGAGTTCGTGCCAATCACCAATGGGACTAGTGAGATCGTCGCGATCGTCGGCGGGGTGGAATCTGAGCCGATCACGCTCACGGTGGATCTCGGACCCATCTGCACGACACTACGGCTCGCGGGCGCGGCCAGCGCCGCTGCGGGGACCTCCGTGGAATGGACGGCTAGCTGTGACTACGACGACGGCCGCTCTGATGTCGACGTCACCGATGAGGTGTCCTGGGAGTCCAGTGCCGAAAATATTGCGCCCGTTTCGGATGCCGGCGTCGTCAGCGCCAGTCAAGTGGGCGCCGCCACGATCACGGCTTCTCTCGACAATCCGGACGACAGCACGCAGTCCGTTGGGCGCACCTTTGCCGTCACCAACGGTGAGCTGGTCAGCATCGCCATTACCGCGACGAGTGCGACGGAGGTGCCGGCAGGCCTGAATACGAGTTTCACCGCCGAGTGCGAGTACACGGACATCACTGCGGATTGCACGGCTGGCGTGACCTGGGCCAGTTCGAATCCAAGCGTGGCGACGATCGCCGCCGACGGAAATGCGACCGCCAAAGTCCAGGGGCAAACGAACGTTTCTGCGAGCCTGGGGGGCACCACCTCCAATGTGATTCCCGTCACGGTCACGGCGCCAGTTCTCGTCAGCGTATTGGTGACACCGAACAGTGGGATCACGGCACAGGTGAATACCTCCCGCCAGCTCACGGCGACTTGCACGATGAGCGACGATACGTCCACCAACTGTACGAGCCTGGCGACTTGGAATTCCTCGACGCCCGGCATCGTGACCATCGATTCCAGCGGTAAGCTGGTGGGTCAGGAGGACGGCACCACGCTCGTCAGTGCGACGCGACAGGGCATCAGCTCGAGTGCCGTCACGGTAACGGTCGTGCCCCCGGTAGGTTGTGAGAACGCGATCGACTTTCCCGACGAAGTGATGCTGCAGGATGTTCGGGACATGACCGGTAGAGCGGCAGGTCCCATCTACTACGAAGACGTGAAAGCAATCACTTCGTTCGAGCACAATCAGAGCAACGGCTACCTGGAGTTCTTGACTGGAGTCGAGTGCTTCACGTCTTTGGAGACGCTGATCGTCGAGCGTGCCTGGCTCGAGGATCTCTCGGACATCGTCGGCCTCATTCATCTCGAGACCCTCAGAGTCGGGTTCACCAGCGTCTCGTCGTTGCCCGATCTATCCCTGCTGACCGAGCTGTCCGAAGTAGACTTGTCCTACACCCAGATATCGGATCTGTACGCCCTGGTAGCTGCAGATCAGCTGGGTACGGGCGATACCGTCAATGTGACGAGTACCAACATCGACTGCTCCGACAGCTGGATCCTCGGGCAGATCGCAGATCTGGAAGCTCGCGGAGTGGAAGTGCTCCACACCTGCGAGTAGCCTTCGGGCCTCGTTGCACGACGGGCGCCACGCCGCGGTTGGCGAGGCGCCCGCGCCTGGGCGGATGCGCGTCAAGGAGGACCGGCGGACACCGTTCCCGTGGCTGTCACGGTTCCGCCGTTGAGCGTGAACGCGTTCCACTGGTAGTCTGAGCCGCTACACGCCAGGCCGCTCGGATCGAGCGTTGCGACGAGGCCCGTGGAGTCGAACACGCGGACCACGGCGCCTGTGGAGCAGATGCTCAGGTCCTCGTCGAAGTTGTATACGTGGAACGTGTAGGTTCCCGCCGCCATCACGCTGATCGCAATCGACTCGGGGCCTCCAGAGCCGCTGTCGGTGTCCAACGAGATGTTGGTGCCCGTTCGGTTCGAGTAGTAGATATGTTCGCCTCCGGGCGTGTAGGCGTGGAAGTCCAAGTCACGTGTCGGGGTCCACGTCAACACCGCTCGAAGCTCACCCTCTGCCAGCGTGGGGTTGAGCACGATGGTGCCGGCGTTGGTGGTGGCGCCAGCGGTGATCTCCACATCCACTTGCGCATCATCGAAGTCCGTCGCGGAGACTTGCACTGTGCGACTGCCTGGTGGGACGCCCGTGATGGTGAAGTTGCCAGAGGCATTGGTCGTCGTACTGAGCGCCGTGCCGTAGATCGACACAGTGGCGCCAGAGATGCGCGCGCCATTGAGAGCACTGACGACGGTGCCGGAAACCGCGCCGATGTCGTTGTCCAGGTTGGTCACCGTTACGTCGTCGGGATTCAGGTCGGCGTAGCCGGTGGTATCCGTGGTGCCTCCGCCGATGGCGAGGGTGATGGTGACGTCGACATCGCCGTCCGTGACGTCGTCATCAACGCCGGTGACGGTGACGGTCTGCGCGTCACTCCAATTGCCGTTGTCGAAGGTGAGGCTCGCGGTAGATACCACCGCTTCCCCCTCGTCCTCGCTCGTGACGGTGACGACCACCTCACCCAACGGTTCGCTGGTGAGTGCCACCGTGAAGGTTGCGGTGCCTTCGTCTTCGCTGACGTCGCCGCTGATGGCACTGACCACGAATCCCGCTTCGTCATCATCGTCGTTCGTGACGCTGATGTTGGCGGGAGTGAGAGCAGCGTAGGCTGGGTCGGCGCTGGTGGTAGCGGAGAACTCGATGGCGTACGGCTGGTTGCCGTCCGCCAGATCGTCGTTCTGTCCCGTCACGGTGACCGTTTGAGGCGCGTCCCAGTTCGCAGCCGTGAAGGCGAGACTGGTCACGTCAGGGATACCCTCGGCGTCATCACTGGTGTCGAAGTTGACGGTGACGTCCTCGAAAGGGCGCGAGGTGAGGACGACGGTAAACGTCGCGGCGGTTCCGTCTTCGCCCGTATTGCCACTGATCGCGCTGACCGTGATTCCGGCAGTGTCATCATCGGTGTTGGTGAAGCCCAATGATGGCGTAGCGGCCCCGTCCTGGTTCGGGTCCTCACTGACCGTCGTTCCGACGTTGACGAAGTAGACCTGGTTGCCGTCCGCGAGGTCGTCATCGACGCCGTACAGCGTGACGGTCTGCTCCACGTCCCAGTTGTCGGGAGTGAAGGTCAGGCTTGTCGTGATGAGTCGACCTTCCGTTGCGTCGCTCGACGACAGCCCGAAGCTGACGTCCATGCTTGGCCGGGAGCGCAAGGTGAACCGCAGCAGCGCGGTGGCGCCAGATTCGCTCGTGGAGAAGCTGCTCCGAGTCACGCGCACACCCGGCGATTCGTCGTCGAGGTTACTCAAGGCAACGCTCACCGGGGCCAGACCATCGTAGTTGGCGTCGCCGCTCGCGACATTCGAAACGACGAGGTCGTAGGGCTGGTCGCCATCGAGCAGATCGTCATCCACACCCGCGACTTCGACCAGTTGTGGCGCGTTCCAGTTTGCGGGACTGAACACCAAGCTGGTCTTGGTAAGCGTGCCTTCCGTCGTGTCGCTCGACTCGAGGCTGAGGGTAACCTCCGCAGCAGGTACGGACGCGAGTGCGATGGAGACCACCGCCGCCTCGCCGGTTTCCATGCTCGTGGCATTCGTCGCTCTGGCGACGATGCCGGGGGAGTCGTTGTCTTCGTTGACGACCTGTACGCTGGGTGGCATCAACCCGTCGTAGTTCGGATCGGAACTCTCGGCTGGAGCGAAGACGATGTCGTAGGTCTGATCGCCATCGGAGATGTCGTCGTCGATCCCGTTGACGGTGACCGTCTGAGGGGCAGCCCAATTGACGGAGGTGAACGTGAGCGAAGCGGCGGTCGTCACACCCTCCGACGGGTCCTCGGATTGGAAGCCGACTCGAACGTCCTCCTCTGGCGGATAGGTGAGGGCAATGCCGAACGTTGCTTGGCCGCCGCCTTCGTTCGTGGGCCCACTGATGGCGCTGAGCGTGAAGCCGGCGGTATCATTGTCGATGTTCGTCAATGCCACCAGGGTAGGAGCTGCGTCCGCGAACTCGGGAGCCATGCTACCGGATGGGTCCAGCACGACATCATATTCCTGGTTGCCGTCCATCTCGTCGTCGTCCTGACCGCTGACGATCACCGTCTGCGGGGCTCGCCAGTTGGTGGGGGTGAAGCGCAGCCTCTGCACGACAGGAACGCCCTCCGTCTCGTCATTCGAGCGGACGCCCACCTCGACATTCGCGCTCGGCTCAGTGCTCAGAGCCACGGTGAACGTCGCTTCCTGACCGCCCTCGGACGAGGAGCTCTGGACGATGGTGACGACGAAGATGGACGTACCATCTCCACCTCGATCGTCATCCCTGTTGACGACGGACGCGGCGCTCGTTAGGCCGTCGTAGGTCGCGTCATCGGAAGTTGCGGTAGCGATGACATCGTATGTTTGGTCACCATCGACCTCGTCGTCGTCCACCCCCGTGAGGGTGACGGACTGGGGCACGTTCCAGTTGTCCGAAGTGAACACGAGGGGCACATCGTCGACCGAGCCTTCGGTTTCATCATCGACGGAGATGTGAATGGAAACATCCTCGACGGGGCTACTCGTGAGCGCGATTGACAAGGTCGAGGTGGTCCCGCCCTCGGAGGTGTCGCCTTCCACGACGAGGCGGATCGCCGCCTCGTCATCGTCGGTGTTCACCAGGTCGATGGAAATCGTGGGGATGTCCGCTAGGTCGAGGTCTTCACCTCCGACATCTACCAGTTCGAGCTCGAGCTGGTAGTCTTGATCACCATCGGCAACGTCATCGTCCACGCCGACGACGGTGATGACCTGTGGAGTGTCCCAGTTCTCAGCGTCGAAGACGAGCGTCTCCGTGTCGGGCAGACCTTCGTCGGAGTCGGAGGACGTGACTGCGATGATGGCGTCGCCCGCTGGGGGTGGGCCGCTGAGACGGACCTCGATGCTGGCTTCGTCTCCGCTTTCGGAGCTTTGGCCCGCGGTCACTTCGTAGAGGACCTCCGGTATGTCGTCCAGCGTCGTCTCGGCGGGAACGTCGCGGTCGGGTGTCGGTGCGCCAGAGTCGTTCTGGTCCAAGTCTGCGGGGTTGTCTCCTACGTCTCCGGAAGTATCTGTGGTTTCGGGCGTCGAGGTATCTGACTCACCTTCCGTGTCCGTGTAGGCCTCCGTTTCGCTGGAGGTGTCGGCGTCGTCGCTGCAGCCGCTGAGCATCGCCGCGCAAAGAAACGTGCAAGCTGCGGCACGTCGAGCAATCGTCATGAAGACCTCGATTCAGGTAGAAAAGCGTTGAGGTTGAGGTTCCGCCCCCTCCCGGGACCCTACGACCTCGCTTGATGACTCATAATGGCGCGCCGACGATTGTTCGCCATTCACCTAGCGCATCTGGTCGGCAAGAAGAAGCTGACCCGGTTCAGCGAACTGAGGTCTGTTTCGGAGCAGACGGTTCATATTGGTCAACGCCTGGCCGGGCCTGTCGCTGAACAGCGCCCACGTGCTGGCGCCCTCGTTGGTCGCGACGGTCGTGAGTGGCGCCGACTGGAAGAGACGCGCAGGGGCCTTTTCCCCATCGTAGGCGCCGGTCGCTCAACCCCCGCCCGCGCAAGTCTATGGTGCGCGTCGTGCGCCTACGATGGCTTCGAGTAGCCGCCGAAATACGCTGGGCTTCCTCAGGAAGGCTTGAAACGAACCCGGTTCGAGGCGCTCTTGCATGGCCTCATCGAGATAACCCGAGGTGAGAACGACGGGCACGTTGGGACCTTGCTTCTCAGCGTCTCGAACACCTGCGCTGCGTCGAGCTCAGCACTAGTGCCAACACGTCGCGGAGGTGTTCGCGTTGAGCCGTCAGTCCTGCTCGACCGTCGTTGGCTTCGAAGACGGTGTGGCCGCGCCGCTCGAGTGAACGGCGCATTGGGGCGCGCATGACCGTTTCGTCGTCCACGACCAGGACTTTGCAGGGCGTTGCGCGCGGATCTTCGCGTGTCGTCGGCAATGCCGGCGCCGATCTTCTGGTGCCAAGCAATGGCGCGGTATCCAATCGCCCCGCAAGTCCTCCGACTCGCAGCGGAGCAGTTCGGCCACCCGCTGCTTGGCTTCGACCACATTGCCATCGACGTGGATCGCGAGCCCTTCGAACGACGCTTCCGACAACGGCTTCAGTCGTTCACTTTCCTGGCGCAACTTCAAACGACTGCCGGGACTCGAGCTGACCTCGACGGTCACGGCTTCGTCGCTTGCGCCAGGCACACTGGACCGAATGCGGCCCAGTGCGCCTGCGCCCAGTCAAGCGGCTTTGCTCTCGAGCCACTTCTCGACGTCGGTGTGCGGTATCTCGGACACCTTGATGACCCTGCTGCCGTTGCTGCCACTGATGACGATTTCTTTTCGGAACTCGCCGGGGAAGGTGCCGCACACGGTGTAGGGCGTCGTGCCTTTCGCGAGCGGTCCCGTCCAACCCATGACATCGATCTTCAGTCCTCCGACGAACTGGCTGTCGCGCACCAATTGGAATGCGTATGAAAACCGTGGCGCGTCGCCCTTCACCTCGACGTGAAAGTGGCCGGGTTCACCTAGTCCCGTCCAAATGTAGAAAGCCTGTGCCGACTCGAATGGTTCACTTCCGTAAAAGCCCATGGGTACCTCCGTTGGTTGTTGTGTTTTGGTCTCGAGCTCTTGGTCGCACTAGGTCGCCGGGTTGTGGTCACCCCCGAGGCACTCACCCGCCCGCGTCAGACAGTGCCAAGCAAAGCACTGCCTGCGTCCGCAGGCGCGAGATGCGCGACCCATTGCGACGTCCGAGCAGTACCTGTGTAGCGGACACGACCCGCGCAGCCCATTACAACCGATTACACGCGCAAGCACTCATTGCTCCCGCCCACGCTGGCGTGCTCGCGCGGGGGCCACTCGCATCGGACTGCCGTCGCTGCTCGCGGCAACGCGGTGCATCTAGTCGAGGCCGGCTACGGCAACCGGCGCTGCGATTGAGCTCTGGTGACTGCATGTAAGCCGGCACAGAGAGAGGCTGGACCCAAGCGTACCCCTGTCGGGCGCGGACGAGTGCGGTTGCCGACAAAGAACGCGGGGCGAACACTTCTTGAAGCGGCGCGTGCGAACCGCGGAGTTTCGTGCAGTCGGCGGGAGCTTCGTGCAGTCTTGGTCGGGCTTCGTGCACTGGCGTGGAGCTTCGTGCAGTTTTGGTCGAGCTTCGTGCAGTTTCGACCGACCTACGTGCATTCGGCGAGAGCTTCGCGCTGTTGTGAGTGTTTCGCGGCACGATGGACGCGATCCGCACGGAATGGGTCGCCGCGAAACACGGCGGAACGAAGCCCGGAGCGGCGCGCGAGGCGCCCGATACTCTATCTATTGGGGAAAACGATTTGAGCTTGGGACGAG
>JBNKHV010000165.1:0-6738 GCA_050290545.1 Polyangiaceae bacterium | reverse complement strand
CTCAGCCCCCGCATTCCGCGTTCATCTGCCCCAGCCAACGCAACGCACATCCCCACACGAACGAGAACGAGTCCCCGCAGAACGACATCCTGGTCCCCGGGTAAAAGTTGCAGGTCCCCGCGGGGACCCGTGCGGCGGAGCGGGGGACGGCCGCCCAGCCTTCGCGGTCGCCCCGTCTAGCGAGCTGGCCAGCTATCGGGCACCTGGAACAGCCGGCCTCTGTTGTCGCCGGGCAGGTCCACCAACACGTAAGCGTCGGCGGGAGCGCGCAAGGGAATGTAGAAGACGAGCTCGTGCGCGCTGCCGTCGGGCAATACCCGCTGTGCGTCGCAAAGGATGCCCTCCCCGTCGGATGTGAACTCAGCCCACTGTACTTGGACTCCTGCCCAAGCGGGCCGTTCGTCGAGTGACAGGAACTCGCCGACCGCATCTCGACGCAGCAAGTTGCGTGTGTAGGGGCCATCAGGAGCTGAGCTGTCGAAGATGAGCCACTCGTCGTCGGGGGATATGGAGAATCCTCCGATGCGCTGGGGAGCTAGATCGGGGGTGAGGCGTTTCGGTGGGTCGTCCAGCTCGCCGAGCTCGTAGATGCCGGCGGGGTCCGCCGTGAACAGCAACGAGCGACCGTCGTTCGTCACCTTCGCGTTGCCCGCAACGAGCGACTCCCGAAACTCGTCGCCAAGCTCACGAAACCCGGTGTACTCGGTTTCCAGATCGATCTCGGCGGCCACGTCCGGGAGGTCGAAGACGCGGCTGCTCATGTAGCCGGGCGTCGCGACGTAGAGGATGCGCTCCGAGAGCCAGCGTGCATACCCCGTTCTCCTGGCGTCCGCACGCTCGACCACCTCTCCCGTCGCGGCATCCCCCAGCACGACGCGACTGGGAAGACCTTCATCCACGGGCTGCCAAACGCTGGCGAAGCGCGCACCGGACGGCGCCCAAGCGAAGCTCGGCTCTTCGAGGGCGAGCATCGAAGCGTCAGCAGTCGCGCCGTCCCCATCCGCCACCAAAAGCTCGGGTAGCTCGAGCTCCTGAGGTCCGTCGTCGGCCAGCTCGTAGAGCCAGCTTCCCTCAGCGTTGGTCAACGAGAAGTAGCCGGCGTCCGCGGCCCAGCGGGGGCGAGCACCGCAAGTGAAGTGCGGCAGGGCGGCGGGCTCGGCGGATCCGTTGGCCAGGAACCGGAAGGTACAGCCACTGGGGAAGACCACCCCGCGCTCGGACGTGGCGAACCAGGGAATGGTCGCCCCTTGCACATTGCGCGCAGCCGGCGCGTCGTTCAGATACTCGAGGGTCGACGTCGGCACATCCAGACGGTAGTACCCGCCCCGCCTGCTCGTTTGGTCACTGTCACGGAACTCGATGAACACCGCGTCGTTGCCGAGCCAGCGCATGGCCTCGACATAGTGCAGCCCGAGCTCGGCATCGAGTTGCTTGGGGGCGGCACCGTCCGCCACGTCCACCATCCAAAGTGATAATCCCCCACCCATCGTGGCAATACCTAGCTGCACGTCGTCGAGCTGGTAGATGAGGCGCTCGCCGTTCGGCGACCAGAGCGCGCCCCGCAGCCACTGGCCATCGGCTCCCAGCGCCGTCTGAGATGGCTCGGTCACATCATCGAAGCGGACGAGCAGCGCGCTGGGATAACCGTTCGTCTGCGGCTTCGGGAAGAGCAACCAACGTGGCTTCGAGCTCGGCGCATCGCCGCTGTCCCACCAAGAGACCGGCGCTTGGCTCGGCTCGGACCCGACGGGCGCTGGTTCCGTATCGTCAGCTGTGCCCTCGACCGGCGCCTCGGGCTCGGCTGTGTCGGGTGCTGGTCCCATATCGTCAGCTGTGCCCTCGGCCATCACGCCCGGCGCGTCGGGCTCGGGAGTGTCGGGTTGATTCGTCGATGGCTCGTCCGGGTGGCGCTCGGCAACTTTGTCCACCGCCTGACCGCCGCAACCGGCGAGCAACAGCGCCGGCGCCATATGCCAAAGTAAAGCGCGCACACCAGCAGGGTAGCATGCCCGCTGCGCTTGGACCGGCGGGACTCGGGCACGGGTCGTCCACCTGTTTCTGCCCCCCGCCCGAGCCGCAAGAGTTGCAACTCACGCCGGTGTGAAGCGGGCGACTCGACGACAACCACAACACGGACAGGCCAGATGTTTCAGCTCAGGCCCGCGCGGAGCGGGCGACGCGCCCTGCCGTAGCATCGTCCAGCAAGGCCAAGTCTGAGCTCCTGCGCCTTTGGGTTTGCCGCGCTCGAACTTCCACAGGGTGCATGCCCCAGATGCCAGCGCGTCGTCACGAGGGTCGCGTTCTCCCGCGAGGCAAGACGCGGGACGGGTGGCAGCCACACCCCCTGACGCGTCGCGCCAGAGTTCCTGTTCCACAACGCGCAACAGGAACCGCCTCGAAGCATGACGCGTTGCTTCAAGACCCGCCCTGCACACGACGCAACACATGAACGTCACTAGCGACGCCGCACCGCGACGAACATCCTTCGGTCTCGAAGACGTGAACGCCCAGCCGTTGACGAGGCGCAGCAAGTTCGTGCGCTGTGCCGCGTCACGTCAACACCTTGCACTCATGAACACCTTGCACTCATGAACATCTTGCACCCATGCTCCATCGTCACAGCGAGAACAGTTGTCGCAATGACCCGGTGACGTTCCGCAGGCCCGCACCAGAGTCCTCCAGAGCCCGACTGCAGCGGCGGAGGAGGCGGGTGCGTGTTGAGCCCCAACTCGACCGTTCAATCGTGCTCGCCCATGCAGTCTCCCACCGGGACCAACACCATCACGTCCGAGCGAGTCGTTGGAAGCGGGGGCCGTGCCGAGTCTTGATGTGGGTAGCCGCTGAGTTGTGGCGCGGTCCCGAAGCGCCCGCTCCGACCGCGCATCATCCGCAGTTCAAGCTTGTTCAACCCAGGAGAGACGGTGAACAATCTTCAAGTACCGCGGATCGTGCGCGAGTCGGAGAATGCGGAGTGACGTCACTCCACGGGCTCTCAGCTCATTCTTCCTCCTCTGAGGCGTCTTCTTCTTCGGACTCGCCGTCAGCGCTCTCACCGTCAGCGCTTGCACCATCGCCGCCGGATTTCTCTTCTTCTTGTGCCCAGAACTCGTCGTCGCTGAGGTTGTCGTTGGCTCCTGGCTCCTCTCGAGCTTCGCTCGCATTGCTGGCGCTCTCGGCCTCCGGTGTACTGCCACCACACGCACTCACCACCAGTACCGCTACCGCGGCGCACACGACACACTGTATCTTCTTCATGATGTGGACTCCTCTCATGTTCACGGGTTTGAAGGAGTCAGATCCTAACGCTTCTGAACTGGTCCTGTCTGTGCGTCGCCGCAGATTGCAACTGCGCGGCGAATTGACGAATCCGCACGCGCTGCACATGCGGTGCAAGGATCTGATCTGATTCAAGGCGCACAGCGACGGCAGAAGCCGCTCATCTGTCTACGAAAAGCGGCACAAGCGGTCGAGCTGGGGAATTCTCATTGGTGTTCATCTGTAGCGGATATCTGGTGAACGCGAACAACCTGCAACGATTTTGGGGTATTGGAGTGCTGTTTGATTCAGCGCCACGCGGCGCGAGTCGCGAGGAGTGTCCATGCAAAGTCGGTTCCATGTCATCCTGCACGTGGCCTCGCGGATCGCACCTACGTCGCGTAGGTTCAGTGCACTCGTCACCGTTCAGCCGAACGGCTCACCGCGAAGATCTGCGATTGGACGAGGGCGGAACGAGAGGGAGCACACGTTGTCGCCAAGCATTCCGGGATCGAGCAACCCGGCATAGCCGGCCCCACCCATGTAAGCCAACTACTCCCCCATGAAGAACATCCCCATGATCTCGTTGTTGAACGTCACCTCATCAGCTCGACCCACACACCATCAGTCAGGTCCATGCGCCACAGCTCGTCCGCGGCACAGTAGAGCTGATCACCATCGACCAGAACACCGGTAGCCCCGCCCAGATAGGTCGCGTTCTCACGCACCACCAGGCGCATCTCCAAGCCGCGTCGGTCGACGACTTGGGTGTAGATGCAGTTGGTTCCGACCACCACGAAGTAGTCGTCTGCCACTCGCGCCGCGGCAACCCGCGAGGCCATCTCCAAGTCCACCCCGTGGTTTCGTCGCTCTCGAGGTCACGCACGTAGAGTCCATTCGTCGTCCACCGCGATGCTGCGCGCCTGCATGGAGGAGAGGACGCCTGCCTCCAGCAAGCTCGGCAAGAAGCGCGTGCCGACAAGGCTCTCCGCGTCGCACGGTGAGACCGGTGGCCCGTGAAAGCGCGGTACTGGGTGCCCTGCTGGCGTGCAGTTACCCCGCGCCAACCCAGCCGCAGCCTGTCCAAGTGCCCGGTCTACTCCGGGCCGCCGTCATTGATGTTCCAGGAGAACACGTCGACGAGCCTTGTCCGCGCGGACGCGGCGGCTGTGCTGTAGGTCGACGTTCCCGCATCGAACCACCTGTCCGACTGCACAGCTTGGGCGGACCAGCCGATGAGAAGAGCGTCGTAGTTCTGGGTGGAGAGCTCAGCTTCGTAGAACATATCGGCGAAGTAACCGACGTTGGAGATGTCCCAGCCACCAATGTCCTGGTCGAACGCGCTGGCTCCTTGGAACATGCTCAACATGTCATCGACGTTGGACGTGTCCCAGCCTCCGATGTTCTGATTGAACGAGACCGCGTTCCAGAACATGCCACCCATAGTGTACGCGCTTGATGTGTCCCAGTCTCCAATGTCCCCGTTGAAGGAGGCGGCGCCCATGAACATTCTGCCCATGCTCTCGACGTTGGATGTATCCCAGTCTCCGATATCCCCGTTGAAAGAGGCGGCGTTCTCGAACATTCCGTTCATGTCCTCGACGTTGGACGTATCCCAGTCTCCAATGTCCCCGTTGAAGGAGGCGGCGCCCATGAACATTCTGCCCATGCTCTCGACGTTGGATGTATCCCAGTCTCCGATGTCCCCGCTGAAAGAGGCGGCACCGCTGAACATGGACTCCATCGTCGTGACGCCGGACACGTCCCAGAGTGGGAGTGAGGGGCTGGATTCGAGGCCGCTTCCGGCGAATGCTTGGGCGAGGCTTGTGGTTTGCTGAAGGCCAGGCGCGTCGGTCGCGCTGATCTTCAAGTTCGCGGTGGAGTAGAACTGCCGACGGGTGTCACCCAAGACCATTGGGCCAAATCGAACGACATCATGCAGACGCGTACACTGCATGCATGATTCGTATGACCAGCCGACGCCGACTTCTTCGTCGAAGTCGTACTCCTCCGTTATGAGCTGACCCATCGACCACCCTTCGAACTGCCCAGTGATAGTGACTGAGTAGGAACCCGCTTCAGCATAGTTGTGTGAGCGGGCGGCCGCATCCCAGGAGTCGATGTGGTCGTTGCCACCGTCTCCCCAATCCACGTCGAAGTCGTAAGTTCCGTCCTCGACGAGCGGAAGATCAACTTCAGTGTCGGTTTCGGGCAGCGCCCAAACGGTCACGAAAGCGTTGTCGCACTCACTCTCGTTCACCCAATAGTTTCCATTGCAGCTCTGGACTTGCGAGCCGTTGCGGTTCGTGCCGCAGGCGATGGTGCGCTCTGCGGTATCATCGTCGCATAGTTCCCCCATGTCCGTGCCGCTTCCCGAATCGCCCCCCGACCACCCGCTCCCCGAATCGCCCCCCGACCACTCAGGATCGTCCACTCCCTCGCCGCGTTGACAGCCCACAGCCACGACGAGCCCCAGGCCGCATAAGATGCTGTACTTCATGGGGCCACTATGCGTCAGCTCGGTCAACGCGGGCAAGCGTTCGCTAGGCGGCGCATAGGACGTTGAACCGTGGAGGTTCTGCGGGCACGAGCCAATTGTGTCCTCGTTCCGACGGCTGCGTTCGGTGTGGATGGGTGGAGCAGGCCGAACGCCCACTACAATGGGACGACCTGAGTGTGCCTGGCGTTCTTCGCGCTGCAGACGACATTGGGATCTATGTCATCGCGTCAGAGCCCTCTGAGACCTATCGAGTTGGCTACTTCCCGAGCCCCGGCCCCGAAGTGGAGTGGGCGTCCGGGCTCCCGACCCTCGACGATGCCAAGCGCGAGTCGCCACAATCGCGAAGTCTTCAAGAAACAGGGGTGGCTCTGACCGCAAGCAGGCCAATGAACCCGCCGCACGCGTGGTAGTCGCCGCCTTCTTGCCGCTCTCCCCGCCGGATCGTACTGTCGAATCCTTCGTTTCCAAATCCCTCGAGGCTCACTGGTCACGTCCCTCAGAGTTCGCGCGCAGGACCGGTCTCGTTGGGGCCAACGGCGACTCCGTGCAAAGCGCCGCCCAAGCTTGCACTGGCGCCGTCCGAGCTGTGCCTCAGAGAGCAACGCCGTTGACTGCACCGCTTGGAATGCAATGCACTCCCACGACGAACCCAACCCAGCTCAGCTCAGCTCACTCCGCCGAGAGGGCCAGACCCTCCAGCTCGCAGCGATCCAACCGTGGTGCGCTATCTGGCATCGTCGGATAGAGCCCCAAAGTCGAGCACCTTCACGACGTCTTGTTCACCCCCCTGGGTGCACAGCGTGATGTTGGCGGGTTTGATGCCACGATGACTCAGGCCGATCTTAGGAGACCGATCGAAACTACCTGGCCTTCGAGCGCCGCTGCATCCCCGCCGGCTGCGTTACTCGTCGCTCGAATGCTTCAGCATGCTCGACTCCTCGCGCCTTGCCGGCATGGCGCATCGACGCCCTCGGGGCTCAGGT
>JBNKHV010000164.1:0-2843 GCA_050290545.1 Polyangiaceae bacterium | reverse complement strand
GATCACAGCGATCCGCGGTGAGGGCTATCGCCTCGGGGTCACCGTCGAGCAACGACGTCCGACTGGCGAACGCTTCGTCGGCAGGTCCCGCGAACTCGCCGACTTGAGCGGCATGGTGTGCGCGCCACAGGAACACTCCGGGCTGCGGCTGATCGTCATCACAGGAGCGCCAGGCAGCGGCAAGACCACGCTCGTCCGCGAGCTGGCCCGACGCAGCCGAGCCAAAGGAATACGCTGTGCCTTCGCCCGTTGCTTCGACGGCAGCGAAGCGCCCCCGTTCTGGCCTTGGCAAGAGCTCTGGTCCGAGCTGTTCCCAGAGCACGGTGACCTCAGTGACGACGTGCTGGCCGATGAGGATTCGCCCCTCGGTGAGGACTCTGTCATCGGAGGGTCGGAGCGACGTCGGTTGGCTCGGCGGCTCCTGTCACAACTCAAAACGTCGAGCAGGCAAACGCCGCTGCTGTTGATCTTCGATGACGTGCATCTAGCGGGTGAAGAAACCCTCGAAATCTTGACGTTCCTGTGCACGGCCACTTCGCTCGGCCCCGTTTCCGTCGTCGCCACTCGGCGCCCCGCATCGCTCAGCAAGGCACGGCAAGCCCTCGATCGATTGGAGCGTCATGCTCAACTCGTCGATCTTCCACCGCTCGGTCCCCGCAGCTCGCTCGAGCTCGTGCGGCTCTCCTGCCCCGCAGCCCTCAAGCCCGAAGACGAGCAGCAGCTGCTGGAACTCGCTGATGGCAATCCCCTCTTCCTCAAGGAGTTGGCACGCATTGCACCGGGTGGCGCCGTCAACCACTTACCACGACTCATCTCGTCGGCAATCGACGACCACCTGCGTGCGCTACCTTCGGAGACCGTGCAGGCGCTTCACTGTGCCGCCTCGATCGGAGAGCGCTTCGAGCTCCGCCTCGTCTCCCATTGCCTCAAAGCCAGCGCCGCCGGGGTGGCCGAAGCCTTGGGTCCCGCTGTGGAGTCCGGCGTCGTGCGGCTGCTCTCGCTGCGCGACGCGGAGTTTGCTCACGCGCTGTACCAACAACGGCTGGAGGAAACCCAAGACCCGGCCGCCAAACGCCGCACCCACCGTGCGCTTGCACAAGCGCTGCAAGACGAGACGGCGACGTCCCCCGAGCACCTGGGTGCCATCGCCAGGCACCTGACATTGGCAGCAGAGTCGACCGAAGATTGGGCACGCGCTTGCGCCGCCAGCCAAACTGCCGGCGAGAGTTACGCATCCCAATTCGCATACGAGACGGCGACCGAACACTTCGAGAACGCCCTGGCGTCAGGCGCGCATTGTGAACTTTCGATCGACGACCGCATCCGCGTGGAGCTACGCCTGAGTGAGTGCCTCGTGAACTGTGCACGTAGCGACCTGGCACGGGAGGCTCATGCGCGGGCGCTCGAGCTGGCGACACAGACGCAAAGCGCTGTTAGCTTGGGGAAGTGCCTCGTGGCGGAGTATTGGCTGGACACCGATCCGTTCACTGAGGATTCGCCGATACTCCGACGAATCGCTGCTGTTCTGAACGACCTACCAGATTCGGAACTGGCACTGAGAGCCCAGCTCCATGCCATCTGTGTGGAAGGTCGCTACTTCGACATGGACTCAACCCTCCGAACGCGCGATGCACGTGCCTCCGTAGAACTTGCTGAGCGCTCTGGAGATCCTAAAGCAATTTCGAGAGCTCGCTACGCCAATGCAATGTCCTGTTGGGGTGACCTTAGCAGGTACCGCGAGTGGCTCGGCCTGCTCCAACGAGCAGAGGAGGCAGCGCGACGAGCTCACGACGACCGCCTCATCGTCAGAACGACCATACTGCGCGTCGCAGCTCTGCTCGAGCGCGGGCAAGTCGCCGAGGCGGAGCTTCTGGCGGCGGAGGCCCGTCGCCATGCAAACGACCTCAACTTGGCGTTTGAGGCGTACTGCAACCGAGTTCGCGATGTGGGACTCAGCATTTTTCGGGGAGAACCCGCTTCTCGCGACGCGATCGCCGAGGTAGCCCAACATGGCGCAGGGATCGCGCCAAACTTCGCCCAACACATGCAGGTAGGCCAAGTGCTCGTCGCTGCGTTCGAGTTCGGCGACGCGGCCGTCATGCACGCCTGCACGGAGTCTATCGCTGCTCTGGCCTTGAACGACGCGTCGCTTCAAGTAGCACGCGCCTTCTTCTTGCAGACGTTTCGCCGTCAGCGACGTGACGTCTACGAGCTTGCACACGAGCAAACGCGAGGCGGGGTGCCAATCAACAACTTTCAGCTCACCATGGCCTGCTTTCTCGCAGAGCTGCACGCGTGGTTCGGAGAGCACAAGCGCGCGGAAGCATCCTACGAGTTCCTTCTGCCATTTCAGGGGGGCCTCGGCATCACCGGTATCGGCGGGACCTGTCTTGGGCCCGTCTCGTACACCCTGGGGCGCGTCGCCCACTTCCTCGGCAAGACGGACGCTGCCCGTCTGCACTTCGACGACGCTCGAGACCTGTGCGAACGCCTGCGCTCGCGTCCCTGGGTGCAACGCTGCGACACCGCCCGAGGGCGACTAGCCTCGCCGCACAACGCGCGCGGTGGGATACGACCGATGGGCAAACCGTCACGATAGGCGATCCTGCCACGCCCCTACACCGGAAGCGACGTTCGCGGTGTGCGGCCTTCGTGCTACGGCCCCAGCTGGAACCCAAGCGAGAAGCTAGCTCACGCCCCCTGGACGACTCTGCTCCTCTTGTCCGAGAAGATCCCGGATCTTCGCAGCCAACTCATCGTTCGTCAGCGGCTTCTGCATGAACTCGACGCGGTCCCCCAGGTCCGCGCGCTTCGTCAGCACACCGTCGGCATAGCCAGAAATG
>JBNKHV010000163.1:0-17378 GCA_050290545.1 Polyangiaceae bacterium | reverse complement strand
CTTTTTTGTCGACGCCGCAAGCTCGCGAACGGCTTCCTCCCCACCACGCCCTCGAAGGCGACGCTGCTTCTGGCTGATCACGCCGTCGATGCCTCGCTTCAGCGGCGCATCGCAACGATACTGCCGCTGAACGGCGGTTGCACCAGGGCTGTTCTGCTCGACGAGCTAGCCGGGCACTTGCGAAAATTGTGCGATCCCTCGTGGGGCTTCCGCTGGCTACGGTTACTGTCAGCCATGTCTTACGAGTCCACCGTATGCAGGCGACGAGCCGTTGCCGTCCTGTCCGTCGCTTGCGCCAGCCTGGGCGCGGTTTCCACCGCCCAAGCGAAGCCGTTCATGGACTACATCAAACCGAGGCCCATCACCTGCGCGTCGCTGAGCTCAGAAACGTGGGGGGTTGACGGTGTGCTTCCACGGGACCTCTGCAACGGTATCGAGAGCGCCCGGGGGGCCGGTGTGCCGCCTGAGTACTACTACTGGGACGCGCAGATACTCAAAGCCCAAGACGGCAAGTACCACATGTTCATGAGCACGTGGTCGGGGGCCAACGGCTTCAACCCCGGCTGGCTCGACTCCGACGCCTACCACGCCGTCAGTGACGGCGGGGTGCTGGGCCCCTACCAACGTCAGGACTTCGTCTACGACAACGGTGGCTCCCACAAGGGGCACAACGTCTCCGCCTTGGAGCTCCCGGACGGCGACTACGCCGTCATCGTCAGCGAAACGGTGCCGTTCACCATCTACAGGTCGAGCTCCCTCGACGGGCCTTGGACGAGCTGCTCGCCCCAGATCGACGTCGCCTCCTCCAACGTCAGTCTCTTCCCGCGTCACGATGGCAGGTTCCAGGTCGTGGAGCGCTACGGTGCTATCGCGATCGCAGACACCCTGTGCGGCCGCTACGTGAAGCAGCAGCCCACATGCTCCTATCCCACCGACAACGGCGACACCATCTACCCAACTCGGGACTCGATCCCCGGCGTGCCCAATCCGACCTTCGAATGGCAAGAAGATCCCCACATTTGGCGCAGCGGAGGCACCTACCACGTCATCTACTCGGGCTCCGGAGATCGCGTGGGTTGGCACGTGTATTCAGCTGACGGCATCAACGATTGGCAGGACAACGGGTACGCCTGGTCTCCCCGTGACTACGAACGGATCTTTTGCTTCGAAGACGGCACCTGCAACCAATGGTACAAAATGGAGCGTCCTGGCGTCGTCTTGGAAGGCGGCCACCCCACCCACCTCACGTGGGCCGTGGCCGACGTGGACAAGGACAACCAGATCCCCGGCAACTCCAACCACGGCAGCAAGATCATCGTGATTCCCTTCGACGGAGTGGCCTTCGACGCGGACTTCGGAGACGGCACCACGGTCGAACCCGAACCAGGCACGGGCGGAGCTGGCGGCGCCGGGAGCGGAGGAGCCGGTGGTGAACCTGGAGCTGGCGGCGTTGTCGGGGCAGGTGGCGATGGAGCTGGCGGCGTCATTGGAACTGGTGGCAATGCGGAAGCCGGCGGTGGCACTGGCGGCGAAACCGGATCTGCCGGTGCCAGCGGAAGTGGTGGCAATGCAGCAACCGGCGGTGCTACCGGTATGGGCGGCGGTGGGGCAGGCCCGATGGTGGCCGCTGGCGGATCCGGGACGGACGCCCCTCCGGCAACTAGTAGCGGTCCCCCATCCGCGACCGCCCCCGTCACCTCTGCCCCGCCTACCGGCAGCACGCCCCCGAGCCCCGTGGCGACGCCAACAGCTAGTCCGGTGCCCGCCGTCAACGGAATGGGCGGTAGCCCAGCGGTTTCAGCCGCACCATCGGGGACGGCCAGCGCTCCTGTCGGCTCTGCCGGACCCATATCTACGGACGACTCGGCGAGCGATGGAGGCTGCCGGGTTTCGGGGCAGCGCTCGAGCTCCAGCCTGTGGGCCTTCGTGGTGCTCGTGGGAGTGCTCGGACTTCGTCGGCGCCGGCGCGTGAGCGCCCGCGGATGACTTGGTTGGCGTTCGTCGCCAGCTCTCGCGGGCTGGGTCATCTCGATCCGGCGCACGCCGCCCTGCTCGGCGTGCCTGCGCTCTACCCTCTGACGTACGGCCGAAACGGGCCTCATCGCTGCGGAGCTGGACAAGGGTCAAGCATCTTGCCATGAGCACCGAATGCGGAAGACTTTCCAGTTGCAGGTGGAGGGGCGCGAGCCCGCCCGTGTCGTCGAGGGCATCAAGTACGAGCTGAAGAGGTATCTCAAGCGCGAGCGGGGCAAAGTACTGCCAACTGGTTTCGACTTCTGGGACTTCGACTGCAAAGTGGGTTCGACCGCGGAAGTGGCGGTCGTGACCCACGTTGGAGACCTGAACGGAGCGATTGACCAAGTCGTTGCAACGGGCGCGACGAGCGTGTTCGTCGAAGTGCTCAGCAAGGGAGCCAAGCGGGCGCGCAAACCGACGCCGCCAACGAGCTGAAGGTGAACGGGCATCGGGCACGCGAGGAACCGATGCACCGAGCTCGCCGGTCGTCTCAGTTCCACGTTACCAGCCCTGGCCGCGCGTCGCTCGGATAGCGGCCGTTACCCAGCCCGCCGTAGGGGTTCGTTCCCCAACACGACAGGCTGCCATCGCGGTGGGGCGCGCAGGCGTGGGTGCGGCTCGTGTCGATTCCGGATGCGTCGCTGACGCCGGGGATGCGTTGTGGTGACGTGGCGTCTCGCGCCAGGGGAGCCACCAAAACGTCGGAAGCGTCCTGCCCCCAGCACGACACTGCGCCGTCCTCGTGCAGCGCACAGGTGTGGTTATCCGCGGCACTCAATGCGGTAACGTCGCTCAATCCCGAGACCAGCTCCGGCGACGAGTGGCCGACCAGGGTGCCGTCGCCCAACTGTGCCGAGTCGTTCTGGCCCCAGCACGATACCGTGCCGTCGGTGTGCAGCGCGCAGGTATGGGCAGCGCCGGCCGTCAACGCGGTCACGTTGGTCAATTCGTCCACGGGCAGGGGCGTGGGACCACCGCTTGCGCCCTCGCTTCCGAGCTGACCGAACTCGTTGCTTCCCCAGCACACCACGCCGTCGTCGAGCAGCAGCGCGCAGGTGTGCGACCCGCCAGCGGCCAATGCCGTGGCGTCCGCGAGGCCCTCCACCATGACTGGGGTGTAGTACGTCCCTCCGACCTCGATACCGACCTGCCCTTGGGCGTTGCCGCCCCAGCAGGCGACTTCGCCGTTGTTCGACAGGACGCAGGTGTGCAAGGCTCCCAAGCTCAACGCCGCTGTGGTGCTCAGGTCGGCAATGGGTTCGGGCAAGAAGACCCACGACGTATCTCGGTTGCCGACGTAGGAGCCGTTGCCCCAACAAGAGACCACACCGTCCGAAGTCAGGCCGCACACGTGTTCGTTTCCGGCGTCGATGGCCGCCACGTCCGTGAAGTCACCCCCTGCGACGAGCACCGGGTGGACCAGGAATCGCGGGGCTGGTTCGATCCCCAACTGAACGTTGCTGTTGTCGCCCCAGCAATAGGCGCGGCGGTCGGCGCTGAGCGCGCAGGTCAAGCCGGGACCCGTGGCGACCGCGGTCACCGCGGGGAGGTCGTCGACGGTTCTGGGTGGGTTTCCCGTGGGAACCGAGCCATCGCCCAGTTGCCCCTGCGAGTTATCGCCCCAGCAGGACACGTTTCCGTCCTCGTGAACGGCACACGTGTGACCCGTGCCCGCGGCCAACGCGACGACTCCCGAAAGGCCGCTCACGCGACCCGTCTCCGAGCGTTCGCCGAGCTGTCCGGTTTCGTCGTCGCCCCCCAGGCAGCTCACGCTGCCGTCGGCATGCAGCGCACAGGTATACCAATCCCCGAGAGCCAGTGCCGTCACGTCGTCGAGCTCGCTCGTTTGACCCACTGGAGCTGCAAAAGCCGCCGAGCTCCCCCAACAAGAGAACGTCCCGTCGGCGAACAGCGCGCAGGTATGCCAAAGGCCCGCGTCGAGCGCGGTCACCCCGCCGGCGTTTTCGTAGTCGGCGTCGAACGAAGCCCAGCAACTGACGGCGCCATCTGCGAGCAGCGCGCAGCCCCCCTGATTATCCGCGGACAGTGCACTGGCACCCGTCACCTCGGGACTCGACACGGCGAAGCCTCCATAGTCCTCCCCCCAACAGCTGACCCTGCCGTCGCTCAGGAGCGCGCACGTCTGTGCGCCGCCCGCTGCCAGTCTCACGACATCCGACAGCCCATCAACGACGACAGGGACGTAACTCCCCACGGGCTCGTCGGTGCGGAGTGCCTCGGGAGTTCTGTGACCCCAACAGGTGACGCTGCCATCCTGGAGGAGGGCGCACGTGTGGGAGGCGCCCGCCACCACCTGTACGGCGCCCGTCAGGCCGCTCACCAACACGGGCGTCGTGCTACTCCTCCCGGAGCCGTCACCGATTTGCCCCTCCTCGTTGCTCCCCCAACAGGCGACCTGGCTGTCGGCGAGCAGAACGCAGGTGTGCGCCCAGCCCGCTGCGATCGATGCGCGGGTGGGGTCGCTTTCGGCCGGGTGCTCACCCATCGCCGGTCCCGCATCTGCCTCGGTTGGAGCCACTGCACCTGCGTCGCTGCTCCCGCCGGGCGAGTTCGTGCCCTCGGGTGGCGTCGGACCAGGACCCGCTGCGGCGTCGTTTGGCAGCGTGGGGTCTGACTGCGGCGTTTGTTCTCCTGCGTCGGAGGTCGCAACCGAGGGGCGGGTCTCGTCGGGGTTGCCGCTCGCCGTCGGCGCTTCCGAACCTGGAGACGTGTCCGGAGCCTCTGCGCCGGGTTCGGTCGCGGCCGCCGTCGTGGGGCCGACCGCCGCGTCATCGTCGGCCCCGCCGGGGTCGAGAGAACGTGTCTCGTTCGTCGAACTGCACGCCGAGAGCCCCAGGACCGAGGCAACCGTCGCGCTCCACAGCGCCGTCATGAACCACGATCTAGCGTCACCGTCTCCGCCCCGCGGGTGAAAAGATGTTCGCCCAAACGTCAGCCGCACCGGCGTCGACGACGCGCTTTTGGGAGGGCTTGCTCGAGGCTGCGGGCGGTCGCGTGGGGGTTGCGCGAGCGACATCCGTCGCTATGTGGTGCGCTCGGTTAGGAGAGGAGGGCAATATGCGCAGAGTACTGGTGACGGGGGCCAACAAGGGGATCGGATTTGCCATCGTGACGGCGATCTTGTCGGAGCACGAAGACACGATGGTGTTTCTTGGTGCACGCGACCCCGGACGAGGGGAAGAAGCACGTCAGCTGCTCATCGCCTCGAACGCGGGTTGGGCGAAGCGTGTCGAGGTCGTCGAACTCGACGTTTCGAATAGGGCATCGGTGAAGCGGGCTGCGCAGGATGTCGCCGCAAAGTGCGGGACTGAGGCGAAACCGCTGTACGGGCTCGTCAACAACGCGGGGATCGGCGGGTCCTCAGCGAGCCTGCGCGACGTCTTCAACGTCAACGTACTCGGGATGGCTCGCGTGTGTGAAGCGACGTTGCCGTTGCTCGATGCCGAGCAGGGGCGAATCGTCAACATCACATCCGCCGCGGGGCCGAGCTTCGTCGCGACCTGTTCGCCCGAACGCCGAGACTTCTTCATCAATCCCAACGTGGAGTGGGAAGAGCTTCGGGCGTTCATCGAAGAGTGCGTGAGCATGGAGGGCGATGAAGCAGCTTTCGCTGCGGCTGGCCTCGGCGATGGGAATGCCTACGGCCTGTCGAAGGCTTGCGCCAACAGCTACACCCTGCTGCTCGCCCGCAACAATCCGTCGCTGCAGATCAGTGCTTGTACGCCTGGCTTCATCGAGACGGACATGACACGTGGCTTCGCCCAGGCACGCGGCAAGTCGCCCAGCGAGCTAGGGATGAAGTCGCCGGCCGACGGTGCCCGTACGCCCATGATCCTGCTCTTCGGCGATGTGGAAGGCAATGGGCGCTATTACGGAAGCGACGCACAGCGAAGCCCGCTCGATCGGTACCGGGCGCCAGGCAGCGAACCGTATCGTGGGTAGTTCCCGCGATACGCAAATGTCGGCCGCGCCCCTCAGGCCCTGACAGCTCTGCGACGCAGGGCGAGTGCAAGCCCCAACATCAAGCCGGCCCACTCCTGCGCGCCGGAACGTTCTCGTTTGCTGATGGTACAGCCGCCGGTGGAGTCTGAGCTGACACGGTTCGCGCCGATCACTTGGCCGCCTTCGGTCGTCTCTGAGGTAGGCGCTGATCCCTCGCCAGCGGGTTCGGAGTTGTCTCCGCTGGTTGGGGTGTCGTTGCTGGTTGGGGCGTCATCGTCAGTCGGGTCGCCAACCTCGCGGAGGGGGACGCGTGTACCGTCCTCGTGCTCGTAGGTGGGTTCCAGCTCTTGGTCGAAGCAGATGTTGCGTAGCTCGTATTCAGCCCCTGCGAGATCGTACGCGACGAGGTTGGCGCAATCTTCGTTGGGCAGGTATCGAACGGTCTCTTGCGACGCCCCAGGGGCGAGGACCCAACCCCAAGCATACGGGTAGTCGCGAGACATGTCCGCCGCCACCACGACGGGCTGGTCTAGCTCGGTCGCACCGAATTGCAGCCCGACCACCCGCGCTTCTCCACCACAGCCGTAGAACGCGAAAACGTCGTTCTGGGTGACGGTTACCGTGAGCTCAGGCGGGCTCGATTCCGTTTCGACATCGCCGGTCGTGAACGATTGCCACGCGCCTTCCTCACCTCCGCCTCCTGTCGCTACGACCTGCCATTCATAGCTCGTGTTCGGCGAAAGTTCAGCGCGCCCCTGACATAGCCGCGAGTTGTGCCGGGGCAAGCAGGTTGTCTCGATCAGGATGACTTCGGGCTCAGCGGTCGCCTCCGCGCCCGCGTCAGCGCTCGATGAGCCTTCGACGGGCGGAGTCACCCTGCGCAGCCGCAGCTCCAGTTCGAAGTGATTGCCGGTTGCCCACAGTACGGCGTTCGTGGGCACATCGGCTTGACCTGGGCGGGGCAGCAAGCCCTCCAGAACAGTTTCCGTGGGCCCGCAAGCATTCCCCTTGGCGGGCGTTGCCACGATGGCGCCAACCGTCAGCAGGGATACCAAGGCAAGTCGCATGGCAGACTGTGGGCCGGCACTCGAACGCCGTCAAGAGGACGCGCCTGCGCCGGACGGCTCTTCCGGGCCCGCCTTCGCTGTTGCTGTCTTGACGGAGAGTCGGCGTGTCCTCGGGACTCAGGTCCGCCGCGTGCGACGCAGCACGAGGCCAAGCGCCAACAACAGCCACCCAGCGCTGGAACGATCTCCGTCGGGACGGGCGTGCACGCTGCAGCCCTCGCTGCCGCCCGAGTCGTCCGAAGCGGCGACGCCATCACCGGTGACCGGCTGCGCCATCGGGTCTGTGCTGACGGGGGCCACTGGTGCGCTCGCGACGGGCGGGGCTGCCGTTTCCCCCGGGTCCAACGGTGCTGCCCCGACCGCGCCGGTGGCATCGTCCGCGGTCAGCGAAAGCACGGCGTACCCATCGACGATGTTGACGTTCGCCGCGGCGTGGGTGGACAGGTTCTTGGGCGAACCCCAGCTGCCCGTCAGCCATCCAGTTGGAAGCGTCGTACCGTCGAACTCCTCACGCCATTCGAGCTGAAACACGCCATCGACGTAAGAGGAGTACTGTACCCAATTGACGTACTGATGAATGGGCAGCGTCGCGGGATCGAATGTGCCACCGAAGGTGGAGTCACCCGGCCAGATGTTGAAACGGAACTGCATGCCGTTTGGCGTATTATCCGCGTAGGCCGCCACGGCCTCGCCCGTTTCGCGTCGAATCTCGACGCCATCCACGAACCAGGCGATGTAGTCGGGAGTCCATTCGTAAACATAGGTGTGGAAGCCGCCGCAGAGGTCCCCCGCGTCGGCGTGCTTGTTCACGTGCACCATCTCCGGATCGCCGTAGAACGCGTTGGACTGCAGCTCGCAAGCCGCGCCCACCTTCTCGAAGTCCAGCTCGTTCCAGAATGTGCCCGACTGCTCCGAGCCGTCTTTCCAAAGGAAGTAGGCACCAACCACCCCGTCCCCTGGCGCAAACTGGACGCGGGCTTCGAAGCGACCGTATTGGTAGCCCGTAGAGGTGTACAACTCAGCGCTGCTCACTGCCTGCGCGTTGGCTGCCGCGAAGAGGCTGGAAGTGAGAATGATGGAGGCCGTGGTGGCTGGCCGCAACACAGGATTGATCAAGTTTCGCATGGGTTCTTGGCGCACACTGTCGGCCAAGGACCGCCACAGAGTTCGCGTTTTTTGGGAAAACTGCTCTCCCGCGGCGTCGGAACCCTTCCCGTTCGCACGTCCCTTCTCGCCGAATCGAGCCGGCGGCCTCGGGGACGCGACGACAGCAGGCGAAGCGGCCCCCCGGCTTCGTCTGGCGGCGCTGGTCGCGCGGGCGCTTCCAAGCTGACCTTGCGCCCGCACGCCTCAGACCCAACGTACTGCTCGTGAGATTCCACGTCGAACAGATCGTCGAGGCGCCGCTCGAGGCCGCCTTTGCGGTGATTTCGGATGCGTCCCTTCGCATTCGCTGGCAGAGCAGTTTGCGTCGGGTCGAAGTGTTGACACCTCACTCAGTGGGTGTCGGGGCTCGCTGGCGCGAAGCCACGAAGCTGGGGCCCACCTTCGAGATGGAGATCACTCGTCACGAACCCTATTCCGTGTGGGCCGAGCGGGGCCGAGGCTCGGTGGCGGATGCGCGACTCACGGTGTTCTTTGACAAACAGAGCGAGTCTCAAACCCGCATCAGCGTCGAGGTCGACGTCGCCTTCAAGGGAGCGGCCGCACTGTTGGCCCCAATCGTACGGCTCTTGATGCCGCCAGCACTCGAAGCCGACCTTCTCCGGGCGGGCAAGTTGGCCACCGACGCCACGATCGTTGACGGGCTGCCGCCGCGGACGTGAACTGAGTCCTCGAGTAGCTGGGGATGATGAGGGTTCTGCGGCGAGCAGCTCCTTGGCCTCCTCGAGCGCGACGGGCAAGTCCCTCGGGCGTTCATCGAGAAAGCCGGGGTGACGATTCTGGCGATGACGACACCAGCGCTTGCGAGAGGGGCGACGTACTCGCGAAACTCCGCAACCAGCTCTCTCCATACGACCACCATCATCGACAGGAACCAAGCGGCATATACCGACCAGCAGGACTCCGGTTGTCATGGAGGGTCACTCCTGTATATCGTCGCGCCGGACGCCAATGTTTCGTAGGGGCCGCTGTCGTGTGAGCAAGGCCGACTCGAGCAGGCGTCGACTCGTGTCCAACAACCTGCCGCCATTCTACATGTTCACCAGTTACCTCGCGATCGGGCTCGGTTGCCTGGTGATTCCAGGCTGCGAGGGCTCCAAACCGGAGCGTGTGGCCCCACCCACCAAAGCAAGCGAAGGGGTGAGCGCCGAGGAACTCGGCGTGGCCCCGGTAATCCCGTCCGCACCCTCCAGCGCCGACCCAACAGAGGATCGAGCAACGTCGGCAGCCACCACGCCGCCAGCGCCGACAGCGATTCCCGAAACCGCAAGGCCCAAGTCCCTCGAGGATCAGGCACTGAGCTTGCTCAATGCTTGGCGCAAGGCGCAACGCTTGGGACGGTTGCAGCAGTTCAGCGAGTTCTACGCATCTGACTTCACTGGTGTCGCGTTGTCGCGAGAGCCCAACAGGCGGTATGAAGCGGCTCGCGCGCAAGAACATCCGCCCGAACGGCGCGTTCAGAATCGTGCCACTTGGCTACTGGAGCACAAGCGCACGTTCGCTAGTTTCTTCTTCCTGGCCACCGACAAGGTGCAGTTCACCGAGCAAGATGGCCGCGCGGTGCTCGAATTCGAGGAACAGCGAGAAGCCAACGGATTCCCGGAGCGCGAGAGGAAGCGCCTGGTCCTGGAGCGTCGCGGAAACGAACTGAAGATCGTCTCCGAAGAGGTCCTCTCGCTGCTGGAGGCTACCCGCCGGGGTTTCCCCTCGCTTCGCGACTTCGCCTTCGTGACCGGACCGCGTAAGGCTCCGATCCTCTTGGTTGAGCGCAAGGCAAACCTCGACTTGGCTTCCGGACCACTCGAGTATGTTGCTGACGGCCTCGCTGTTCGACCGAGCAGGCCGCCTTCCGAGGCGGCCTGGGCTCTCGAGGAACCTCACACATTCCGCTTGTTCGACCACGCAGGCAAGGCCGTTTGTACAGCTACCGCCACCCGGTTCGTGATCGTTGCTGACGTCGTCGCGCCACTCTTGTGGGACGCCTGGTCCGGCAAGAGCGGCCCGCCCGCGACCCCACCACAAGAGCGTGCCGTGGAGATTTGGAAGATGACCGAGGGGGAGCGGCGACAGCTGGGGCTCGAGCTGCGCGTCAAAGCAGGTGACAACTGCGAAGGTTCCAGCTGGGGTCGCTCGGCAGCGGCCCCGCCCGCGGTCGTTCTGCATCGCACGGACCTGGAGGCCCGAGATGCTGGGGACTTGGTGAAGGCGTTGAAGCGAAGTGAGGCGTTTCGTTACGGAGAGCGTGAATTCCAGAAGAACCACGACGGTGCCTGGATGGAACCCGTTTCGGTCAGGGTGTTCCGTGACGCCGACGGCAGCGAACGTTTCGTGTCGTTCGATCTTCTTTCCCCGCGGGATCAGTGCGGAAGCGCGTGGTTCCTGCTCGCGAAATGGGGCGACGGGTACGAGGTCATCGCTCATGACGCCGAACCGCAAGGCCAAACGGGCTTTCCTCGTGCGGAGGACCCACTCTCCATCGACACGGTGTTGGACGTCGATGGCGATGGGCTCTTCGAGCTGATCGCGGGCCTCAGATTGATGTTTTGCAGTGAAGGCCAGTGCGGCACCGGCCTCATCATGCACCCCAACTATCACGACCGTCCCGATTGCCCCATCGAGTAGCCGGAGGAGGCCAGCGCGCGCCCTTGGCACCGACCCATCAATCGATGAACAACACCGCCACGGCCACTCCAAGCAACCAGGCCGGCAAGTACGGGTCCACATACAAGCGCTGAAACCGCCGCCACCCCTTGATGTTCAGGTCCTCCCAGCTGCCCTTCTCGAATGCCATCTTCACCTCGAAGGTCTTCCGATAGTTCAAGAACACCGGCAGGCCGCAGAGCGTGCCACACACGAGGCCCATCGCGTGAGCGGCGTTGGCGATGGGGCCTACCATGCCTGTGGCGCAGAGGACTAGCCAGCCCATGAGCCATGCGGCGTCACTCGAGGTGACGTTGTAGCGAGAGGGGGGGCCGTAGCGGCTGTGCATCCAGGCGAAGCCGAAGAGGGCGTAGTTCACTCCGGACATACCGCCGAAGAGCGGACCGTTCATTTCGAGCTGGACGTAGTTGCTGACAGCGGCGCTGCCGAGGGCGAGAAGCAGCAATCGCATGGTTCCGTGGTTCTCTTCGATTTGACCGCCCAGGCGACGCAGCCACATCATGTTGAAGATGATGTGGAACAAGCCGAAGTGAATGAACATCGGCGTGACGAGGCGCCACGGCTCCGACCAATCGAAGTGCCGCGGGAGGTAGCGACCCGTCGGATCCGCAGGCACGATGCCGAAGGGGGGCGCGTACTCCAAGCGGTACACCACCGCGACGACAACGGAGATACCGATCAGCAGCAGTACACCCAGCGCAAGCGGTGAGGTCCGAGGGCCGATCGCGTGCCGCCTCGGTGCAACCGGTCGACGCTTCTGCTCACGAGCGCGCCGAACCTTCTCCGCGTCCTCGAGCAACGCCCTGGCGGCTTCGGGCTCGAAGGTCGAGCGCAGCTCTCGGGCCCGCGGCAGGTCGTCGTCATCGAGCACCCACACCGCGAAGCCGTCCGCCGCGCGTCGAACCTGATTGTCGATTTCATTCACGTCCAGCAGCGCGGATAGCGCTTCGGCGTGGTTTTCAGCGGCGATGTCCGTCAGTTTACGCACGGGGGCGAGGGAGCGTCGCACACTCTTGGGTTTCGGTCCAAACACCTGGTGCCGTCGGCTGGCGCTTTGCGCTCGCGGCTGTTGCCCCCAAGAACAGATCGCTGCCTGGATCAGAGCTGGAGCGTCGCAATGGCGGTCTGTTACCTTCAGACAATGAGTTCGAGCAGGCAGGTCGCCTGCCCTGTACACACCGGGTCTCGCCGTGCGATGCTTCCCGCGTGAGCGATGGTGGTGCGGCGGCGATCCTGGACATCTTGCGGGTTCCGGTGGCGCGGGAGGTTCTGGTACTCCTCGCCTGGTACGGTTCGCTCAGATACGCTCTCGTCGACGGCGATTGGACGGTGTTCCTCGCACTGACTCTGGTTGGAGTGGTGCTCGGTTTTCTCGCCTGGCGGCGTTTGGTTGGCAAGCGCTCGAGCGGTGCTGGCGCGCTTCTCTGGATCGTCGGCATCTTGTGCTTGTGTGCTCCCTTGCTGTTCTTCTGGTGGCGCCGCCGCACCGCGACGGGGCGTGAAGATGGCTGAGGACGTGATGTTCTTGCGGGCACTGCCGAGACTTCTCGGCGCCACTCTATTGGGAGGGCTGAAGGGGGCATTCGTGGGGCTGCTCCTGGGCATTGCGGCGACGGGTGCGTCTCTGGTGCTGCAGTTCGAGGGAGTAGCGGCCTGGCAATGGTGGTTGGCGTCCGCCGTGGGGGTCTTCGCTTTCGCCATCGGGGGGGCGTGTGTTGGCGCACTGCGCGCAGGGGCCGCCGCTTTGGCTGGGCTGATGGAGAGCCTCGACTGGACCGAAAGACTTTGGTCGTGGGTCAAGCCTCACGCGCTCGGCTATGCCGCGGCGCTTCGCTCGGGGATGCAGCCGAGCGAAGCTAGGGCAGGCGCGTGGCGTCGCTTCGACGAGGCCATTTCCCGGGAGCAGAACACGTCCCGTGAGCTGTTCATCCAACGCGTGGAGCGCTACTTGATCGCACAGCTTCACCGTGTCTTCGTTGGCGAAGCCCTGCGGGTAGTGGTCACGACCGAGGCTGCGACGTGGGAAGACGTGGAAGCCGTGGGACTTGCCCGCGTCCAAGAAGGGCTCACTGACTTGATTGCGCGGCTCTACCACGGGCCTGCGCTGCTAGTGATGTACAGCACGGTCGCGGTGGCCGTCTTGCCTCACGTGCTCATCGCGTTGCTCGGCGGTTGAACGACAGGTGCGGCGGGCTCCGAGTCGGTGCAACTACGGGACCTAACGGACGCTCCGCAACGTCGGGTGGGCACTCGGCGACGATGAACTCGAGCACGCGGCACGTCTGCTCGTGCCGCGGCTCTCACTTGCTCACCCCTGGAGCGATTCACTCACTTCGGACTCGTTTTAGTGGTCCGGCGCCTCGTTCACCAAGGTCCGACCAAGCTTGCCATCGCGCCGATCGCGCTACTTCTCACGTTTCCGGCCCTGAAGCGATTTCACCCGATTTCAAAGGGCCGCCCGAGCCCGCCCTGGAAGGCCAAGTGGTTGGCCAGTTACGGTGAACGTAGACTGTTCATGCCCTCGCAAGAGAACAGTCGCTCGAGTGGAGCCAGAACATCGATTCGATTGATGCTCGGCGTGGCGTTGTCTTGCTACACCCACGGCGTCACCGAGGGTTCGTACATGGGGAGCCCGCTGTAGCTGGCTCTCGAAGCGACATCAGTGCTTCGTTGCGACTCCCGGTGCATGCATACGAATGGACTGAAAGGAAACTCGATGAATCTCCGATTTGACATGAAGCATTACGCAACACTCCTCCTGTCGGCCAGTCTTGGGCTTGGAGGCTGCTCAGCTGCAACCGGCTCCGAAGAGACCGGTTCCGAGGACACCGCCTTCCAAGAGGCCACCTCCGAGGAGACTGCCCTCGAAGAGACCGGCGACCCGCAAGAATCGCCGGTGGTGGCGAAGGTGGACGTTGGCTACGGATCCGTCGTCTTCTACGAAACCCGGGACGCGGATGACAACGCCGTCATCATCGTGGGCGAGATGGCCCCCAACGACTATGCCACCACGCCCTTGACCAACATCGCCCCCGGGCACACGGCGCTCGAGCTGTTCCGCGCGGTGGCACCTGAGCGAGAGGTGCCCGCTGTGATACTCGAAGCACACGAGCGCGAGCTCACCCGCCTCGATCGACCCACTTCCGAAGAGCTCGTTCCCGTCTTCGATCGCGATGCCCCCATCGAAAAGACGAGCCAAGCCTGTCAGAACTTCATCACGCCCAACTTGCAGTGTGTGGGCTACGGTGCCGTCGCCGACCGCGACGTGGCTTCTGGGAGGAGGAGCGTGTACCTGAACCACTCGAGCAGCTACTACACGTTTAGCGATCTCACCATCGGCTTTTGCAACGAGAGCGACGGCTTCGTCACGGTGCGCTACAGCTACGGTTTCAGAGACGAGTCGCTGCAGCACTACCTAACGACGGGTGTCAGTGCGGGAGTCTCGTTCCGGACCTTCAACGTCAACATGAGCCAGCCGCGCTTTTGTGGCCTCGGCCTGTGCGGCGACGTTCGTTACCGCGCGCGCGGCATCACAGCAGATGCCGGCCCGTATGGCATGAGAATGGCCGAGACCTACGAGACCTGTATCTTCTAGCGTAGCAGTAGGGGGCAACTGCTGGTGCGGGGGGGCCATCGCCCCGCACCAGCAGGATGGATCCACATGAGCGCTACTCACATTCAAAAGACGCTGACTGCCTTGTCACTCGCTTTGAACTTCGCCGCGTGTGGTTCAGATGTGGCGTGTCTCGAACCGACTGCCAGTCACAGTGAGGCGATCAAGGTGGCTGAAGGTTCACTACTCCCCACCGAATCCATCGAGCCTGTCGTGTTGGCGCTGCTGACCGAAATGACGCAGGAGATGAGGGTGATCTGCACTGCGACGCGCACTGCCTCAGGCGTTGCGCTCACTGCCAAGCATTGCGTCAGGGACCTGGACCCAACACGACTCTGGCTCCGAGGCGCGACGGATCAAGCAATCGCTCATGGGGTAGCCGCCAGCGAGTCCGACTGTTCATCCGAGTTAGCTCCTACCTTCGAACAGCTCCAGGTACGAGGGGTTTCACGGCACGACACCCTAGATCTCGCACTGCTGCTCTTCGACGAAGACGCAAGCGTCACCTCGGCGACCATCGTCGACGCGTTGCCAGAGGCCGTCCCCCAACTCCGCATTGCTGGATTCGGCACGACCGAAGCGCAGGAGCGGGGCGGGCTCAGAGCCATCGCAGTGGATCTGCTAGCGACTTCATCCGATGTTCTCAGCGTGCAGGCAAGAGGAGGCGGCGCGTGCACTGGGGACTCCGGCGGCCCGCTGTACGCCGACGAGGAAGGACGCATCCTCCTGTTCGGAGTGTTGAGTCGAGGCAGCGCGTCTTGTTACGGGGCGGACGAATACGTCAACATCACAGCGCTTGGCACTTGGCTCGACGCCGCAGTGGGCGCCGAGCGTTGACGGCAGGTATCGAGCTCCTCGGAATGGGCACGCCTCGGCTTCGGCCTTCGTGTGAATTCCTTGCCCGCGGCAAGGTACGACCAGCGGCTGCAACGCAAGCAGCCTCCTTGACGAGTACATCCCGTAGCCGGTGACCGGTGTTGCACCGGCCGAAACGATCCCCTACCTGCCGCCTCGGCACGGTAGGAGAAAAGGGCGCGACGCGCTGACCGGTGCACATTGGCACGCACCGGGTCTCTGAGAGCACTTTTCCAGCGTTCCGCTAGGCAGTCCGGTGCGCTGGGGCTACCTTCGCCGGGTGAATCGAGCGTCCTTCTTCGTCGTACTCACCGCCCTGTTGCCGATGAATGCGTGCTTGAGTAGTTCCGGTGGCGGCTCGAACGATCGCCTGTACTCCGCGTGCGAAACGACGGCGGATTGTCAGGGCTCTGGCCTACTGTGCGACGAGCGCCGGGGCTGCGTCGAATGCATCGACGAGGACGACTGTTCTGCGCGTGACACCTGTCGCCGCGGCGTGTGCGAGCCTTCCAGCGACCAGTCCTCTGTCGACGACGCAGACGGCGGTTCGAACCAGACAGAAGAACACGACGAAACGACGGACGCGTCGCCCGGAAGCGGCGGCGCCGAGGGCAGCGACACGTCCGACCCAGGCGAGACCTCGCCGAGCGAAGAGCAGACCGACGACGCGTCCAATGGCGAAGGACCGTCGCCACGGGCGAACGAGACCGACGAAGGACCGTCAGGCACGCCGCCGGACGCAACCGATGGCGTGCCCGAGCCCGCCTCGGACGACGGGGGAAGCCCCTCGGAGCAACTGCCTGATGACAAGTGCACTGTCGCAGGCCAACGGGTAGTGCGTCTACCGGCGACGTTTCGCGACTTCTCGAACGCTCACCCCGACTTCGGCGAGGGCGTCATCTGCGGCAGCGTCGAAGCGGGCCTGGTCGGCACGGAACTGAACGAGGAGGGGAGGCCGATATTCGTCGGCAACCCCGGCGACGGTTGCATCACATCGGAGGAGTCCTTCGCCGAGTGGTACGTCGATGGGGACGCCAACGTGCAGGTCGCGGGGGAGCTCGTTCTGTTCGACGATGGTGAGGGTGGGTTCGTCAATCGTTTTGGTGCCAACGGCGAGCAGATTCTGACGACTGAGCCTGGCACCGAAGAGGGGCCGCCAGATAGCGATCCGGAGTGCTCCTACACCTGCGAATTGATGGCGCCTTGGATGACCGGCTGCGCTGCGGATTGCCGCGACCTGCGCACCCTCGCAGAAGAGCTCGCCGACGAGTACGACCTCGCCGTCGAGGCAGGGGAACTGGACGCTACTGAGCTCTCGATGCTGCAGGCCGATGCGACGGCTGCCCTCGAGCAAGCTGAAGCTTGTGACGTCGAATGCGCGCCCCAGATCAGCGCCGCCATCGAAGAGTGCGCTGGCACCTGTAAACCCTGCAGCTACGATCTCTCGTCATGGTGTGCGTACGGTACAGCTGTCTATCAAGACGGCAACCCGTTGTTCTTTCCTGTGGACGACGTAACGGGGCCAACTCGAGATCCGGGAGAAGCCAAGTTGCCCGAGCAGTACGGCTACGTTGGTTGGCCGTGGGAGGAGGAGGCCTTCGGTGAGGCTGTCGAGCACAACTTCAGTTTCACGTCCCACGTTGCATTCGACTTCGTTTACACGAGCTCCCTCGATGCGACGCTCGAGTTCCTCGGCGACGACGACGTGTGGGTTTTCGTCAACAGCCGGCTCGCTGTCGACTTGGGCGGCGTCCATGTCCCGTTGCCGGGCTTGGTGACGATCAACGCAGAGAGTGCGGGAGACTTCGAGCTTTCCGATGGCGGGAGCTACACCATTTCGATCTTTCACGCCGAGCGCCGACCCGAAGGCTCGTCTTTTCGGCTTCGGCTGAGCGGTTTTGGTGACGCCTTGGCCACGCAATGTGCCGTCGATTGACGCAGGCGGAGACCGAGGGAGTCGTTCCCCCGCCAGGTCGCGTGACACGGCTGGTTCAGACGCATCAACTTGCGGGCGATGGTAGGTGCTTCTGCGATAGCGG
>JBNKHV010000162.1:0-85933 GCA_050290545.1 Polyangiaceae bacterium | reverse complement strand
CGCAGCGCGTCATGACGACTTGCCGCCGCCTGAATCGGCGTTCTACGAGGCTCTGCGGGCGATTCCGGATGCCGCTGCGCTCATCGACGTCTGCTCGAGAGCACTCGCCCAAACGCACGTGCTGCGTGTGGCGAACCACCTGCCTGCAGGTGAACGGTCGGCGCTACTCGCGACTGTCGAAGAGTGGCGACCGTTGCTTGGGCAGATGCCCGCTTGGCCTAACGGTGCTGGCGCACAGCGTGTCGCCCGCGGGGCTGCCTGCCGTGCGCGGCGCCGTCTCGATGGTCGGCGGCGTCCAAGGCTCGGCACAGTTTTCGTGCCAATATTCGAACGTTCGGCTCCTCGCACATCGTCACGTGGGTGCCCGGAACGATGAACTCCTCAAACTGACCGGTGATGATGTCCGACCAGCCCTCGTAGCGTTGGTCATATGCCTTCGCCTCGGCCAGATCCGCGGGTCTGACGCGGAACAGGCAGCCATCTACCGCCACCGGCGGGGGCTCGTACTTCGTCTCGATGGCGCGCCAATTGGCCGCGGCGCGCTCGAACAAGGTGGGCTCGCGCTCCGGTGCGCGCGTTTGCCGTAGCTTGCGCCGAACCAGATCAGCCCGTTGCGCCAGACGACGCAACACGTAGCGGTAGCCCTCTTCCGCGAGACTCTGACGATGCACTTCGAGGCGGTCTTTCAAATCCAATGCGCGGCGCGCGTTGGGGCGGAACGAGTCGAGCAGAATCACCGACGCGACCTGCGCGCCAGCTTGGCGCGCCAGCAAGTTCGCCATGGCTATGGCGGCGGTTCCTCCGCCAGAGTAGCCGCCCAGCAAATAGGGGCCCTCGGGGTCGATCTCCCGAATCGCAGCCACGTAGTCAGCTGCCATCTCTTCCACCGAAGCGTAGGGCTCGCCCGTCCCGTCTGCGCCGCGGTGGCGAAGGCCAAATACTGGGCGTTCCTTGTCGATGAAACGACACAGGGTTCGTAGGTGTACTGGGTTACCGCCCATTCCTGCCACGCAGAACCAAGGCTTCTTTCGGCCCGTACGCTTGAGTGGTACGATTGGCGTCCAGCGCTTGGATACCGTGGGTATGGCAGAGCTCTCGGCCTTTTGCTCTGCTGCATCCGGCACCAGCTGAGACAGCCTTGCGACGGTGTTCGTCTCCACCAAGTCGCCCAAGGTGAGCGCCACGCCGTAGGTCTTCTTGACTTCCGCAAGCATTCGCAGCGCAAGCAGGGAGTGGCCGCCGAGATCGAAGAAGTCGTCGTCGATACCGATCCCACTGATGCCGAGCAGGCGTTCCCAAACGGCGACCAAGGCCGCCTGCACTTCGTTCTTCGGAGGAACGAAGTGGGTTGCCAACTCCGGTCGATCGTAACCGGTCTTGCTCTGCTCCTTCGGGCGAGTGAGTTCGTCCATCTCCTGCACCAGGCGCGCGACAGGCACGGGACTGACGATGGTTCGGGCTGGCGCGTGCACGCGCAGCAAGGTCTCGAGAGCGAGCATTCCCTCTTTCGGGGTGATGCCGTCAGCGATGTTGCGCTCCAGGACAGTCTGGGCTTCGGAGTGGGTCGCGGGCTTGCCTTGGCCTTTTGGCTCCGCCGCTGGGCTGCGCCCGAAGTTGGTGCTTTCCTCGACGCGACGTACCGTGAACTCGTCGACCTCGAGCAGCACTCGTCCTTCCACGTCGCAGACGGTCACGTCGAACGTTGCGGTGTCCGAGCCGATGGACTCGGTATCCCGCAAGCGACATCGGCTGAAGACGTGTGCCGGCAAGGGGGCATAGACACGCAAAGCTCCGTAAGACATCGGCACCCACAGGCCTGCGCCAGGGTCGAAGCCATTGATCAGCGAGACACCGAAGCTCGTCGCGATGTCCAACAGACCCGGGTGCAAGGGGCTTGGCTCTGCGTGCTCCAGTTTCAGCTCGGCGATGCCGTAGCCATTTCGAAATGCGGAGCGACGAAGCACCTGCCACTGCTCGCCGAAGCGAAGGTGCTCGTCTTGCAGCGAGGGCAGAGGTTCACTCGAAGCTTGCGGTGCGTTGCATTCTTCGAGCAACGTGGGGAGATCGAGTGGCTCTGGTGACTCGTCCACCCCCTCCATCAGCTGCGCGCTGAGATAGCGCTGGTCATTCTTGCTGCCACCGTCTGCCCCTGCGTATGCCTGCAGGAGGTAGGCGCCGCCCGTGGGGTGCAACTCGACGCTGACGCTGCGCGACGCGTCCTCCGGAAATGCCAGCGGGCGTTCGAATACGACATCCATCAACTCGAAGCGCTCGAGCTTCAGCTCCTGCGCGGCTGCGGCGAGTAGCTGCAGCCAAGCCGTGCCCGCGACCACGGCCAGCCCCGTGCTCGTCCTGTGCTGGTCGAGCCACCAGGTTTCGCGTGGGCTCAGGGTCGATTCGAAGGCCACGCTACCATCGACCTTGTTCACCCGACGCGAAAATATCCCCGTCGACGTGGCGGTTTCGATGGTGTCGTTGTCGATGCCCGACGCAGCGGCGACGGCCATGCCGACGTCGCGCCAAACACCCCAATCGACGGCCAATGCGGTGAGATTGGCACGCTGATTGAGAGCGGCCGCCCGTGCATTGAGGTACTCGTTGGCCGCGACGTAGTCGGCTTGTCCGACGGGGCCTGACACCGTCGATGACGATGAGAAGAGTACGAACAGATTGGCTTTGCATCGAGGCAACAGGGCCTCCAAGACGCGTGTGCCCTCCACCTTGGCCCGAAGCACCTGCAACACTTCCGCCCTGGTCTTGGTCGCCATCAGTCGATCGTGTACCAGCCCCGCTGCGTGAAAAATGCCGTCGATGCGCCCAAAGCGGGTCAGTGCAGCGGCCACGACGGTCTCCATGCTCGCGGGATCAGCAACGTCTGCGGCGTGGAGCTGCACTTTCGCCCCCAGACTCTCCAGGCGTCGAATGAGCGCGACTCTCGATCGCGTGGGCGAGTCTTGCTCAGCATCAGATGTCGAGTCAGGTAGGCCTTGCCTCGAAGTCAGCACGAGGCGGCATTGATGGTGCGTTGCCAGGTGCTCTGCCAAGACGGCTCCGATGCCTCCCAGTCCACCCGTGATGAGGTACACGCCACCATGCCGAAGAAGGGACGCGCCGGGTGTCGCCTCTTGCGTCGCCGCTCCCACGTCGAGGCGCTCGAGCTCACGGCGGTAGCGCACGCCGCCGCGGAGCGCCACGCAGCCACCGTCACGAGTCTCCAGTTCCTTCAACAGTGCGTCCGCCTCCGTGGCAACGGCCTCCCGCTGTGAGGCCCAGCCCCGTCGAGAGACTTCCTCCAAGTCGACGTTGCAGGTGACCACGGTGGGGAACTCCCGTGGTCCGACCCAGAGCGGTCCCAAGGCCAGCGCCTGCTCGGCGACTCGCACCTCTTCGCCGGTCAGCGAGTGGAGTTGTCGCGTGACCAACGACAAGTGCATGGGGCTGGCTACGCCTTCTGCGGACAGTGCTTGAAAGAACCGCAGCAAGCTGAAGAACCCGAGCTCTTCGGCAGTCTTCGCCGTGTCCGCGTCGAGTAGCCAGAGATGTAGGATGTGGTCCGGGACGCGTTCGGAGGAGCGCAGCTCCTGCAGTAACGTCTCGTAGCCGACTGCCGCCGACGGAGGCAGGTTGTACTCGAAGCTGTCGGGCTGTCCGAAACCGGCGGCGCGACGGATCGCTACGGCCGTGTGGCCCTGACGGCGTAGCTTGGCGATCACCGCGTCGCCCACCCCCCACTGGTCGCAGAAGACGAGATACGTTCTCTTCTTCGTCTCCGCGCGACGGTTGTGACCCTCGTTGGCCGGGTGAAGGCTCCACCGATCGGTGTAAAACCACTTGGAAACGTCGTCCAACCGGCGCTCGGTAGCTTTGGCGCCCGCGCCCGGTTCGATCCAATAGCGCTTGTGTTGGAACGCATAGGTCGGCAAATCGATCAGTCGTCCTCGGCGTTCTGCCTGAGGCAGTGCGCCGTTCACTCCGGCGCACCACAAGCGTCCCGCGGCCAAGTGCGTCGGTTCGATGCTGCCTTGGCTGTCGGTAGGGAGACTTTCGATCACGGCGTTGCGCGCGGAGCGAGACAAGCCAGTACGCACGAGTTTCGATAGAGTGGCACCGGGGCCCACTTCGAGGAATACGCGATCCTCTCGAGCCGAAAGGAATCGTATGTCGTCGGCGAAGCGCACTGTGTGCCTCAGGTGACTGACCCAGTATCGAGGCGAGGTCGCTTCTTCGTCCGTCAGTACCTTGCCGCTTCGATTCGAGACGATGGGAATTTTGGGTGGGCGCAGTTGGATGCCGCACAGAAAGTCCTCGAACTCCTGCAGGATCGGCTCGAGCATCTTGGAGTGGGCCGCTATGCCGATCTTGACGCGTCGACCCTCGATGCCGTCGCGTGCGAGCCGCTCCTGCAGAGCATCGAGGGCCGCATTGGAACCTGAAGCGACGCTCAGCTCGGCTCCGTTCTCACAAGCTAAGTCGAGCTCTGGAGAGAGATAACGCGACAGCGTGTCGCCGGCCAAGGGCACACTCAGCAGGCCGCTGGGCGACACTCGTTCGAACAGCTCGCCTCGCCGCCGAACCAACGCCAAGCCATCCTCGAACGACACTACCGAGGCGACAGCCGCTGCGGTGTTCTCTCCCAAACTGTGGCCGACGAGAAACGAGGGGTGAATGCCCCGAGCGAGCCAAAGCTGAGTCAGCGCGTACTCGACGATGTACAGTAGCGGAAGCTGAAGCGACGGATGATGCAGCTGTTCTTTCAGCTCGTCCGAGTCGGTGTCTTCTGTGAAGAGGCAAGGTGCGCCGTCGACCCCTGTCAGGTCCTTCAGCGACTGCAGCCCCCGGTCCACCCATTGTCGGTACGTCGGTTCGGCGTGATACGTGCGCCGACCCATTCCGAGGTAGGGCGCGCCGCCGCCGGGATACATGAAGACGACGTCGGGATTTTCGAGCCGGCGTTCGACGAAGACGTTCGGCGCGCCTTCTTCGCTGAGCAATTCGATCGCGTGCTGTCGGCTGGCGACGCCAGCGACGGCCCACCAAGCGAACGAGCCACGTCGTTCGCGCAAGGTGTGGACGACGTCGTCCAGAGAAACGTCGGGGTGCTGTTGCAGATGAGCCGACAACTTCTCGCCGTAGGCTTTCGTGTGTTGGGTCTTGCCGCTCCAGGTCAGAAGCCACGGGCCCTCGGAAACAGCAGTGGACGCGTCGGCTTTGGGTGGCGCCTGCTGCAGTACGACGTGGGCGTTCGTGCCCCCCACGCCCAGAGAGTTCACGGAGGCATATCGGGTGCCGTCTCGTTGTGCCCACTTGCGCGCTTCAGTCGGGATGTAGAAGGGTGAGGTCTCGAGGCGCAGCTCCGGGTTGGCGTTGGTGTAGTTGATGCTCGGAGGGATCGTTTCGTGCTGGAGAGACAACGCCGCCTTGATCAAGCCTACAACCCCAGCGGCGGTGTCCAAATGTCCGATGTTGGCTTTGACCGAACCGAGCGCGCAGAAGCCGACCTGTTGCGCTGACTCCCGAAAGGCCTGCGTCAAGGCTGCGACTTCGATCGGGTCACCCATTGCGGTGCCCGTGCCGTGACACTCCACGTATTCGACGTCGCCCGGCTCGACCGAGGCGACGGCAAAGGCCTCGCTGATGGCGGCTGCTTGACCGTCCACGCTGGGGGCCAAGTAGCCTGCTTTGCCTGCGCCATCGTTGTTGACTGCGGAGCCACGAATGACGGCAACGATTTCGTCGCCACTCGCGAGTGCGTCTTCCAGGCGGCGCAGAGCGACGACGCCGACCCCGCTGCCGAAGATGGTGCCTCGAGCCTCGCGGTCGAACGGTCTGCAATGTCCGTCCGGACTGAGGATTTCGGATTCACGGTAGACGTAGCCGTGACGGTGGGGGAACTCAATCGTGACTCCTCCGGCGAGCGCCAAGTCGCATTCTCCGGAGAGTAGGCTCTGGGCTGCCAGGTGCACGGCGACCAAGGACGTCGAACAGGCGGTCTGCACGGCGATGCTCGGACCGTGCAGGTTCAGGATGTACGACAGGCGAGTGGTCAGGAAGTCCTTGTCGTTGCCCGTGTGGCGCAAGAGGAACAACCCCGTGTTGTCCACCAACTCGGGGTTCGTCAGTATGTTCTGCGCGTAGTAGGCGGACTGTCCGCAACCAGCGAACACCCCGACAGCGCCGTCGAACCTCGACGGCGCGTGCCCCGCACGCTCTAGCGCTTCCCAGGCACACTCCAGGAACTGCCGATGCTGTGGGTCCATCACGGCGGCCTCCGAAGGACCCAAGCCGAAGAACTCGGCATCGAAATGATCCATGTTCTGCAGAGGTGCGCCCGCTGGAACGTAGTCTGATGCCGATGCTTGAAAACGAGGGACGCCGGCCTCGAGCAGTTCTGACTCGCTGTAGCGCCGAACCGATTCAGTTCCTCCTACGACGTTCTTCCAGAACTGCTGCGGGTCGTTGGCTCCAGGGACACGCAGGGCCATCCCCACGATCGCAACTGCTTCTACGTTGTCTGATGTGCTCATCGAATACGCATCACGCTTGTCGCAGCCTTCTGGCTCGGCGCTTCTCGGCGCGCGCTTGACCGCGCTTTCGTCCGAGTTGCTCGTCCGTACTGGACAAGTGCTGCACGAGAGACCGAACGGTCGGAAATCGATACAAGTCCGTCATGCTGATCGTGAGCGATGGCAACGAGCGTCGAATCGCCTGATGCAGTTGCACGACGAGCAGCGAGTGTCCTCCGAGGTCGAAGAAGTTGTCCGTCACGCTCACCCGCTCGAGCCCGAGGTGTCTGCACCACAGTTCGGCGAGCTGAGACTCGACGTCCGAACTCGGCTCGACACGCCGTCGTGGAGTCGTGGTGCTTGGCGCAGGCAGCGCCTTGCGATCGATCTTGCCATTGGGAGTTTGGGGTAGCTGCGGCAAGCGGCAGAACACCGCCGGCACCATGCTCGCGGGCAGCACGGAACGACTGCGCTTGCGAAGGTGGTCTTCCTCAGCCGAGCCCACGTAGTAGGCAACCAGACGCTGATCTCCCGGAGTGTCTTCGCGGGCGACGACAGCCGCACGCACGACGTCGTCTTGCGCCAGCAGCTGGGCTTCGATTTCGCCCAGCTCGATGCGGTGCCCGCGGATTTTGACCTGATGATCCGTACGACCGAGGAACTCTAGCGTGCCGTCGTTCTGCCAGCGCGCCAAGTCGCCGGTGCGATACATGCGAGAGCCGTCTTTGGTGAACGGATCGGGTGGGAATCGCTCTTGGGTGAGCTCTGGTTGCTCGTGGTAGCCGCGCACTACCCCGGTGCCCGCGATGTAGAGTTCTCCGGGGACGCCGACGGGGACGAGCTGCCGCTGGGAGTCGAGGACGTAGACGCGGGTGTTTGCAATGGGCTTTCCGATGGGAACACTCGTCGGTGCTGCCTCCACACGGTGGGTCGTCGACCAGATGGTGGTCTCCGTGGGGCCGTACATGTTGGTCAAGGTGCCGCTGCGACGGTCTGCCAACTGTCTTGCCATGTCCAGCGGCAGAGCTTCGCCGCCGAGCATCAGGTGCGGGATCCGCTCTACCGCCTGCCTGTCGAGTTCGTCGACGAGCAGTGCGCGCATGAGTGACGGCGTACATTGGAAATGAGTGATGCCGTAGCGGTCGACGGTCTCGTGAAACGACAGCTCCGTTGCTGACGCAGCTGTTCGAGTCTGCTGACTCTCCACGAGTCGAACCAACTCTGCCAGGTGGATGAGCCCGTCCTTGACCAGATCGTTGGGCACACCGAAGTCGATCAAGCACGCGATGTCATCGACCCCGATCTGGCGCACCCGTTCGACCGTTTGCAGGCATTGCTTGGGCGTCCCGAAGAGTCCGCTGTCTGTGAAGTAGCGTTCGAAGGCGAACTCGAGAATGGCGTCGAGGTCCTCCTCGCTCAGGCCCGCAATGTCGAGCTCCTCGGCGTTGTCGTTCGAGGGGCGTTTGAAAGCAGGAAAGGCCCACGCGAAGCCCTTGATCAGGTTGACGGAGGTGCGCAGGTACTCCTTCATGGGCTCGCGCACCCGCTGTTTGACCAACTCCGTGTTGCTCGCAACGTGCGTGTGGAGCATGAGTGAGACGATGCCCGTCTTTGGGTCGTGGCCCGCAGCAGCGCGCGCTTGTCGATAGATGGCGATCTTGTCAGCCAGCTGATCGATGCTCTGCCCCAGCAGATGGGTCAAGAGGTTCGCCCCCGCTTCCCCTGCCATGTGGAAGGTTTCCGGGTTACCCGCGGCCGTCAGCCAGTACGGCAGTTCGTCCTGCACTGGTCTTGGTTGGGTGACGATGGCCACGTCCTTGCCCATACCGTTGGCAAAGCTGACTGATTCTCCCCGCCACAGCGCTCGTACCTGGGCCAGGGCGTCCATCATCACCCGCTTGTTGCTGCGGTAGTTGTCGGGAGCGAGCAGGAAGTCGTCAGGCTGCCAGCCCGAAGCGAAGGAGATTCCGACTCGACCCCCGGAGAGGTTGTCGACGACCGCCCATTCTTCAGCGACGCGCACCGGGTGGTGCAGCGGCACGACGCAACTCCCGGCTCGGATCTGGATCCTGGACGTCGCCACGGCCAGCGCTGCACTCGTGACGGCAGGGTTCGGGTAGGGGCCGCCGAACGCGTGGAAGTGACGCTCGGGTGTCCAGATCGCCGTGAAGCCATTCGCATCGCCGAAGCGGCCCGCCTCGAGCATCAGGTCGTATTTGCCCGTGGCTACGCCATCGTCCGCGCCCCACAAAAACAAGCTGAAGTCGACGTTGCTACTGGGGGTCAGCGTCGTCGCTACGCTACCTGCCGCTGCTTTGGGAGACGGTGTGTACAAGACGACGCGAACGCCGCGGCACAGGCTCCAGAACAACTCCAGCACGGAGATGTCGAAGGACAGGCTCGTCACGCTGAGCCACGCAGAATGCTCATCCCGCGGGATACGGCGATCCATGGCGTCGAAGAATCCGCACACGTTTCTGTGCTCGACCATCACGCCTTTGGGCTGACCCGTCGAGCCAGAGGTGTAGATGACGTAGGCTAGGTCCGTTGGACTGACGGCGGTGTCGGGTGCGGCCTCCTCTTGACTACTCGCGATGTCGGCCATCAGGACGCACTGGATGCCGTCCTCCGCCAACTCGACGTGCTCAGCTGTCGTCAGGATGGCCACGACGCCCGAATCTCGAGCCATGTAGCGAATGCGCTCGGATGGGTAGGTCGGGTCCATGGGCACGTACGCGCAGCCGGCCATCATCGTTCCCAGAGCTGCCACGACGGCGTCCGTCGAGTGCGGGACCATCACCCCGACGAGTTGGCGAGGGGTGATTCCTCGCGCGGTGAGCTCACGCGCGACGGTGCGGGCCCTGTGTTGGAGCTCTGCGTAGCTGAGTTCGCCAGTCGTGGACTGTAGCGCGATTCGGTTTGGGGTGGCCGCTACTTGCTGATCGAACAGCCAGTGCACGCACTGTTGCGCAAACGGTCGTGGAACCTGTGAGGCATTGCCGTGGCGAAGCAACTGCCGCGCCTGCTCCTCCGCTACGAGCGGGACGTCTCCGCAGCGCGCTGTGGGCGCGTTCGCCATGTTGCCCAGCAGCGTGGCGAGCTGCTGGCCGACGCTCGGCTCCAGCCCTTCGAAGGTGTTCTGTCGGTAGTAGAGGCGCAAGCCATCGTCAGTTGCTACTAGCTGCAACGTTGCGCCGGCTCGTGACGGATCGTAGGTGGAAGCCTCGTCGAGGGAAGTTGCCATTACCGGCGCGACATTGCCGCGGGCCAGGTCATCGCGCCCGACCAGGTCGGGGACCCGCCCAATCAGATCGCTCCAGTAGCTGCCCTTACTTTCCAGCGTAGTGAGCTCTTGCTCGACGTTCGCCAGCAGCTCTTTCACGGTGCTGTCTTGGTCCCAAGTGAACGACAGCGGGACGCGTGCAGCTACTAGCGCGCCCAACTCGTCGGACAGGCGCTGCTGTGCCCGACCCGCGAAGGCCAAAGCAAAACTGCGCTTGCCGGAAGTGCGCCCGAGGTAGAGTCCCAGTGCAGCAATGCTTGCGGCAAACCGGCTGCCGGTCATCGTTGCCAAAGACGCCGGGCATGGCACCTCTTCCGAGACCCACTCTCCGCCCGCGCCCGCACCACGCGCGGCGACCAGCTCTGCAGGTTCGAGGGCGCTCAGGCGCCGTTGCCAGAAGCTCTCTGCGCGAACCAATTGTCGCTCATGGGCCTCGACGGCCCGCAAGAGCTCGGTATCCGGTGCACTCGTCGTCAAGGCATCAGGCAGCTCGTCGAACGAGACCGGGGTTCCGCTCAAACGACTCGCGGCCAGTACTCGCAGGGTGCCTGTCGTGCACCCCAAGAGCAGTCCGTCGTCGGACTTGGACACCTCGCCGGGAGAGAGCGCCGTCGAATCCGTTTCGGGCTCCGTGGTGCGCACGGCGAACCATTCGTCGCCGAGACGCAGCTTCGGCAGATAGAGCGGGTTGTGGTAGGTGCCGAAGTCGAGCGCTCGGACGAGTGCGTCTTGTTCGTCAGCGGGGTGCCCAAAGTTCAGGATGGCGGCGCGTTCGGGGCGCATGTGACGGCGAAAGACGCTGCGTTGACTGGTCTCCTGCGGCACTCGCTCCCAATGGCCACCATCCAACTTTGCGATCAAGTCTTGGAATGAGTCGAGTGCTGCCTGGAAGTTCCTCGTGTTGAGCGATAGGGACGTTTCTCTCGGGGTCAGTTCGAACGTCCTCTGCTCCAAGATGTCCCCCTCATCCACGCCCGGCGTCATCAGATGCCAAGTGATGCCGTACGTCGCCTCACCGTTCAGCAGGGCCCATGCAGGGGCATTCAACCCAGCGTATTTCGGCAGCGGCCCGTCGTGGAAGTTGATGGCGGCGCGCCTTGGCGTCTCGAGGACCGAGGCGGGAAGTAGCCGCAGGTGCGTGATGGCGAACAAGTAGTCGAAGTCCGCCGACTGTAGATGCCCCAGGATATCGTCCTCGACGTCCCAGCAAGGGAGGCCCTTGTCCTGGGCCCAGGCTCGTACTTTGGGGGAGCCCGCAGCCACACCACTGACACGGTGCCCGGCCTCGAGGAGACGGTTGCCACACTCGATCAACAGCGAGTCAGCCCCAATCAGACAGCATGCGAATGACATGGAAGAATTCCCTTTGAATTGCGATGTTAGCAGCAATCTGCGTCAGTGGTCGAACGGACTCGCTGCGTGCACTGAGAGCTTGCGACCGCTTTGGGATGATTCTTCGGGGACTACCACACGCACAGTCTCCTACCGCACTCACACCCAGGGGCAGCGCAAGCTCTTCGCGTTTCATCCGCTAGCTGGCACGGAGAACTGGTATCCAGCCGGCGGCAGTCTGCAGGGATCTAGGCAGGCTGCAACCGACTACCAGCACGTGCAAAGTCCGTGCAGATACTCCCAACCAATTGTCGGGGGTGCAAACGAACGAGGCGTTGAGATTGGGGTCTCTCCTACGAACGCTCCACCAGTCCCCGCTCCGCGGAAGCGGAGCTCCAGGAAAGTTCTCCCCCGGCGGATGGCTCGCACAGGCTACGAACCCAAAGGGGGCGGTGGACGGGATGTTGTCGCTCGGCGACTTGGTCCTGGTTGCCTACGAAGGTCCGCCGCGTGCCGTTGATGCAGCGTGCTTGCACGTGCCACCACCGTTCGCGTGTCTAGAGCCGTGCGTGGAAGAGTGCGGTCAAGCCTTCCATCCGCACGTGCACTTCCCCGAATCGCGCCTGAAGCTCCTTCGTGAGGAGCTCGAGGCTGTCTCTTCGGTTCGAGAAGATGCCGCGTTCGTTGTAGACGTTCATGAGCCGTCGCGGTACCCGAGCACTCGGTTCGGGAGCTCCGATGAGCGTGCTGCCAAAGAGTACACCGCCGGGCGCGAGCGCTGGGATGAGGTGATCGAATGCCTTCCATTTGCCGTCGCCGCCATCGGGCAGACAATGAAGGAGGAAGTTCATCGCGATGGAATCGAATTGTCCTCGCGGTGCGTCAGCGGCCTCGAGGATGTCGCCACGGATGATTGTTGGCGCGTAGCGCGCAACGCGTGAGGCGGTGTGCCGTAGGCTGTTTTCATTGAGGTCGAAGAGCGTGAGTGTCGGAGCTTCACCGAAGCGCGCTCGGTCGAGGAAGTAGCCCGTGCCGACGCCCACGTCGAGATGACGGCGACCGACGAAGCGTTCGTAGTGGGTCAGCATCACGTTGGCTGGGCAGCGCCAAACGTAGCTGCAGCTCAACTTGACGACCCACAGATCGTAGATGCCCAGGACCAAGGGGCTGTACACCGCCTGTCCGGCGTCTGTCGACGCAGGGTTGTCCGATATCGCGAGTGGCTTCGTCCTCATGCTCCCTCCAGCTTCTCGTGCGCGCAATGGCTGCGGCGAGAACCTTAGCCAGATCCTCAGCTGGTTGCCAGCTACTAGAAAGTCGAACTCGCCCCTAACCCTATCAACGCCGCGTGGCGCGACCCCTCAGCTAGCTGAGGGGCGCGGCTGCCCAACTGGGTTGATTGACCCTGGCCCACTCGTGGGGCGCAATGCCCAGGTACGCGAAGGCATCTTCCGCGCTGGCGGTGACGTAGACGTCTCTCCCTTCATCTCGCGCCAGCCGTTGGATCTGTAGCTGGCCGACTGCCGTGCGCACCAGCGCCACAGTCTGTCGAAAGCCTGAGAGTAGCCGGCCACGTTCGTCGCCGAGCGCTTTCTCGTAGGCGGCGTCGTTGCGCGAGGGGCCATCCCGCACGTCGCCTAGCATGCGATAGCGTGCTCGCGTGATACTCGACAGTGCGCGTTCGATCTCTCGAAAGCACTCCGGGATTTCGGCAAGGTCCTCGAATGGCTGAAGAGTGCGGTAGGCGACCACGAGCTGGCAGGTGGTGTCGACGTAAAGTGTGTAGAAGGGCGAACACATCAGTTCGCGCAGTTGAGTGCAAGGCTCTTCGGAGTGCATCGATGTGTCCGCGTCTTCTCTCTCGTGGGCGGGTCTCGGCGATTCACTCCCGATCATGCACCAGTCGGCAACGCAGCTCAACCGGTTGAAGAAGAATCGCGGGCCGAGGCGTTCCGCTGCGGGAAACACGTCTCGCGTGGGCGGGGCCCCGTGTCGTGTGGAGCAGTCGTGGGGTGGTCATGAGTGTGGTGCTGGGTTAACCGCTTTCGCGTTGTCGCACCGAGTCTTCGAGGCAACTGCTCGTTCGAGCCGGCCATGGCGAGAGCGCGTTTGATCAGTGAGGTTTGGGCGCGCACCGCATACTTCGCCTGCACGGTTACCGGAATGACGTTGGGTGCTGGCATGCTCGGACCCAGGCAAGGGTGCTGCCATTCGAGACAAGTCTTCCGTTCGCCTACATCGTTTCCCACGCGGTCAATGTGGGCACGACGACGTTACTCTTCGAATTTCTCGAATTTGACATTCGTGTGACATCCGGCAGCATTGGGCAATGGACGCAGTCGCGGCACAAATGCCAGCCGCGCTTCGCACGGTGGGGGAGAAATACCTGGAACGCATGCAGTTCGCGTGTGGCGAGGTGCGTCTGGTCATCAAGCAAGGAAGCCCGGATTCGCCCGCTCGCTATGCACTGCTGGACGAAGCAGGAACGCCCGTGGCCTACGTTGCCCACTCCAACGAGCGCTACCCGACGGCTGTCGAGGAAGCAGCGATGAAAGCCGATGGGGCTGCGGACTGCGTGGGGCCGCAGTTGGCGAGTAGAATCGTCCAGGCCGACGAAATCGGCTGGGTCGAGGGACGTTCGTACGCGATATATCCGTGGCACCGCACCGTCAGCGGCGTTGCGCTGACGCTCGCCCGATACTCGTTGCTTCGTGTCCAGCTACTGACTTGGTTGACTGAGCTCAACGCGGTTTCCGTGCATCAGCCGGATTCCGGGCAGGTCGAGGCTTTGTTCGACGTGCCGCTCACCCGTGCCGCGCAGTCGACTGAACTTCCGCCGCAGTTGTGCAAACAGTTCGCTGCTTGTCGCGACGCGCTGCACCGCGGTGACTTCAGTCCGCGTTGCGTCTTGATGCACGGTGATCTTTGGCTTGGCAACGTGCTCTTCTCGAGGGAGAGAGCGTTCCCGCTTTCTGCGGTCATCATCGATTGGGCAGGAAGCTCTCTGGACGGTCACCCCATTTTCGACTTGGTGCGACTGGCCGGTGACTTGTCGCTCGGGTCTGGCGCACTGCGGCGACAGCTTCGCATTCATACCAAGATTCTGGGCTGTGAGCTCGAGCTGGCACACTGTCATCTTTTGGCGTCACTTGCCCAGCTGTACGCCAACTTGGGGGAGTTCGAAGTTCGACGCTTCGTCGATTCGGCGACACGGATGCTCGACCGCCTGGTTCTCGCCGGGGCGGTCGTTGCTCAAATGCCGGCTCATGGCTAGAGTCGCTGGATTGAGGCATCTGCTCGATGCGTGACGTGCGTACCGATCGTTCTCGACAGCGACCGCTTGTCGGTGCTGGGTTGGTTTGGGTCGTTGCGCCAAGGCCAGGGAGCTTCGCTCGTAGCGTATGGTGGAAGCCCACTGGTTTGCACGCAGCCGAGAATCCACAGTTCCCGTTCGGACCACGGCTGACCGAGGCGGAGCGTCTTGGATTGGTCGCGTGATTGGCGCTTGGCCATCGACCGCGTGCGCAGCATACTGCAGTTGGCCGCGGCGGGCTGCGGGTTTTCATTCGAGGGGGCAAGGCAAGACGTGCGAGAGTTCGTTCGTGGGTCTGTGGTATTGGAGGGGGTGGTTTTGGGCGGCGACCGAGCTTTGGCGGAGCTGGCGCGGGTGGCTTCCCAATCGGTCGGGGTGCAGGTGCGCCTGTACCACTTGGACGACGTGCAGGGGCCGGACGGCTTCTACCTGCGGCGAAGCGACCGGCGTGCCCCCGACATGGTCCTGATCGATCTCGAATCACCGGGAGAGCCGGAGCCCGTGGTCAGCAAGGTGCGCGCTTGGGCTCGGCATTCGAACGTGCCCGTGCTCTTCCTGGACACGGCAGACGCCAAAGCGCACCCAGTCGCGCTGCTCTCCGACAATGAGCACTTCGTGGACAAGCGCCACCTGGAGGCACTGGTCGCCAGTGCGCAAATTCGCCGCCCTTCCGAAGTCGAGGGCCTGGCCCGGTCTGACACGCCCAGAGCTGCCGAGCCAAGCATCTCCGAGGAGCAAGGGCTTCGCCAACTGGTGGCGGACGTGCGGGACACTGCGCGCAAGATATGTCAGCGCGTACCCGAAACGGTACGTGCTGACGCTGAAAGTGCTGCGATGGTCGGACTGATGGAAGCGGTGCGTCGTCTGGAGGATGCCGACCCGGCCTACTTCCTGAACTACCTGCGCGTTCGCGTTCGTGGGGCGATCCGTGACGAGACACGTCGATTCGATCCCTTGTCCAGAAGTGCTCGGGAGCTGGTAACCCGCGTCGAGCGTGCCGCCGAAGAATACTTCAAGCGTCATGGTGAGGCGGCGGATGCCTCTGCGCTCGCAAGCATGCTCGGCATCAGTGAAGATACTGCGTGGCATGCTTTGGAGCTGAGCGAGCTCTCCACCTTGCCCATCGATGACGACCTGGCGGGTCAGTCCGTGCGGACCGCTGAGGACATGTTCGTCGAGACCTACACGGCGACTGCCTTGCGCTGGGCGCTGAGTCGTCTGGAGGAACGAACGCGCCTGGTGCTGAGGCTGTGGTACAAGCGTGGGCTACCAGCGGCCGCGATTGCGCGACGTTTGGGCATCAGCGAGTCACGCGTCCACCAACTGCGGGTCGAAGGCGAAGGGCGTCTTGCGAAGTTGCTCGCACGTCCACCGTCACTGCGCACAATGCGAACCGCGGACGTTGCCTTCGACTGGGACGAAGTGACAGCCGATACCGCGCGACCGCAGGAGTACTCCTCCTGATTCGAGGCGACGTCACGTGTTCGGCACGCTCGACATCTGGCGTCGAAACACCAAACAACCTGCGGCACGCAGTGCCACCAGGCGCTGCGAATCGAGCGGGACGAACCAGACGAGGAGCTTGTGCTCGTCGGTCCTGTGCTCCAATGCGGAGTACAGCGCAGCGTAGCTTTCCGCTGCGTCCATCGAGGACGCAACGGCGATCGCCAGCACCCGTGGTGCTGTCCGACCCGAAGAGCCGATCGTTATGCGGGCGACGTGCACTTCGCGCACTGCCACGATGTCCCTCAACGCCTCCAGGCACGCGTTTCTGCTCGACCTTTTCCAGCTCGAAAGCACAGGTTCGAAGGAGGCGCCTTGCCCGTCGGCGACCTTGACCGCCTGCAGACGCGGTTCGAGTCGTCGAATCGTCGTGGGGCGTGGTTTCGGCAGCGGCGCGACTGTCGAGACACGTTCGACGACGTCCCGCGGCGGAGACCTCGTGGCCGTATCCGGCGATGCGGATGCTGAACTCCCAGCCCAGAACAGCCAACGACTCAGTCTGCGCTGCGACACCATCGCCAACGACGAACCCACGAGTCCGCCGCAACTGAGCACGTCCAGCACGGACACCGCGCCCCCGAGGATGACTCGTCGCAGGGCAAGTGCGGTACCAGCGGCGAAAACGAGAATGGAGACGGACAGCAAGACTTTGACCAGAGGCGGCAGTTCTGCGGGCTCCTCTCTCGGCTCAGGTATCGAGGCTGGCGGCGAGCGCGATAGAGGCGCCGCTTCGATCGTGAACACAGCCGGCTCGGCCTCCGCCAGCGACGCGGCGGCTGTCGTCCAGCGCTCAGCCACGGTCCCACCGGTCCTGTTTGAAGGGAAGTACCAGGTCGCGCACACCGCTCTTCTCGTCGGGATACAAGAGCGTTGCCAGACGATCGGCCGCGTCAGCGGACATGCTCACGAAACGAAACCCAGTACGACCCGCGTCGAAGTTGACGATCTCCGCGTCACACTCGATCTCCATTGCATTCGGCAGTAGCAACCAAATGTCGACCAGCAGGCCCCTCCGCACCCCTCGGATGCCACGTGCAGCGATGCCCCCGAGTGAGACGTCGACCGTCAGCGCGACGCGTGAGTGGTGGTCGTAGTCGAACATCATCCACGCCGACAGTGGCATGCGCGCGTAGCTGCGCCTTTCCCACTCTGGATCGGCGAGGCACCCCTTCTTGCTCATCGTACTCAGACTTTCCATGTGTGAACGCAATGCACATATCGTTCCGCGTCGCAGGCTGGCTCCGAGTAGCGCTATCGACGTGAAATCGCCCCCGCGCCGCGCACCATCCAGCAGACGGTGGGGTGCCTACGCACCGGGTCGAAGGTGACTGCTACCCACGCGCCATCGACGCCGTTTGTTCCAACACAAACGACTGGTCACGGCAGGTTTGCACGATTCCGAAACAAAGCAGCCGCGGTTTGGGGCTTCCTTTGTGTCTCTGGACTGACGAAACGAGGTAGAACGCGGGCGTTCGGTTGCTTCGTCAGTTTGGAGAGCCGTCCGACGTCAGTGCTTCGCGAGCGACTCGAACGGAGCGTGGTAGTCCTGGCGGGCTGCCATCGAACGAGGCCGTGAACCAGGTATCGAGCAGTGGTGGACCACCTTCTTGATAGGTGATGATGATGAAGCCGTGAGCGCTTTCTGCCTCAACTGCCTGGTCGCCCCCGGTGCGAAGTGATAGCACACAGGCTGAGGCGGGTTGAGCGGCAATGGCTCTCGTCAGGACGCCATCGCTGCCTACTGGTGCTTGAAATTCGGCGTACACGCAGTAGTCCGCGGCGATGTCACGCCAAACCACGCCGTAGGTGTCACAGCAACCGATGCCGTCCACCAAAGCTGCGGACATCTCGACACTGGGCTCGCCCCCTCCCGCGTCGGGTAGTGAGAAGTCCGCCAGCGCCGCGTCGCACCCTGCTTGATCGGCAGCACACAAGTTCCGCGAAGCACTGCAGCAGATCTGGGTGCCGGCACACTGTGCGGTGCCGCAACTGACACCCGCGCGAGGTGGACATGACGCCTCGTCCAAACACGCATCGGTGTCCGCCGCACAGCCGCAGGTGCAACACGCTTGCTCTGCTTGGCAGGCCTCCAACACGGGCTCCTGCGTGCTGCCCCACAGATCGCAAATGAGCGGCCCTGTGGGCGTCTGGCTGCCAGCGTCTGGCGTCGTCTCCGAGGTCGTCGATGCGTCCGTCGTGCTTTGAGGAGCGTCCGTGCTCATCGGGTTGCCGCCGTCCAGCGACGTGTTCACAGCTGATGGCTCCGGGGATGACGAGCTAGATGGGGATGCTGGGCTACCAGCATCGGGCACGGACGTCGTGTCGGTTTCCAACGCGGAATCAGTTACGGTCCCCGACGGAGTGGTGCTCGGCGAGCCGTCGTCCGGTTGACTGGGTGCCGCGGGGTTGGTCGACGTCACGTCCGCGGAAGCCGAATCCGTCGGCTCGGGATCGGTGGATTCGGGGTCGGTCGCGGACTCTTCGGGCAGGGCACAAACACGTGTGTCACAGCGTGCGGTCGACGGCGCGCAAACGGCGTCTTCAGATAGCTCGGAACACGCCGCCGTCGCAGAGCAGCGCACCGTGCACACGCCACAGAAACAGCTGAACTCTCCAGCGCAGTCGTCGTCGCCGTCGCAGCTCATCAACCATTGGGTGTTCGTGTCCGTGGGATCAGAGCTGCGGCCACATGCCGGCACCGCCAACACCAGCAGAGTGCTCGCTACGAGGGCGCGTGCACCCCAAGAACCCGTCGCGGCGTTTCGCGTGGCGGTAGGTGCGGAGTTGATGTCAAAGACTGGCTTGGATGAGGGATGAGGCTCGGTCATGGGCTTTCGTGTTCCGGGCTGGAGGTGCAGTCGGCGGAGGACAAGAGATGTTGGCCAAAGTAGAAGGTCACTTTGGTGGTCTCCTCGGGGGGCGGGTGCTTCTGGTTGTACTCGGAGACCTTTTCCCAGAGCTCGTCTGTCAGTTGCCGGATCTTCTTGAGCAAACCGACGACATCTTGCTTGTGGGGATGCGTATCGTGGACGGTGAAGCGCAGCGTCCCACCACCTATGGCGTCATCCGCGCGGGCTCGGCCGTCCTGCAGCTTGGCTGCGAGGGCGGTGGTGACCGCTCCGAAATGATCGCACACGGCCGCCTCCCAGCCGTTGTCGGCGCCTACTGGGATGTGAAAGCTGAGCGCGCGCAGACGTTCGTCATCGCCGCTCCCCTCGCGCTCGACCCGCCCCGAACGGATCAAGTTCTCCAGCGCGGGTTCGAAGTGCTCTTCACCTCGACCTAGCTTGCTTCTGAGCTGTTCCGGTGTGCAATTGCCACCCGTCGCCAGCAGGAGCCACAGTCGATTGGCAACGAATTGCACACTCTCCGTTGCTTCCAGTCTCTCCTTGTCTCGCTCGGGCGTGACACCGTAGACCGCGTGGCGGCCGCGGCCACTCGAATAGATGAAGCCACTCTCGACCAAGTCGTGCAGGATCGCGGCCAAGCTGGCTGGCGAGGCGTGAACGAAGGCGCTTTCCAGTTCCTCGCGCGTGGCGCTCCCTTGCTCCAGGGTCGACAGCACCCCCTGCCACAACGATGGCTGCACGTCGTTCTGATCGACCAGGCGTTGCATCTTCAGCTGGTAAGAACGCAGCGCCAGGCCGAACATGTCAGCAACGACCTTGCGACGCACGCCCTGCGCTTCCAACTCGCGCGCCAGGTCCAAGAATACCTGGTTTGCGAGGTTGGCCAGCGGAGCTCGAACGCCCGCTGCCGTTGCGAGCTGCGCCAGAAGCACGGTCGTGTGGCGGACGACGGTGTCGGTCAGCAGTCGAATATCCATGACGAGTCAAGGTAGCCGGGGTGTTTCGACCCACAAGATGAAAAGTTTTGCACCAGCCGTCGAGGCGCCTGCGTTGCGTTGAGTGCTTAGAGCTGCGATCAGTGTCGTCTTTCACCACTGCCCCGAAACGGGAGTCGCCGCTCGCGCAACCGCCCGCTTCGCGGCGAAGATCGCCTACTTGCATGGGACGACACAGCGGACGGTCCGAATGAGTTGGGTTTCCAGTCTCAAATGCGTTAACTTCTGCGTATTGACGCCTGGGGGGCGAGGTTGGGATCCATAGGGGGGAAACTTGGGGTACCAAGAACCGAGTGATTTTGACGAGGCGTCGTTGGTGCCTCGGGATGGTCCGGTCCACGACCAGCAATTCAGGCTGGCCCTCGAGGCCTCGCCGGCTGCGATGCTGTTGGTCGACGAGCATGGGCGCATCGCGCTCGTCAATGTTCAACTCGAGCGGCTCTTCGGTTACTCGCGTATCGAGTTGCTTGGCGCGCCGCTGAGCTTGTTGATCCCCCACCGTTTCCGGCAACGCCACTCCGAGTTTCGCGCTGCGTTTCGGCGGGACCCAAAGACGCGGCCGATGGGGGCGGGTCGAGATTTATATGGGTTGAGGAAGGATGGCTCCGAAGTCCCGGTGGAAATCGGCCTCAACCCGTTGAGCAACGCGGGAAAGAACTACGTGTTGAGCTCCATCGTCGACATCAGCGAACGAAAGCGCATCCAAGAACGTTTGGAACAGCAGCGCAACGAGCGGGAAGTGCTGCTCAAAGAAGTCTATCATCGCGTCAAGAACAACCTGCAGGTGGTCTCGAGTCTGCTCAACCTTCAGGCAGAGCAAGTTCCGGACGGGTGCGCTCGACAGCTGTTCGAAGACAGCCGTAACCGGGTGCACTCCATCGCGTTGGTGCACGAGCAACTCTATCATTCGGGAGATCTGGCGGAGGTGGCCTGTCGCGACTATGTCGCGGAGCTGACGGGTCACATCCTCAGCCTGACATCCGTGAGTCACCGTGTTGCTATCGAGATGCTGGTCGATGACCTTCGCTTGTCGGTGGACGTTGCCGTTCCTCTCGGCTTGATCATCAACGAGTTGGTCACCAACGCGCTGAAGCACGCGTTCCCGGGCGACACCCGTGGCAAGATCAGCATTCGGCTCCATGGTAGTGAGGAAGGTCAGGCGACGTTGATCGTTGCGGACAACGGTCGGGGAGTCTCCGCCGCCACCCGTCCGCGGCGCAGGCCGTCTCTCGGGGTGCAGCTCGTGACGAGTCTTGCCCGTCAGCTGCGAGGCAAACTACAGCGGTCGGAGACCGGCGGCACGACGGTGTCTTTGGAGTTTCCGGTGTGCTGAACTCACATTGGTCTTCGATGCGCCGGAGAACCCCGAACATTTCGGTCTGCTCGAGCCCTGGGTAGCATTCCATCATCGTTTGCCCGACGAGCTGCTCTGGTGTCGTCTCCCTGCGCGAGGCGGCGGCTGCATTGACGAACACACGTACCGCCCAATGCGGTCGATGACTCGGAGCCCCTCGCGCAAGGCGTCGATGACGCCGCTGTTTTGTTCGGGCGCCAACCCCTGGTGCTCTTCCTCCGCCCCATCCCCAGACTGGGTGGGTCAAGGCCAAACATGCTCCGAGCTCCGGTCCTTCGGTGTGCCATTGGGCGAGTTGGGGTCCTCGTGTGCGCCCCGGGCGAGCTTCGACGGCGGGGCTTGGTTGCCGCACCGATTGCAGCTGGTAGACTCAGTTCACCGAAAAGAGGGGTGCATGAATTTCGTCTGCCGTCAGCTTGGTAGTTGCCTCATTGGGGCAGCAGGAGCCGGACCCTTGAGCGATGCGGACTTCGACTCGCTCATCGAGGGGCTCGATCGGGCCTCCGTCACGAGCTTCCTAGTTTCCGCCAGTGGCCCGACAACCGTGACGAGCAAACAGCGCGGTGTAGCGGGCGAAGTGTTGCGTCGGAGAAACACGAACATCGCAGTGCTCACCGATTCGAAAGTGACGATCGGTATGACGACGGCAGTTCGCTGGTTGGGCGTCGCCAACATTCGCGCTTTCCCGTACGCCGATAGGGAGGCTGCGGTCCGCGCGCTGAACCTGCAGCCAACGGAAAGAGCGGCGGCGCTCCGCGTGTTGTCCGAGTGCGAGACGGAGCTCGTCGAGCACGCACGTTCAGCATGAGTCGCACGCGCAGGGCCGCCAGCTAGCGGGGCGGTTCGCCAGGGGCCCTTCGAGGCCGAGCCAGGCGACGGGGTTGCGTGGCCGTTGGTCGCACGGGACCTGAGCCGCGTCAGTCCAGGCTCTTGAAGAATTCGTCCATGGCTGACTCTGCGAAGCAGGGGATACCGTGGCTCGTTCCGCTGTAGGAGGGGTCATTATGGGAGCACCAGATCGTGGGCACGCTGCAGTCGTTGTAGCTGACGCAGCCGGCATCCACGGTCGTGCCGTCGCTCTGACAGCCGTCGCCCATGACGCTGATTGGCTCCGAGCTGTCGCTACACATGTTGCCGGCCACGAAGCGATCCACCGTGCCTTTGCCGTTACCTCCGCGCACGCTGTCGTTCTGCCCCTGAATGTACATGACGGGCATGGCGGCACCATGCGCGCCGTAGTCAGAGGCCGCGACAGGAGCCATGCCCTTGAGGTTGAGGTACTCGGCATCCGCCGTGTGGTTGCCCGTCATCATCTGAACGATGAACTGGGCGCCGGAGCTGTGGCCCGTGGCAAAGATGCGACTCGTGTCGACGCAGTAGTTGCTCACGAGCTCATCGTAGAGCGCTTTGACCCGGGGGATGTCGGTGTTGTAGTTCCAACAGCCGCCTGAATCTGCGGACAGCGGTACGGCGACGACGTAGTCGGTCTCGAAGGCGTTGCCCTTCGAGTGATCACTGTATTCGGTGCGATTGGCGTCGCCGCGATTAGTCCCGCCGCAGCCATGAAAGCCGAACAACACTGGCATGGGAGTGTTGCCGTCGTAGCCCTCCGGGAACAGTAGCCAAGACTCGTTGGCTTCGTACACGGTGCCACCAGCGGGGCGTCCGCCCATGCCACAACCGGCACTCGGAACCGCGTCGGCGTTGCCCGGACTCGGTTCGTTGCTGGCGCCGCCTTCACCGCCGCCGGCCGCGCCACCGGCGCCGTCGCTGCCACCAGTGCCAAGGTTGCTCTCGCCGCCGCCCGTGCCCAGACCGTCATCACCATCGTTGCCGCCGCTACCGTCCATCTCCTGCGGGTCGTTCAGCGCCGGGGTGGTGGGGACGGGCTCTGGGCTGCTGCTCGCCTCAGGGCTCGTCGTGAGGGCGGGGCTAGTTTCGGCGGCAGGGCTAGCCGTAGCTGCCGGGCCGGGATCTGCGGCCGGCGTAGCGGGTGGCGTAGCCTGTGCGGCAGCGCTTGCGCCATCGGATGAACTCGTGGGCGTCGCGGCGGGCTGCCCGCTGCTGGTGCCTCCGGCGGTGGTCGCTGCGCCGACGCTTTCACCGGGGCCGTTCGTCTCGGATGAACAGGCGACGGAAAGCAGCAAGAGAGGAGGCAGGAAAGCGAGTGAGCGAGGATTCATAGTGCGTTCTTAGAGGGGCTAAGGATCAGGGATCGGTAGTTTACGGCGAGGACGAGGCGACGGCGCTGCGTGGGTTCACCATTTCGCCAATCCGGCGGACAGGAGTGTGGCGCGCCGGAAGAATGAAGTGGCAGTCGAGTGCTCGTAGGGAGTTGGGAAAGCGAGTGCGCCTCACCCACAAACTTATTCGTGCGGAGTCGGTGAAACGTATCGCGATGAAATTTACTCGGCCAAAGCTCGATCAGACTCTGCGCGGAGATTTGCTCGGATCCGAGCTTTGGAGGCGTTTCCAATCGTTCAGCGCGGGGGCCTCTCCGACAGAGTCGGACGTCGCGAGTCCGGATGCAGGCAGGTACGACGCGGGCCGGTGTAGGCCGACCCAACTCAAGGGCATCCGACGCGAGTCGTGGAAATCACGACGTCATCCGCATAGGCGGTGCGGGGATCGTCGCTTTGGTACGATTCCCAACCGATGTCGATTTGGGAGAACGTGGGCGCTTCCCAGGTGTAGTCGTTTGGCGCGTTCAGGCACTGGTCAGCAGAGCCCATGACGGTCACGGCGGTGATGGCCTCCCCGTCGAGCCACAAGCGCTCCGTATTGTTGGCGCCGTCGAACTCCCACTCGACGCAGACCCACTGCCCCGTCGGTAGCACCTGGTCTGGGGAGTGCCTCCAGCAGTCACTTCCCGGCGTGTTCTTGTTCCCATACCAGTCGGGCGTATCGTAGTTCGCCATCAGGCGGTTACCCACGAAGGTTTGCCCCTGGTTCAGCGGGTGCTGCCCGCCGTAGCGATACAAGGCGTGGTACGTCTGACCGGGCACTGTGCCACCACCTTCGACCATCGTCCAGTGCACGGGAGTCTGCGGCGCCGACTCGAGCCAGTACATCATGCGGCCAAACAAATGGTTGTCGGCGACGGGGAAGAGCGAATCGTCGGTCAAACGAATGAATGCCGTCCTGCTCGAACCCGAGCCGGTCACCGAGAACTTCACGGCTTGGTTACCCGAGACCTTTTGCGCAGTGTCGATGGTGACGGTGCCTGAATTCTCGCGAGTGCCCCACATCCCGCCCGGGGCTTGACCCGGCTGGTAGCTCTCGAAGTCGTCACAGAACAGAGCGGTCGAGCAGGCATCATCGGAGCTGTCCCCTCCGCTGTCAGCACCACCCGCAGCGCCGCCCGCGCCGCCTTCACCGCCAATGGCAGGGCTGCCTCCCGCCTCAGCGTTGCCATCCGAGCCGCCGCTCCCTTCCGTACCCGGGGTGCCGCCCGTAGCGGCTTCAGCGGGCTCTCCGCCGTTGCCCCCAACGCTGGTGTCGCTGCCGTCAGGACTCGCGTTGCCGTTCACTGCGGGCACTCCGCCAGCTCCTACGGAAGTGGAGCCGCTTGGTGCTGCTCCGCCGTTTTCCGTGCCGCCCGAGCTGCCCGCGCCCATGTCGTTTCCCAAGCTGGGGGTACCTGCCACCGGGGGCGTACTCGGTGAGCTGGGGGTGACACTCGGAGCACCTCCGCTGCTGGTCGCGGCGGCTGGGCTCGCGCCCGTCCCCGCGGTACTGGCGCTGCCCAAGGATTCATCACTCGTGGCGTCTTGCGCGGAATCCGTACAACCTGCAGCCAAGAGGGAAAAGAGGACAGTTGCCGTGATCGTGGAGTGCATCACCACCTTATGCGCCAGTGAGGCAAGGATGGGCAAGGTCTCCTGTGTCCAAGGGCACCATCGGCCGGTAGTAGCGCCCCTTGGAGCACAATCGAGGCCGATTTTTCTCTACTCGAACGCCTCCGGGGCGCCCCCCGGGCAGTGTCGTTCAGTGTGGTCACGTCGCTCGGCGTGGTAACCCGCATGCGCGAGTTTCGTCACCAGCGAGGGCTGCCGCCTCGCGCCGCCTCTTGGCGCAACTTCAGCACCGTGCCAGCCAAGTCCTGCCAGCAGGGTAGCTCGTTAGGAGAGAGGGGTCGCCTGCCAGAATAACGGCTCGGTCCTCCCAGAGCTTCGGCCGCCGTCGCTCGTTTGCATTCGTAGAGCGAGTCGAACACGGGTGCCCCATCCAAACTGGGCGGCGTGCGGCTGACCGTCAACGGGTGCCGGCACAAGCTGTGGCTCACATGGGAGCTCGCGCTGGTAGCGTAGCCGAAGAGGCGGGTGAACACGTGTTCCCGCTCGTCGACGTCCAGTCGTAGCTCTATCACGTGAGTTGGCGAGCCGATACGCAGCTGCAATGGGTTGGCGCGCACGGTCAGCGAAACGCATATCGGCGGCTCCTCCCCTTGCAGCAGGCGGACGAAGGCTTGCGTTCGGTCAGCGGGTGACGTGCCGCCGTCCCTGCTCGGTACTAATCGCTCGAGCATCTGCAGTGGCGTCAGCAGTACTTCGGCGTCCGGCGTGGGCGGTCGGGGCGGGCTCTCCGGTTCGGCCTGCGCGGGTTGAGGCACCGGGGGGACAGCGACTCCCGGTGCAGCGGCGCGTGGCGGGGTGGCTACTCGCTCCTGGCTAGTCGCTCGCGGCGCCGCCGCGCCGCTGCCTTCTCGGCTCTTGGTGCACGCGCTGGATAGTACCATGCCGAAAGCGGCCACGATCATCCAACGTTGCAGCAGGAGAGCACGTAGGCGCAGCATCATCCTGCTCGGTTCACGCCTTGCCGAAGAGCAGCGCGTCGTTGCCGCTGTTCGGCTGGACCACGACCTTACGTTTGTCGTACTCGACCCCCGCCTCGAACTTCATCATCTTGCGCCTACGCGCGATGAGGAAGCGCGTCGAGTGGAACCCCATCTCGAACTCCTTGCCGCGACGCACCTCGAGCTTCGCGGTGCCGGTCAAGGCGGGGGGCGTCGCCGAGGGTGGCGCGCTGGGATCGGGCGGGGGCAACTCCCCGATGGTGACCGTGATGGGCAAGGTTGCCTGCAACTTCTTGTTGTTTTCGTCGAGACGGACCGTCTGACTGCCGGCTTTCACTTCGGTTACCTTGCCTGCGTCGTCTGTCTCGTGGGTGATTTCGACCTGGTTCATGTTACCGGAAACCCCGAGCTGGAACTGGACGTGGAAGGCAGCCACACCCGCCCCGGTCACCTTCCAATTCGAGGGGTCAGCAGTGCCCGCCGACACGAAGCCGTTCGAGAACTGAATCAACTGAGGCGTGCCCTCCTTGGAGATGAACGTTACCCCTCGGCGCGTTTCATTCTCGGTGGTTTGGACTTCCTTCGGCTTCGAGGCGAGCTCGACCTTCCATCGGGTCTCCTCCGTCTTTCCGGTTGAACTCAGCGTGTCGTTCTGAAACAGCGGGGACCAGTCCTTGCGGTACTTCTCGATGATTCCATCATCATCGAGCTGTTTGCCTTCGGCATCCGAGATGTCCGCCTCGATGTACTTGATGGTGTCGTCGAACTCGTACGTCAGGGACATCTTCTCGGTGAACTTGGGCAGTTCCTCGCTGGCACTTGCGGATGAGTCCAGTCCTGGAGAGCGGTTCTTGATGTCATCGAAGCGCTTGGGAAGCTCCGTGGACAGGTCCGCCTCTGCTTCGGCCTGTGTCGGACGGTCATAGTGCATCTGTTCGAGGAAGAACTCGGATGCGGTGGTCACCACTTCGACCTGTCCATTGGCGCCCTTCTTCTTGCTCTTTTGGCTTTGGTAGCCTTGCGGCCACATCGGGATCTTCAGAAACTTCGCGGTCGGAAAGATCCGTTGCTTCAGCGTGTCCACGAGGTCTTGGTTCAAGCCTGCGTTGCAGGAACGGAAGAAGACCTCAGTCTCGTCATCGATGCCGCTCGGGATGGTGAGCTGCTTCAAGATATCCTGATTGTTGAGCAGATCCTCATGCAGCATCTCCTTCTTGGAGTTGGAGAAGAGCCGCATCTTCAGGTGCTCGGGGTTGCCGTGCGCGACGATGTTGATCTGTCCCCAAGGACCGTACTTGTCCGCGAGTGCGTCGAGGGTGCTCAGCACGTCAGCAAAGCTCATTCCTTTGTTCACTACCACCGCGTCAGCATTGAGCTTCCAGTAGTCCTCTGCCGCTTGGAAGAAGCCGTCCTCGGTGCCGGTCACGAACGCGATCACCGGTCGTGGCTCACCGCCTGCCGTGAAATGTTGGAACATGCGCACCATCACCGGGTCGGCGCTCGGGTCTTTTGCGCCGGGCGCCGCGTACGTCTTGCCGTCCGCCGTGAGCTTCAGCCCCAGCTCGAACACACCGTGCTCCAGTTTCGCGTCCGGTAGGGGTACGTCCACCGGCGAACCGCCTTCGACGACGACCTTGATGGAAGGCAACGAGGTGTCCGAGCTGTGCACCTTCGGGTCGCTGCTTGGAGTGAACGTTCCGTCTTCGATTTTGCCTTCGAAGGTCACCAGTTCTTTGTCGGGGCCTGCGCCCTCGAGGGGTGAGCGGGAGTCAATCTCCAGCAAGACGACGCTGACCTTCTCCGCCTTTTTGGGGGAGTCGATGCGTAGGGTGAGCGTCTCTCCGGGTTCGATGGTGTCGGGTTGGGCGCTGGCGTGAGGCGCTTCGTCGTCGTCGGCCACTATGCCTCCTGCAAGTCCGAGTCGGGGATCAGGTAGTAGTTCCTGACTTCAGTCGGTATCGCTTCTGTATCTTTGGGCAGCGTGGGCAGTACCTTCTCCACACCGTCGAGGGTGACTCGGTAGTCACCAGGGGCCAGAGCGGTTTCCAACAGTGTACCAGCCTCGTCGGTGACGCCGCGCCGTGCGGCATCTCCCACGCTCAAGGCGTAGGCTACGTTGGCCAGCGGGACCGCGCCGGAGTTGGAGAGCAACGTGTAGTGCAAGATGGAGTCTCCGCTGGGCCCGAACTTCGATTCGTGGGTGAGCTTCGCCAGCTTGCGCCAGGCCGGGTATTGGGTACTACCTCGTTTCGAGTTCGGCCCTGGAGGTTTGGGCACGATGCCAAACTCGGGCTCGAAGAAGAACAATTCCACGCGTCGGTCGAGGGCGTCTTCTTTGGCGTCTTGCGCTGCGCTATCCAACTCTTGACCAGTATCGTCCACCGGAAAGTTTTCGCCGCAGCCGTGGGCCGTGCCCTGGATCTGAAACTCACCGGAGTCCAGCTCCGCGCCGTCGAGCAGCATGTACTCCTTGACCAACTGCGTTCGAGTCTCCTCGTTTGCCTCTCCGGTTTCCTCGAGCAGCCGCGTCTTCTGGAACCAGAGCACGAGGTTGTCCCCGGCCGCTTCTGCGTCGAAGTTCGGGAGTGCACGAATCATGTGTTCGTCTTCAATCGAGCCCCAGCGTCGACTCTGAGGAACGCTCGTCTGATAGAAGCTGAGCCAAGCATCGACGTCGTCTTCCAGATACGCCAGCGTACTCTTGGCACGCTCGAGACTGAGTGGGTCGTTGATGGAGGCATCGCCCGTCGTATCCGTGTGGCCGACGACGAGCAACTCCCCTGGGTCGTGCTCCTCGTAGATGCCGCGGATCTTCTTCAGGTCCTCCATCGCCGACGGCAGCAAGAAGGCCTTGTTGGTTTCGAAGAGCAGCCCCGTCAAGCGTGCCAAGTCGCAGCGAGGAACTGCGCCGATCATTCGGATCTGTGCGGTTCGGTCCCCGCGCAGCACGACGAGCGATGCGGTGAGCTCGTCGACGATCTTGTCGCTGCCCTCGAAGAACTCGAGGAACACCTTGATCGTGTAGTCGCCGGGCGCAACGAAGTCGTGGTCCAGGCTACCTGTTTCGTCGGTGACGCCGCTGAATGCTTCAGGGCCGGCGATTTCATACTTGCGTGATGCATGACGGACGAGGCCAGTCTTGTCGAACAACTGCAGCGACAGTTGGGTGGTGTCGTCGCCCTTGTCAGTGCCTGCGGTGAACTGTTGAAACAACGTTGCGGACTTGATCCACTCAGCATACTCCGGGCCGTCGGCAGTGCCCGGCGCGGGGTCTATGCCCGAGTCGGCCATGAAGAAGAAGAAGTCGATGCGTGTGTCGGAGGCCGCGTCGTTCTCGTCCTCTTTGGCATCCGCCGGTGTCGTGCTGCTGGGCTTGCTCGCGGCGTCCCCTGCCGCGGAGCTGGGCTTCTCGTCGGCTTTGGGTGCTGTGTCTGAGTCCTTCCCATCGCTCGAGGCATCTGACGTGGATTCCGTCGACCCGCTCCCGGACTTGTCACCGCCGGCACGGATCTTCTTCACTTCAGCCAGCGGGAAGTTGGCACCGGCAGCGTGGCTCTCGACGTCGAAGGGCACGGCGTCCGCTTCGCCTTCCGGCGCATCCGCTCGTCTTGCCGAGCGAGAAAGCTTGAAGTAATCGCCGACCAGCTCTTTTCGGGTGATGGGTCCTGCGATTCCGTCCGGGTTCAAACCGCGCAACGTCTGATACTGCTCCACCAGGGCGTCTTTGGGTTTGCTCGAGTCTTGGCTGGGAGCGGACGCTGTCACCGGGCTGGCGCCGTTGCTGGGGCCCAGAATGGCTCGCAACAAGGAGCGGTCTTCACGGGCACCCCAACGCTTCTCTTCCGCAACGCCGTCGCCGAACTGCTCGAGCCACGGATCCGGATCCCCTTTCAACCAGGCCGCTAGGATCTTGGCCCGTTCATCGCTGGAAGTTTCCGGATCGTCGTCTATGGCCGAAGCGTGACCAACGACCAAAGCGTGCTTGGCGTCGAAGCGAATCGCGAAGCTGAAGACCTCGGACAGGGCCCGCGAAGCGCGGGGCAGAGGGAAGGTGCGCCCAGGTTCGAAGACACGACCCAGCAGCGTCGCGAGCGCAGCGTCCGGGCACACGACGATGGTCGTTCGCTCGTCGAGCGGCACCTCCAGCCCCTTTTGCAGCTCCTTCAGCGTGCAGCGAATGGTGCTCACGACGTCGTCCTGGGTCCGATGGTTCGACTCCGCTAGCGGAGTTCCTCCGGCACTTCCTCTACCGACAAGGCGCGCAGATCCGTCTGTGGAACGAGTTCGGGGAACGTGATGCGACATCGGTTCGAAGGCAGTTCCACCAAGCGGGCTGCGCCGTCATCGTCCAGCACCCCGCTGACGATCTCTCGATTGCCCAATTCCACCGTGTAGCGTACGCCGCTCATGGGCAAGTCTTCCCCGTCCAGCAGCAGGATGTCGACGTAGTTGCGCAGTGGGATGTCCAGTCGATCGTGACTCGTGTGCGGGGCCACGATTTCCCCGTTCAGTTCTACCTCCACGCCTACCTCGACGTAGCGCATGCCTTCCGGATCTCGGGGCAGACGCAGACGCGTCAGTGGCGAGCCGTCCTCGATGGATCCCGCGAAGCTGTCGGCGTCGAAAGAGAGCTCACAGATACGGGGCAAGAGCGGTGACTCGGGTTGTGGATTGCCGTAGAGATAGTCCGCTTCAGGATCGAGTATCATCGACGGCTGTCCCACCTCGTCCACGACGAGTTCGACGTTCAGTGTCGCAAACTGGACGAAGTCGGGTGTGGCGGTGGGACGGCCCGTGTCCAGGTAGCCCGCGACGAACCTCAACGTTGCCGGGTGCGTGCCGGGTGCCACCTGAGGTTCCGGCCCCAGCGCCTCCAGGCGAAGGGTGGCTCCGAAGACGCCCAACCCCGATTCGACCGGTCTGGCCTTCGGTTGCAGAATTGCGCGTAGGCCGCTCACGGACGAACCGTAGCAACGGCCGATCCCTCGCTCAACGTAAAACGAGGTCAGTCCACCCGACTCATCACGCGGGTTTATCTGAAGCGTGCAAACGTGTTAGGCATGCGTGTGGCGCCGTCGACGAGCACGGATCATGCGTATCCTGCGTCCAAGCTTCTGGCAGCACTCTTGATCTTGGTGCCCATGGCACTGTTCCTTTCGTACCTGGCGGTTGAGGTGGGTCACGAGGGTGCCCACTTCGGGGCCGTTCTGCTGGCGCTGGTGGCTTGCAGCCTGATCTGGCTGTACTACCGCATACTGAAGGTGCACGTGCAGATCGAGGGCCGCCGTTTCGTTGCCCGGTCCTTGTTCGGGAATGAGGTCGTGGGGGAGGTGGGCGAGTTCATCGGCGCGGAGTCTGACGAGGCGCTGCAGCGTTGGTTGCTGCTGCGTCGCGACGACTTGAAGGTCGTCACCATTCCTTGGTTCTCCAACGGCGGTTATTCAAAAGAAGATCAGCAAGTGCGTCGATGGGTGCTGGCGAACCTCGCCGAGTGCACGATTCGTCGCGTGTCCGCGATCAAAAAGGGGATGGCCCTCGGTAAGCATCAGGCCCTGCACATCCTGCGCACCCCGCCGGAGCCGTCCGAACCTGGTGGCGAATTCGTTGCCGTCGACGTCGACGTTCGACTTTCTGGCGCGGCTCTCAGTGCGGCTTCTGGCTACCTGCTCGACGCTCGAAGCGACCTGGAGCGACTCGTGCTGGAATTGCCTCGGCGGGCGCTCGCGAGGCAGTACGTGGTTCAAGCTCTGCGTCGTTTGGGAGACGCCTCGTCCCGAACGTGTCTCGCAAGCGCTCTTCGGGAGCCTCGAGCGGCACTGTTCAAGGAACAAATCGCCGAAGCGCTGGCGCACCTGGCGACGGTAGACGACTGCCCCCTGCTCGTCGAGCTTGCTCACGACCCCGAGCCGTTCATTCAGAATTGCGGTCGTGTGGCGCTGGATCGAGTCTGCCCGCAGACGAACGCTCGTTCTGAGACCCGTGCGAGTTAGGCGTGGCTCCAGCGACGCCGCCCCAACCTGCTAGGGCGTCGCCTCCGGCTCGACCTCGAACTCCAGGGGTTTTGTTGCCAGTGCCGCAGCCCCCGACGTCGGACCTGTGGCAAACTTATCAACGGGAGTGAACGCAAGCAAGCTGAGCTTGCCATCGTCGGGCCGCTTGTTGAGGCGAAAGGTCCCACGGTAGATGCGACCGAAAGCCGTCGTGCTACTCGTTCGAAGCATGACGACTTGAGTGCTGTCATTGTAGGTCGTCTTGGGTTCTCTGGTGCCGTCCGCGAGAAAGTCGTTCGGCTTGTCGAGGGCGACTTCCAGCCACATCCTCGTCGGGAGCGCATCTCCGGAGCCGTGTGTCACCTCGAGAGCGACGTCGGTGACCGCCCCCACGCGTAGCACGATGTTCGGCGTCAGGGGTGGGACCAGGTGAATGTCGGTGACCACAGCGGCTCGCTTGCGTCGGGTTGCGGTGGCCCGAGCCTCTTTCAGCCTCCGCTTGACCTCCGATTCGTCCATCACGTAGAGGTCCGCGATCATCTTCGGCGGTAACCCCGCACGCGAGTAGTCGATGATGAACTTCTTCTGCAATTTGTCCTCCCAATCGAACTCCGTCAGTTGCTCGACGGTCTCTTCGAGCACTTGTTCGAGCGACAAGGTGCCTTCGAAGAACAGGAGAAACACCGTATGCTCCGCAACGATGTTCTTCTTGGATTTCAGGTAAGGGTCGTCGAGTAGCAGCTTGCCGACCCCCTTCATCGCTTTGGTCATCGTGGATTGGAACCACCGGACGTATGCCGCCGTGATGAGCCCGATGAGCACGCCCGCAACGAAGCCTACGGGTCCCAGGAAAGCCAGTGAGCCGCCCACGACAACGCCCAGGAGGCTCACTCCAGCTGCTCCCACCGTCAGACCCAACATCCAGTCCTCGAACTGGTCGGCGGTTGGAGTCTCGTCAGCAAACGTCCAAATCGCAAGCCCGAGACCGATTGCCGACAAGCTCACGTGGGCGACCCGCGCGGCTTTCGCTGGAAATGTCTTCGTCTCGAGCGTCTCCACCGTCTCGGACAACTCGTCGAGGCGAGCGAAGCCCGAGTTCTTGAGGTAGCCCGTCATCTGCTTGGAGTAGAAGTTGGTGAACCCGATCAACGCGAATCCCAACAGGTCCTGCATGACTGGCAGCGCCAGCTTCAGCACCTCGTCATCGAAGAAGCCATCTCCCTCACCAGAGGCGAACTTGCTGCCCAACTCGTGCAGGTGGTAGACCAAGACCGCCGCGCTGAAGACGTAGAATGCGGCGAACACACCGGGTGAGCGCCAGCTGCCGTTGTTGAAGATCTTGCGGCCGAGCTCCCGCGCTTTTTCGACGTCGCTCTTGACCAGGTTGAGGATGACTTTGTGTTCGACCGGATCGACCCCCCACATGACCACCAGGCGCAGCAAACCTTCGCGCCCATTGAGCGCGTCGATGAAGTGCTGGGTCCTCGAGTACGTCGAGAGCACCATCGACGCGATGGAGGGCGGGCCCTCCATGTTGCCCGTGTAGGTCATCACCATGCCGCTCCAGACGGCCAACGTAGTGAGCCAACCGGCAGAAGGCTCAGCCAACAGCTGGGTCAGGAGTTCGTCGCGTTTGCTCTCGATGACCGATGGCGACTTAGCAGCGATGCCCTTCTCGACCGCGGCCTCCCACACGGCATCGACCGCGGTTTGGAACTCCTCTGCCGCGTCGACGGTGTGCGCCTCCTTCTGGTTCAAGAGCTCCGCGCCGCGGACCAGCGTCTTGAACAGGCGAGAGTCGAAGCCCTTGAGGTTCTTCCTGTCTGCACCCGTTGCGCGCGCTGCGACGGCGTGAAAGTAGTAAACGATCGACGGATCCCAGACAGCAAGGTAGTCGAAGAGCTTCTCGTTGAAGTCGGCGTCTCGGTAGAGCTTCTCGATCTCGTTGATTTGTGGGAGCATCGCACGCGTTGCGTCCGCGCTCACCTCCTCGCCCACCACCCGTGCCAGCTCGCGAGTGCGTGCCGACATGCGGATCGCCTTGTAATCCTGCTGCGTGTAAACAGCGACCATTTCGTGGGTCACCGCCAACAAAGACAACGCGGTCAGTGCCTCCGCGCCGGCACCTTCGCGCCATTGCTTCGCTGCTGCGTCTGCCTCGTCAATCGCTCGTGTGAGCTTGTCGAGCTCAGGGGCCATTGCTTCGAAGGCCTGTTGGTACCTTCTGACGGCGTCACGGTCCTTCATGGACAGAGCTGACTGCGTTCCGCGACAGCGATCCCACACGGCCTTGTTCATGCGAAAGCGGGTGCCGATGCCAGATATCTTGCTGAAGTCGATCGTCCAGTCGAGGAATTGAGCGCCCATGTCCAGGGCGGTGCGGGCCTGGGCGTAATTCCCGACAGGTTCCATGCCGTCGGGGATGCCGTTCTCGTTTTCGTCTTCGAACAGGAACTTCGCCTGCGACAAGACGCTGTTGGCGAATTCTTTTCGGCGCTGCTCGAGGAACGGCGCGACGTGCTTGTCGACGATTTGCTTCAGAGCTGGCTCGTTGGTGTCGTGAAGCAGCACCTCCCCGGCGAGCTTCCTGCCGTCGAGGCATATCTCGGTCGCGAGTTCGCGAATCGAAACGACGGGTGAATCGACCCCGTCCCAACTGATGAAGATCCCACCGAACTCCATGCCGTTGACGGGCAACTTGACCGGATCGACGAAGAAGCCCACAGCTCAGTCTTCCTCGACCGTGGTGGGGTCGATCGCGCCGTAGGCGCCGAGAGGAAGCTCGGTCACCTCGAAGGTCACCTTGCTCTGGTCGGCGGAGAGAAAGCGCGATGGTCGTCGCGAGACGACGGCGAACGCGTCGGGATCTTCTTCTGCCACCAGCTGGTAGTCCGTTTCGCGTGCCAGTTCGGGGGGCGTCGGGGATACCGCCAGGACTGTACCCTCTGCCGTGAGGACGGCAAACTGGGGAAACCAAAGTTGGCGCGCCTCCGTCTCAGTGACGTTGGAGCGGGGGTGATTCGTCGGACCCGTCGACAGCAGCGCATCATTGACCCATTGCTCGGGGTCCAAGGGATCGTAGTGCTGAGCTTCACAGTCCCAGCGGGCTTCGTGGCGGTGGCCGTCGTCTGGCACTGCTTCGCTCGCGTCTTCCACGGAGAGCACCGGCCCCAAGGGGACCGCGACGAACTCCGCTAGTTGCGGGACGAATACCAAATCGTCTGTTTCCAACTCCGCTTCTCCCCGTTGGGAGATCAGAAATCGGTTGTTGAAGTGGCCTCGCAGCGCCCTGTCGTCTGCAAACCCGTGATCCAAAGCCACCGCCGTCAGTGTCTTTGGTGAATCGACGATCACGAAGCGGTTCGATTTCTCGAACCCGTCCTCCAGCTCGCGAAACTCGGAATCGTCGACGACAGCTGCACGCCGTTCGTGGCGCGGGAGGTGCCCTTTGACCTCATACAGCCGGACCAGCAACTCCCGCGTCACATCCTTCTTGGCGGAGAACGCCAACACGATCTCGCTGTCCTCGCGCCGGAACTCGAAGTCGAAGATGGGCGCGTCGAAGCGAAAGTAGTTCCGTTCCTGCGGCCGCAGATCGAGTTTTCGAAGCGCCATGATTGCGCTCGATATTAGTCCGACGCGTTCGGCAAGGACTACTCCAAAGAATGTGCACGACTTGCGGGAACGAATTCAGAAAAGAGACGGTGTCGCACACCACGTTTGAACGTTGTTCAGCGCATCGGGTTGCGTTGGAACATTTCCCAAGCCACGCTCGCGATGTCGAAGTTCAGCGTGTTGTCGTAGGAGCCGTGGCCCGCACCAGGTAACGAACACAATGCGGTTTCCACGCCCTCGGCGCAGTCGGCGTAGCGCTCGCAGTAGTCTTCGAAGGGCGTCGTACTGCCGGTGCAGCCGTTGATGTCCGCCCAGAGAGCCAACGAACCTTGGGCGCCGGGTGAGGTGAACTCCCCGCCAGGGGGCCCGACGACCCCTCCTTCGTACGGTTCCAGCGTGTCGGCCATGCCTCGGAATTCCAACATTGAGATCGGACGGATCGCGTTGCAGGGCTGAGTGCGCAGGTCCGTGTCGACCGGGGCCACCGCAGCGATCACGTCGGCGGCATCACAGCCCATGCGGTGGGCGAGCCCACCACCGTTCGAAAACCCGGAGACGTAGATGCGCTTCGCGTCGACGCACGTCTCGCCGCTGAGCTTCTCGATGATCGCCTCGAGCAGGCCCACGTCGTCGATCATTTCGTCTCCGGCGGTGCCACAGCAAGTGTCGTCCACGTTCCAGTAGCCGTCGACGCCGTCCGGGTAGACGACGACAAAGCCTTCACGGTTGGAGACGGCGGCCCACCCGCTGAGCTGTTGCTGCTGGCGCCCGTTGCCACCGGCCCCGTGCAGATCGAACACCAGCGGCACCGGCTCATCGACGTTCAGCCCGGGTGGGACGTGGACGACGTACGTGCGCGCTCTGCCCCCGTGCTGCAACGTCTCGTTGCTATCTCCGGCGGCTAGGGGAGTTAGCGTGGGGGCACACGCCGCGAGTTCCTCTGGCGCAGTGCCACCGGCGCCTCCGGTGCCTGGTTCGCTGCCAGCATCGTTCGTCGCCGTCGCTCCGCCGCCCCCAGCTGCGCCGCTCGAGTTTGCCGAGCCGGCAACGCCTGCTGCGTCGGTTTCGGTCGACGTCTCACCGCCGCTGCCCTCGTTCAGGGCAGAGCCATCGTTCTCTTCGATGACAGTCGGGGAGCCCGCAGCGCCGTCGTCGCTCGTGGCGGCGGAGGACGAGGCGTTGCTGGTCGTACCCGTCGGGGCGTGGTTGTCGGGGTTGGGGCCGCCAACGGCTGGGGGGCTGTCGTGGCCCGAGCTGCTCGACTCGGCAGAGGTGGGCGCCTGGGGCGTCGGCGAAGAGTCCGAGGGCTCGCTCCCAGGTGGGCTGCCGGGGCTCGTCGCTGCCGAGTTGGGTGGGTTGTTCCCGTCTGCAGCGACACTACCGGCGCCATCTTCGGTTCTGTTGGGTTCCGAGCTGCAGGCACCGAGAGCGGCACCGCAGGCGATGCTGAGCAGTGCGGTCGCTGTGGCTTTGCGCATGATGAACACTCCGGGCTCTGGGGCGAAACGTGTGGGCGATGAAGCTTCCGTCCACGCAGAAGCCACGCCGCGCAGTTTTGGCTCATCTTTCGACATCCGCTGATTCGCTTGGGCCAATAGCCCAGTTCCATTGGCCGAGACCTGGAGCGGTTTGATTAGACGCTCAATAGACGGCCGGAGCACGCTCCGCTGACGAGCGAGGAGGAAGTTAGGGCGGTCGAGACAGCGCCAATCGCCAACGCGCGGGAGCGCTGCTTCGAGGAGCCCCAGGAGAAAAGTCATGGAAACTTCCGCAATCGATCTGAATCACCCGGCGGTCCGCCGAAACTGGGCAGAGCACGCCCGAGCGCTAGCGTCCGAGTTCGGCAAGCGAGCCGCACACCACGACGAGAGCGGCGAATTCGTCGCGGAGAACTACCGCGAGCTCGCCTCAGCTGGCTTCTTCACTGCCGCCATTCCGGTGGAGTTGGGGGGCGGTGGCGCTTCCTACGCAGAGCTGTGCGAAGTCGTTCGGGAACTGGCCAAGGGTTGTGCTTCGACGGCGTTGGCTTTTGCCATGCACAGCCACCCCGTGGCTTTGAATGTGCTCAAGTACCGTCGCGGGGACGCCGGAGCCAAAGCGACGCTAGCCAAGTTGGCCGCCAACGACGTGGTCATCGCAACCACCGGCGCCAACGATTGGCTCGAGTCTTCTGGCAACGCCCAACGTGTCGACGGGGGCTATCGGATCACGGTGCGCAAGCGCTTCGTCAGCGGTAGCGCCGGGGCCAAGCTGCTCGTCACGAGTGTCAGTCACGAGGGTGAACGAGGCCGCGAGGTGCTTCACTTCTCCGTGCCGTTCGCGAGCGAGGGCATCACCGTGCTCGACAATTGGAACACCCTTGGCATGCGCGGGACGGGTTCCCACGATGTTCAGCTTGCCGACGTGTTCGTGCCGGAGGCAGCGATCCTGCTGCGGCGCAGCGCTGGCAAGTGGCACCCGGTTTGGGAAGCGATCTTGCCGACAGCTCTACCGCTGATCGTCTCCGCGTACGTTGGCTTGGCGCAACAGGCGGCGGAGCTCGCCGCGGGCGCGGCCAGCAAGCGGCCTGACGAGAGTGCGCCCGCGTTGGGCGAGCTGCTCAACGCGCTCAGCGTCGGAGAGCTGGCCCTCGACGACATGATTCGCCACAATGACGACTACGGATTCTCTCCGAGTCTGGAGTTGGCGGACCGGACGTTGACGCGCAAGGCGATTGCCACGAAGGCCGTCAGAGAGACGGTCGAACTCGCCGCCGAGCTGATCGGTGGAGCAGGCTTCTTTCGCGGCCACCCCATCGAGCGCATCGTGCGTGACGTGCGTGCGATGCACTTTCACCCGCTGCCAACACGTCGTCAGCAGGTATTTCGAGGACGGCTGGCGTTGGGACTCGACCCGGTCGGGGCTCCCTGTTGAGACATGTCCGGACGGACATGACGGCCTCGCACGATTCGACATGAGCGGCGTTCGCGCCTCGTCACGGGGGTAGCCCGAGGCCCGAAACTGCCTCGAATTCGGCGTCGGAATGGCTCCGGCGGCGCTGGCACGGCGGCTGCAAGTGGTCGCCTTCGTTGGGAAATGCGTTGGAGCAAAATTCCCACGCTGGCGCCAACGCAAATTCCCACGGCACGGGTCCAGGCTGTCTTTCGTCACTCGACCCGAGCCCCGAAAGAAGCCCCATGTCACGCACCCCATTCACCCAAGACGTTCCCTCCGATTCCGCTGCTGCACCGCCGTCGTCCGTCGTCGGCGCGAGCGACTACGAGCGTTACGCTCGCCCCAAGGTCGCGGAGATGCTGCGGGCGCTCCGGATGGATGTCAGCTATCACCTCGGCGAAGGCAATTGGCTCAGCTACAACCATGACGGTCGTGAGATCCGGGTGCTTGACGCCTTGGGCGGCTATGGTTCGACCCTCTTCGGGCACAACCATCCCGAGTTGGCAGAAGCCTTGATACGCAGCGTTCGCGATGGTCGTCCCTTCGCGGCGCAGGCGAGCGTTCGCACCAGGGCGGCGCGGCTCGCGGCGCGCCTGAGCGACAAGTTCCAGGAAGCGACCGGGCGCTCTGCCGTCGTCACCCTCGCCAACAGCGGCGCCGAGGCTGTCGAAGCGGCTTGGAAACACGCCTCCCTGGAGTACCGGACGCGCTGCGATGCGGAGTTGACGCGCGTGCGCCGGGTGCTGCGCCAGATGGGGGAGCGGGTAGCGGCGGGCAAGGTGAGGGTGAGCGCAGCGACCCTGCAAGATGGCGAGCTGCTCCTGCGCGACCGAGGCTCCGATTCGTACGACGCGATCCAACAGGCGTTGCTCCTGCTCGCCGAGGCTCAGCTCCGCAGCCAGCCCATCAAGCTCAGTCTGACGGGGGCATTCCACGGCAAGACGGGCAGCGCGCTACAGCTCACCCATGGTCAGCGCCACTGGGCCGCCTTCGGTGCTCGCGGCGACCGCGTGCAGTTCGTCGACCCATTCACTTCAAACGCTGCAGAGCTCTTGAGCGACGCAGTCGACGCGGCGACCGTGACCTACTTCTTGCCGGTAGATCGCGGGGGCGAGTTGCGTCTGAGCCCGATTCGGAGTTGTCGAGTTGCCGCGCTGTTCTACGAACCCATCCAAGGCGAAGGGGGGATCCGTGAGCTGCCACGGGGGTTCCTCCAGCATGCACGACGACTCGCAGACGAAAGCGGCTTCGCGCTCGTGGCGGACGAAATCCAATCGGGAATGGGGCGGACCGGGCACTTCTTTGCCAGCGAACACAGTGGTGTCAGTCCCGACTACGTGCTCCTGGCCAAGAGTCTCGGTGGCGGCCTGACGAAGATCGGCGCCCTCATCGTCAGGCGTGACCGCTACGTCGACGACTTCGGACTATTGCACTCATCCACCTTTGCGGAAGACGACCATTCTTGCTCCGTCGCGTTGCGAGCGCTGGACTTGCTCGATGATGACGGTTTGCGCCAACGAGCAGAGCGCCAAGGCGCTCGCCTTCGGGCAGGGTTGGAACAGTTGTGCGAGCGGTACCCCAACGCCTTCACCGAGGCTCGTGGGCGCGGTTTGATGCTGGGTTTGGAGTTGAAGCACCTCGACGAGTCTCAATCGCCGTTGGGTCGAGCGCTCAGCGCCCAGGGCTTGCTGGCATACGTCGCGACGGGATTCCTGCTGCATCATGGGCGCCTTCGTGTTGCACCGTCGTTGTCGAGCCCGCACACGTTGCGTTTCGAGCCTTCCGCCTACATCTCTGATCGAGAGATCGAACACGCACTTGCAGCGCTGGCGATCCTGGGGCGTGTTCTTTCCGACCAAGACTATGGCGCGTTGCTCGGGTTCGCCACGGTGGATACTCGTCCCAAACGTGGCGACGAGGTCATCAGCCGTTCCTACGCAGCACGGCCGGTGACCTTCTTCCTCGACGGGGACTGCCGTAGCGACGTACGTCGCGTCGCCTTCTTCGGGCACTTCATTTCGATCGACGATCTGCCGCTGTGGGAGCCGTCTCTGGCGCACTTGTCCTTGCATTCGCGTCGTGCCTTGCTCGACCGAGTTGCCCCTTTGCTCCAGCCCCACCCCATCCTGCAGCGACGGATCACGGATGCCCAGGGCCGAGAGGTGGACTTCACGTTCATCGGTGTCGCACACGACTCGGAGCAAATCGAGCGCAGCATGCGACAGCGCAATACCGCGCCGTTAGTTGCGGAGCTGCAACGTGCGGTCGAACTTGCCGAAGACATGGGCTGCCGAGTGATCGGCTTGGGCGGCTACACGTCCATCGTGACTCGCAACGGCAAAGCGTTGTCGACGCGCATCGCGCAACTCAGCACCGGGAACTCACTGACTTCGGCCGTCACGCTGCAGGCGCTACTGCGCACTGCTGATGAACGAAAGATCCAACTCGCCCACGCCACCGTTGGCGTGCTTGGTGGCGGTGGCAACATCGGGCAGTTCCTCGCCTCCGAGCTGGCCCCGTTTGCCGGAAAGGTCGTGCTCGTCGGGCGGCCCGGTCGATTGAAGCCGCTGGAGGAGCTAGCTGCGCAATTGCGACGCGGGGATGTTCCCGTTTCGGGCCTCGTGCACGGCGCGCGCACGCGGGCTGAGGTCGTCGTGACTGACGACGTGGGGGCACTGGCGGACGCCGACCTCGTCGTCGCAGCCACGAACAGCGCCGATGCTCCGCTCGGGGTCGTGAAGTTTTCGCACAAACCGCGAGTGATCTGCGACGTGGCGGTGCCCGCAGATACGCCCGAGCACGTGCAACGGCGCTATCCGCAGACGCGGGTGGTCAAGGGAGGTCTCGTGTCCGTTCCCGGAGCGCCTAACTTGCGCATCCCCGGTGTGCCATTGGCGTCAGGTCGCATCTTCGCGTGCATGGCCGAGACCCTCACACTTGGACTCGACTCTGACCAGCGGCCCGCAACCTTAGGCAAGCTCGATGCTCGCGTCGTTGGGCAGATTGCGGAGGCTGCACGGCGTTGTGGGCTCGAGCTGGCGGAAACGAAGACGGCGCGGAGCTATTGAGGTGGCGTGTCGGCCTTTGGCCACAACGCCAAGCTCGACCTCGGCCCAGACGAGCTCGCCTATGCGTATGCTCAGGCCGACGTTTCAGGCAGGCCTCCGGCGCGTGGCTGCTTGAACACTGACGTCGTTGGTGGTGGCTGGTGGGCGATGAACAAAAGCAAACAGGGACCGCGCTGACGCGCAGTCCCTGTCGGAATGGGCATGATGTGCGTTACGGGTTTTCAACTTGGAATACGGTCGTCGTGCAGGCGGCGTAGCTGGCCTGTGCCGGCGCGACCCCCAAACCTAGCGATACACTGTCGACCTGTCCGATATAGGTCTCGAACTGTGCGTCCAGCACGCTGGTGGTGCTGACGCCGATCTCGATCTCGGGGATTGACGCGCCGAAGGTGAATGTCTGGGACTCACCGGCGAACGCTTCCCAATTGATGTAGGCGCCCAGGTTGGCAAAGTCGCTGATTTGGATGTCCGTTTCGAAGCCCTCACAAGTGGCAACGAAGCAACCGTACTCCCCGCCTTCACCGTAGACGGTGCCGACCTCGAGCGAGCCCCTCACTCCGACGCTCGCAGAACTGCCCGCGCTGAACGCCAGCGTGTTGCCCGCCTCCCGCGCCATGTCGCTCATGCCGTCGACGAAGAGAGCTCGGCACACGGCTTCATCTTCGACGGCGAGGTCCTTGTCGTAGTTGGGTAGACAGCGAAAGACTTCGGCATCTGCGCTCACCTGGCAAGAGAAGCCCTCGATGTCGCATTCGGCCAATAGCGGCGTGCACTGCCCGCCCGGTGCGGTCTGCTTGCAGATCTGCACGTCGCAGGTGTTGGCGATCTCGCAGGTCGCAGCGATGTCACATTCTTTGGCCACCGAGCACTCGGCAGCAACTTCGCAGGTGTTGGCGACGTTGCAGGTGGCGGCCACTTTGCACGTCTTCGGCGACTCGCAGCTCTTGCCCTGGGCCAGGCGGGCCACGCAATCGAGACCCGACGCGATCACGTCGACACCACATTGCGCGGCGCTCGTGACCGTGCGGGTGCCACACTGAGCAACGCTGGTCACGGTCGTCGTGCCACACCGCGTCGCGTCCGCAACGACCTGGGTGCCGCAGATGGCCGCGTCTCTGACGATCTCGGTCCCGCACAGGGTGGCGTCCCGCGTCAGCGTGTAGCCACAGATCGCCGCATCGCTCACGGTCCTGACGCCGCATTCGACAGCATCTTGCACTTCTGTCCAGATGCACTCGTAAGGGCTTTCCGTGTAGCCGGAGATCGGCGCGGAGAGGGGTTCGGCTGCCTGGGGTTGTCCTGGTCGCAGCGTGTTATCAGTACCGTCGGTGTCTTTTGACCCAGGCGAGCCCTCGTTGGGGTCGTCAGGGTTGGGCTCTCCTTCCGAACCTTGCTCGGTTTCTTGGTTTTCAGCATCGTCGTTGGGCGCTTGGTTTTCAGCACCGTCGTCAGGGGCCTCGCCTCGAGGCTCGTCCGTGGGCGCCTCTTGTTCGGAGCTGGGTTCCCCGTCTGTGAACTCCGCCTCTCGCTCCTCGGTCGTTTCGGACTCGTCGTGCGTGTTGCCTTCGGTCTGTTCCGAGTTCACTTCGGAGCCGACGGCGTCAGTGCCGCTCAGTACCTCGTCGTCATGTCGAAAAGCGAGTGCCTCGTCGGGTGCTCCGTCGCTCGGTAAGTCCGTCTCAGGCGCGGCGCCTGCCGCGATATCCGTCGGTTGGTCTCGTTCTCCCTCCGTGGCGTCTCGAGAGCCGTCCTGCGTCCCATCGTCACCAGTTGCCGAGGCTGCCGTCTCCTCATCGAGAGGATCGAGATTGTCGCCCATGTCGGCGGAGCCTCCGCAAGCAGCGGTGAGCATCAAGGTTGAGAGGAACATCCAGGAGGCGTGGGTCTTCATGATTCGGTCTTTCGCTAGGGCGCCCCGAGGGGGGCGGCATGTAGTGTCGAGGGCGACTACAGCAGGGTGTGTGCCAACGCCGAACGAGCTGCAATTCGGGCGGTTCTTGGCTCGAAACGAGCCCACTTGCCGATGTGTGCAGGTCTCGATACGCGGGCGGTGTGCACGCTGCTCTACAGTTGGGCAGCCAGCGACACGTCGTCAGCTCGGTCTGTCGCTGCGCTGCGGCGACGCCTGGTCAGCATGTCCTCGTCATCGCTCGTGAGGTAGTTCTCGAGCGGGTGTCTTGCTCAGGCGTTGGCGAGGCCGTGCGTTACGACTCGCTGGAGTCAGTACCCAATCGTCGTGACGGTGACGTTGTCCCAGTCCGCGACGGAACGATCGACGAGGAGGGCAACACGGCCGTTTTGGAAGGTCGCGTCAGTGCCAGAGAGCACGGTCACCCCGTCAATTGCCATCTGCAGAGAGTTGCCTCGGAGCGTGAAGCGGATCGCGTACCACCGGTCGTCAGCGAAGTCGAAGTCGACTGACGCGATGTCCGAACTGCTCCCGGCGCTCTTCTTCCGGATCTGCAGCTTCCGGGGTGAGGCGTTGTAGAGTGCGGCCCCATACCAGTTGTCGGCGTCGACGAAGCGCCCTGCCAAGTAAACGCGCCGACCCGCGCCGAAGTCTCGGACACGCACATCCGCGGTGATCGTGACATCCGTCCAAACGGAGTTGCCACCCACGGTTCGCGCTTCGTTGCCTTGGTTCAGGCACGTGAGGTTGTTGGTGCCGTCGAGCAAGATCTGGCAGTCGCCCTGAATCACACTCCACTGGCCGAGACCGTTCTCGAAGTTGTCCGACATCACGACGTTGCCTTCTAGGCAGTCGGCAGTACCGTTGTTGTTGGCGTCGACGTCGGCGAGTCCGCATCCGCAGGCGCCCAGAGCTTGCCACTTGTCGGGATCGTCGGGACAGGCATCAACGCAGTCGGGTACGTCGTCACCGTCGGTGTCGGTCTCGACGACGCCACAGCCGCAAGTGCCAGGAGCCGTCTTGTTGGGGTCGCTGGCGCATTCATCGAGACAATCGGGAGTCAGGTCAGAATCAGTGTCCTCATCGGTACTGCCGCACCCGCACAGACCTGGTTGTGTTTTGAGCGGATCATCGACGCATTCGTCGAGACAATTGGGCGTCAGGTCGAAGTCGGTGTCGTCCTCGGGGACGCCGCAGCCACAGACGCCGGGCTGGGTCTTGCCCGGATCATCCACGCACCCATCGAGGCAGTCGGGAGTCTGGTCGGAGTCGGTGTCGTCGTCTGCCACGCCGCAGCCGCACAGTCCCGGGTCCGTCTTTGCCGGGTCGAGGGAGCAGGCATCGGCACAGTTTGGAGTACCGTCCTCGTCGCTGTCGCTGCTGTTACCTTCGCACCCGCATGTCGAACTATCTGCGATGGCCGCGCCGACGCAGCCATCGACGCAGTCAGGGACTCCATCATCGTCAGTGTCGGCCTCGTCGACACCACACCCGCACGATTGTGCAGCGACCTTGTTCGGGTCCATGGGACACTGGTCCAAGCAGTCTGGTAGGGCGTCTCCGTCACTGTCGCGGTCCTCCACGGAGCAACCACAGGTGCCGGGCTGCACTTTGCCTGCGTCTTCTGGACACTCATCCACACAATCCAGAGCTCCGTCTTCGTCGGTGTCGGTGTCGGGTTGGCCGCAGCCGCATACCCCGGGAGCCATCTTGTTGTCGTCGTCCGGGCACGCGTCAACATCCGGTTCGTGTTGCGGCGCGGGAGCCGGTACTTCTGGGGCTTGCGGCTCTGGGGCTCGGGGCTGGGGATTCTGCGGCTCTGGGTCTTGGGGCTGGGAGGCCTGGGGTTCGGCGGAAGCCGGGGCCGGTGTCGATGGCTCGATTTCCGTGGCTCCGGCGTCTAGGTCCGTGAGTGTGCCCTTGGCCCCCGCGTTGTTCGTGGCCCGAGCAAAGTCTTCGTCCAGCGTGGAGACGCAGCCCGTGGATGCCAGGTACGCGCACGACAGTGCACCCCAGCAGAATGGGCGGACGTAGAGAAAGACGCGCTGGAGAGCGCCAGTAAGGGGAAGATTCGGCATTTCGTTTCTGACCCTGCTGAGAAGACCCAGGCGCGTGATAGGAGCACCTGTTCGAAACAGCGTCCCACAAGCGGAACGCGAGTCACGATCGATGGCGCGTCCGATCGCGCCCTACGGGATACCGATGGCCGCTTTGGGACACTGCTAGCCCGAAACGGCACCTGAGCACCTCAGACATCGCTGATTCATCTCGCGATCGTGACCGTATCTCGGTGCGCCTCGCATCGTTCACTCTGAGGCGCAAATAGTACACAACGCACAAACTGGGGCGGAAGTGTTGGCATGCTGCTTCACGTCTGGCGCTTGCCGTTGCGCGCTTTCTGCTCGTGTCGCGGAAGGTAAGCGCGAGTAGTCGAGCGAAGCCCAGGGCTCTGCCCGTTGGGGCGACCAGTCCCCACAGTCAGGGCGCAAGCCCACAACTGGGAAACCTGAGGTTTCCAACTGCGCAGTTGTTCACGACTCCGGACGTCCCGACGTAGCCCGGCTGCCGACTCGAGAGCGAAATGAAAGGTCCGTGGCCAACACCGCCGTGCGGTCGTGCGCCCGGCGCAACGTCAGGGAAGTAGAGCCTGAACCCAAGGCAGTAGCTTGTCGGGCCAGTTGCGGCCCTCCATCCTCTCGTCGCCGGGATGACACGTGGAATGTCCCCCCGTTTGGTAAAAGTCCAGCATCGTCTCAGCGCCTTTCCCCTGGATCTGCCCGTCGACTTCACGAGGTAAAGCGATGGGCGCCAGCGTGTCGTCTTCAGCGTGGCAGAAGTAAACGGGCGGGACGCCATCGGGAAAGGTGAACGGTGAAGTCGGCTCATAGAACGCCCAGGTGGACATCGAACCGACGAATGCGGGACGACTGTCGTTGCGCTCGATGGGATCTTCCGCGCTCGCATCGCCGGCATCGAAGTTCGCGATTAGGTTCAAAGCGAGGTGAGAGCCCGCGGAATAGCCGATGACTCCGACGAGTTCGGAGTCGACCCCCCATCGCGCCGCGTTTGCTTTCACCATTCGGACCGCGCGTTTGGCGTCCAGCAGCGCGTCGCGAGGCGCGTCGTTCGAACCGTCCCCGACACGGTACTTGAGCGCAAACACCGCAACGCCTTGTGGCCCGACTCGCTCGGCAAGCCGGGTGGCGTGGGTGTCCATGTCGAGTCCGGTGTATGCGCCGCCGGGAAAGACGATGTAGCCAAAGCCCGTAGCCTGGCTGTCGTCCATCGCGAAGCGCCGCAGTGTGGGCACACTGACGTTGCTGATGGACCCCTGCCCGTTGACGGTCTCCGCCGGCGCGTTGGCCTTGAAGTTCGGCGGGTCGCCGTCGAACAAGGGCATCTCGTCGAAGACGTCGCCAGCGATGGGCTCATACGAGGGTGCGTCTTCTTCCGGGGGGCCGCCAGCATCGCCAGCCGAACTCTGCTGACCGCCAACACCAGGGGAAGGCGACGCTCCGCCACCCCCGCCACCCCCGCCACCGTCGCTCGATGTGTCACCAACAGCGCCGCCACCGCCGTTGACATCACTCGCGCCAACCCCACCGCCGGGCCCACTGCCGTCGCTACCGGCGCCATCGAGCCCCCCGGCACCGCCATTCCCTGAGCCAGCTCCGGGTCCTCCCGACGTCGTGCTGTCCGCGCCAGCAGTTGCCATGTTGGGGCTAGTCGTCGTGTTAGTGGTATTAGGGGATGTGCTCTGTGGGTTCACACGTGCTGGCTCTGCGGAGCTGGGAGCGGTAATGGTCGAGCCCTGCCCGCCTGCGCTCGATGGCTCGGTGCTGGCGCCGCTCGGAGGCGAGCTGTCACCATCTGCGTTCGACGTACTACAGCCGACGAGCAGCAGCATCGAAGAAACCCAAGACAAATACTCTGCGCGCATTGGAACCTCGGCAAGACCTGCGTTGGAGTCGTCGAGCTAGCACAAGCTGCGACTCTTCGCTCGACGCGAAGCGGTCACCCGTTGGGGGAAGAAACTTCTGACCGTGACAAAGGTGCTGCTTTTGGCCCGACCACATCGAGGACACGCGAATTGCCGAGCCTCGTCGGCATTGGCGCCTGCGTTGTTATAGTTGCAGTGTTACTGGTGAACGCCTGTCGACGAAGAATCCACGTGAGGTGCAACATCGAGACGCGGATGCGAATGTCATGTCAACAGTCGAACGCGCAGACGCGAAAGCAAATGCTGTTCAAACCAAGAATCGGGAGGGGCGCGGGCACGCGTCCGCACTTGGGTGCCGAGGGCAGGGAACTGAGAGCAGCTTGCGGTCCTATTGCGGGGCGTCGACCCAGCTCGACCCCCAAGACTGCCCGCAGTACCTCGGACCGCGCTTTCAATCCGCACAAGAACGTCTTCGCAGCTTTCATGGTATGAAGAACTGGCCGAGATAGGTCACGTTGCTCGACCGATTTCATCTAAGGCTCAACAGTCCCGAGTTACCTTGGATCGTTCGTGGGAAAGCATCGCCGCGGCGAGCTAGGCGGTTGCGTGCTGGCAAGGGAGGTGTTCTGATCCACTTCGGACTGTGGCTGAATGGGTATCTACGGGTTTCACGACCCCAAGCAAGCATCCGCTGGAGCCAAGGGACACCGATGCGGGCAACCTCGGGAGTCAATCCGGCAGATTCTCCCAGACGGATCTTCTGACCTCGTACATGGCGGAGTCTCGTCAGTTGGCGCTGGAGGAGCTGCGGCGACTTTTGCCCAGGGAAGGGTTCTCTGGTGAGATCCTCTACAGCCGCATGCTCGACTATCCGCTCAGGGAAGCGAAAGCTCTTCGCCCGGCGCTGGCTATCTCGGTGTGCCGGGCGCTCGGCGGCACACTGGAAGGCATCGTCAAATCGGCGGCTGTCCTGGAGCTCTATCACAACGCCTTTCTGATTCACGACGACATCGAAGACGGCTCGGACATGCGCCGCAACGGTCCAACTTTGCACCGGACATTTGGAGTTCCCATCGCCGTCAACGTGGGCGACGCAATGCTTGCGGCGAGCCTCGCGCCCTTACTGGAGAACATGGCGCTGCTGGGGTTGGGCAAGGCATTGAAGATACTGGCGTTTGTGGCGCAGATGTCGCGGGAGACTGCGGAGGGGCAGGCACTCGAACTCGAATGGGTACGCAACGGGACATGGGCGGTCACCGACCAGCAATACCTTCGAATGGTCCACAAGAAGACCACTTGGTACAGCTTCCTCGCCCCGGTGGAGCTGGGATGCATCGTCGCGAGTGCCAGCCCGACGATCCGCTGGCGTTTCCACGCGCTGGCCAGCGCGATCGGGGCTGCGTTTCAAATCCAAGACGACATTCTCAACGTCACTGCTGAAGAGACCCGCTATGGCAAGGAATCGTGCGGCGACCTGTGGGAGGGCAAGCACACGTTGATTGTTGCCAGGACTCTGCGGGTCTGTTCGCCGACGGAGCAGCAGCACATCGTGCGCATCCTGCAGAAACCGCGGCCTCCCTCGGAGGAGCTAGGCCAGCTCGGCGCGGTGCTTGACGAGTTGAGGGCGCAGCGGCAGATGACTGCCGACGCTCATGAGCGTCTGAGCGGAGTTTTGGAGCGAGGTTTGGGGGCGGCCCGATTCAAGACTTCGGAGGACGTCGAATACTTGGGCGACTTGGTGCAACGTTACGATGGCGTCACCTACGCGGCCCGGGTGGCGCAGCGCCGCGCTCAATTTGCTGAACGCGCACTAGCCGGGCTGGCGCGATCGCTGGCACCATCGGTCCATCGGGACTTCATCGAGGGACTCGTCGAGTTCGTCGTGAATCGCGACCGATGAGTCGAAGAGCGTAAACGATGCATGGAGAAAGGGAGCACGACAAATGAGCAAGGGATTGCTGGACGACTTGAGAACGACGAGCATCGATATCGTCGCGGACTTCGCCGAAGCTGCCCACAGGGCAAAACGCCCGGCTGACGAAGTCTGCGACTCGTACCGGTGTGGCGACGGCTCGCGACCGCGAGGAGACTTTCTGTACGACTACACCCGCCTGAGTCTCGGCTATCTCAACCAGCTTGCGCGTCTGGGGTCCGCGTACACGACTTTGCCGGGCCGACTCTTGGAACGTCTCTACGCGGATGCCGCGTGTCCAGAACACGGAGGCCATCGGAGTGGCTCCAAACGCGGTCAGTGCGAGGAGGTCGCAAAGGGTGAAACGGCCGTTTTTCAACTGAAAGTGCGCAATTGCCTGGGGGCTGATCAGAAGGTGCGCTTCTTCTTGCCAAAGTTCAAAGACACCCGAACCGACGACAAGCTCGACTGTGATGTCACGCTCCAGGTAGATGGCGCCGCCGAACGCGAAGGTACCGAGGTGGACCTGGACGAAGACGAGAAGCTCAAGATACGTCTCGAGGTGCAGCTCAAACGCGGGGCGAAAGCCAAGCGGACGTACTGTGGCCGACTGAACATGGTCTTCAGTGATGCTCCACCGCAAAGCTTCGAACTGTACGTGCGCGTAACGGAGTGAAGTCACGTGCGCCGCCGACCCGCAATAGAAGTCGAGTTCGATGACCACATCGAGCCTGCTATCGACCCAGAACACGCGGGTCCGGGCGCGGATGTCGAACACACGCTGCGCCAAATGCAGGAAGTCTTGTGGCGGTTCCCAATGGCGGCTCGTGCGGCATACTCTGCGCTCGTCGCAGAGGGGCGAGCTTATGAACAGACGCCTGAGGGGGCCGAGCTCATGCAGCAGCTGCTTCGCTCGCCGCGGTCACATCGCTTGCGCGTGATTTGGGAGGTGTTGACGCTGAGCAGCATGGACGAAGGCGGCGCAGGAGCCGTGCCGACGATGTTTCTCGATCGTCTCTGCAAAACGCTCGTGACCGAACGCATCGAACCCACGCTGACTCGACTGTTCGAGCGCGTGCGCCGGGAGTGATCTGTGAAGTCGTCTGTACTGACGGAGCATCGACGGCACTTCGAGGAACGAGGTGCGTTTTTTCACGCAGTGCTTGGTCTGGTCTCATTCAGCAAGAGACTCAGCGTTCTGCTTACCATCGACGACGACGCGGAGCGGTCGGAACAGCGTCGGGGCGCACACGTATCGGACTACCTGTACTTGGGAATCATCTCGCTTCAGCGGCGTGTCCAGGGTGTCGTGGATTGGCTGCCCCAGGATCATGGTAAGCCACGGCACCGTCCAAAAACGAGCGAACGTCGCAGGAGCTTCCTGCGGTGAACAGCCGACACCAGATCGCCCAGTCGGTTCTCGAGAACGACTATTTTCGTCGGCCCGAGTTGGTACCGGGGGCTCCTCCCGGACACAAGGAGTGGCTGCATTTTGCCGTGCATGCCTCAGGCCTAGACCTGTTGGTGAACTTTAGTGTCGTTGACGACGTTAGGCCCGGAGCCGCCTTCGGGGCAGAGCTCCCACGCATCACGACGCTCGTGCGAACGGACCATTGGAGTGGGGACATCGACGAGTTCGATCGTCGCGACGTGTCCGTCCGGGGAGGGCACGTCGACCTGTCCTACGGTGAGAACTTCGTGCGCTTCGTGGATGGAGCTTTCGAAATCTTCGTGCGCATGCGCCGCCAACCCATCGAGGTGAGGCTTCGCCTGGTTCCCGTCGTCTTGCCCAACCAAGCGAGTACGCTCCAGGTGCCAGGATGCCCCCCGGTACACTGGGTCGCGGTACCCCGCCTGCTCGCAAGCGGCAGCGTCCACTACCGAGGCCAACGCCATGCGTTCGAGGGAGCCCTGGCCTACCACGATCACAACTGGGGCTACTGGCGCTGGGGTTCCGACTTTGCCTGGGAGTGGGGCTATGGCGTGCCAGACGACCCGGAGCACCCGTGGACCCTCATTTTCGTGCGCTTGACGGACCGTCGACACCTAACGGATCTCGCCCAAAGTGTTTTTCTCTGGCGTGGAGCGCGACAGTTCCGTTTCTTTCGCCCAGACGAGCTGACCGTGCAGCATGAGGGACTCTTGGCTCCCGGCGCGGTGCTGAAGCTGCCGTCCGTCATGGCACTTGCCAAGTCTGGCAAAGCTACTGACATACCGAAGAAGCTCATTGTCTCTGCGCGCGGGCCGACCGACCACCTCGACTTCACCTTCACCAGTGAGGATGTGGCTCAAGTGATCATTCCGAACGACGACGACCTCGGCGTGACGATCATAAACGAGGTCAGTGGTCGGATTGACGCGGAAGGTGAGGTCGCCGGAGAGCCCATCAACATTCACGCCAACACCATCTTCGAGTTCTTGAGTGACTGAGCTACAGTTTTCCAGATTCCTCCAGCGTTCGCTCGAGGTGATTGAGCGCGATTTGTCGCACGGCTACCGCCAACTTGGCCAAAGCCTAGGGGGACGTGAGGTCTACATCGCGATTGATGGGGATGGCGTGTCCGTCGTGCCGGACCGCGACCGCATCCTACTGCTGCAGCGTCCAGTCGCCCCAGTAGTTCGTGCGGTGGCTTCACGGAACGCACTCGCCAGGTTGCTGCAAGGTGCAACTTCGCTGCTGGAGGCCACTTGGAACGAGGAAGTCCAGCTGTTCGGACCTCTGGATGCGCTGGCCGCGTTCGATGAAACCCTCGAACTCTATTTCCGCTGCGCAGTGCGCTGTCCGTCATTCCCCGCCCTAATGCGCGCTTATCTCGATGCACCACCCTCTCCAGTGCGACTCCCGGTCGTTCCAATTGGGGAGCGACTGCTCTGAAGACGTAATAGCTGAAGGATCCAATCATGGTTAAGAGTGGAGCAAGCAAGCAAGGGAAGAAGAAGGGGGGAGTGCTCGCGTATGCAGCGGTACCCGATGCACCCAACTGTGCGACGATCTTCGGCGGCGGTATTGCTGGTCTGACCGCAGCGCATGAGCTCGTCGAACGTGGCTTTCGGGTCCAGGTTTGGGAACCTGCGGACAATCCCCGTCACCCGCACCGTGGCTGCGAGGTCGGTGGCATGGCGCGGACGCAGTGGGCACGCGTTCCGTGGCCGGACTCCAAGCGCCTCGACGTTTTTCAGCCCGGCCCAATTGAGCCGGAGAAGCACCCTACAGGCCTTCAGGCGACCAAGATTGTCCCCTTGCCTCAGAAGTTGAGCTTCACGCGTGGCGAAATTCCACAATGTCTCCAAGAGCTGATCCCCGCTGAAAGCGATCCGACCAAGTTCAAGTTCGAGGACCCGACGGACAACCTGCGGGAGGCACTGAACGCCGAGGGCAAAACTTGGGTTGAAGTCGCGGTGCGCGAGTGGGACGCGATGACGGACAAACAGCGCGAAGCACTGATCAAGATGCACGTCGGGCTGCTCGTGCCGTTTCTCGTGAGGGAGCTTCCGTCCGATCTCGCGACGTCAACTCCCAACGTGGTTCCTTTCTATGATCGTGGCAGTCGGGTGTGGCGTCTGATCCCGGACGAAGGCCGGGACCTCACGTTCACCTGGGTTGGCGGTTTCGAGACAGCGGCAAGTCAACGACTGCCTGCCGACACCCGTGCCGTGTTGCGGATCTGGCGCGGGGACCGGTACGAGAGGTCCAAAGAGACCCAGAACTTGTTCGTGTTCAACGCACCTTGGGACCCAGGCAGGATGCATGCACTCGGAGCTCGCGGAGAGCGCGACCCCAGGAAGGTGGCAGAGGAGTTCATCGGAACTCTCGACGAAAACCCGACGCTCAATCACATCTACGTGGAAGTCTCGGAAAGAGACTTTCAATACCTGACGGATGATGAACGGTTGCAGCGAGCGGCTGCGATTGCGGGCCGACTGCAAAAAATACTGCCGAAGGACGTCAAGCTGGACGGTCCCAAAGGAGCCAGTGTTCCGCCATCGGACGTACCCGTGGCCCGACGGATGACGGCCAAGTTGCACCTAGCGTCGAAGCGGGCGGTGCACCTGGAGATTGTGCCACTGGCGGCGTTCCCGACACGCGCTCCTGCGGCCGCGCATCTGCTGGTCAGCTTTCGAGTTCGCGAGCGTTGGCTTCCTGGTGAACATGGCTACCGTTTCTTCCCGGCGTTCTATCGGCACGTGTTCGATACGATGCAGCGAACCCCGCTGCTCGAGATTGAACGCAAGACTGAATTTGCGCAGGAGCAGGAGCGCGCCGTCGACATCGACACGCCTGAAGCGTATCGGTACATCGAAGATGGTCGTACCGTGAGGGACAACGTGCAGGGTACGACGAAGCACGCATTAGCCTTCGAAGACGGACGGCGACCCAACGTTCTTTCTCGCTCCGCCCCCAAGTCGTTCAGGGAGCTTCGGGAGTACGTCAACGTCCTGTTCGGCAGTGAAGAGGCGGGCGGGTTTGCCATCAATCCTCGGGAGAGCACGCGCTTTGCCCTCAAGCTGTTCAAGTACATGACGTCGTGTGACGAACGCCGCCGCGAGTATGAGGAAATCACCTGGTGGGAGTTCGTCGACGGTGACAGCTACAGCTCCAAGGTCCAGACGCTGATCCAGCGCTGGCCGGAAGCGCTGGTGGCAATGGACGCGAAGAGTGCGGATGCTCGCTCGCATGGAACGGCCTTCGTGCAGTTGGTTCTGGACAACATTCGCCCTGGGGGTTACCGCGACGGTACTCTGCGTGGGCCGACGAGCGAGGCCTGGCTCAAGCACTGGAGAAGATATCTCGAGGCACAGGGTGTCGAGTTCATTCATGGCGAGTTGGCCGGCTTCGAACTGATCACGACCAAGGACGGCCATCAGCGCGTGTGGCCGGAGGTCAAGTGCTATGAGCCACGTCTGAGGCGGGACACCAAAGCCGACGACAATCCCCCGCTGATGCCCGGGTATTTCGTGTTGGCCCCTTCCGCCGACAAGGTCGCGGCACTTGCCGAAAAGTTTCGCGAGAAGGCGAAGCTGGTGGACGCCGTCGCGCCGCCCGAACTCTCGGACATGCACAAGGCAACTTCGATCGACGCCAGCGAGAGAGAACTCGCCAAACCCCAACCGGGCAATGACTTCAGGCACTTCGCGGGCATCCAATTCTACTTCGCCGAAGACATCTTGTTCGTCGACGGGCATGTCTACTACCCGGACTCTCCCTGGGGGTTGACGTCGATCTCTCAGGTGCGTTTCTGGGAGGATCGTACGGACTGGGAGCACGGTTTCCGAGGGCTCCTCTCCGCGATCATCGGCATTTGGGACAAGGAGGGCGAGAAGATCCGCAAGCCTGCATGGAAGTGCCGGCCGGATGAGATAGCCCAGGAGGTCTGGTACCAGATAGAGAAGAGCGTGAAAGGGTCAGGGCGCGACTCGGTCAAGTCACGGTTTCGTCTTGGTTCGCGTTCGTCTTCAAACCGAATCCCCCAACCTATCTATTGGCATCTCGACGAGTTCCTCGAGTATGAGAAGGACGGAAAGAGCGAGAAGAAGAAGTATACGAACAAGAGCCCCTTTCACATCGCATCTCCAACGGGCTGGTCAGGACGCCCGGGGGACCCGGAAAAGGGGTATCAGGTGGAGCACGGCTGGGTGCTGTGTGGCATGTACATGAAGACGTACACTCGGATTCCGACCATGGAGGCGGCCAACGAGTCCGCCCGACATGCGGTCAATGCCATTCTCGAACACTCGGAGAAGTGCACTGACGGTGAGCACCAGCACCGCTATCGCGGCAGTCACTGCGATACTTGGAACCCGGAGGACTACGAGGTGGAGGACTTCGATTGGTTTCTCGAGCTTGACCAAACACTCGTGTCTCGCGGACTGCCGCACATTGTCGACATTCTGGATGTCGACAGGCTGCTCGACACCCTTGGCCGCGGTGGCCCTGAAGACCCACTCGATCCGATTTCGATCATGCGAAGGCTGCGGCGCCTTTCAGCTGAGTTTACCTAGGGCAAAAGATACCCCAGCGTTGGGATTGGAGGTCCAATGAACGAAGAAGAATACGAAGGACAAAGCGAGCTCATTGCTGATCTGGACGCTTTTCCGTTGAGTGACGTCATCGTTGCCACCAAGAACGCGCAGCGAGCTGGCGAAAAGTATCAAGGGCGTTCACGAGAGCCAGCACCCGGGGAAGGCGACGAGAAAGGTGACGAGATCGATCCCACGATGCTCGCCGATGAGGCCCGCATCTATCCCTATACGAAAGGCATCGAGTTGACCAACGACGGGGTCGGCTATGGCGAGCAGGTCACGGTAGTGGTGCTCAAGACGAAGAAGGGCACTCCCGGCTCGGTGCCGGCGAATGTCGAGACGGTGGAGCGCTTCGAGCGTCGTACGCGCAGCGGCAGCCGCTTCTTGATCGAACGCGGCAACCACTTGGGGCAGAAAGACCGCCTGCTTGCGCCGGACGCGGTGCCAGACCTTGCGATGGAGTTTGCAGGCCCTAACCAGAAGTTGTAGGAACGCATCCTGGCGCCAACAAGCGCACCATGGCTCGAGGGTTCTTGACTCCGGCAGCGCTGAGCTGAGCCAAAGGGTGGTCGGCGCTGCTGCCAGCGACGAGTTGCTGCGCACATCGCGCGCTGAGTTCGTACAGACGCATTTCTTGGTCCGCGAATTCGCGCGCCGCACGTTCGAGCTGCTCGAGGCAACGTTCCTGCCGACCTTCGAGCCTCTCGACGCCCGCAAGTATCAGCGCGGACCAACCGGCGCCGCACGCGACGCGATGGTGCGCGATCGTGTTGGCGAGACGCCGCGCCTCGCGCAGCAAGGATGAAGCGCGGGATCTGGCATGTTCTGCTCCCGCCTGCGTTTCTTCCGCTGCAGCCAGGGCACATCGGGCCCGTAGTTGCGCGAGTTCGTCTCGAACGCCATTGCAGCTCAGAAGCAAGGCTGACTTGAGCTTGGGCCACTCGATTTCCGTGCGTTGCCAAGCGTCGCGTCCCTTTCCCTGGTAGATAAGGGCCTGAGCGGTGGCCAGATAATGATGGTAGTGCGGAGTGGAGTACTCGGGCGGCATCCAGGGTAGCGTGTCGTCGGCGAGCTGTATCGCGTGCCCTGCTCGATCATCCGCCAGCCACACGATGGTCTGTTCCCCCAATCTGCTGACGCGCCCCATGTAGCGGTCGGCAAGTTGATCTGCCTCCTCCGCGATCTCGCTGAGTCGGCTGCGCAGGCGGTCAAGGTCGCCAAGGAAAGCTACCGCGGAAAGCCTCCAGATCTCACACAGAGCCATGTCGAAGGTGAGACGTTGATGCGACTTGCGCAACGTTTCGAGTTGAGTGTCGAAATGCTTGGTTGCGGTCTTCCAATCGCAGCGAAGCCAGGCCACTGCCCCTCGACCCCAAGCCAGGTGGGCGCTGTCTATGATTGACTTCGAGTCGCAAAGCTCGGCAGCTATTTCGAGCATGCGGTCTGACCGCTTCTGAAAGTAGTCCAAGGGGTAAAGCGCAGTGAAGCCAGCTTCCGTCGCGTAGGCTCGGGATATCGCACTGCGGTCCCCTGAGCGTCGCGCGTACTGAACACCTTCTGCAGCGAACAGACCCATGCGCGCGTGATCGATCAATCCCAAGCGCATGGTCACCGCCCACAGGGCCTCACCGCGCGCTTTCGCCATGGCATCCCGCTTCGACGGAACCTGCTGCAGGGGCGTCAAGGCTTGTCGGAAACGTAGCAAGGTGGCTCGCCGAACCGCCTCTTGCCGTGTTTTCGGCATCGGCAAACCGAACTCGTTCAAGACCATGGTCAAAGATTCGGCTGCTTCGGCGTTGTAGCCGCTCTGGAGAAACAGCTCCGCAGCCTTCTGCCTCAGTGAGAGCACGTGCTGACGGTCATGAGTAGCCTGCGATTCGACGAGCGACGCCGCCGATTGGAATGCGAGGGCTGCACGGTGAGCCCTTCCTGAACTCATGAGTGCTTGGCCCAAACGAGTATGAAGCTCGGGTTGGCTGACGTCACTACACCCGAGGTCGATTGCCTTCTGGTACAGACGCGCCGCTTGATCGAACGCAAATGCGGCATCTGCGGCTCGTGCCGCTGGGACGATGTAGCGTTTGGCCGTGGCCGCATCTTCCGCCTCGAGATAGTGCTCCACCACTTGCGTCAGTGGGACAATGGGTTGCAGGAGCATTGCTTCGGCCAGTTGTCTGTGGCGTTCTCGGCGCAGGTCGTCTCCAAGCCGCTCGACGATGTATGTGCAAATGCGGTCGTGGTAGATCTGGGCGTCGCCCACCTCCACTGAAACGGTGCGGATCAGACCCAGCTTCTCGAGCGTGAGTAGTACGTGTCGCTCGTTTGCCTTGCCGATCGCAGAAAGTGCCACGTCTGGGTGCAAGGGACCGCGAGCGAGTGCGTACACCTGAAGAATGTCCCATGCGCTCGTTGGCAAGCCGCTGAGTTTGCGTTCGATGATTTCGGCTAGCTGAGGTGCAGAGGTTGGGCGCTCGTGCTGCGCGTAGGAAGCCAGGTATCCGCCGAGCTCACACAACATGAAGGGCAGTCCGCCCGCATCATCGACCAATGAATCAGCCGTGCTGTTCTCGTCGCTCTCACCGATGATCTTGCGGACGAGCTGGCGACTCTCGCCCTGGGAGAGTGGCTCGAGGCTGATGTCATAGCGCCAACTTGGCGCAATCGCAGGCATATCCTCGAGCGCCTCGAGACACGGACTGGCGGCGCTCGCGCCGGAACGATAACTCAGTACGAGCATCAGTGGTGGAGCGTCTCTGCGGAACAGTTCCTTGAGGAAAAGACCACTATCGTCATCTCCCCACTGGGCATCGTCGATCCACACGACCAGGGGGCGCTCTCTGGCAATCTCGGTAAGAAGTGTTCTCAGAGCTCGCGCCGCGCGTCGCCTCAGTGCGGCGCGCTCTTCGATCGAGGTGTGGGACGTGCGCCCCACGGTTTCCACACCGCTGAAGACGGGAAACACGCGCTGCAGGGCGTCGGCGTCGGGCGGCAACAAGCGCACGAGGTCCTCGGTTGGTGCCTCCTTCAGAAAGCGCGCAAGTCCTTCGACCACCCCGTCCAGGGCATTGAACGGTACCGTCTCGTGCGGCTGGCAATGCCCTTGAACGACGAGCACTTTCGTGCCCCGGGCAGTTTCTTCGCTGAACTGGCGCATGAGCTCGGATTTGCCAATCCCTGATGCTCCGCTCACTGTGACGATGCGAGGTTCTGAGCGTTCCCGTTCGTTCAACACCTGATGCAGGCGTGCAAGTTCGGATTGTCTCCCCACGAAGTGAGTCCGATGCGACGGTGCGGGCAGGAGGTTCGTTGGGTACGCGACGCTTCGCCCCCGACCCGATTGAAAGTACGCCAACAAGGCGTCGCCATTGGGGCGGTGTGACGGGTCGGGATCGAGCAAGCTGTGAACCAGGTGTGCCATGGACTCCGGCACCCCGGTCGTGGCTACGTCAATCGGTGGGTATTCGTGTTCCCTCTTCTGCTGCAGCATCTGAAATGGCGCTCCAGAAAACGGCAGTCGCCCGGTGATGGCTTCGTACAGAGTCACGCCCAGGGAATACCAATCCGACGCGGCCTCGGCTGTCTCCCCCCAAGCTACCTCTGGTGCCATGTATTGGAAGGTTCCTGCCCAGGCGTTGGATGAACTAGGGCCGTCAGCGAGCGCGGTTACGAGTCCGAAGTCCAGGAGAACGACCCGTCCTGCCTCGGTGACCAACACGTTCGGTGACTTGACGTCTCGGTGCAGCTGGTTCGACGCGTGAATGGCGACCACACCTTGAACCAGTTGACGACTCAGGTCTCGAAACGTGTCCCACCCCGATGGTTGCTTCGTCAGTATGTCCTGGGCGTATGAGCAGAAGTCGCGCCCGACGATCAGCTCCATCGTGAAGAAGGAAACCTCCTCGTCGGCCCATAGCTCATACAGTTCGACGAGGTTTGGATGGACGACATTCGCGAGCGCTCGGAACTCGGTACGGAGCCGGTGATTCTGCTCGGGAGTCAAATCATGCAAGCGCTTGAGCGCGACCTCCCGAGCAAGCTCAGAGTCATGGGCACGGTACACGCTTCCCATGCCGCCGCTTCCCAGCAGTCCGAGCAGCTTGAAACGCGGCGGGACCTTGAACACTGGTTGGCCTTCGGTGTCGCTGGGGGGACGCAAACCCGACGGGTTGTCACCAAGGCCCGGCAACCAAGAGCGTATCGACTCGCTTAGCGCCTTCTTCGACATTCTCGAACTCGATCGCCGATCACAGGAGGAACTACCGTTGTTCCTCCCATGGTCTAGGTGGAGGCGGGTCCCGTCAAGCCCCCCATACGATACCTCCGACGCCGGAATCCTCGCCTGTCTGGCGTTTGTGGGCTGGTAGCCAGAACTGGCTAGCAATCATGTCATGACGCGGTGCGTCGCGACGGTGCGACGCAGCCCGCCGGACATGGGCTAGGTGATGGCCCCTCTGTGGTGGCGTTGCCACAAGAGAAGGCGTCCCGGCGCGTTCCGAGTTCGCTGAACCAGCATCGGGTCAGAGGCGGCTGCACCGACAACGGGCTCATTGCTTGCGGTGTCCACCCTCGCGCAGTACTGCTCGAAGTGTCGCAGTGCTTGACTCCGAGGGACATGTGGCGAGGGTGAACTCACATGCGGGGAATGCGGAAGAGAACACTGTGCCCTACGACGTGCTGATTTGTGGTGCTGGCCTGGCGGGATTGACCTTGGCGCGCCAGTTGTTGCGCGCGGAGCCGGCGCTGAAGGTCGCTCTGATCGATCGCTTGACACGGCCACTACCCCCGGCTGCGCTGAAGGTCGGTGAATCGACGGTGGAAGTCGGGTCGCATTACCTGGCGAAGATACTGGACCTCGAGAGTCTTCTCGAGGCGCGTCACGTGCGCAAGCTGGGGCTGCGTTTCTTCTTCGGCGATCCGCGTGGGCCCTTCGAGAGTCGACCTGAGCTTGGTCCGTCGCACTTCCTCGAGCCCTTCAGCTATCAGATCGATCGGGGAGTGCTCGAGCAAGAGCTGCGTGGCCTGGTCGAAAGCGCCGGGGCTCATTTGTTCGAGGGCTGCGCCGTATCCGAAGTGGAGTTGTCGGAATCCGCCGCTCCCCACGTCGTCTGCTGTCACGACGCTCAGGGTGAGCGCCTTTCACTATCGGGGCGTTGGCTGATCGATGCCACCGGTCGACGGCGCTTGCTCCAAAAGAAGTTGGGCACGGCCCAACGGGCAGATCCACGACGCGGTGCTGCTTGGTTCCGCCTTGCCACTCGCTTTGACGTCGGGGATTTCGTTCCCAAGGAGCGCTCGTCATGGCACCAGCGAGTGCCCAAGGCTCTCCGCTACAACTCGACCAATCATATCTGTGGACCCGGTTATTGGATCTGGATCATAGCGTTGGGGTCCGGGTACACGAGTGTCGGGGTGGTCAGCGAGCAGTCGATTCACCCGACGAGCTCCTACGGTACGTGGGAAAGGATGCTGTCGTGGTTGGAGCAGAACGAACCCACGCTCGCGTGCCACTTGCAGGGCATCACTCCGACGGACTTCGTGCAGATGCCACGCTATTCCTATCGTTGCCAAAGGGTGTTCTCCGAGCAGCGCTGGGCGTGCGTGGGTGAGGCCGGCGCTTTCCCCGACCCTTTCTATTCTCCTGGCACCGACCTGATCGGTTTCGGCAACACCCTGGCCACCCACCTGATCGTCGCAGAGAGTGCGGGTTGGGGGACGGTGGACGCGAAGCGCCAGATCGAAGACTACAACGACGCATATCTTTCCTTCAGCAACGGGTTGGAGGAATTCATCACCAGCCTCTACGGATGCCTCGGCAATGGCACCGTCACCGCCCTCAAGGTCCTCTGGGATACGATTGCGGGCTGGGGCTTCAGCGCTCCTTTGATGTACAACGACTTGTTCGCCGACCCCGGGCGTCGCAAGTCGGCGGGTGTCCTGTCTGGGCGCTTCTATTTCCTCGGGCGGCGCATGCAGCAGCTTTTTCTGGATTGGGCGACGCAGTCGAAGGGTCGTGTCGGATTCGAATACATCGACTACTTCGCGTTGCCGTTCCTCGTCGAGGTGCGGGAGAGAAACCTGAAGCCAGGCAAGGACCAGGAAACTCTGAAGGAAGATCACCGACGTAACCTGGCGCTCCTGGAAGAGCTCGCCCAAGTGCTCTTTTTGCTGGCGGTGGACGACACGCAACCGGCGCGGCTGCCGGAGGCGCTCGGGGCTCCTTGGCTCAACGCGTGGGGTGTGGGTTTGGACGCTTCGCGCTGGGAGCAGGATAGTCTGTTCACTCCCAAGACCTACCCCCGCTGTCGAGCACGCATCGCTCAGCAGCTGGCCCCCATGATGCACTCCCCAGGCGGGGTCTTTTCGTCACTGGTCGATGCTCGCACGTCGGAGGCCTGTGCCAACGCCTAGGGAGCGCCCAGTCGCTCCGAGACGAATCGATGACACGTGGCAACCCATTCTCGTTGCGGCGTACCTCGTTAGCTTGCAACACGCTTCTCGCAACAACGGTTCAAAAACTGAACGAGCTTCGCGTTGACTTGGTCTGCCTTTTCGACGTTGACGCTGTGGCCAGCACCCGCGACGATTTCGATCTCGGCGTGCGGCAACGCCAGCGCAGCGGCGCGCGCCAAGCGCGCGGGGTCCTTGTACACCACCGGCCGTCCTCCGGCGACGATCAACGTGGGCATGGTCACGGTGCGCAAGTCATCGGCGGAGTAGATGCGATGCTGGGGGATGTCGAACATGCCGACTGATCCGTACTGGATGACGTCCAGCAGATGCTCGAGCCAGGTGTCGGATTCGGGGCTACTGTACCCGCCGCCCATCCACTCGAAGAACCGACGGTACTTCTTGCGGGAAGGAAAAAACGCGAAGTGCCAGAACCCACGCCAAGCGATCCCACCGTCCATCCTGATGAACGTCTCGGAGGGGTCCAGTAGCATCACGGCGGCGATCGAAGCTGGGGTCTCGCGCGCCAGTGCCAGGGCTAGCCAGCCACCGTAGGAAAGGCCGCCAACCGCCACTTGGGTGTGCCGAAGTCGCTCGAGGAGCTGGCGGAACCAGACGCAGTAATCGGCAAGCGACTTCACCGGCGTCTGGCTCGGCTTGCTCTTGCCGCCATACGTTATCTGATCGAGACAGATGACCCGATACCTCTCCGCCAGGACGCCAACGTTGGCAAACCACATCGTTGCGTCGGCAAAGAGCCCCGGAAACAGGTAGACGGGGTACCCATCAGTCGGCCCCGATGCGATCGCGTGCGTGACACCGTAGTCGGTCGCTAGCCATAGGTCCTCGTATTCAACGGGCCACAGCGACATCGTGCGATCGTAGCTGGCGAGTGCCCGTGCTTCGCCGTCTGCGTCTTTGTACAGCCCCATCGAGTCCTTCGCCACGAGAGAGGAGATGACCATAGCGGCAGTGACGGCAAACGCACGTGCAAAGCTGACGTCGAGGGTGTCGGGACACGAATGAAGTGCGGCTTGGGCATGTGAGAGTGCTTCAATTCAGACCGCAACAGCGCTTGTACTTTTTGCCACTGCCGCAAGTGCACGCGTCGTTACGCCCGGGGCACGTCTCGGAGATGAAAGGAACAGGCCTGCGTTGCGTGTCTCCGCTGCGGCGGACCTCATACAACGCCAGTGCCCGATTCAGATCGAAGTCTGGGGCTTGGGATGTGTACTCGCGCGGCAAGTAGCAGTCTCGGGGCTCACTGGTGGACACCTGGGTCAGCCAGGCTACCCCCGCGCTGAGCCCGTTTGGCGAGCCGAATAGCGCGCGGGGAGTATTGTACAGCACCGCGCGTCGGATCTCGAGAGGAGCGCCACGGACTTGCTGGGCCTGAGCCCCACCGACTTGGGCTGCGATGTGCTCGAAGGTTGCGTTGGCGTGCCTGTCGAGTCCGTCTCGGGTGTTGCGAATGTGGTCTGGTCGAAGCGTTTGCGGGAACAGTTGGGTTATTGCGCGCGCGAGGCCACCTGAGTGCCAGCGTTGTTCTGCAGGTGGCTGGGAGAGGTGTTCTCTGACTTCGCGCCGGTGATGCGCATGGCGAATGCCCAGGGCTGATAGCCCAAAACAACAACCGTACAGAGTCTCCAGGGTCGTCGGGTGTTGGTAAGTGTGCTCGAGGGCTTTGATGAACGCTCTGGGCAACTTTGCCGCGAGCCAAGCACCGCGAAGGGCGAAGGGCAGCGCAGACGTTGCCATTGGCTCCGCGACGAGGTAGGCGAGCAGCTCCAGCTTGCCCTCTGCCAAGACGCTTTTGCTCGCGTTGAGCAGGACGTTCCGTTCCATGCCGAGCAGTCCCAGGAAGTGGTGGGCCGCCCAGGTTGCCTGCCAATGCTTGCGCAGCAGGGAGTCGCAGCGTTTGGCTCTGCGCCGCTTCATACACAACAAGCCATACGTCTCTCTCATCTTCTTGAAGGAACCCAACATGCCGCGTAGGTAGATATCCCCCAGCAGTGGGCCCCAGCTGCACAGCTCGTCGAAGTCCTCCACACAGAGGTTGTCTCCTGCGTGGAGCACACGCTGCAGCAGACGCTCGGTGTTGGAGCGGTTGCCCTTCGCCGACTCGTCGATCAAGCGGCGCAGTTCGTGAGCCTCTTCGCTGAGCTTGTCCAGAGCGCTGCGCTTGACGAGCGGTTGCCAGTGAGGGATGTGCATACCGCGCCCAAGGCAAGTGACGAACTTGCCCTCTCGGGTGACGATGATGAAGGGGCCTTCTTTCGGGTCGTCGAGGGACAGCGCGACTCGCTTTCCGCGGGAAGGTAAGTGGGCGCGAGAAAGCAGAAACTTCACCAAGCCGTGGTCGCGATAGAGGCCCAGGGCGAGCTCCGCGTGGGTGCCGTTCAAGCGGTCGACCCGTTGTAGGAAATGTGCCGCGTGTCCTGCGTGATTCATGATCGACTCCTTCGTTTGAGTGACAGAGGGCAGTCGGATTGGGCGCGCTCCCAGTTGCGAAGAAAATGTCGGGGCACGAAACGAGGTGCTGCCGTGTCGAGCCCGCACGCGCGTGTTCCTCGGATTTCAACGCAGGCGGACGCAGAACCTCCGCTGAACTGGCGCTACCGTCCGTGCTGTGGCTCTCGCTACCAGCATCGAGTCACGCCGTCGCTTCGGGCGCGGCATGCAACCGAGCGGCTCCTTCATTCCGGCACAGTGTGGCCAGCGGCTACACAGCGTCCGACTGGTAACCGTTTCGACCTGCAGTATTGCCGCACGTCCTCGACCGGTTGGCGTGGAGAAAGCTCCTCTCGTCGTTGCCAAGTACGGGCGATTGAGGAAACTCGGGGCGAGGGTCCGAGGAGAAACCGATGTCGATCAAGAACAAGGGGCTGGTCATCGCAGTCGTCGTTGGCTGGAGTGCGACCGCGACTGCGCAAAGTTGGATGGTGCCTCGAGGCACACCGCTGCCGCATCAGCTGGTAGCCGTCGACCGAACGGGGGAAGATGACTGGCCCTTCGGGAGCGAAGATGTTGCGGGGGACGGTCTGGATACCTTCAACCCCCCCGAACAAGTGCTCGACTGGCGCACGGCGTACGCCACGACGAGTGACGATCTGTTCTGGTTCCGCGCCTATGTGTCCGCGGATCAGGCCCCGGACAACGACTTGCGTCTGTATGTCTTCATCGATGTGGACCGCGATGCGGATACGGGCGGTAGTGCGGCCGCCGAGGAGCTCGAAGCCAGCTTCGTGGATGATCCGACCGAGGGCGGCTACGACCACGTCATTGCTCTGCAGGGTGACGATAGTCTGCTCGGGGTCTGGAACTGGGATGACGCGTCCAACACGTTCATCGAACATCCCGACTCGCCGCTGATGGCGGATGTGGAGTCCGGTACGGACGCCGATCCGCTGCGTCTCGGGTCTGTACAGCATGGGTACTTGCAGGTTGCTCTGGACTTCGACGCAATCGAGCTCGAATTCGCCTGCGAGTCCGACCTGTTCGTCCGCGGGGCATACCGAACGAACGCCCGAGAAGCGGATCTGGACCTCGGCGACAAAGGCGCCTGCGTCCCCAGAGACGCAAACGGCAATCAGATCCCAGATCAGGTAGAGCCCTCGGGCGACTGCCAAGTGGACGCTGACTGTCCGTTCGATGGCGTATGCATCGAAGGCAACTGCGTCTACCCACGCTCGTGCGAAGACGATGCCGATTGTGCAGACGGCGAACGCTGCACGACGGACGGGCGTTGCGTCGTACGCGATGGCGGCGAGTGCACCGACGCCGCGAACTGCACGGACGGCATGGTGTGCACGGGCGGCACGTGTATGGCCTGCACCAGCGACGGGATGTGCGAGAGTGGCATGCGTTGCGGCCCAGACGGACGCTGCAGTGACGGCTCGACGACGAGCTCGCGGCCCGGCAGCAACGCTGACGGCGACGCCATCGAGCTGGCGGAGGACGAACAGGTCGAAGGCGGTGCCTTCAACTGCAACGCCGTTGGGCTACCTGAGCGTCGAAGGCAGGGTGCGTGGGTCGGGCTGCTCTTGCTCGGAGGCATACTCGTCTGGCGCGCGCGCCAGGGAGGGACGTCGTGATGCGCGGCGCTGAGCGATGGTTGCGGGCCGGGCTCGTGGTGCTGTTGGCGCTCGGGGCGTCGTTGTTCGCTGCACGGGCGCGAGCGCAGGTCGACGCCGAGAGATTCAAGCCCGCCGTCACCCACGACGGTTGGGTCACGGCGGAAGGCGCCGATACCCGGCACCTCGACGACCCATGGGAACTGGGGGCCTTCATCAACTACCAACGCAACTCGCTGGTCGCCGTCGACGCGGATGGCAACGTGACGCAGCAGTTCGTCGCTGGACGCATGGGACTCGACCTCATCGGTTCGCTGTCGTTGGCGAGGTCTTTCTCGATCGGTCTGGGACTCCCCGTGTACCTGTTGCAGCAGGGCGATACGGAGCCGTCCTTTGCCGGTCTGGGTGATCTGCGTGTCGTTCCCAAGTTACAGCTGCTCGATGATCGAGATTCGATAGGTTTGGCGTTGGCCGCTGAGGTCCGCGCGCCCACTCATACGGGTGACTTCTCGGGCAGCAACCGGGGCGTGCAAGTGCTGCCCAAAGTGATCGTCGACCACCGTTTCCGCGGCGGATTGCGAGTGGGAGGCAACGTCGGCGCCGCGTTTCGGGAGGATAGCGACTTCTTCAACGTCGTCGTTGGTGACGAGCTGACGTACGCCCTGGCCGTGGGCTACCGTTTCGGGGGTCACGACGGCAAGACCGAACTCGGCGCTGAACTCAATGGCGGCATGGGGTTGGCCGAGCTCGACGCGGAAGAGGCTCCCCTCGAGCTGCTCGCCTTCCTCCGTCACAACCCCGACGACGAGTGGGAGCTGATCGGAGGTCCAGGTCTGGGCATCATCGAAGGCTACGGCGTGCCCACCTTTCGCGTGTTCTTCGGGGTGCGCTACACGCCAACTTCCCACGATAGCGACCATGACGGTATCGCCGACGCCGAAGACGAGTGTCCGAACTACGCCGAGGATCGCGACGGCATCGAAGATGATGACGGCTGCCCAGAGGAAGATCCCGACTCTGATCGCGACGGTGTACCCGACGTCGACGACGAGTGTCCCGAAGCCAAAGAAACGATCAATGGCGTCGATGACGAAGATGGCTGCCCAGACTCCGGCGACGCGCGCGTGGTCTACGAAGAGGGGCGCTTCAAGATCTTGGACACCGTGAAGTTCGAGACGGGGTCAGCCAAGCTCAAGCCCGAATCGCATTCGTTGTTGGATCAGGTGGCATTGACGATGAAGGCGAACCCCGACGTCAAGAAGATTCGAATCGAAGGTCATACCGACGACACAGGGCCGCGCGAAGTGAACATGCGGCTCAGCGAGCAACGGGCAGAATCCGTCAAGCGTTACCTGGTCGACAAAGGGGTGAGTCCGCAGCGGCTCAGTGCCCAAGGCTACGGTCCTGACAAACCCCTCGAGGACGGCACGGACGACGAGGCCCGCGCGAGAAATCGCCGCGTGGAGTTCGTGGTGGAGTAGCGGTTGGGGTGTTGGGTGCTCTCCGATGAGCTCACACGGCGCGGCTCGGTTGGTCTTCGCGATGGTTCTCGGTGGGGCCTTTGCCCTGACCCGGCTCGATCTCCGCGGGCCGTGTCGCCACGGGTCACTGCCCGAGCGCGCAGTCGGAAAGCACGCTGGCTCCCCGTACGCGCAGCGCCTCCAAGTTTTCCGCCTGCCCCTCACAGTCCAGGGGATTGCCGCTCAAATGGACGGTGACTTCCAGGCCGATGTCGACGTTCTCTGCCAGTGGGGTGAGGTCCACGATGGCGTTGTTGGACAGCTCCAGCGTCTCCAAGTGACGCAGCGAGCGGAGGGGGGAAACGTCGACGATGGCGTTGTCGTTGGCGAAGAGCTCGACCAATTGAGAAGCGCCGCTCAAGAACTCCAACGTCGTCAGCTGTGCTGCGTTGATGACGAGTGATTGTAGGAGCTCCAATTGATCGAGCGCCGAGACGGCCTCGAGCGGATTGTTGCTCAGATCGAGGCCCTCGAGTCTGGTCAATGCCCCGATCGGCGTCGCGTCGGTGATTTGGTTGTTTTGGAGGTCGAGTGTGCGCACGAGCGAGAGCGACTCGATACCCGAGATGTCGACGAGTTGATTGTCGTTGAAGAGCGCACTCTCGAGGTACCGTAGCTCACCGCCGATGTCGTCGAGACGCGCGAGTGAATTGTGCCCCAAGTTCAGCGAGACCAGCTTCGAGTCTGCTTCGGGCAGGCGCACGACGGTGATCTGGTTGTCCTGCAGGGCGACGTGCTGCAGTGTGGGCAACGAGCTGAGCACCTCGGCGCTCGTGAGGCTACAACGCTCAGCTGTCAAACGTCGGAGCAGCGGCGCGTCTCGTAGTCCTTCCAGTCCCGACAGCGGATTGTTGGCGACGTCGAGCTCCAGCAGATTGGGCAAGTCTTGCAGGGGAGAAAGGTCGACGATGGCGTTACCCGCGAGGTGCATCCTCTCGACCCTGTCCAGGCATTCGATGCCCGCGAGTGACACGATGCCGGAGCTGTCGGCGTTCAACGTTCTGACAGCGCCAGTGGTGCTGCCAGCCGCAGCCTGAGCAACGGCACGCAGCGCCGGGTCGACGATGCGCGTCCAATCGGCGCAAGCCGCTTCCCGACTACCCGCGAGATTGGGCGCGCCTCCGTTGGAAAACGAGTCGTTCAATTCGACGGCGCTGGGAGAAGGGTCCGTACACGCGACGAAGCCAACGAGTGGTGTCCACCAGGCTTTCGTGCGGGCGCGCATCGCATTGGACCATGCCACGAGTAGCCGATATTGAGCAGTAGATCCCATGCTGTCGCAATTTCCCAAACTTGTCATAGGGCTTGCCGCCACGACTGGCGACGGCGACTGGGTGTTTCACGACGCTAACTCTGCGGAGTGAATCGGATAGTGCGATCTGATTCATCGAGCATCGACGCCTAGCGTGTGCCCTTCGAGGCAACGGTCCCCGCATTGCCGGTACCGTCCTGCTATGCTGGCGCCATGCTCGGGCGCTGGAGGTTGGGTTCGGCAAAAGCGTTGGCAGGCGCCATGTGCGTCTTGGTGGGCGGGTGCGCGGAACCACCGGAGTCCGAAAGCGTGGACTACACGACGGCTGAGGCGCAGCGCAACGCGCCCTTCTTGGGTGGCACCTTGGTCGTGACGCGCGATGGTCGGATGGCGGCCGCGGCCGATCCTGATCGCGACGCGGTGTTTCTCGTCGACGTGGCGTCGTCCGAGGTCAGCACCATGTCTTTGCAGGAGTACGACCTACCGGGTCGCCTGGTGGAGGGGCCTGATGGCATTCTGTTCGTCATCGCACGTGGACGAAACGCGTTGGTGCGAGTGGATGCCCTCGCCAAGACTTCGATGCGGCGCGATGGGGTTTGTGGCGCGCCCACCGGCATCGCGTGGGACGCGACTACGGAAGCGCTCGTGCTCGCTTGCCGCTCAGGTCAACTGCTGGGCCTCGACCCGAACACGCTCGAGACGCGCTGGGAGCTGCAGCTCGACGACGATCTGCGCGATGTCGTGGTCACGGGTGACGAACTCGTAGTGACGCGCTTCACTTCGACCCACGTCATCGTGGTGGACCGGGAGCACAACGCGACGCGCCTCGGCGTTCTTGCCCAGAAGTCCGCGGGTTTTGCCGTCAACAGCGGTTTTCGAACGGTTGCCGCTCCAGGCGGAGGCGTAGCGATCGTGCATCAGGATGCTTCGACCGCAACCCTGGGCCCACCGGCTCCCAGTCCAGGTGTCAGGCCGGCGTACTACTCTAGCAACGCCTGCAGCCAGACGTTGATCCGACCTTCGATCACCTTTGCCACGCCACAAGCCGCCATCGAGGGCCAAGCGCAGTTCCTTGGGGATACGACGGCTGGGGCGTTGGCTCGAGTGACTCGCAGCCTGGCAAGTGCGACGGGACCGCTCGACGTTGCGATTTCCGGCGACGGTGCGAGGCTGGCGCTGCTGGCGATGGGCAACATCTGGGCGATGAATACACGCCGCCCCACGCTCTATCTGATCGACCGGGAGCAACTCATGGCCGGAGCGGGTGACACGTTGCCCGGCGACTGCGGACTTTCCGAGGATGCGTTTCGCGTGCCTGGCCAGCCGGTGGCGGTAGCCTTCGACCCGCGGGGTCAATACGTCGTTCAATCACGACAACCAGCCACGCTCGAGTTCGAGGACGGGCGCAGTATCGAACTGAGCGACGAGTCGCGAGACAATAACGCCTTGAGCTGGTTCTACAAGAACAACGACGCCGGAGTGTCGTGCGCTTCCTGTCACCCTGAGGGGGAGGAAGACGGACACACGTGGCTCTTTGGACAGTTTGGCGCGCGACGAACCCAATCGCTGATGGGCGGAGTCAGCGACCGCGCGCCGTATCACTGGGGTGGGGAACTGTCGACCTTCTGGTCCCTGATCGATGATGTGATGGTTCGGCGCATGGGTCTGGTCGCTCCGACCATAGACGAGGTCGACAACCTTCGTTTGTGGCTCGATACGCTTCCGGTGGCCAAGCTGACACCCGCGCTCGATCCCTCAGCCGTTCAGCGCGGAGCTGCGCTCTTCAAGGACCCCACCCTGGCCTGCGACCAATGCCACTCAGGCAGCAAGTACACGGACCGGTTGCTCTACGACGTTGCCACCGGCGGGCGCTTCATCACACCCTCGTTGGTCGGTGTTGGACTTCGCTCACCGCTCATGCACGATGGCTGCGCGGGGACGCTCCAAGAGCGTTTCAGTGGCTGTGGTGGGGGTGACCAACATGGCGTCGTGTCGTCCTTGTCCGAACGAGAGCTCGGCGACCTGGTCGCCTACCTGCGCTCCTTGTAACCCGAGGTGCTTGGGGCGCCAGCGTTGAGCGTTGGCTACTCGATGTTGCAGTAGAAGGAGCTCGTATCGAGGCGTCCGGAACCTTGGAACACCTCCGTGCCGGCCTGGATGCTGAGCAGGTGCTTGTCGGCTGACAACATCCCGCGAGCGATCAGGTCGTTCAGGAAGTCCATCAGGTTGAAAGTTGCGCCCGTCTCGGCATTGGCGGTTCGGATGAACTGGTAGACGCTCCAGTAGCCGTTGGAACCGTCGTACAGGCGCCAATTGGTGCCCGCGACGCTGACTTCGGCGACCAGGTTGCCGAGGCCACCGGCGCTGCCATCGACATCTCGAAGTAGGATCATGATCTCTTCGCTCGGATCGCCCGCGCCCTCGGGATCGGATGAGGTGAACAAATCGTAGGTCACGTTGAACGTTCCCGTGGCGTCGACGGTGTACGTCCAGCCGCAAGTCACGTCGGGGTTCTCCGACAGCTGGAAGGGCAGGCCGGTGTTCTGCAGCTCCCAGCCCCAATGCCAGCCCAAGACCACACTACCGAAGGACTTGACCTGGCTGGCGCTACCGCCGCTCCAATCCCAGCTCGTGCCCCAGCCGATGGTGTTGCCGGAGGAGCAAGTGTCCCACACGCATTGGGTTCCCGAGGCACCCTCGGCTCCCCACCAGTTGTCGTTCAGCCAGTACTTGCCGACGGTGATCATTTCGGCGTCCGCGCAGACCTCGGTCACAGGATCCATGCCCGCGGTGCAAGTGCTCTCTTGGCACGAGCCGCCTTCGCAGGGGCCCGTGCAGCTTGCCCCGCAAGCGCCGCAGTTTTGGGCGTCGATGTCCAGGTTGGTGCATTCGCCATTGCAGTCCGTGTAGCCTGACGGACACACGCAGGTACCACCCTCGCACACACGCGTTGCGTCACACATGGCGCCGCAGCCGCCGCAGTGGTCGTGGTCCGTCTGGTAGTCGACGCAGCCAACCCCACAGAGCTCTTCGCCGTCGGCGCAGACGCCTGGTTCGATGAATTCGATGTCGTCGACCTGCAGATCGTAGCCGCCTGACTCGGGCAAGTATTCGCTGTCCGGGTCGCTCGGATCCGACGCGACGTACTTCAGCGCCACTTGGAAGGTCATGCCGGTGATGTTGTGGCCATCCACCGCCACAGCCATGCCGCCGCCTGCCGTGGCGCCGGTGAACGACGCCCAAGGGATCTGCAGTTGTGTCCAGGTTGAAGTGACGGGAATGTCTACGCCACCGACGGCACAGTCGCCCTCCGCCGTGGCTTCACAGGTGCCACCACCGGCAGGGTCGTCAGCAAGCGGCGGGGTCGTCTCCTCCATGGCCAGAGAGAAGTGTGCCGTGCCGGTAGGCGTCGAGCCGCGGACCCAAAGCGAGATCCCATCGTAGGCGCTGGCGTCGATGCAGCCCATCCACAGTCCCATACCGCCACCGAAGTCAGTCGCTTCGGAGTTCGAGGTGCTGACGGCGTACATGCTGTCGTTCGCTCCAGGGACCATGGAATGAGTGGGACTTCCCGTGGCGTCGTCGTAGAAGTAGGGCCCAGCGTATACCGCGTCGGCCGTCCCAGGATCGCCGTTGAAGGCGAAGCCGTAGTCGCCGATGTCCGTCGCTCCATCGTAGTCTTCGAAGTCGGCGAGGGTGGTCGAACTGACCTCCGTCGGCGCGTAGCAGTCTTTGACTGTTGGACAGACGCCGTCTTCACACGTCCCGGTGGGGCATGCATTGTAGCAGGCACCGCAGTTGCCGGGATCGGCGGTGGGGTCGACGCAATTGCCTCCGCAAGCCAGCAGTCCCGAGTCGCACGACACCGCAGGCTCGTCTGCGCTCGCAGGGGGGTTACCGGGCGTGGCTGGCGTCGAGGGTTCGACGGCATTGCTCACCTCGCAGACGCCTCCGACGCAAGCTCCACCGCCACACGCAATGCCGCAGGTTCCACAGTTGCTCGGCGAGGTCTGAAGATCCACGCAACTTTGACCACAGGCCGTCAGCCCATTCGCGCAGCTGTCGCTGCATCCGCCGAGCGAGCACACCTGGGGGGGGATGCAGGCGAAGCCGCAGGCGCCGCAATTGGCCGAGTCCGACGACACATCGACGCAGCCGGCACCGCAGTCGTCATACCCGACAGCACACCCGCAGGCTCCGCCGCTGCATTGTTCCCCTGGGTTGCAGGCGCTGCCGCAGGTACCGCAATTGAGGTTGTCGGCTGCGGTATTGACGCAAAGGCCGCCGCATTCCGTCATGCCGTTGCTGCAGGAAGCATTGTTCGACGGGCCTGCGCCGGGCGCTGCGCCAGGGCCGCCCACCCCATCGGTGTCGACCGTTGCGGTTGCACCCTCCGAGCCGGGGGGCGAAGAGTCCTCGCTGCATGCTGTGGTCCCGACGAGGGTACAGCCCCACACCGCCAATCCGACCCAACCAAGCTGCCTGCTGCTTTGCGCTCTGCGTTTCATGTACACCAAGCGCACGTTGTGCCGCGCGGGAGACCCGACATCAAGCGCGACGGCGCCCATTCCAATCTGGGTTCCCAATTCGGTTGGGCGGGTATCGGGATTCGATTACCAGCGCAGCTCACACGACAAAGTGCCCGGCGCGTGAACTTTTGGGAGACCAATCGCCCCCCCCTCGGCATCGCCTGATCTCGAGCGCGATTACAGTGCCTTTGCCGTTACGTGGACGCGCATTTGCGGGCTGGGTTCTGGCGGGCCCACGAACGAGCCCGCGACGGGGGGCACCGCTTCGGGATGGCGGTGCACGGCGACGGCCACATGGTCACCCCCAACCATCAACCCACTGGTGGAATCGAAGCCGCGCCAGCCCGTTCCCGGCAGGTAGACTTCGGACCACGCGTGGGTGGTCGTCGTGTCGCGTACGGCGGCGGCCGAGAGCAGGTAGCCGCTGACGAAGCGTGCCGCCAATCCGCAGTAGCGACAGGCCTCGATGAACAGAGTCGCCACGTCTCGACAAGAGCCACGCCGTCGTGACAGCGTCGTTGCAGGCGATTGCACACCGGGTTCTTCTCGAACTTCGTAGTCGATCTCTTTGGTGATCTTCTGGTTGATGGTGTGCAGTAGCGTGGCCGTCTCCAAGCGCTGCCCGGGCTGCCAGACCTCACGTAGCCAGCGTCGCAGTGCGGTATTATCTTGCGGGTAGGCCGACAGCAGGTAGACGATCAGATCGGTCTGCTCCATCGGGTCGTAGTGGAAGGGGAAGAACTCGGCCTCCCGCGTGATGTTGAGCTCTTGGGGGGCCTGGTCGTAGTGCTGCACCACGACGTTGCTCGTGATGACCAGGCTTGCCGTCGGATGGTCGAAATCGACGCTGGCGACTGAGTTGCCGTGCACGTCCCGGTACCAAGTGATGCGGTATTGGGGCGTGATGTTCAAACGCGACGACTCGATGCGCAAATCGTGTCCTTCGCGGGGGCGAACCAACAGCCGGTGATTGAGCAACCGTATGGGTTCTTCGTACCGGTACTCGGTCACGTGGCGGATCTCGATGCGACGCATGGGCTACACTCCAACGACGAAACCTTGGGGCAACCAAAGGTGGCGTGGAATCGGGTGCGAGGCGAGCCAGCGTGACTACAAAGTGTCTCGAAGATTTGGTCTTGATGCATGACCGCCGAGTCAGAGAGGAAGGCCGGTCCATCTGGTTGGGTTCGGAGCCGACGTTCACGGACAGGTATTCCAACGCGCCCGAATGGCTGAGCGAGGCGCTCGGCGAGGACAAGGAGGCCCGCGCTCGCCAATTGTTAGGCCTACTTAGAGACCGGCATCCGGGGGCGGTGGTGTTGCGCACGGTCGGTCGCCAGTATGCCGGTGAACCTCAGCCGCGCTGGAGCTACGGCTTGTACAGCCGACGGGATCAGGCGCCGCTGTGGGCGGGACCGCCCGATTGGCTGGAAGACCATTTCTCGGCTCCTCTTTCCCCCGCGGGCTCCACAGCGGAGCTCTGCGACGCGCTGCGCGACGAGCTGCGTACACGGAGTCTTCATGCCGCAAGGGTGGCCTGTCCGGGGCCACGGGTGCGCTTGGTTTTTCGCAACGACGGCACGTCCCCTTGCAGCGATCCGACGAAGCGACCAGAGCTCCTTCGCGAGTCCATTCACTCGCTGCCCCTGCCCCTGGATGGTGTGCAGGATGCCCTTTCCGCGGCAGGTGAGCACCTGGTCGTGCTGCAGGAATTTCAGCAGGAAGGAGGCCGCAAGCTTGCCCAGGTCGAGCTACCGGCGTTCGCGCGTGTCGCCGACTTCATTGCGTTTCTCGACGTCCTGGCCGCTGCCGCAAATCGAGTCGGTCTCGACGGGCTCGTGTTGAGCGGCTTTCCCCCGCCGGTGGACGCCACGGTGGCGTGGACGACATTGACTCCAGATCCGGCCGTGCTCGAGGTCAACCAGGCGCCCGCAATTGATCTCGAGACGCATCAACGGTGGATGGAGCTCTTGTACGAACTGGCGGAGCAGGTGGGGCTGTCCCCCTACCGATTGGCCTACGACGGCACGGTGTCGGATTCGGGGGGCGGAGGCCAGATCACCTTTGGCGGTCCAACACCGTTGGAGAGCCCGTTCTTCGTCGCACCGCGTCTGTTACCCCGCTTGTTGCGCTACCTGGTGCGTCATCCCGCGCTGTCGTTCTGGTTTGCGACGCACTACGTTGGCGGTTCGAGTCAATCGCCGCGTCCCGATGAGGGTAGCCGCGACGCCTTCGCCGAGTTGGGGTTGGCGCTGGACGAGCTGGCGCGGACTCGTTCCGTCACTCCTGACATTCTCTGGGGGACGCTGCGGCACTTTCTCGCCGACGGTACCGGTAACCCGCACCGCAGTGAGCTCAACATCGAGAAGCTGTACAATCCTTATCTTCACGATCGCGGTTGTCTGGGGTTGGTCGAGTTTCGCGCACTGCGCATGGCTTCTACCGCCGAGCGGTCGACGGCTCAGGCTTTGCTCATGCGCAGCATCGTCGCCATGTTGATGGGGCACGACGTGGTGCCCGACCTGGTCGATTGGGGCGACGCGCTCCACGATCGCTTCGCCTTGCCTTCGGAACTGCGTGCGGATCTCGCCGACGTGTTCTCGGAGCTGGAAGCTCATGGCTGGGAACTGGGGCAAGAAGCGCAACGCCTGTTGCTGTCTTCAGACGAGCGCCAGTTCGGCTGTGTCGAGCTCGATGGGGCCACGCTTCGAGTCGAACAAGCGATTGAGTTTTGGCCTCTGGTAGGCGACGCTGCGTCTCAAGAGGTCGGCGGGTCTCGGCTGGTGGATTCGAGCACGCATCGCCTGGAACTGTGCCTGATGGCGCCGGAGGAAGTGGCATCCGATTGGGGGGTAAGTGTATCGGGTTACTGTTGGCCACCGAAGCGCCATGGGATGGGAGTTCGCTTTCGCGCCTTTTCGCCGTTCATGGGGTTGCACCCCACCGTCGCACCCGTACCCCACGTGGACATCTGCCTGCACCATCATCCCACAGGGCGTCAGCGCCAGGCTCGACTCCATCTGTGGAAGCCGGATGGCAGCGCGTACGACGGGTTGCCCAGGAGTTTGGAAGAGTCCATGGCGCGACGCCATGAGCGTCTGGTGGTGGAGGAGGTGACGCAGGCGAAGGCCTTTGGCGCCAAGACGCCCCCGCCGGCAGCGCTCAGCGAGTTCTGCTTGGACCTGAGACGCTTGTACAAACGTCAGAGCCATGTTCGGTGAACGCACAGCGGAGCCAAGGGTGTGAGCTGTGGTGACGGTACGATCGATTCCCCCGTTCCCAGTTCAGCGAGGTCGTTCGCCTCTGAAGCACGCGAGTGTTGTGAGCGTGGCTGGTTCGGCTAGACTCGCGTCATGACGCGAATGGCACTGGCGCTGATCTCGTTTCTCGTGTCCGCGTGCGGGGGATCCGACACGGACGCTCGCGCGCCCACTCCCGCGGGCGCCTACTCGGAGGTGGCGACGGACCGCGACGACATCGTCGCGACGGCCAAGCGTGCCGTCAAGTTGTTGCAGGCGCAAACGGGTGACGGCTCCCTCGCCCTGAAGGGTATCGAGCAGGCAGAGACGCAGGTCGTGGCGGGAAGGAACACCCGACTGACCCTGGTCCTGACGAGTGCAGAGGGCGAACGCACTGTTACCGTCGTCGTGTTTCGGAGCTTGCAGGGTGAGGAGCGTCTGTCGGGGGTCGAGGGCTTGTAAGGACTCGAGGGGCGGGGGATCGGCGTGCGCGGACGACGGTCCGTATTTGCGCTCGCGCTTCTGCGGCCGCACTAGCCGAAAGGACTGCGACAAAGCTTGTCGTCTGTGCTCAATTCCATCCTCGCGGGCGGTGTGCTTCCGCACCGTCGAGACCTACCTTGAGCGTGGCACCCTCGCACCAGGGTGACGCCGAAAGGAGTAGGAGTGATCTATGTCATAGAGGTCAAGGGGCTGCTGGACGACCATTGGGGCCTCTGCTTCGCAGACATGAACTTCGCGCTGAGCCGGGACGAGGAGCACGGAGTGACCCGTCTAGTCTCTCGGCCAGACACTGATCAGGCCCAGTTGCACGCGGCACTCAAACAGATCCGTGACATGGGATTGGAGCTTCTGCGTGTCCAGCGTGATGGGCGAGAGACGAGCGGGCAGAGCTGACGTCCGGATCACACGAGCTTGAACAGCCGACCTCTCGCGAGGGCCCGACTGCGACTGTTCACGCCCAGCTTGGCGTAGAGGTTGCGGGCGTGCCACTTGACCGTGTGCACGGACAGGTACAGTTCGCCAGCCATCTCCGCATTCGACAGGCCAGCGCTCATCAGACGCAAGATGGCGAGTTCTCGCTCGTTGAGCTCTTCCTTCAGTTCGTTCGGCGAGTCCGCCGCGCCGGGCGGGCTCGAGGGAGCGGGGGGCGTGTCGGTGCGGCTACCGGTGTCGGCGGGGGCGTCGGACTTCCGCTCGTTTCTGCTGTCACCGCCGCCGAGTACGGGTGCAAGGTCTGCGCTGCGCTGGCCCACGACCGCATCGAGGAGCGCCTGGATGCGTGGTGGCTCCGTGAACACCATCTGGTAACCCCATGCCTCCGCTCGGGGCGCGAGTTTGGCTGCGGCATCGACGGCGGCGTCCACTTCTCCGCGTCTATGCTGAATCACGATCCCGAGCCACTCGTGCTCGACTTGTGCGCGTGGTGACTCCGGCGCAGCCTCACCCAGCAGAGCCTGCGCTCGGTCGACATCGCCTTGAAGCAACGCGATGCGCACCGGTAGCAGTTCCCAACCAGCCCACGCGGACGCAGTCTGAGCCACTCCCGGCTCCGCAAGCCACTGCGTCAGTGCACTCAGGTTGCCCAGTTCGAGCCACAGGCGCGCGCGGTAGGCGTACGCTGGCACGAACAACCGAGCGTAGTCGGGCCCACGTTCGATGACGTTTCGCGCCATCTCATCCGCTTGGGCCAGCAAGCGCTCCGCATCGTCTCTCGCGCCTCGCTGCAGGCGCACACGGGCCAAAGCGAGCAGCCCCTTGCAGACGTGTTCAGGGAGCCCCAGTTGGCCTTGAACTTGTTCAACCCCTTCCCGCAGCAGCGATTCAGCTCGCTCGAGTTGGCCATGTTCGCGCAGAGCCTCTCCCATGCACAGGCGAATCAGCCCCGCTGCCAGATGGGGCGGTCCTCGGTCATCGCTCAGAGCACTCATCGCGCGATCGTAGTCCGCAAACACTTGGCGTAGCTCACCGCGCAGCAGCGAAGCGAGGGCAGCCATGGACAGTGCGACCTGGATGTTGATCGGATCGAGTTCGGGGATCTCGAGCGTCAAGATACGCTCGCAACTCCGGCGAGCATCTCGTAGGTGGCCGGCGTAGAGTTGTCCTCGCGCCAAAGCCAGCAAGGTCAGAGCGTGCCTGGGAGAGGGGGACGGCCCCAAACGGTCGAGCGCAGTCGCGGCTTGCTCGATGCACAGTTCTTCCTTACCCGACTTGTATGCCATCCAAGCGGAGTAGATGAGGTACTGGGTCTCGGCGTCTTCGCGCTCGGCTGGCGAGAGGTCCGCAGTGGGCAGCGCCGCTTGCGCCTGTTGCAGGCAGAGCTCTGCTTCTTCCCAACGGCCGATGACGAATGCAGCCCAGATATTGACCGACGAGAGCTTGGGACGGGCACTCACGAGACCCTGCGGTAGCCGCTTCAGCCAACCCAGCGTTCGTACCTGGCGCTGAACCGTGAAGCGTGTCTCTACGGCGCGCTCCAGCAGCGCGATGGCGCGATGGTACTCTTGCGCGTCGATCGCGTGGTCGATCGCTTCTTCGCGGAAGCCCTGCTCTTCGAACCATGCGCTGGCCCGACTGTGCAGCTCTCGTGGGTCGACGCCTTCGTTGCTGAGGCGCGAACGCAGGTACTGCTGAAAGAGATGGTGATACCGATACCATTCTCGGTTCGCGTCGAGGGGCACCAAGAACAGGTTGCGTGTCTCCAGTTGTTCGATTGTCTCCGCGCTCCGTTGGCGCACCAGCACCGCGTCGCACAGTGCGCCGGTGAAGGACCGCAGTATCGACGTGCGCAGCATGAAGTCTCGGGTCTCTGCGTCTTGCAGGGCCAGGACTTCTTCCGCCAAGTAGTCGAGCACGAAGCGGTGACTTCCCGAGAAGCCGTCGATGAAGCGCCGCACGTCCGGGCTGCCGCGCAGCGAAAGTGCCGCCATGTGCAGTCCGACGACCCAGCCCTCGGTGCGCCGTTGGAGTGCCCCGCAGGCTTCGTCGTCCAAGCGCTCATCAACGGCAACGCGCAGCAGCTGAGCGGCCTCTTGTTGCGTGAAGCGGAGATCCACCGAGCGGATTTCGCACACACGCGCATTGGCTCGCAACCGCGACAACGGCCACGGCGGATCGGTGCGAGTGGTGACGACCAACCCGAGCTGCCGCGGGCAGTTGCGCAACAGGAACACCAACGAATTGTGGACGCGCTCGCTGTCGATCACGTGCAGATCGTCCAGCACCAACACGACGCGCCCGTCGTAGTGGGCGAGTCCGTTGACGATGGTGGCGACCAGGCCTCGTGGGTCGCGTCGGGCGACTTCGGGATCCTGCAGTGTCCCGAGCAGGTCAGGCAGCGCCCGAGCCAAGGCTGCGCAGACGTAGGCCCAAAACCGTGCCGGGTCGTTGTCTCCCTCATCGAGAGACACCCATGCGCCTCGGACCCCTTCTGCCATGAGCCATTCGGCGACCAGGCTGGTCTTCCCGAAGCCCGCACCGGCTGAGACCAGTATGAGTGGGACGGCGTTCGCGTCGACGAGCAAGTGCGCCAGCCGTTCCCGTCGCACCCACCCCGAACGCATGGGGGGAGCGAATAGCTTGGTGGTCATCAAGCCGCTTCCCTCGAGTGCTATCGACACGACGTCTGGTGCTACCAGCGCTGCGCGGGCTTAGCAACTGGCCGAAGTGCGTCAGCTCCTGCCCCAAAGGCTACGCAAAATGTTGCAGGTGCGTGCCCGAGTCCGGCGGCGGCGCTGCGCTGCGCGTGCCTGCAATCCTTTCGGATGGTGCTCGGAAATCCGAACGCAAATGCTCATTTCCATTCCTGCGTGCGGTGCGGCGCTACCCGGGCGCTCGCTAGCTTCTGCTCAGTAACGGAAACGAAACAGGAGCAAGCCGATGAAGCACAGTACAATTTGCCGCCATCCGTGGACCTGGAAGCTCAGGCTCTTGGCGGTACTCGCAGCGCTATCCTTTGCGGTCCCGAGCTACGCCCAGCTGACGGTCAACGACACCTATCTGCCGGCATCGAACATCAAGCTCGCCAACCCCCCGCCCGGAGAATCTGCGACGCTGGCCATGAACCTGCTCGACGTGCGCGCGGAGTTACCTCTCTACGTCAAGCGCAACGAACGGGGCAAACCCGAAACACTGCTGCTCGTCGCGCCCAGCTTTCGTCATCACGCGCTGAGCCTCGAGCTGCCTCCGGGCGACGACGAGTACTTCCCGACGGTGCTCTACGCGGCGGGGCTCGAGCTGGCGCTGATGCAGGACATCTCCAGCAACTGGTACGGCGTTCTCTTCGGATCGGGAGCACTGGCGAGCGACTTCCAGAACATCGACGCGAGGCACCTGCTGTTCGAAGGCGGAGGGTTCTTCGTCTATCGCCTGACGGAGGACTTCCACGTGGGGCTCGGCCCGGTCTTCACCTACGCTTTCGGCCACCCTCTGCTGATCCCCGCGCCCTTCGTTCGCTACGAAGGTGCGGGCAAGTGGCAGTTCAAGATGCAGTTTCCGCGGTTTGCAAAACTCACCTACGCCGCCTCGGATCGCTTCGAGTTCGGTGTCATTGCTCGTTCGCTGTACAACAATTACCTGCTCGGTAATGACGCTGCTGAGACGGTCGGTGGTGATAGCCCCGTCATCGTCTTCTCGGATCTCACCTTGGGCCTCGAAGCTGGGGTGCGGATCGTTGGTCCGGCGTGGTTGACGGCTGGTGGTGGGTTCACTGCGAGTCGCCAATTCACGGTCGAGGACGAGAATCAGAACGAGCTGTTCAATCGTGACATGGAGAACACACCCTTCGCGACCCTGGGCCTCGAAGTTCGCCTCTGAGCTGAGCCACGCAGCACGCGCAGCGGAGTGAATCATGAAGAGCTGGAAGTCATCCGTCCACGGTGACGAGGAACGGGCGTTCATCCAACACCGAGTTGCCGGATTCAGCTCGAGTGTCGGGGGACTGTTCCTGGCTTTCGGCGCCTTCTTGCTGCTTCGGCGCTGGCTCGTCGGCGACCGCGAGGTGCTCTCACAGGTGGTGTTGCTGTTGCTGGCAGCGAGCCTGACCTTTCTGTTGCCTTGGTTCTTCTGCCGCCGAGGCCATCGCCGCATCGTGACGATTCGTGGGCTGGAGATGGGTTCCCTGACCGTCGGGTGCGCGCTGCTCTGCTGGATGAGCCTCAGCATCTCGATCAACGAAGCGCCGGGCATGGTCCTGACCTCGGTCATGGCTGTAGCGCTCACGGCGCGTGCGGTGTTCGTGCCGAGTTCATTCTGGCGTAGCTTGGTGCTGGCCTACGGCGCTGCGATTCCGATCTCACTTGCTGTCTACTGGAACTTCCTGCACATCGACCGCGCGCGCTGGGCGAGTGTGTTCCCGGACATCATGTCCCAGACTCCCACGGCCCTCGCACTGAACAACGCGAGCGTCACCGTGGTTTGGTGGCTGGTGCCAGCGACATTGACGGCTCTGGCGTCCAAGGTCATCTACGGGCTGCGTCGACAAGTCCGCCGAGCGAAGCAGCTCGGTCAGTACCGCTTGGTCAGAAAGCTCGGGGAGGGCGGCATGGGGCGAGTTTACGAGGCCCGCCATCGTCTGCTGCGCCGACCCACCGCCATCAAGCTGATCGACCCGGGCGCGCAACAAGACGAGCAGTTGCGTCGCTTCGAGCGGGAAGTCCAGCTGACTGCATCACTCGTACATCCGAACGTCGTGGCCGTGTTCGACTACGGTCACACTCAGGATGGGGTCTTCTACTATGCGATGGAGCTCGTCGAGGGAGCAACCTTGGCAGAGCTCGTTGCCGCCAGCGGTCCGCAAGAGCCCTCGCGCGTCGTGCACCTGCTGCACCAAGCGGCCAGTGCTCTCGTGGAGGCACATGGTGCCTGTCTGGTTCATCGGGACATCAAACCAGCCAACCTGATGGTTCACTCAGGGAATGGAGTGCGTGACATTCTGAAGGTGCTCGACTTCGGCCTCGTCAAGCACGTTGCTGGTGCCGACGGGGACCTTTCGCGCTCCAACTTGATCAGCGGCACGCCAAACTACCTGTCGCCGGAGGCGATCAGCGAGCCGAGCGCGGTCGGTCCGGCGAGTGACATCTATGCGCTCGGGTGTGTCGCGTACTTTCTCCTCACCGGTACCGAAGTCTTCGAAGGCGAGACGGTGCTGCGCATCTGCGCCGATCACTTGCATCAAGCCCCCATGCGGCCGTCACGACGGTTGGGGCGCCAACTGCCAGCACCACTCGAGGAGCTTGTGCTTCGGTGTCTGGAGAAGGACCCCGCCGACCGGCCGCCGACCACGGCGGCGCTATGCGCAGCTCTCGAGGAACTGCCGATCACCCACTGGACTGAGGAGGACAAGGCCGCGTGGTGGAACCGCTACGGGGAGGGGATCGCGAAGCGGCGTTCTCGCAGCAAGGCTGAAGGACCTTTGACGATCGAGCTGGCCCGCACTGCGACCGGCGAAGACATTCTTTCTGCAACTTCCGAATAGACGAGAGGATCCCATGAAGACATCACGCACTGCCATCGCGCGCCAGTGGAACTGGCAAATTCTCCTACTCGCATTGATACCGCCTCTGCTGCTTCTGCTGTCGTCGCCTGCGACGGCACTGGCGCAATCGGGCAAAGCCCAAGCAACGGCTTTCGTCGACGTCGACGTGGTTCCGATGGATGGCGACCGCCTCCTGGAGCATCAGACGGTCATCGTGCGCGGAGAAGTCATCGAACGCATCGGGGACGTCGCCACGACACCGGCCCCTGCGGACGCTCGAGTCATCGAAGGTGAGGGGCGCACGCTGATGCCGGGGTTGGCGGACATGCACACTCACCTCGCTTCGCAGGTCGCGCCTTTCGAGGGGCCTGGACAGCTCCTGCTCTACTTGGCCGCAGGGGTGACGACCATCCGCGCGCTCAGCGGGCTGCCTGAACACGGCCACTGGCGGGATCAGGTTGCCCAAGGCGAACTCGTGGGGCCATCGATTCTGCTTTCCGGTCCCAACATCGTGGGTATGCCGGATTTCATTGCGCCCATGCGTTACCTTTTCGTGGGTAAGGTGGCTGCGTTGGGGCTGGCCGTCGCCTTGGCGGCGTGGCTGGTCGTGTGGGCACTGCTGCGACGCCGCGGTAGGCATCTGTCCAAGCTGCGCACCCTGGTACCAGCATTGCTGGGTGGAGCTCTGCTCGGCGCACTGAGTGTGGCCGCGGATGTCGTCTCTTTTCGTGCGGAGCTCCAACGGACTTATCCCGGCGTGACGATTGTCGAGACCGCCGAGGAAGGGCGCGCCGAGGTGCGGCGGCAGAAGGCTGCAGGTTTCGACCTCATCAAGCCCTACGACTATTCGAAACCGGAGGTGTACGAGGCGATAGTCGACGAAGCTGACAAGAACGGCATGTACTCGGTGGGTCACATAGCTGCCCATGTGAGTCCGCGCGAGGCACTTGCGGCTGGGCTCGACGAGATCGCCCATGTCGACGAGCTCATGGAGACGCACATGAGCGGTGAAGCATCACCGAACTCCGGTTTCGCGGAGGTGACGTTCGACTACGCCACCATCCCAGGGACCGCCAAAGCGGTGAAGGAGCACGACGCAATGGTCGTGTCCAACTTGGTAGCAGATGAGACCAGCTACCATTTGCTCGAAGACGTTACTGGTCAGCTGAGTCTGCCCCGCTACCGAGTGGTGAAGCCGTCGACGCTGGAGTCATGGAAGACGGAGGGGCGTGCCGTCGCCTGGCAAGGTCAACAAGCGTGGCGCCGAAACACCTTGCAGCCGTTCCTGAGAGCGATGGTCAAGGCGCTGCACGAAGCCGGTGTACGATTGTTGGTGGGCACGGACGTGAGCGTGGAGGGCATGGTGCCCAGTCTCCTGCACCGTGATCTCGAGCTGCTCGTCGACGCTGGTTTGACACCCTATCAAGCTCTCGAAGCGGGTACGAAGAACGCGGCGCTCAGTGTCACGCGAGCAGGAGGCGACGGAAACTTCGGTTCCGTGCAGGTCGGGAAGTTGGCGGACTTGATCTTGGTTGAGGGCAATCCTCTGAAGGACGTGTCCGTCACTCAGCGTCGCGCGGGCGTGATGAAACGGGGGCGCTGGTACTCGCAAGAAGAACTCGACGAACTCGTTGCAGCGTACGTCGCGAAGCTCGCTGGATTGTGAAGGAGTAATCATGATGTTTCGGTATAGTCTGGCCTGGCTGTTCTTCGTCCTAGTGAGCTGCGCACTCCCGGCGCGGGCAGGGGAGGAGGTCGTGGCCTTCGTTGACGTCGATGTAGTACCGATGGGCCAGGAAGGGGTCATCGAGAAACAAACCGTCTTGATCCGCGGACAGCACATAGAGGCGATCGGTCCCGTCGATCAAGTCGCGATCCCGCAGGGGGCGCGGCGCATTGCGGCCAGCGGCAAGACGCTGCTGCCAGGGCTCATCGACATGCATCAGCACATTGGTCACAATGCCGACGCGCTTACCCTGTACATCGCCAACGGCGTGACCAGCGTCCGGGAGTTCAATGCCACGCCGTACACGCTCGAGCTCAAGCAAGAAGTTGAATCAGGTGAACGCCTGGGTCCAGAGATTGCGCAAGCGGGCGGGATGATGGTCGGCTTACCGCCTCCTTACCGTTGGCTGGTGTACACCTACCAGTTCTCGGTCGTGTTCGTCGGCGGGCTAATCCTCGTCGGCATCGCCTTCGCCGGTGTTCGTCTGAATACCAGACTGCCCTGGGGGCGTTCAATCCGCGGCAGGTTCTGGCCACTCGCTGCGGCGGTATTGGTGCTCGCTGGTACCAACACATTTTTGGGAGTGGTCCCCGCGGGGCCGGTGGTCGAACTACTGGCACCGGACAAGTTGGCCCTGTCTCCTGCCAGCGCCCAACGGCTGGTGAGAAGGCACAAAGCCGATGGCTACGACTTCATCAAGGTGCAGTGGTTTCTGGAGCGAGAGGTCTTCGACGCCATGATGCAGACAGCGCGGGAGGAAGGATTGGGCGTTGCCGGGCACGTGCCCGCCGGCGTCGGTCCGCGGCACTTCATTGCCGCAGGCGCCGATCCAGAGCACAACTACCAGCTGCTGGCGTTGGTCGCGAAGGACTACGTGCGCCAACCGGGGGCAAATCCCATCGACAAGTTCGACCTGAGTCGAGCGGATGCCATGATCCCCGGACTCGTCGAGCTGATGAAGGGGGCGAAGGTCAACTACGAACCAACGCTCGTCACCTATGAGAGCATCAGCGCGCTGTTCGACAACATCGACGACATGGCGGCGACTCCGCTGCTGCAGCGACCCGAGTACCGTCTGGTACCGCCGGAGCACCTCGCACACTGGACCGATCCGCACAACGAAGAGTTCGAACTCGTGATGAAGGCGCGAGGCGCGTCGCACATCAGCGAGATCATCCCGAGTTCCGAGTCGCGTGCCGAGGTGATGACGGTGAGCAAACGCATCGTCAAGGCGCTTTACGACGCGGGCGTGCCCATCCTCGCCGGCAGTGATTCGACTGACCCTGGGGTCGTCTGGGGGTTCTCTTTACACCGTGAACTGGAGCTACTGGTGGAGGCGGGGCTGAGTCCGTACCA
>JBNKHV010000161.1:0-19715 GCA_050290545.1 Polyangiaceae bacterium | reverse complement strand
GCCGTTACCTAAGGGGGTCGGCAGTGCACCGTTGCGAACGGTGTGCTCCGTTCCAAACCAGCCTGCAATGTCTCCCATGTTTCAGTTCACTTCCGGTAGCATCCTAGGGCGCTATCAGCTGCTCGTGCCGATCGCGAGTGGAGGTATGGCGGAGGTGTGGGCGGCACGCCTGCACGGTACCCGGGGCTTCACGAAGCTCGTCGCCATCAAGACCATCCGACGAGGTGTCATGGACGACACTCGGTTGGAGCAGATGCTTCTCGCGGAGGCGCACCTGGCCTCCCGCATCCAGCACCCGAACGTCGTTTCCACGATTGAGCTGGGTGAACAAGACGAAACGCTCTTCTTGGTCATGGAGTGGGCGGACGCCGAGCCTCTGAGCACTCTACTCAAAGAAACCGACGAGAGCGGAGGTATCCCCATCGACGTCGGGGTCAACATCATTGCTCAGGCATGCAAGGGAGTGCATGCCGCGCACGAGTTGACGGATGACGACGGAAACGTGCTCGGAGTCGTGCATCGTGACATCTCTCCCCAGAATGTGTTGGTGACCTACGCTGGGGTGGTCAAGTTGGTCGATTTCGGTATCGCCAAGGCCACGCAAGGCGCCTCCTCGATGACCGAGGATGGTGAGGTCAAGGGCAAGTTGGCCTACATGTCGCCGGAGCAAGTCCGGGGCGAAGAGGTGGACCGGCGCACGGACATCTTCGCTCTGGGGACGCTGTTGTTCTTCGTCACGACGGGTCAGCACCCGTTCAAAGGCGCCCACCCCGGAGAGACGTTGGCGAAGCTCTTTGCCAACACACCGATCTTGCCCCCGAGTCGTTTGGTCGACGACTACCCGAAGGCGCTGGAACAGGTCGTGCTCAAGGCATTGAACAAGGATCGTGAGCAGCGTTATGCGACCGCTCACGAGATGCTTCTGGCGCTTGAAGAAGCCGTACCCGAGGCTCGTGGCATCGAGAGCAAGGTGGCGGAGTTCTTGCGCTACGTCTCGGGCAGTCACGGTGACCAGCGCCGGCGTCACATCCGCACGGCGGGTGAACTCCTGGACGATCGCCAAGACGGCGCGATCTTGCACGGCGGTACGTCGACTTCGCTTTCCGCGATGTCCATCGGTTCGACGGGGAGTCGCTTGGCGTTGGGTACTGTCGCCCCGAAGCCAGAGGAGATCAGTTTCCGACGCGGGATTGCATCGGGTTGGATCGCTGCAGGTGTAGCGGTTGCGGGGGCGATGGTCGGGCTCTGGTTCGGCACGGCCGGCAGCTCGTCGGACGACGCCGAGGTGCGGGACGCGGCCGCTGCCGCACAGTTGCCGTTGCTCACGACGCCTGGCGCGACGGCGCTGCCGACGCAGAGGCCAAGCGACTCCGTCAACAACCGCGGGGCGGAGGGGGATGCCGGAACTCGAGAAGAGTCGCGGCAAGGTGACGAGCAGCGCCAGCGCGATGGTGACGAGAAGACGAAGAACGGAGCCAAGAAGCCCGCCTCGCGCAAGTCACCTGCGGCACGCCGCGTCGCGCCGTCGAAGAAGGCCGTTGCCAAGGCGCCGCCAGAGCTGAAGGAACCGTCCTTCAGCGGGAAGGTCGCGGAGGGGCTGGACACGCAGCCCAAGGCGACGGCCCAACCGTCGACACCGAGCAAGCCCAAAGAGAACAAGAAGGACTCGTGGGACCCGTCCACCTTCGGGGGGCGGTTGTGACCAACAAAGCCACGATGACTCGGCAGAGATCACGAGCGCGCTCGTCCGCGCATCAGCTCAAGGGATGAGGATGTTCAATACTTTCGGAAATAGTACGCTCGTCGCGTCGGTCTGTTGCGCCTTGGTAGGCACTGCGTGCGTCAAGACGTTGGATGGGGAACTCGCGTTGACTGACGAGGACACCGAGGCGACGGCGAACGAGGAGGTCAGTGATGGGCCGAGCGAGCTCGACGCCTCCAGCACTGACGCCGACGGCGGCGAGGACTCGGAGACTGTAGCGGTTTCGGATGACGAGGTGCCCATCGACGAAGTCGTGACGGAGGTGGCTAGCGATGCTGGCGACGGCGATGTCGAGGTGACGGAGGATGTCGAGGAAGCCGAGGACGACGTTGATGCATCGGTGGAGATCGTCGAAGAGCCGGAGTTGAACCTCGATGCCGGGACACCGGAACCCGAGCCGGACCTCATCGAGGCCGTTCCCACGCCCGTGTTGGACGCGGGGTGGATCGATACGACGGAATGCACGTTTGCTTCCGATCCGGTTCCCTTCACCCTGCCTCCCGATGCTTTGCCCGACGCTGGGCCCCCACCGGCGCCTCAGATCCTACTGGGGGATAGTCCGTTCTTGGGTCCGTACCTCACCGATGGCGCGGGCTATGCGTTGTACATCTACACGGCTGACCTTCCCGGCGACTGCAACAACCCGCCCGTTGCCAACTGCGTCGAGGATTGCGTGTTGTCCTGGCCGGTATTCGAGGCGTGGGATCGAGAACTCGGCGAGGGCTTGAACCCCGAAGCCTTCGGCACCTTCATGCGGCAGGATGGCGCGCAGCAAACGACCTACTTCGGCTGGCCACTGTACTACTACAAGAAGGACGCGGACGTCGGCGCAACCGGCGGTCAAGGTAAAGGCAAGGTCTGGTATCTTGCTGAGGCAGAGTTGCCGAACCTGGTGATCATGCGGGCACCTCAGGAGCTGGAGGGGGTCAAGTATCTTGCTGACGGACGCGGGCACACGCTCTATGCCCACGAGGGGGACGAGTTGGGCAGCGATGATACCCCGCCTCGTCCGCTGTGCACCGGGGAGTGTCAGCGCTACTTCCGCCCGTTCAGTGTCCGAGCGTTGCACCCCGTCACGGAGCTGGAACCCGGTGAGTTGAGCACCTTCGTCCAGGGGCAAGGTGCTGGTCAACAAGTGAGCTTCCGAGGGCAGCCTCTCTACCTTTCCAAAGAGGACGAAAAGGGTGGTGACATGAACGGGCTGTTGCAAGAGGGCTTCACCCTCGTCGAACCGTGAGCGAAGCGAACATGAACGGACTTGCCAAATATCTTTCGGTGACGCTTGCGGTGGTCGGCTTGACGTGGCCATCCGCAGCCTGGGCACAAGCTGGATTCTCCGAGGAAGCTGCTGCGGAGGCAGCGTTTCGTCAGGCGGCCAAGGCGCTCGAGGAGGGGAATCTGGCAGAGGCGTGCGAGAGGTTCGAAGCCAGTCAAGAACTCGACCCAGCTCTGGGCACGACGCTACGACTAGCGGACTGCTACGACCGCCTGGGAAAGACCGCCAGTGCTTGGGCAGCCTTCCAGCAAGCCGCGGCCATGGCCAGGCAACAAGGCCAGAGCGAGCGTGAGGAGATAGCGCTCGAGCGCGCTGGAGATTTGTACGAACGGCTCTCGTATCTCGCTCTGAGCATCGCGCCAGAAACGCGCGAGCTCGACGGAGTGGAAATCCTGCTCGACGATACCAGAGTGCCTGAAGGCACCTGGGGGACGCCAATCCCGATCGACCCAGGCGTTCACGTGCTGACGGTGCAGGCTCCCGGCTACGAGGAGTGGAGCACCGAGCTGGACGTCCCCGAGACCCCGGGAGAAGAAGAGGCGACGATTCCGCCTCTGACCGAGGCTGTGGCGGTCGACACTGACGGTGCTGAAGAGCAGGGAGTGCGCGAGGTGAGCTACGAACCAACGGCTCCAGACCTCTCTCGAGATGAGGAGGGGTCGTCGACGCAGACGCTGGCGTACACCAGCGGTGCCCTCGGCGTCGCTGCACTGGGGGTGGCAAGCTACTTCGGCTATCGTGCCTACAGTCTCCATCAGCAATCGCTGGAGCACTGCCTGGCGGGCGCAGGTAACTCGTGCAGTACTCGCGGCAAAGAGATCCGGGATGAGGCCATTCAACAGGGCAACTACGCCACTGTCGCGTCCGCGGCTGGGCTCGCATTGACCGGAGCTGCCATCGTATTGTTTCTGACGGAACCTGCTGAGCGCGGGGTAGCTGACTCTCGTGGATTGACAGTGGTGGCCGGCGCCTCTCCTGCTGGGGCAGGCGTCGAGATTGGAGGTACGTGGTGACGCGGGGCCTGCCGTTGCACTTCGTCTTGCTGTCCTGCTGCTGGGCGCTGGGGTGCAACTCCATACTCGGCATCGAGGAGGCGCAGGTCGATCCTCGACTCGAGATCAGCGAGGATGCCCTCGATCCCGCGGGGCTCGTAGTCGCCGAGCAAGAAGCGCCGGATGCCGGGGCAGAGGGAACGGATGACGTGACGCCGTCCACTGCTCCGGTTGCGTCAGCGACCGACACCGAGATGAGAAGTGTCGAGGAGCAAGAGGCGACCGACTCGCCATCTCCTGAGCAGGAAGACAGCGGTGTGGGCGAAAGCGACGAGTCGGACGAGTTGGATGACGCCGAAGAGAGCGACCAGCGAGATGAGGATGACGCAGCGGAGCGCGATGCCGGAGCCAGCGCAGAGGACGAAGACGAGTCCGAGAACACGACACTGTGCCAGCGCTACTGCGAAGAGATCATGGACCTGTGCACTGACGAACTCGCCCAGTACCGGGACATGGCGCAGTGCCTGACGGTGTGCGAGTACTTCCCCGAAGGCGAGCTAACGTCCGAAGAAAACGAAAACACGGTGGCGTGTCGCTTGCGACACGCGTCGAAGGCTCGCTACGCGGCGGGCACGGAGCACGAGGCCTATTGCCGTCAAGCCGGGCCCGGAGGGGACGGATTCTGCGGCAGCAACTGCGAAAGCTTCTGCACGTTGATGATGGGCGTTTGCACCGAAGATTCCGCGGAAATCTACCACTTCGGTAGCGAAGACCAGTGTCTGGAGACGTGCAACGCGCTGCCCGTCAGTGACGTGACCTACTCGACGAACGACGTGGAGGTTGCCGACGGAAACCACGTCCAGTGTCGACTCTTTCACGTCACTTCCGCGGCTATGCTCGACCCGGAGGAACACTGTGAGCACTCGATGGGCCTCACCCTTTGCGAGGCACCTGACGAGGCGGTTGGAGCCGAGGCGCTCTAGCCAATGACGCCGTTCTAGCAGCTGCGGGCGCACGTATGATGATGAGCGTGCGCCTCTTCCCGGCCACGTTGGGCAGGCCGACTGAATACCTCAGCGCAGCAAGTAGGCGGCCGTCGCGCAGGCGACGAAGAGGCACAGCGCCAGCCAGAGTTGGAGGTGCCGGGCGCGTTGTCGCCGCGTGATGCCCGTCTGTTCCTCGTTCGCCGACTGAAACTGACCTCGCGCCAGACCCGTTTCGATCAAGGTGTCCGAGACCTCGGACGGGTCGTGGATGATCACAGTGGCCAGTTTGGGCGCTGCGACGGGCTGGATGCGCGCCTCCACGTGACTCGAGCGCGGGATCTGACTGGGCCGAAACGCGGTCGTTACTTCCTGATCGTCGTCGTCGGGAACGTCGACTTCGATGTCTTCGTTGATGTAGACTGGCGCAACGGGGCGTTCACCCGATACGACGGTGCTCGTCGCGCTGGGAGGCGGCGCGGGTGGCTTGGGTAGACGTTTGCCTGCCGAGTTAGCAAGCGGCGAGACGAAACACGCAGTTTCGTCGTCGTCTCCGCACTGGTCACGGATCGCGTCCAAGGGTAACGCGCGGAAGCGTCGCATCTCCAAGGTCGTGCCAACCAGGGCGCTCACAACCTCCGCAACCTCCGATTCCGTACCGAAGAGTTCCTGAGGGAGCTCTGCGAGCGCGTCGGCCAACTCGCGCCGCGAAGTCCAGCTCCTGTCTGGTCGAAACAGGAGCTGAAGCTCGGCGGGTATGCGCTCGTCGTCATTGGTGCCATCGCGGTCGCTGCTCGTCAGATTGCGCAGCAGGTCGATGGCCGTTCGGATGTCGGTGAGGATCGCCCCCCGCGATGCGTCGCCCCCTGACGGCGCTGCGTGGGGCTCCCAGCGGTGGAGATAGTCCGCAACTCCCGGCTCTGAGAGCAATGTCGAGCCATAGGCCGCGAGCCAGATGGTGTCCGCGTGTAGGCAACGCGGAGATTGTTTCCAGGCGAGCAGCACGTCCGCTTCGTCCGCGGCGACCAGCGCGTCGTGGACGATCCGGGTCGCAACTCGCGGCGCGATTTGAGAGTCGTCTCTTCTTGCAGCTTCGAGCAATTCGTGAACCGTGACGCCGTCGATGTGTTCGCTAGCGACGTACACCGACTCCTCACAGCGCACGAGTGAGATGACTTTGGCGACCGCCGGGTGGGCCAGTGAGCGCACCACGCCGATCGTCAGTTCGAGCCCGACGATGTCGCGGGGTAAGACCTTGCGCAGTAGCACCAGACGACCCGCATCCACGCCTTCGAGAATCCGTCCGAGAAACAGTGGACCGGTACTGCCTTCGAACAACGGCAGGAGCATTTCGCTGCGCTGATAGGTCGCGCTCGCCTCGGGTTTTCTGATGGAACTCACCCTCTGTGAAAGCGGCCCTCATCTCGATAGCTTGAGTCCAGGGCGCTCGAATTCCTTCCCGCTCGCGTTGGTCGCTACAGTCAGCTTGCCAAACAGGACGGCGGCTGCAACGGCGCGGCGTAGCAGTACCCTAGTGGGAAAGGTCCCTGGGTCATTTCACCACCACCGTTCCAGATCGCCGCAGGTCATGGACCACCTGTCGGTGGCGCTGCTTCACTGCTCATACCGTCACCAAAGCGCAGCGTGACGACCGGTAGTATCAACAGTGTGACGAAGGTGCTCGTGAGTAGGCCACCAATCACGACGGACGCGAGGGGCCGCTGCACTTCTGCTCCCGTCCCCGTGGCAACCGCCATCGGCAAGAATCCGAGGGCCGCGACGAGTGCGGTGGTCAAGACCGGCCGCAGGCGTTCGCTCGCGGCGTCGAACACTGCGCCGGCGGCATCTTGTCCTGCTCTTTGGTGATTCAAGATCGCTGTCATCAAGACGACGCCGTTGAGCGTTGCCACCCCGAAAAGCGCGAGGAAGCCGACGGCTGCACTCATCGATAGGTCCAGGCCGCGCAGGGCGAGCGCGAAGGCGCCCCCGGTGACCGCGGCTGGAATGTTGATGAACACCAACACGGCGGCTCGCATACGCCCAAACGCCCAGTACAGCAGAATGAACACCACCGCCAGCGTGAGCGGTACGATGATGAGCAGCCGCGTCGCAGCCCGTTCCAAGTTCTCATACTCACCGCCGTACTCGATGAAGCTTCCGGTCGGCAGTCTGAGATCGGCAAGACGCTCGCGCACATCGCCGACGAAGCCAGCCAGGTCGCGACCGCGCACGTTGGCCTCGACGAGCACGCGGCGCAGACCTTGTTCCCTGCTGACCTGTGCCGGGCCTTCTTCCAGCAGGACGTCAGCAACCTGCGGCAACGGGACGAGGGTACCGGCGTCACTCAACAAGAGCGACTGCGACATCCCGTGAGGTCGCAAATCCGCCTGCTGCTGACGCACGACGACGTCGAACCGTCTCAGACCGTCGAGGAACTTGCCCACCACGACCCCCTGCCGCAGCGATTGCACGTGCAAAGCCAACTCGCTCGCTGCCACTTGGTTCTGCGCGAGCAGTCTGGGTTGTGGTTGTACGCTCAGCGTTTGCTGTCCCCGGGTCGGCTCCACTCGGATGTCGGTAGCGCCGGGAATGTGGCTCAAGCGCGACGCGACATCGCTCGCGAGCTGGCTCAGCTGAGCCAGGTCGTGGCCGTAGATCTTGACCCCGACGTCGGACTGCACACCGCCGATCAGTTCACCGACGCGCATCTCGATGGGCTGGGTAAACGCAAAACCAGTTCCAGGAAGTGCATCTTCCAAGATCGGTTGCAACACGTCGGCGAAGCCCGCGGCGTCGGAAGCTGTCGTCCACTCCTTGCGCGGCTTCATGCTCACGAGAATGTCGGCCTGTTCGATGCCCATGACGTCGGTCGCGACGTCGGGACTGCCAATGCGCGACACCACGCGCGTGACCTCAGGAAACCCTCGGATGGCTCGTTCGACTTTGCTCGTGCCTTCGATGGCCTCAGTCAACGAGACACTCGGCGGTCGCGTGATTTGAATCGCGAGGCTGCCTTCTTCGAGCCTGGGCAAGAACTCGCCGCCGAGGCGGGTGATGACGGCGATACCCACACCCACCAGAACCAACAAGAGGGCAGACGATAGACGCCACCGCGGCAATGCCCAGCGGAGCAGCGTGCGGTATGCGGACTTGGCGCGACGGGCAACCCAAGGTTCCTTCGGTTCCTTGCGCGGCAACGCGATGCTCGCAAGCACCGGGACCCAGGTGAAGGTCAACACGAACGCAGTGCCCAGGGCGAACAGAACGGTCAGCGCCATGGGGCGAAACATCTTTCCTGCAACCCCTTCGAGCAACAGCACGGGCAGGTAGACGATCGCAATGATGGCAACCGCCAGGGTGACGGGGCGTCCAACTTCGGTCGCGACGCGTGCCAGAGCTCCCCTGGCATCCAGACGGTGGGCGACCATCGCTGCAAGCGTTCCCTCGACGATGACCACGGCACCATCGACGACGAGCCCGAAGTCGATGGCGCCCAGACTGAGCAAGTTCCCGCTGAGGCCGAATTGCCGCATCAACCAGAAGGCGCCCAGCATCGACAGAGGGATCACGGAAGCCACCACCAAGCCCGCGCGAAGACTGCCGAGCATGAAAAGCAGCACGACAGCCACGATGATGCCGCCTTCGAACAAATTGGTTCGCACGGTGTGAAGCACGTCCTCCACGAAAGCTGCGCGGTCGTAGAAGGGTTCGACGACGACACCCTCGGGCAGGCTCACTGCGATCTCTTGCAAACGCGCTTTGGCGTCGGCGACCACACGGTGGGCGTTTGCCCCTGCCAGCATTTGCACCATCGTGTAGATGGTCTCACCCTGTCCGTCAGCCGTTGCTGCGGAGAAGCGCGGCGCAGCTCCCTCGGTTACCGTGGCGACGTCTTCGACCAAGACCGCGACCATACCCGGCGCGAGATCAGCCTTGCGGACCAACTGGTTGGCGACTTGCTCCCGCGTCCGATAGCTGCCGTCGACACGAATGAACGTGCCTTCCTCGCCGTGTTCGATCATGCCGGCGCCGACGCTGGCCCCGCCTGCCATCAGTGCTTCGACAAGCATGGTTTCGGTCACACCACGGCTTTGCATTCGCAAGCGGTCGGGTTGCACGACCACCTGGCGTTTGTCCCCGCCCCACGAGTTCACCTCCACCACGCCGGGTACTCGGCTCAGCCTGGGGGCGAGTTCCCAATCGATGACGGTGCGAAGCTCCTGCAGCGAGTGACCGGGCCACTTCGACGTGAAGTGATAGACTTCCCCAAGGCCGGTGGTGAGCGGTCCCAGTTCGCTGGGTCCGGCAGCTTCCGGTAGGACGTCGCTCACGGCCGGTAGGCGCTGCACGACCAGCTGGCGCGCGTCGAGGATGTCCGTCGAGGCGTCGAACACGAGGGTTACCGCGCTGACGGCTGCGCGTGATACGGAACGCATGCGTGCCACGTGCGGAACGCCGGAAAGCGCGCGCTCGACGGCTTGTGTGACTCGCGCTTCGACTTCGAGTGGCGATAAGCCGGGCGCGGGAGTCAGCACCTGCACTTGCACGTTCGAGACGTCGGGCACGGCGTCGATGGGTAGCGTCCGGAAGGCGTGTGCCCCCGCGGCCACGAGCGCGATGACGAGCATCAGGCTCGGCCAGACCGAACTCAGCACGCTGCGTACGAGGCTCGTGATCACTCCAGTTGGCCTTTCATCAGTTCGCCCTTGAGGAGCAGCGCGCCGCCGACGACCACTTCCGACTGCTCCAATCCGTCGGCTCGGAAGTAGGCTTGTCCAGCGACGATCTCGACGTCGGAGACGTGAATTGGAAGAAACGTCCGCTCCCCGGTGCGGCGGAAGACAATCTGGCCGCCTTCGAAGCTCGTCACGGCATCGGCGTCGACACGCCAGCGTTCGGAGTTCGTCTCAACACTCTGCAGCGGGAGGGATACTTCCACCTGCGCCCCTTCAAACAGTGGGATGGCACAGCTTTCGACGACGACCCGGTACGGTATCGTGCCGGACTGGGGATCGACACGTTGAAGGTTCCCTGTGACCTGGCCTTGGCATGGAGTCCCGTGCCCCACCGCGACCACCGTGGCTGCTCCCGATGCGATGTCGTTGGCGTTTGCTTGAGGCACCCAGGCCAGCACCGATAGAGCTTCCGGCTTGAGCAGGCGCACTAGTTCCCGACCAGCGCTGACGGAACTCCCAGCGGTGACTCCCACGTGGCTCACCGTTCCGGCAAATGGAGCGCGGAGGACGAGGTTCGCGCCGCCTCGTTTGCTCGCACCCCAAGCACGAAGGTTACCCTCTGCGGCCGCGTATTCGGCACTTGCCACCGCGAGCTGCTGGCTCGCGAGGGTGCTGTCGCGCACACTCGTAGCGCGCACCTTTTCGAGCTGCTGTTCTTGCTCGACCATTCGCTCGGCGCGCAGTCGAAGTGCCTCACTGCGTTGCAGTTCGGCCCGAGCCACGGCGACGGCAGGCGCGTCGAGTCTGGCGATGAGCTGCCCCCGCTCCACGTGCTGACCCGGCTCGACGAGCAGTTCCGTGACTCGGGCGTCGGTGGGAGCACTGAGCACGGACGCCCCATGGGGGCTGACATCGACCCGACCGCTGACGGTGAGCACGCGTGGGACGTGCGAAACCGCTTGCGCGCGAGCCAAACGGAGCTGTCCATTGCTCAGTGCTGCTTTCGGAACTTCGACGGTCGGCTCTGCACCCTCGTCGTGTTCGGGGGTGGGCTTCGCGTCGGGCGCTGCGTGCTGTTCACACGATGCGGTGAGTAGGACGATGGTGAGAAATCGTTGGACGTGGTGCATCATGGCTCCGTCCTCACCCAGTGGACCAACCAGCCTTCAGCCCATGCGAGCTGTATCTGTGCCAGAGCCAGCTCGCGCTGCACTTCGAGCTGATTCAGTTCAGCTTCGAAGATCCGATCTCGAGCTAGCAGCAGGGCGTTGAGGGCGACCTTGCCGGCACGGAATTTGTGTTCGATGAGCATGGCTGCTCTTCGTGCCGGCTCGAGTTCCTCGTTGCGTGCTTGCTCGACCATGCGTGCGCGAATGGCCAATTGTCGACGCAAGTCCCTGGCCAAGAACTGCATGCGTTCCTCCAAGTGCTCCGCCTCGAACTCCAACGCCTCGACGTCGCGTGCGTTCTGAGCGGAGGAATAGCTAGCGGAGTTGCCGAAAGGCAGCGGCAGAGAGACTTGCCCCAGCATCAGCCAGTCTCCGGTGCCCTCGCGCGTGACGCTCACCCCCAGGCCCATGGTCGGACGCGCCTCCACCAACTCCAGTTCCGCACCAGCGCGCTTCGTTCGCGCTCGAGCCCACAGACTCTGGACTGCGGGGTGCATGTCGTCTGCGGCGACGTCGATCAGCTGAAGTTCACCAGCTGCGGTGAGCTCGGCCAGGGGCGCGCCCAACAGTAGGCGCAGGCTTGCCAGAGCGCGGTCCCGTTCGACCGAAGCCGTCAACAGGCGTACCCGCTGGCGCCCCAAGTTCGACTGCGCGAGCGCGTCATCGCCGGGCTCCACGGCCCCCACTTCGACCTGGGCGACGACCAGGCTTTGCAGTTGCTCCGCGCGCTCGACGGCCGCCTGCCACAGTTCTTCGACCTGCTGCCAGTGACGAAGCTCGACCCACTGCGAGAGCACCTCTTGGCTCACGTCGAGCTCCTGTTGTGCCTGCGCCGCACGACTCAGCTCCGCAACCTGGGCCGCGTGGGCAGAACGACTGTCGGAGAGCGAGGCAAGGCGAAGTGGCTGAGACACGGAAACGACAACCTCGGGCGCCGTGTCTGATCCAGCATTGCGTCGCGCGCCGGCCCCCAGTCCGACGACGAGGGGTAACGGTGGCGTCGCATCCGCGCGGCGAGCGATCTCGGTCGCCCGTCGTGCGCTCATCCGTACGGGCACCAGCTCCGGCGACTGAGCCAAAGCCCGCCGCGCTGCGTCGCGGGCGGCGAGTGGCTCCGCGGCAATCGACGGTGCCCAGGTGGCCAGCACGAGTGAGAGAATTGGGAGAAGGCGGCGCATCGAACCTGCCCAGAGGGTTGTGCACGCGACGTGGGCGCGGCCATGCGTCAGATGACGTGCGGCCCCAATTGGGCGACAAAACGGGTTGGGCCTGGGGCCAGAATCCGCCATGCGACGTGCCCCCGACACGGACGAAGTTGCTTCGACAGTCGCTCGGGATCACCTAGACCGCGTCTCGTGAGCAGCGACGACGACTGGTTTGAGTGGAAGCGCACCTCCCTGGTGCTCTTCGTTGGCATTGCCGGCCTGGTGGCTGTTGACGTAGTCGTCGACCTCGCCGAAGGAACGAGCATCACCCACGTGCTGGTGGAGGGCGTGGTCCTTCTCCTCGCCGCGGTTGGAGTCGTTCGATTGTCGCTGGCGAGCCGTCGCCTTGCCGGCCGCGCCCACACGCTGGAGAAAGACCTGGCCACGTCCCGTGCAGAAGCTGCGCGCTGGCGACAAGAAGCGGCGGACGTGCTCGCAGGGTTAGGGCAGGCGGTGGAGCGGCAGTTCGAGCGCTGGGAGTTGAGCAAAGCCGAGTCAGAAGTGGCGCTGCTGCTCCTCAAGGGTCTGAGTCTGAAGGAGATTGCGCAAGCACGTTCGGTCAGCGAGCGCACTGCTCGCGACCAAGCCCGAGGTGTCTATCGCAAGGCGGGCCTGAGCGGCCGCGCCGATCTGGCTGCGTTCTTCTTGGAGGATCTATTCCTCACGGGTCGCAGCTAGGGGCTAGGGGGCGAGCAGCGTCGTTGAACGCAGACGCACCCAGTTGGGTGCCTGTTGCGCAGAAATGAACGCTTACTTCCATGAAACATCGAGTGTAAAATCTCGTGGCGTTTCCATGGGGCAGGGCAAGACAATCAAGTCCGAGCAGGAAAGTCTCGACGCCGTCGCAGCGGTTCTCGAAGGCGAGGGCCAATTTCGGCAGTGGGTCGAAACGGCGCATGCAGGCTTCTGGGCCATCGACGCTGAAGCGAGGACCACGTTCGTCAACGAGCGCATGGCGCACATGCTCGGCTACGAGCGAGAGGAGATGCTCGGCATGCCGCTCAGCGCGTTCATGGACGAGCGGGGCAAGGAAATCACGGAGCGAAACATCCGGCGGCGTCAGGAGGGCATCGAAGAACAGCACGACTTCGAGTTCGTCAGGAAAGACGGCGCACGCGTCATCACCAGTATGGAGACGTCGCCCTACGCTGACGCGGAGGGCAACTATGCGGGGGCGGTGGCGTTCGTCTCTGACGTGACCGCGCTACGGGAGGCGGACGAGCGAGCGCGATATCTGGCGGCGGTCGTGGAAGCCGCAGAGGAGGGGGTCATCAGTTTGGCGCCCGACGGTACCATCCGAAGTTGGAATCCTGCAGCTCAACGCATCTTCGGGTACACGCCGGAAGAGGTGATCGGGCAGCACGTTACCATTCTCAGTCCGGAGGGAATGCGTGCGACGAGCCAGGAGCTGTTCGTGCGATCCAAGGCCGGGAACCCTCCGGTTCGGCTGGACGTGCAACGACGTCACAAGGACGGACACGAGCTGCACGTGTCACTGTCGCTATCCGTTCGGAGAGATGAGTTCGGAGAGATCAACAGTCTCGTCGGCGTGATCCGAGACGTCAGCGACCGCGTGGAGGCCGAACGCAAACTGCAGTCCTCGAATCGGTTGTTGAGCTCGCTCCTGGCGTGCGCCGGCGAGGGCGTCTTCGTCAAGGACGCGGACTTGAAGTTTCGGTTTGCCAACGAACGAGCAACGCGGCCGCTCGGTATCGAACCCGACGCGATCGTCGGAAAGACGGACGCGGAATTGCTTCCTCAGCCGCTGGCCGAGGAATCACGTGAGCAAGACCTCGAAGTCATCCGTACGCGCAGCACCGTCACCCGAGAATTTCGCATGACGTCACCGGAGGGCGATGACGTGTGGCTGGTGGAGACCAAGGCCCCGCTGCTCGAACACGGCGCGAAAGGGGAGGTGACGGGGGTCGTTGGGGTCGCGCGGGACATCACCGCGATGCACGTTGCCCAGGAGCGGCAACGGGCGCTCGAGGCCCAAATGCTCCATGCTCAGAAGCTCGAAAGCTTGGGCCTTCTCGCCGGAGGCATCGCTCACGACTTCAACAATCTACTGGTCTCGATCCTGGGCTACGCCGACTTGGCGTCGATGGAGCTTTCGACGTCGTCTCCGGTTCAGGCCGATCTGAGCGCCATCATCGAGGCTTCGAGACAGGCCAGCGATCTCTGTCGCCAGCTCCTCGCCTATGCTGGGAGAGGCCGCTTCGTGGTTGAGCAAGTGGAGCTCTCGGATACCTTATCCGAAGTCGTGGCGTTGCTCGAGGTCACCTTGAGCAAGGCGGTCTCGTTGCAGCTCGATCTCGCGAACACGTCCCTCTTCGTGGAAGCCGACGTCACTCAGCTGCGGCAAGTGTTCATGAACCTCGTCACCAATGCCTCGGAGGCCATGGGGAGCATGACCGGAGTGATTCGCGTCTCGACGGGGACCACCGTGGTCGACGCGGACTACTTTGCCGGTTGCGTTACCAAGCCGAACCTCGCGGCAGGGAGTTACGCATTCTTCGAGGTTGCGGACAGCGGCTCAGGCATGGACGTCGAGACCACGCGCAAGATATTCGACCCGTTTTTCACCACCAAGACGATGGGCCGCGGGCTCGGCCTGGCCGCCGTGTTGGGCATCATTCGCGGTCATGGTGGCGCCATCCGCGTTTACAGCGAACCTGGCCGTGGGACTTCGTTCAGAGTGCTGCTTCCTCTCGTGAACGACGCACAACGACCAGCGGAGTCGAAGGTGCCGCGTGAGGTGCCTGACGCTGGCGTCATTCTCGTCGTCGACGATGAGAGCGGCGTGCTTCAATTCGTGCGCCGTGCGCTGACTCGGGCAGGGTTCGGGGTCATGACGGCAAGCAGCGGTGAAGATGCCGTGGCTCGATTCTCGGCTGAATCGGACCGCGTCAGCGCGGTTCTCCTCGACGTGACGATGGCCGGCATGGATGGTCACCAGACCTTCTCGGAGTTGCGCCGCATCAGGGCCACCGTGCCCGTCGTCCTATCCAGCGGTTTCTCCGAGCAAGATATGACGGGTCGTCTTTCGGATTCCGGTTTGGCTGGGTTTCTGCCCAAACCGTATTCCGTGCACGAGCTACTGAGCTGTTTGCGGCGCGCGATGGGTTCGCCCGCGCCAGGGTGACCGCTGGCGACGGCCGCGTGGCGGGGCGGGCCTTGCGAGTTCGTCCGTGGAGCGCTACACGCCAAGCCGTGTCTGAGGAAGAGTCGACGTCGAGCTTCAAAGTGATGTGGCTGCTACTTGCCGCGGGGGCATTGTCCTTGCTCGGTGGTGGGGCGCTCTTTGCCATGAATCAAACGACTGCTGGCGGACCGGGCGGGCAGCTCGGCCCTGGGCGACTCGAAGAGACGTACCAAGCGGGGGAGCAGGTCGACATCTGGCGCAACGAGAGTTGGCACACGGGCAAGGTCGTCGCGGTCGACGGTGAGCGCTACCGTGTGCAGTACGATCGCGCCGACGTCTTTTCCGCGGAACGTGTCGACAACAGTCGCTTGCGTCATCACCAATGAGCGGCGAGCGAGCCTGGCCCGTTCTTCGTGAGGCCGCCGGTGACGCTGGGGTCGTTGGGGTTGCCCCCGCCTGGAGCGCGTCGGCGGATTACTGAGCACCCGGGAATGCCCGCCTTCCCGCCGACGTATCAACCGTCGTATGATCGACAGCATGAGGCGCTGCTTGATGATCGCGTGTGTACTTCAGGCACCCCTCGCGTGTCAGTCGGACCACGATGTGCGCGGGCCGGCAATTGCCGGTTCCGCCAGCGAGCAGCGAGCGTTCTCGGGCGCCGCTCCAGCGAGCGAAACCGAGGATCACTCGAGGGTGCAAGGGGGTGTCTCGCAGCGGACGGTTCCGCCGCAGATCGCGTCGGGGGAGCTCGAGGCAACCCCGAGCGCGTTACCTCACGGCGTTGTCCTCGAGTCGAACCCGTCCAACGTGCATGAGCTCGTAGCTGGTGGGGTGGGGTCTGAAGCGCCGGCCGCTTGTGAGAAAGTGAAATTCTTCGACTTCTATCGCAACGGGCGCTTCATCACGGCAGACACTGCCGAGCTCGCCCGGCTACAGATCCACATCGACTACCACACCGGCGCCGGCTGCATCGCTCCGGACGGCAACGGCACGGATCTGATCGTACATTTGAACCTCAGAGCGTCCGAGCAGGGCTGCTTCGTCGATTCCGCGCAGGTACGCGCCGTCGATTGGGGCCAATTCTGGGGCGAAGAGACGGGTTATGCGGATGGCCGTCGTTTGCGCTTCGACTTCGTCCCGTTTCAGGTGCAGGCGCACGGAAGTCTGACGGATCCCGATACCGGAGCCGTCGTGCTGCACGACCCGGAGCACAAGCTATCGCTGATGGTGCGCCGCAAGGGAGTGCTCTTCTACGAAGGCACGCAAGCGAACTCGGTGCTCCACACGGAGGTTGATACCCAGGGCGAAGAGAGCGGTTGCTGTTGGCCCGCGACGAGTACGGCCTACCGAGAAGTGCCCGGCTTCTGGGACCCGGAGTGAGCCCCGGCGTTCCACGCGATCACTCGCCCTCTGTCGTCTCGCCCTGGCCGTCGCCCGCGACCCAAGCTGCGGCGCTGGAGAGCCAACCGCTCAGCGTCTCACGGGTATTGCTGACGATGGGGGTGGTGAAGATGACGGCAGCGACAAGTAGTAGCAGACCGATGAAGGTGTGACGCCAACGGCCCGTCAGCAGTCGCACCAAGACGGCCAGGAGCACGACTCCGCCGAAACCAAAGAAAGCTTGACCGTCGGAGTCGGATCTCAGCCCAGCAACGCCGACGCCGAGCAGGAACGTCACCGAGCCGAGAAGCAGCGCTGCAGCCAGAGCTCGTTCGCTGCGCATCATCCTGCTGATCACGAATACCAACCACAGAACAGGCTGCACCACCGCCCCAACGCGCTTGGACAACCCGCCGACGACGCGGCTCGACTTGAAGGTATGGCCGAGCATGCCCCACAGCAACAAGCCCGCCTGAGCAACGTACTGCACCAAAAGACTGGTCGGAACCTCCTCGCTGATAGGCCTGCCGCCGAGCTTCAGCCCCTTGACTTGATTCAGCGGGTCGCGTCCGGGCTCCGGCAAGCGTTCTGGGCCCTCCTTCCAACGCCAGTAGGCGTTCTGGACCTTCGAGTCGTGCGCCAGCTTGTCGACGTATTCGCCCATGGCAGCGATCTGTCCTGCGCCTATCAATGCTTTTCGAAACTCGTTTCGGTTGGCGACGTCATGAGGCGCATTCCTCAACGCTGCGAATGCAGCGGTAACCCTTCCGCAGGCCTCGCGCAGTCCGGTCACGTCGCCAGGCAGTCCCTCTTTGAGGTGTTTGAGGAGCGTTTCGGTCTCGAACTGTGTGGCCAGTGCGTCCGCCACCTGAGCGTCCGCCAGGCGCTCGGCGATGATTGCCCACGCAGCGGGAGACAGCAGTGTCTGTATGATTTGACACAGCCCGTCGGAGTGACCCCAAGCGATGTCGTTGGTGCGCCAGTCGCTGCGCAAGAAGGCTGAGAAGTGTCCCAGCAGGTCGCCGGTGATCTTGTCCGCAGCGTCGATATTGGGCGGCAACTTGGCATCTCCTGGAGAGATGCGCACGATTTCGACCTCATCGAGCTCGTAGAGTCCCGCCGATAACTCGGCAGGGTAGATCGCAATGTCGATGTCGGCGAACTGCTCCAGGTGCTGTTTCTGCTCGGGGGGCACACTGACTGCCAAGATGCTATTTAGCCAGTGCACGGCGGCGAGGGAGTCGTCGTGAGGCGTCGTGGACTCACTCAACTGGTCTTTCAGCCACGACGACGCTTTCCGTGCCAAGTCGGTGAAGTGTGCACTCGTCAATTGCGTGGCAACCCCGTCCTGGAAGCTGTCGAGTTCATCCGGCGCGAGCCACGCCGCACTGAGATAGGTTTGCAACAATGCGTACCGCTGCCTGACAGCACGGTCGAGCTGCGCGTCCATCTCGGGGGCGAGATGTTTGTCGCGACGGCCCTTGCGGCACTCTCTCAAAGCCTGGCGAGAGAGCGGGTGATCTTCGTGAGTGCGTTGGTAGTTAGCGACCACGCGCAGCCACACATCGCGCAGGAGTTTGAAGCCCTTGATCACCCGTCCCACCTCGTAACGTGGGTTGTTCGTGCCGTGTACCGCGGCCCCGCCATGCGGGACGGCGTAGAGTGTGTCGTAGGCGCGCCGCAGGTGAAAACCGAGGTCCACGTCCCGTTGGTGTTCGAAGCTGGCTCTCTGGCAAATTGCCGGTAGCTTCTCCAGCACCTCGTCGAGCCCGTGACTGGCCTCGACTTCAGACGGGCTCGTGCCGACGAGCATACAGCCGATCGAGCGTTGCACGGCCAACAGATACGAAAGCGTGGCGGCGTCGCCGGGAGCAGCGCCCCGGGTGGGGGGATTGGCGCGCACTCGCTGGCGAGCGCTTCTGAACTGGGCGACCTGGGCGTTGTGGCGGTCGAGGCGGTCTACGTCCGAAGCGATGGTGTCGTACATCGGCAGCGTGACGATGGAGTTCACGGCCACGGCGAGCGGCGAGAACTCCAACGCGGTCTGGAAACGGACCGGATCCGGCTCGACGTAGAACAGCGAACGGTCGACGGCCGAACCCAGGTCGTTCGGCATGCGTTCGAAGATGGCGTCCAGTACGGGTTCGAACGGCTTGTTGTCTAGTACACCTCCGTCGATCAGCGGGTGGTCTTTGCTGAAGTCTTCGTCATCGGGATCTCCCTCTTTCAGCGGACTACGAGAGGTTCGCTGCAGCGCCGTCCGCACCAGCTGGGGCGTGTTCCGTACAGCATCAGGGCGTGGGTTCTTGCTTAACTCGGCGCAAGTGAACGGCGGAAACGCCCCCGGAAAGCTGGATGTGATGCGTGAGACGCTGGCCAGGATGTCTGCTTGCAGGGCCGTTTGCGAATCGCCGACGCTCTGGAGCGTCGAATCGTCGAGGGCGTCGATACCGAGGCGAGCCCGACCCCGTCGGTGTTTGAGGTGAAAGACGAGGTTGTGCTTCTTGGTTTGTATCTTGCTGCCGGCGCCATCCACGAATTCATCAACCTGCCCCGACAGATCCGTGCCCGTCACGTAGACATCGATCTCCTTGGGACACAGATCCTGCAGCGACTCACGTCGGTCGTCGCCACCCAGAAGTTCGCGAAACGCGCCACGCAGTTGGTTGATGTAGTAGCTCTCCCCTTTGAGTAGCGACAGTGGGTTCTTCTCATCGGGGTCACGCAGAAGCGCGTCCAAAGCACCCGCCTGGCGCCAGAGGTCAGCCGTCGTAGCGAACCGCGCACCACCTTCGAGGGCTGCCGCCAGTAGCAGACCATTGATGCCACCAGCAGAGGAGCCAGAGATGACGTCCACGACGAATCGTCCGCCCAGCAGCTCGAGCAAGGGCGCGAACACGCTGCGTTTGCAGACCGCTTCGTGAAACGCTCGAGCGACCCCGTTTTCGTAGATCGCGAGCGAAACGCCTCCGTAGAAGACGACCGCCGCCCGATACTCCCGCTGCACACTCTCATAGCCCCCTTTGACTTGCTGCGTCATGTAACCACTTTCCGCGCGCCGAAGTGAATCGCTGTTCGGCCGAACGCGGCGGCAGTGTGTCGTACTCTGCGCGTGGCGCCAAGCTTG
>JBNKHV010000160.1:0-77592 GCA_050290545.1 Polyangiaceae bacterium | reverse complement strand
GCTGGTTCCAAGGAGACCACAGCGCATCGGGTCCGTGACCTGGCGCTTCTAACTGCGACAGATCACGGCGTTTCTGGCGGCGTAGCCGCACCCCCATCCCCTCACCCGTCCGCGACTACCGCCGCGGAGCGGCTTCGTTCCACGTTGCCACCGTGGCAGCTCGTGCACTCGAGCGCATTGCTCTCGGGCAGAGGAGCGGCAGGACTCGGATGGTCCAGCCCGAAACCGCAGCGCTGGTCTTGCGCCCAGCAGTAGTCCGTCCACCCGTTTGCCCCAGCCTCCGGTCCTCTGAACAACGCGGCAGCGCCCAGGAGCACGAAAGTGCCCACCTGACAATCAGGAGGAGCAAGGCCGATCTGGCATTGCCTCGCCCAGCATCACGTCTCACAGAAGCCACTCGGGAACCCTACACCCATCGGTCCGGGATTGAAGCGGCCACCGTTGAGTGACCGCCCGCGGCGCGCGTTCGATGCAGGCTGGGTCGCGCTTCTCGCGGAGAGCGGCCAGACTACTGCGGGCCGACCCCGTTGCGTACGAGCTCTTCGACGGTATCGACCTCGTCGAGCGGGTAGTCGTAGGGAGGCGTGAACCCCGTGCCCCCGTTGTCGTTCTGGTTGCCTGTGGTGGCCTCGAACAGATTGCCCTCGGCTCGCATGTCTCCGTTGTCGTCTGGGGACAATGGATTGTTCACCCCTTGGTAGACATTGTTCTGCACCAGGACATGGCTGTCGATGCCGGCGTTGGTGCAGTAGTTGTTACCCCGTGCCGTGAACAGGTTGTTGACGACGTGAACGTCGCCGAAGCGCGTTCTGGGCATGCGTTGGTCGACGTTTTCGGCCCACCAGTTGTGGTGGAACGTAATGCGGTACTCGCCAACGTCGCTGTCGCTCGAACCGATGAGGTTCGAAAAGCGGTGTCCGCTGGGCCCCTGTTCGGCGTCGCTTCTGGCGGTCGAGTACGAGAAGCGCGTCCAGGAAATGGTGATGTAGTCAGAGCCTCGAGTGATATCCAGATTGCCGTCCGAGCCATCCGAAACGTCGAGATGATCGAACCATAGATGGGAGCTGCCGTTGACGGTGATGGCATCCTCTCCACCCCCACAATTGCCTGGGCTATCGGAGCAGTCGTGGCCGACCACCTTCAAGTTGCGCAAGATGACGTTCGTGGCGCTGTTGATGTGAATGTCACCGTTCATCTCGGCGCCACACACGCCGACGATGGTCTTGTTCGAACCGATGACGAATTCGCCTTGGTGGACGCCGCTGACATAGACGACCCGAGCCTCGTCGCCGCCTATGGCGCTTCTGAGCTGGTCGGTGTCGGAGACGATCATGGGGGTCTGCTCACCGCCGCCAGTGGTGCCACCGTCTTCAGAGGCCCAGCCGAGCAACGGACCTGCTGGTGGTGGGTTCATGCAGTCGTCCAGCTCTGGTCCGACAGCTCCAGCGCCGCCAGCTCCAGGCCCGACTAGGTCGACACCGCCCGCTCCGCCCTCCTCTTCGCCTGGGGGGCTGCCCGCTTGCCCCTCAGCGCCGGTCGAGCCAGCACTGCCACCAGCACCTGGGGTATCGGTCATTGCCGTTGGGCCACCCGTGGGCGAGCCGCTCGCGCCGCCGCCTGCCGTGGCTGCCGCACCGTCTGGGTTCGGCTCCGGCGCTGAGCCACTGGGGCTGGCTGTGGCGACGTCCTCGATTGTCGCAGTACCGCCCGTCGACGTGTCTGGCAGCGTTGGCATTGGGTCAGACGGCGTAGCGCTGCCGGGAACCATGGCGGGCGACGGCGAAGATTGTGTCGGAGATGGGTCTACACCAATGACGGACGAGGGCAGCCCGGAACCGCTCGCAGCGGCTGAACCGTCAGCTTTGCCCGTGGAGCCGCAAGCGTAGAGCAGCATCAGCGCCCAACCAGCGAGCAGAGCCGTCGAGGGCCGGCGTTCCCACAGAGCGTGATAGTTCATCGCAGACCGTCATACCCGATGTGTTGGGCAGTCGCACACTGCGAAGAGCACGCGAGCCGATCATCGTCGATTCATGCGTGCAGCAGCATTGCCACCACCAGAACCCCCGCGCTCGGCGAATTGCCGAGAGTCTGGACTTTTCTCACGACCCGGGTGCTGGGCTACGACTCGTCTTGTCCGTCGGCACACTCAGAACGCGCAGCTCCCCTGTCACCTGTGCCGGGTTTCCATCGTCGTCCACGAGCGAGAGGAGCAGCGCTCCGACGCAGCCCATCTCGTTGCACTCGTGAGCGAAGGCACCGCATGCGACGTGAAGGACCACCGAGAAGACGACGGCGAGTGCGCGGGCCATGCGCGACGAAGGTGCACTGGTCGGCGTCGCGTTGCAACGGGGCCCACCAGATCGTGCACGTCGTCGACTTCGAACTCGCGCTGATCCTGCTCAGTTCGAGCGAGCGCTCTCCGACGCAGGGCTCGTCTCCTCGTCGTGAAAGGTGGCGCCCGCGCAAAAGACGGTGGTGACTGAGTTGGGCGCTGGCTGTCCGGCGCCTGCGAAGCGCACCTTTCTCCGCGCCGTCGCAGGACAGTTTTGCACCAGTTGCGGGTTACCGAGATGCAACTGTTCGTCGATGTAGCACCAGCCGTCACCACTGGGAGCAGGGTCGTTGCGGCACGATGCGAGGCCGTCCGGATCGACGTCGGGTAGGATCTGCTCAATCTCGCACAGCTCGAAGGCGGCGCACTCCGCTGCGTTGCTGCAATGGCGAGAGGCGAGCAGATGTTTTCGTACGGACTCGGCGACATCTGCCCCCACCTCGCCCCGCGCGAGAGCCGAACAACCGCGCGAGCTCCCTTCCACGGGTCGAGTGGCTTCGACGATGATGCAAGAGGTGGCTCCGTCCGCTCGAGTTGCCAGTTGCCGCTGGTAACATTTGTCGCCTAGCTGTGACTTGAGGCGCTCGACGATTGCGGCCATCGCAGGGCGATAGCCGTAATCGGCCGCGGCGGGATCGGTCGTCTTCGGGCAAATGGAGGCGACGATGGAGTTCTCCCCGAAGTCGTGGAGTGCTCGGAGTTGGCGCAAGCTCGGGTACGCCTTGGCCCGGTATTGTCTGCGGCCGTAGCTCCCGTCGGGAGCCTGGCAGAGAGGGCTCTTGAACTCGTCGCTGCCGATATCGGTACAGTCACAGTAGGGAACCTCTTGTTGCTCCTCTTCGGAGAGCAGGGCGAGCTCCGTCGGGGTGGGGCAGTCTTGGGCGCTTTCCAGAGGAAATACGCAGGCGTATTGCAGATCCCCCGCACCGTGAGCGTTCCATTCGTGGCCGTTGATCGAGTTCGCCTCAGCCGTCGAATCCGTCGGCGCCAAGGTCTCACCCGTCGCGATGTTGGTTCCAGTTCGCGGCTGACGGGACTCGTGCATCAACGGATCGATGGGATCGAGGAGCCCCTGGGTGGCGTGACGCTCGCCGACAATCCAGCTCCAGTCGATACTGGACTCCCCCGACTCTTCGTCGGGTGCCAGCTGGTTGGTGCGATAGACCAGCGGAGCATCCGGATCGGTCGATACGGCGATGTCCTGCCACGGCACACCGACGATGCCTGCGAAGAAGACGAGGTTGTCCGGTCGCGGTGGGTGAGCAGGGCCAACCGTGCCATCAGCAGTGGTCGACAGATCGGCGAATAGCGGGTTTTCGACCAGCCCAGCACCACCTGCGCACAGCTCCGAGTCGGGTGAAAGGTCGTCGGCGAACGGGCACAGCTGCTTCAGGGTCAGTGCGTTCGAGTAACGCTCGACGGGATACAGCATGTCGACACCGAAGCGCCGCTTCTGTTCGAAGCATCGCAGGTTGGGTGGGTCCTCGTCCGTGCCCGCGTAGCGTCTGCCCGCTTCACAGCCGACGGGCACGGTCTCTCCATCCTCGTTGGTGCTCGTCGCACAGCCAGTCGCGACGCTGGTCTGTCCACACGACTGGCAACACACCGAGTTTGGCCCTTCTGTCTCACAGGCCGCGCTGCTGCGGATGGCCGGAATGTAGGAGGACTCCTCCGTGCGAGTTTGTGACAGCAGCCATGTCTGTCCCGACGGACGAAACGAACAGTCGTTCTCGTCACTCAACATGATGATGGCCAGCAGTGAATCGGGGCGAAGAAAGCGACGCCGCTGATCGAGCAAGGTCGTGTCGACGAGCTGTTCTCCTGCGGCGTTTGTTTCCGGGCCCACGCAGCGTTGGGCATCATCGCTGGCGGAGCAAGGCTGGCGCACGATCTTGGTGTGGGGGTAGGGATCGACCAAGAAGCGCAGCCACGCTTCCAGTGGGGCCTCCCACGCGCAGCCACGCTCGCCTGCGTGAGTCACGAGGCCGCGCAGCTCGCCGATGAACTGGTCGTGATCGCTATCCTTCGTCCAGCTGGAGAATCCGCCCTCGACAGCCGTGGGCGCCACGGCTGCTCCTCGTGGTAGGCTGCCCAACAGGTGCGCCATGTCGACTCCTTGCTCGGAGTTTGGCAACGCACTGGCGGTGCATTCCACGCTGGCGCCGTATCCGCCGAGGCTGCTCGTGATCACGCCGACGTGGATGTCGTCGACGGGTTGGAATTCGGGGACTGCGCCTTCGGGACAAGCCCCGCGTTCGACGCGACCGACGCGTTGCCCTTCGCGGTTCACGCAGGTGGGTTGCAGTAAGCCGTCCACCAGATCGGGGACCGCGCGCCCCAAGAGCTTCTGCTTGTCGGCCATGGACAATGAGTTGTCGATGACGAAGAGGAGGTCGATCTTGTCGACGGCGTTGTTGACCAGGTTGTCCGTCAATACGTTGGTGGTTACCGGTTGCTGCGACCCGATCGGGCGCTCCAGACAGCTGCCGAGCAGCAAGGAGCCCAGCGCCAGCGGAGCCAACCGACGACAGGTGACCGTGCGTCGGCTCGTTCGAGGGGTGAGAGAACTGGGCGTCGGAGGGGCTTGGGTGTTTTCGTACGCAAGCGTTCGCGGAGTCATGGGTATGAACCTTTCGATGGACGTGTCCTCATCGCCTCACGCGGCGTCGCGGCTTACAGGTGTTTGGTCTGCTAGAAGCCGGGCTGAGTGACGGTCAGGTGGGGAAAGTGAAGGGCAAGGCTACGTCCGGGCCCGACGGACTCACTGCGCAATGCAGGCGTGGCTGCGAGCAGATCACCAAAACGTTCGCAGCTACGTTGGCGTCGGAAGTGAACGATGCGGCGCGGGGTGTTTCATCAGCCCGGCGTCGGAGGCACCGCGGCGCGGCTCCGTTGACGGCGGGGGAGAGCTACAGCAGTCCAGCGCCTACCCGCGATCGGACACGATCCGGTAGGCGCGAATGGAGCACGCGGTGCAGCATTGCCCTCCTCCAGAACCCCCGCGCTCGGCGAACTGCCGAGAGTCCGGACTTTTTTCACGACTCGGGCTGGGAGCTACCACTTCGAACTCGCGCTGGTCGCCAGGATCTGATTTCATTCGAAGGTGCTGCACGTGCGGGCGACGTACATCCTTTTGACCATTGCCTATCTGGTTCTGTTCACCGCCATCATTCCCCTCCTGGGGGAGCCTCAGTTCACATTCTCCTGGTTTGTCGCGTTCGCCATCGCGTTGCTGATCGCGGCACCGTTGACCCACTACGAATGGCGCCGCAATCGGAGATCGATGGCGATGTTCTCCATCGTGCTCTTGGTGATCCCTTTGGTCTCTGCGGCCGGCGTGGTGGTATTGTTCGACGATGAGTCGAGGCTGCCCGCATTGCTCGTGGTCCTGTCGCTGTTCGCTCTGCTCGCATTCTTGATTGCGGTTCTTTGGCGGGAGTTTCGCTTCGAGGACCGCATTCCGAATCACCTGCTTGGACGCTTCTTGGAGGAGGACAACCACGAAGACGACGGGGTCCAGTGGGTCGTGGAATGCACGGGCAACGACGCCGCCACGCCACTCGACGCGGTGTTGCACCTGCAGAACAACATAGACGCCGAGCGCACCGTGACGCTGGCGTTTCGTCCCGAGACGCCCTTCGCAGGAGGACGCAGGAGCATACGCTTCGCCGCGCTCGATCCGGTGGTGCTTCCGGCGGCTGCCGAGGCGACCGTGCACGTCCCGTTCGTTGCCGCCGAGACGCGCCCACGAAAGAAGATCGATGTGTACGTCTGTGTCTCAGCCAAGGGTCCCGCAGGTCCTCGTAACCGGCGTCAACGGGTCGGGCCTGGGCCGCGGCCGTACTCTCGGTGGCTGGTCTTCTTCGCGTTGTTTGCCGGGAAGTTCCTGTTCAGTAGGGGTGGCCTGCGCATTCCGTTGCGTTCGTCAGGCGCGGCTTCCACCGATATCGAACTGCCCCCGATACGAGTCGAATTGACCCGACTGCCGGAGGAGGCGGCCCCATTTGGAGGCGCGGTCGAGTTCAGGTCCTGAGGCCTTGGGCCGGGTCACGAGTCCACGTTGGTCATTGCCAGCGCGCGGTTGAAGCGTTGCTCCACGACCTCTCCATCGACGTTTCGCATGAAGGCCTCGATGTAGCGAGCCGCCTGAGTTCCATAGTCCATGTGGTAGGAGTGCTCGTACATGTCGAGGGCGAGCAACACGACGGAGTTGGCGCAGGTTTGTGTGTGGTCTGTCGCAATGTCGATGGATAGCTTGCGGCGCTGTAGGTGATAGGTGAGCAGTGCCCAGCCGCTTCCCCCTCCCAGGCTCTTGCCGACGGCCTCGAATCGGCTCTGCCATGCCGTCATCGACCCGAACTCGCTCGCGAGCGCTTGGCTGAGATTGGGACCGAGTTGTCCGTTGCCGCCGAGGTTATCGAAGTAGGCTTCGTGGAGGATCACCGAGTTCTCGAACGCGAGGCGTTTCGATTGGAGCGCTCCCAACACGTAGCCAGGAGTGTCGGGGCCCAGGCCATCGATACGCTGCTCGACCGAATTGAGCTTGCGCACGGCGCCGGCGTAGTTGTTGTCGTGGTGGGAGACCAACAGACGCTCCGAGAGTCCTTCGAGGCGAGCGGGGTCGAAAGGCAGCGCCCGGACCTCGACCGGTGTGGACGCTGCGGCAGGCCGGGGTGGGGCCGGAGGCGGGTTTGGTACGGAGTCAGGAGCGGTCGGCTGTGCTGCAACGCGCTGACTGCAACTGGCCACGGACGCGGAAGCCAAGGCTGCCAGTGACGTCAGCCAACGTCGCCGCTGCACGATTGGCGATGCTTGTCGTCGTTCATCCATGGCTCGCTTCTCTCTTTCGTCGTCGATTTGAAGTTGGCTACGCGCCGAAACGGTCCTCGGTCATGCGCCGGGCGCCGCGAGCGCTACTTTCCTTCGACTTTCGGCGCGGAAGCAAGCCGTTCGCTCGAACGACAGCGACCAGGCTTTGATTTTCGTCGTGATGTCGGGCAATCGAGGGTCGCTCGCCGATACCCTTGATGTTGCGGTCTGGTCATGGCACGGATCTGCCGCGCACGAAGCGAGTGTCGACAGGAGGGTGGCTATGCCGAAAGTGGAAGTGAAGCGGTCAATCGAAATTGACGCGGCGCCGGAGAAGGTGTTCGAGATAGTCTCAGATTTGGGGAAGTGGCGGCCGTGGAACCCGTGGTTGATCACAGAACCCGAGGCAGTGGTCGAGGTGGATACGAAAGGTAAACACTACGAGTGGCACGGTCGGCGCACGGGGGCAGGAGAGATGCGCATTACGGGGGAGCAGAGCCCCCACGCCGTGGATCTCGAGTTGACGTTTCTCAAGCCGTTCAAGTCGCGCGCCAAGGTCGGCTTTCGCATCGAAAAGAACGGCGACGGAGCGAGAGTCAGCTGGACGATGCAGAGCAGCCTGCCTTTCTTCATGTTCTTCATGACCAACATGATGAAAAACATGATCGGCATGGACTACGACCGCGGTCTCTCGATGCTCAAAGACTACGTGGAGACCGGCACCGTCCCATCGAAGGTCGAAGATCGTGGCGAGTCGGAGTACCCCGGCTGCAAGTACGTCGGGATCGAACGAGAGTGCTCCATGGACGAAATGGGAGCGACCATGGCCGAGGACTTCGAACGCCTACAACGGTGGCTGGAGTCGTCGGGCAACAGGCCCGCCGCGGATGCCTTCTCGATCTACCGCAAGTGGGATCTCTCCAAGGGGCGAGCGGAGTACACCTGTGGCATTCCCCTGCAGAGTCTGCCAGACGACTTGCCCTCGACGTTCGTAACGGGTGAGATCCCGAAGCTGCGGACACACGTGTTGGAGCACATCGGACCGTACCGCCACTTGGGCAACGCGTGGAGCACCGGCATGCAGATGGGTCGCGGCAAGGAAATTCGCGTGAGCAAGGCACACAAGCCCTTCGAGACCTATCAGCTCGATCCCGATGGGACGCTGCCCGGCAAGGCTTCGAACGTCGATACTCGAACGGCGATCCACTTTGCCGTCAAGTAGCAGGCGTCACCGACGGTGCCGTTGATGGCCGCGAAGATGGCCGAGGGGTGTCTTCGAACGTTACCTCAGTGGAGCAATTCGACAGCGGGCTCACCCTGTGGCGCGTAGCTAACCCACATCGTCCACACCCCTGCGGCATTGTGGTCTCTCGCTTTTGGGAGAGACAGCAGAAGTGTTCAGCTGCGCGAGAAACACCGTGCGGCCGACGTCGCGTCAGGGCGGTTTTGAGTGAGAGCAAATCGCTGGGATTGTCGGCGTTTCCTGGCGTGTTCTCGAATTGCTGCGAAAAAGGGTGCCCTGCCAGTTCAGTGGCCGTCAGAACTACCGTTATCTGAGTGAGTCGGTAGTCGTTGCGGGATGTGTCGTGCACTCCGGGCTGCGACCGAGAACTCGCCCGATGTTTCAGTTCACTTCCGGTAGCATTCTGGGTCGCTACGAGTTGCTGCTTCCCATCGCTAGTGGGGGCATGGCAGAGGTGTGGGCTGCGCGTCTGCACGGGACGCGAGGGTTCACGAAGCTCGTCGCGATCAAGACGATCCGTCGTGGCGTCATGGACGACGCGCGTCTGGAACAGATGCTGTTGGTGGAAGCGGATCTGGCTTCGAGAATTCAGCACCCCAACGTCGTCTCCACGCTGGAGCTGGGAGAGGAAAACGAAACCCTCTTCCTGGTGATGGAATGGGCGGACGCCGAACCGTTGAACCAGCTGATGACGGCCAGCGCCGAGCGTGGAGGCATCCCGCTCGAGATCGGTGTCAACATCATCACTCAAGCGTGTCGAGGCCTGCAGGCTGCCCATGAGCTCACGGACGATGACGGGGCGCTGCTAGGAGTCGTGCATCGGGATATCTCGCCGCAGAACGTGTTGGTGAGCTACTCGGGCGTCGTCAAGCTCGTCGACTTCGGCATCGCGAAGGCAACCCAGCGTGCCACCTCCATGACGGAAGACGGCGAGGTGAAGGGCAAGCTCGCGTTCATGTCACCGGAGCAGGTCGTTGGTAAAGGAGTGGACCGACGCACGGACATCTTCGCCCTCGGCACGATGTTGTACCTGCTGACGACTGGACAGCATCCCTTCAAGGGGACCCATCCCGGCGAAACGCTGGCGAAGCTCTTCTCCAACACACCCATTCTGCCTCCCAGTCGATTCGTGCCGAGCTACCCGAAGGAGTTGGAGCGCGTCGTTCTCAGGGCCTTGAACAAAGAGCGAGATGGTCGCTTCGCAACGGCGCAAGATATGTTGCTTGCGCTGGAGGAGGCTGTCCCTTCAGCCAGAGGAATCGAAGCGAAGGTCGGCGGATTCCTCAACCTCGTGTCAGGAAGCACCGGCGACCGGCGCAGACGCCACATTCGCACCGCAGGCGAACTCCTCGAGAGTCGCCCCGAGGGTTTTCCGTTGGTTGGCGGTACGTCGACGTCCCTGGCCGCCATGTCGCTCGGCGCGACGACGAGCGGGACCCCTGCGGCGGCTCCGGCGGGAACGGAACCCATGAAGCGAAGCGGCAAGAGGGCACGCGCATGGCCCTGGTTCGCGGGCGTGGCACTGGCTGCCGCAGGCGTTGCGTTGTCGTTTGGAAGTTCGCTCCACACCCCTGACGGCATGGGTGCCGCAGTGAGCACGGCTGCTGGCGTGGCTCCGCCACTGACCACGCCGGGAACGAAGGTGTTCCCAAAGCCCCGACCACAGCCGGCTCCGCCCAAGGCCGCTGCCGCCGTCGAGCTGCACGTTTCGGAAGCTACGTCGGAGCCCGAGGTGTCGCGTCCCGATGCTGCTCGGATCAAGACTGAGGGGCAAGCAAAGCCGAGCCCCGTGGCGCGGAAAAAGGCCGCGCCTCGGGCGCCCAGTGATCTGGACTTGAAGGATCCGGGACTCGGTGGCGAGCGTGCCGGTCCGCAGGCGGGCAGTTCAGTCGCCAAAGGTGCGAAGAAGGCGACGCAGCCACCCAAGCATTCGCCGAAACCGCGTCCGTCGAAGAAACGGCGCCCTCGTGAGTCGGAGATATTCGAGCAACGGCTCTGAGCCGCTCGCGGTGGCGTTCGCCAGGCGCGGTTCACGCTGTCTCACACGCCAGGGACCCCAGTCATCGGACTCGCCTTCAGGGCGACGTTGCGGCACAGTATGAGCATGGCGAATCCTCTGGTGCGTGGTGCGCTCGCTCCGAGCGCGCTGCTCGCGGCGCTGCTTCAGGCAACTCCAGCTTCCGCTCAGGTATTCGATTCGGCAGGTGGCGGCGTCTTCGTCGGGTATTCGAGCGCTGGGGTCACTTGGGGCTTCGAGGCGTTCGGAACGATCAGCGACGACGACAACAGCGGGTGTCAAAACAGAGAGCGCAAAGCCTTCGGACCGCTCGCGCGGTTCGCTCTTCGAGGGTTGTCACGTCCGTCGTTGACGGCGACTGCTTTCGGGGGTGCGGAGACGGAGCGCGGCGTGCTGGCGTTCGGCGGCGAAGCTGGCGTGTTGCTCGGCTTTCCCAATGGGCTCGAGAGCGACGCGGCGTTGTCGCTGCACACGGGGTTGTACGGCGAGAGCATCATCGCGCAGTTGTTCACCTGGCAAGAGTGGATGTTGTCGGAATATCCGGTGGGCATCGGGGTGCGCGTATTCCCATCGATGGGTGTGCCGGGCTATTGCGCGATCGGGCGTCCCCAGCGCGATGCTGCCGGCGGACGCGTGGAAAGCATGGCGACGAGATCGACTGCGCTGGACGGTGGACAGCACGCTCTCGCCAACGATTGGCAGGCCAACGCCCAGATGGAATACGAATCGGTTCCGGCATTCCTGCAGTTGGCCTCGGAGTTGCGCGCGTTGGGGGCTCCAGAAGCGTTGGTGCACCGAGCCCTGGCGGCAGCCGGAGACGAGCTCGTTCACACACGCGTTTGCTCGGAGGTTGCGGAGCACTTCTCTGGCAAATCGGTGGAGCTGAGCGTTCCTCGTGTCCAGGCGCGTCCGGCGTTGCGGGGAGCGGAAGGTTTGTGCCGGCTCGCTGTCGAGTCGTGGCTCGATGGTTGCTTGGGCGAAGGACTCGCTGCGGAGTTGGCTCTGGACGAGAGCCAGTTTCACGCAGAACAGTGTGTGCGTACGGCTCAGCAAGTCATCACCGTCGACGAGCGACGCCACGCCGATTTGGCTTGGGATCTCGTGGCGTGGTGTTTGCGTGTCGCGTCCGATCAGGCCTTCGTGACCATACGTGAGGCACTGAAGTCCGCCATCGACCAACGTATGTTGCCGCCGGTGACGCAGGCTTCGAACGACGGACGTCGAAAGGTCATCGCCGAACGCCATCGCGACTCAGCTCGGTACCGGCTGGAGAAGCTCCTGGCTGAGGCGAGCGTCGGCGGTGCGCTGCCCGCGGCGGGCTAGAGTTCGAGTTCGGAGAGGGGTCCCACATCGGTTTCAGCCCCGAAGCCGTTCAGTTCCGCGCCAAACGCGTTCGCCAAGCTCACCAACAGCTTGCTCATGCTGTTGGCGGAGCTGGGTTCACACTGCAGCGCGTCGGGGGGGCAGCTGTCCGTCAAGCGGATGCGGCGGCCGACGTTGAAGGCACCGTGGGCATCTCCGGCGACCACGACCGGGATGTTGCTGCTGCTGTGCAGCCCTGGATCTCCCATCTCTCCGGCCATGACCACGACCGTATCGCTCGAGAGCTCGAATTGTTGCAGTCGCTCGAGGAGCCGAGCCGTCTTGGCGTAGTTGTAGCGATTTTGCACGCCGAGCGTCAGCCAGCTCTGGGGATCGTCCGGTGTGTAGAGATGAGCGATCGCGTTGTGAACGTCGGTCGAGTCGTCATAGCCCGGCTCGTTCTCCAAGCCCGTTCCTTGGACGGCGCCGCGGCTCAAGTCCCCTTGAAAGAACGATGCGAAGCGTGTGATGTCGCATGCCAAGGCTTGGCTCAGGATGTCGATGTGTAGGTCGTGGTCCTCGTTGGCGTGGGGCCCGCCGGCGCTCCAAGTGCTGTAGCTTTCATGGTTGGGTGGTGGTGCCGGAGTTGCACACCCAGGAAGATCGGCCCGGCCGCTGGCGTGCTCCAGCCGCTTCTCGATGTCTCGCAGCGCGCTGAGGTGCTGGTCCAGTTTGTACCGTTCCGCCGGCGCGAGACGGCTTTCTAGTCTGGCAATGTCGTTGCGCAGATAGTCCAGTGTACTCTTGCCTTGCTCGTAGGCCTGGCTCGTTTCGGAGGTGGTGGGGAAGCCCCCGAAGACCTTCTCGAAGGCCTTGGCTGGGCTCGAAATCTGCGGAATGATCGCGCCTCCGGCGCCGAGGGAGATGACGTCGGGAATGCTGCTGCTGTCGCCCGTGCCCACCGACAGGGCGAGGCTCGTGACCACGGTTTGCTCGCCCAGGCCACGTTCCACGGCCAGATACTGGTCGATGCTGGCGTGTGTTCCCATCGCTCCAGTGAATATCGTGTGTGGAGCATCGTGGCCCGCCGCGTTGACCAAGTCCAAGCCTTCGATGATGGCCAAGCTGTCGCGGAAGGGCTCGAGCGGCGCCAGTACGCTGTTTTCGTAGAGTAGGGAGAAGCTGCTCTCGGTGTCGTCACTTTGCATGGTGAACAGCGGCGAGGATGCGCTGTGGGGATGGTAGATGGTCACCAGGCGCAGTGCAGCGTCGCTCGCCGCAGCGGACTGCTCCAACAAGCGAAAGAAGGGCAGGGCCGTGGCACTCGCGCCAACGGTGCGGAGAAAAGCTCGCCTGCTTCGCTGAATGCTCGCACGCTTCACGGTGAGCTCCTTTGCACGAAGAGCTCGCTTTCGATGAGCCTGATGAGCACTTCGTCGAGTCGGGTCCGTTCAGTCGCGCCAAGCTCTTGCCAAATGCCGACGAACGCCTCCTCCACGGCCGGCACCCGTGAGGCGAAAGCATAGCGGGCAGCCATCTTTGCGACGCACCTCTGCGCCAACGAGCTGGCAGCAACTTGGGTCAAGAACTCCTTCGCGTCAGCAAAGACGAACGTCTCTCCTGACACCGTGACGCTTCCCGAGGCATCCACTGGATGACCGTTGTTGTCGGAGGGCTCTCGTCTAAGGCGACCGCCCTCGTCGAACTGTTCGAAGGCAAAACCAATGGGGTCAATCACTGCGTGGCAGCTTTGGCATTGTGGATCGGAAGCGTGTGCGGCAAAGAGCTGTCGCGTGGAGAGGGAAGGATCCGGCGATGGAGCCGTTACCACGAGGTCGACTTGCGCTGGGTCGGGCGGGTCCGTGCACAGCACCTGGCGCATGAACGTCGCACCGCGGCGGACCGGGCTCGACGCGTTCGGCGAGGAGTGGCCGCCCAAGAAAGCCGCCTGGGTGAGCATTCCCAGCCGTGGCGTGTCCTCGAGCGACACCCGGCCCTCTCCGCTCAGTCCGTAGTACGAGGCGATGCTTGGAGACACGACGGTGAAGTCCGCCGTCAGTAGCGTGGTGATGTCGGAGTCGTAGGAGTCGATGACCGCGCGCGCGAGGTCGCGGCTCTCTCCTAGGAACGCTTCGCGCTGGGTGTTGAACTCTGGAATGTCGTCTTTCGAGACGTCGAGTACGCGATCTACGGCGAACCACTGAACGAGCATCTCTTGCAGGGCCAGTTTTCCGGCTTCGGTATTCAACAATCGGCGTGCGTGGGCGCCGCGCTCGCGAGCGTCGGAGAGGGCGCCCGTCTGCGCCGCTTGCATCAGGGGCTCATCCGGCGGTTGACGTGTGGCGACGTACGCGAGTTGAGAGGCAACTTCGTCTGCCGTCAGCGTTTCCAGCTCATCTCCCAGCGCCGTTACGTAGATGAATGACGGCGACTGGAGGATGGCTGCTATCGTGAGCTCCATACCACGAGCGAAGCCACCCTCGGCGGCACCGTGTGCGTAAATGACCTGCAGCTCATCCAGCTCTACGGCTTGCGGTTCCCGCCGGAACGCTTCGCCCGCCAACGAGCTGATGAAGTCGCTGGCGCAGGTGTCGGTGGTCTCGCCCGGGCAGGGCGAGAGCGGGTCCAGGTCGCTTGCCGCGTCGGCAGCGGCGGCCCGAGCGATGCGTTCCAGGGCGAGAGTCCAGTCAGAGCTCGCGACTTGCGCTTCGTTGACCGTGAAGTTGGCTTGCCTCAGATCTGCAGGTAGCGAGGCCTCATAGCGTTCATCCGTGCCCAGGAGTGCACGGATACTGTTGCCCAACTCTTCGTTGCTCAGACGCCGGATGTTGGGTGGCAGTCGAGGTTCGTCACTCGGCTCGGGGATCGCCGTTTCGCCGGAGCTCAGCGTCGATGTTTCGATGCTCGGCATCGGTGCGGCGGCGTTGACGTCGAGCGCCACGTCGCTCGCTTCGGGAGGCTCTGCAGGGCTAGCCAGATCGGGGCTTCGAACATCGGCGCTGATTGGGCTTCGCGGGTCGTCAGGGCTGTCCGTCGAACCGCAGGCGCTACCGAGCAGGAGCAGGCCGAGCGTGAGGCTCGCTCGAATCACCCACCGTGACGCGGTAGCGCTCGAGGTGAGCGTCTGGACACTCGAGCTGCCAATTCGGGTGCACCTCGAACGCGCAAAGCCCGGCGGGGCCGGGCTTCGCGATGCGTATTGCGGCTTCCGCCTCATGCGGAGCCTACTGCAGCGTGGGCGTCTCCCAGTCCACCCAGTCCGACAAGTCCGCGCTGCGTCCTCCGTCCGCAACGATTTCCAGGTCGGGGGCGTCGGCCTTGAGCAAGTGCCGCTGGATGGCGTTGCGAGTAGGCTCGTTCCATTCGTCGCGCCATGCGCAGTGGCTGCCGTTTTCGACCGCGGAGTAGTAGCCGATGTTTCCCTCGACGCCGAGCGCCTTGTAGATTTCGGCTCCTGCCAAGGCGCTGGCATGTCCGAAGCGGGCGCCCAGCCAATCGATGTGGGGGTTGTCCAATATCAGAAGACCACGCGGGGCGCCCATGCCGACGACTTCGTGCTGATCGGCGGCCAGATTGTTCACGGCGTTCTGGTAGTCGCGGAAAGCATCGCCAAGCCACGGCTGTTCACTGTAGGCGCTGTCCGGGGGCTGGGCGCCTTCTTTCGTGACCCCTCGCCAGATGGGCACGCCGCCTGAGCCCGACTCGATGGGGATCGTCAGAGCGATGCGCTCGTCGAACATGCCGATGCTGAATGCTCCTTTGCCGTAGCGTGAGCAACCAGTGACCGCCATACCATCTACCCGCAGAATGCTCTGATCGGACTGCTCGATGACGTCGATGATGCGACTCACGCCCCAGGCCCAGGCCACCAGGCTACCCGAAGACTGCACCTCTTGGCCGTAGAGCGTGAAGAATGCACCTTGCTTTCCACGACCACTGCCAGTCTCGCCAGCGATCTCCGTCGGGGTGTAGCTGATGCTAGCAACGCCTTCACTGGTGAGGATCTGACTGCTCACGCCGCCGATCCCGCCCAAGACTACGATGGCTGGGTAGGGTCCGTCGCCGCCGCCGCCAGGGAGGCTGAGCCCAGCGCTGAAGCTCACCTCTTTGCCGCCATAGCTCACGGTTACGTCGATGCTGTTGTTCGTGACGGAGCCCGTCACGCTGTCCGGCTTCGGTCCTTTCCAACCATAGACTTGCTCCTCGACGGTCTTGACGATCTCTTGGCGACGGCAACGCCACTCCGCCTTCGTCGTGATGCGGGTTCCGTCGAGTTTGGTGAATGGATCGGGGAGCATCGAGCTGTTCGCGTTGGCGGGGATTTCTCCGACCTCGCAGTCCTCACCGCGATTCTCGAGGAACGCTCCATCGTCGGGGGCCGGCTGCGCCGGGTCCTCGGTCATCGGATCTTCGCCCGCCGGGTCCTCACCCATCGGATCCTCGCCCGCGGGGTCTGCAGGGTCTTCCGTCGTCGGCGTCTCGGCCACGGGTGTCTCGCCCGTGGGTTCTTCGCCGGCGGGCGTGAGTGCCATCGGGCTTTCGGCCATGGGCGTTCCAGCTGCAGGCGTCTCACCCGGATTGGGTTCGCCGGCGGCTGGCGGAGTGCCGCCGGCTTCAGCGCCAGCTGGCGCACCGACGCCTGGTGTGGCCGCCCCGGTCGCGCTGCCCGGTGGCGTGGCGGCTGGCCCAAGTCCCGAGGCCGCTCCTGGCGCTTGAGCGCCTGCGGCGCCCGTCCCGCCTGGCGGAGTTGGAGTTTGGCCGTTCGTGCCCGCACCAGCGGTGCCAACTCCTGCGGTCATGTCGTCGGAGTTGGAGTCTCCCGACGAACAGCTCAGAAGCAGAGGGAGCATGAAAAGCGAACTTGAGATGGCTCGTAAACGCATGGGGATCCTTGTCTCGCGCCGTAGGTGACCGCCGGTGGTTGAGATTCGGCGCGACGTCGCAGATGGCACACACAGCCTATGCTCATCGAGCCTGCTTCTGATCGTCGTAGGTGGGGTGAACGTTGCTTGTTCCGCTCGCTGCTGGAACGTTCCAACCAAGCCCACATCTGGTGCCCCGTAGGTGCACCCTCGGTACAGTTTTTGGTGACCGGTTTCGGCGAATAGTCCCTGTGAGATCAAACCTTTACGGACGTCGTGTGTGCTCGGCTCGTATTTACCTGAGCCGCACTTTTTGTGTTTTTCTTCGCTGGGCCGGAACGTTTCAACGCCGCTCGTATCGTCCCATCGAGATGGCTCCCATGTTCAACCTGACGAACGCCGTCCAGGCTGCCGTGGGAGTCGCTCACATTTTGCGTATTTCACCGTCTGCGTGCCCCGTTTCGTCAGAGCAGCATGGGGGTTAACCGGTGGGCGTGTGTCGTGGGCGTCGTGCGCGAGCCGGTTACGCGTTGGTCGGGCGCGTCTGACGCTGGGATTGGCGCAGAGGGTTCGCGCGTGGTGGCGCGCGAGAGAGCGTCTCAGTACAATCAGGATTCCGCGCGCGCCTCGAGCGCTCCACGGAAGGAGCGCACCATGGGCCAGAACCCGTAAACCAGGTTGAGCGCGAGAACGAGCGCTACCGCTCCCTCGGGGCCGTTCAGCTTGGCGCCCAGCGTCAACGAAACGAGGCACAGCGGAACCAAGAACATCGCACGTCGCGGGTGCTTGGCGGCAGCGCGGGCGGGGTGCCGATACTTCGAACCGAACGAGACCATCAGCGAACAGGCGACACCCACGAGGGCGCCGAGAATCAGCGGTTCGTCCCGAAACAAGATCACGGCGCACAGCGTGATCAAACCGCCGCTGGTGCTGGGCACTCCCGAGAAGTAGTTGGGATCTGCGCCGGACTTGTTGAGCGTGAAGTAGACCAAGCGCCCGATCGTGAAAAGGGTGTAGAAGATGCCAATGAAGGCACCTGCAGAGCCGCCGGTGGCAAAGTAGACGGCGGCTCCGGGGGCCACGCCGTAGTTGACGCCGTCCGCGATGTCGTCCGAGTAGACCCCGAAACGCGTGCCACCCCAGCGTCGAGCAGCGGCGCCGTCGAAGCCGTCGAAGGCGGCTCCGAGCACGAGCAACAACAGGCTGGACACGAAGTGCCCGTCGGCAGCCAGAAAGATGCTCCAAATCCCGCAAGCGAGATTGAGTGCGCTCAGGCTATCAGCGATGAAGCGCTTTTGCAGGAGCTGCAGGTTGTAGAGGACCACCAAGCCCGAGAAACACGCTCCCAGCCACAGCAAGCCCCCCACCAACTCGGGGGTGAAGATCGGCGCCAGCCAGCCTCTGCTCAGGAACAGTAGTCCCAACAACGCCGCATAGCTGAGCGTCGTGCGGAGTCGATTCTCCGTCGAGCCTCGTCCCAGAACGAACAACACGAGCAACGTCGCATCGAAGAGGAGCTTGACGGTGAGTGCTACCCGCGGCACGACCGGCAAGGCGTAGTAGGAGAACAGGAACAACAGCGGGTAGTCCGTCATGCGGTCGAAAACACGACCGAAGTCCGTCGAGAGGCCTCGCCCGCGCGCCACGACACCGTCGAGGTAGTCGAGCAGCGCGAACGTGAGGAATGCCGACGTCAGCGCCAGCGGAGTCCCCAATGCCGGGACTGTGCCACTCAGACCGAGGTAGAACAGCGGTGTGACGAAGACGAGCTTGGCACCAGAAAGCACATTCGGGTGAATGGTGATCCGCGATGCCAGCGCGTTTTCGAAGGTGACGGCCCAGTCCGGCTTGGGCACGAGGCGGCGTTCTTCCCCTGTCATTGCGAATGGGGAGCATACGCCATGTTCGAGAACGCAGTCTCGTCTATGTGTGGCGATCCGCCGCTCTCAAGCGTTTTGCTCGGCGAGTTTGCGGCGGCGTTCGGCACAGGCTCGAATGACTGTGTCGCTCAACTCGGCCATTGCCCGATCTTTTGGCACCACGGCATCGGCATGGGCTGCAGCGCCCAGCTGGGAGAGCTCGTGTGCGGAGCGACCCGAGACGAGCACGATGGCCACTCGTTGTCCACGCGAGTGCTGGCGAATGGCCTTCGATAGTTGGTCCCCTTGGATGCTCGGCATCATCACGTCGAGAACGACGGCGTCGAACTCTTGTTGGAACAACGCGCGCGTGAGTCCCACGGGTTCAGCGAGGTCGAGCACGTCATGCCCCGCTTCCTCGAGGGTGGTCGCAAGCATTTCACGGGAGATGGGGTCGTCGTCGACGATGAGTACGTTCATGGATGGTGCTCGCTCTTGTCGCGGACCCTCATTCATGGCTGTGAGGCGAGTACGAAACAGCCTAGCCTACGGCCCGAAGTTGTCCACCTCGCCGAGCAATGCCAAGTCGTACTCACCTCGTGTGCCGGGAGTGGAGCAGTGGCTGAAGTGTGCGTGAGTGTGGGGAGCGACTCGCATGCGCGCTCGCTCATTCAGAGACGTGAAACGGTGGCGACCAATGCTGCGATCGTTGCCAAGCCCACAACTGACCAGATTGCCACTTGTGCGGCGCGACGTAGCTTGGTGGGGGCCTTTCTCGGTGTGGCTGCCAGGTTTCGACCGATGAAGTAGCTGATGAGCCCGAGCGTCCACAGACCGACGCGCACGGCTTCGATCTCTTTGCGATGGTTCGAACCCAGTACCGAACTTGCCAGCGCCAAGACCACGAGCATCAGCACCAGGCCGGCTGCCCCGGGGCCGAAGAACATCAACTCCGAACGGCCGCGGTGGTGTCCCGAAGAGCGATACCATGCCCAGACGTAGGCCCCCAAGACGACCAGAGCGCCGAGGGATTCGGGGAATCGCGCTTCGAGAACGAACTTGCCCACGACGACGTACGTCCACAGCAGTGCTCCGAACGTCCAAAGGGTTGCACCTGTGAATGCCGTGCCTCGTGTGGGCGATGGCGCAGTGAGCGCCAGTGTATCGCCGTTCGTTTGGGAAGCGGGCAGCGCATCGTCGAGGGCTGAATCGTGCGGTGGAGCCACGCTGGCGGCCGGATCTTCTGGTTTCGACTCGGCGGGCCGAGACTCGGCTCGTTTGGGCTCGGTGGGTTCGGCCTCGCTCGGCTGGGCCGGACTCGTGGTGGACGGAGCGGACACGGTGCTGTCCTCGTCGTTGGGTCGGGTCACAGCAGTTGCTCCCCATCGAAAGTGAGTTCGACAGCGTCGCCGTCCGCTGCCACTTCGAGCTTTCGCTCGATGACCCGGAGCTGGTCTCTTCCTTCGCTCATCAGCAGCGCTGCGACGACGACGTCGCGCGCTCGACTCGGACCAGCTTGCTTTTGGCGTCGGAGTTCGATGCGAGCATCCCCTTCGCCTCGCTCGAGACGAATGGCGGCGATGCCCACCGATCTGGCGTCGAGATCCGGAGACTGCTCAGCGTTTTCGCCTTCTTTCCGAATGATGCGCACGTCGAGGCCGTCGTCCGCGGGCGCTGACTGCACGAAGATGAATCCCCTGACGTCGGGAAGTGGTGTTTGCAGCAGACGTCGTTCGAGCTCCTCGCGAACGCTCGCGGGGGCAGCCTCGCGTGCGTTCGCCAAGAGGTAGGCTTGTGTGATGGACGCGAGTTCACCGAGGCGCCCATCGTCGCCTCTGCCTCCAGTTTGCGCGACGCGATCGAGCAAGCGAGTCGCGACGTCGAGCCGTCCTGCTCCAGCATGGGCCAAAGCCATTCGCAATGAGACACTCGCGTCATTGGGGATCGTGCGGGACAGACTGTCGTACGCCTCGCCGGCCTCGTCGAACAACCCTTCTGCGCGCAGTCGATCGCCGACGTAGGCGAGCGTCCATGGGTCGCTCGGTGCGCGCTCGAGCAGCTCCCCGAACGCACGGCGCGACTCCTTCGCCATTCCGATTCGTCGCAAGGCGGACGCACCAGCAGCCAACAGCCCGGCGTCGACGATGGGTTCCGCTCGCAACTTCCGGATCTCGTCGACCAAGGTGTCGGTGTTTCCCATCGCCTCGAGCAGCGCGAACAACCGCCGCAGGACATAGCCATCGTGAGGGGCGAGCTGAAGGAAAGTCCGCACGACCTTCAGTCGCTCCGCATCGGTACTGGCCTTCTCGTAGGCCCTGTCGAATTCGTCGGCCACCGGTGGCTCGTCGGCGCGCAGCATCCTGGTCAGTTGCCTCAGTTCTTCGAAGTCGTTCACTTGGCGCAACGTTTGCTCGCGCACGAAGCGCGCTGCATCGGCATGCCCGTCTTGCTCCAATTCACGAGCGATTGCGAGGCGCCGCTCGCCGTCTCCTTCCACCTCGAGCAGCAGCAGCAGGTACTCGCGACGGTCGCGCCAGCGAGGTAGCTCGCAGCTCCGGGCTGCGTCGGTGTAGCCGCCCGCGCTCACGGCGCGTGCGCGCCAGATGCTCTTTCGCAGCGGCAAGGAGACCTTGGAGGCCTCTGAGCACTTGGTGCGGCGTGATGAACGTCCTTCGGCCACCGTCAGGTCGTGGGTCACGTCGACGGGCACGCCGACACCGAAGTACGGCAGCGCCCGTACGACGTTTTCGATGCAGCGTGCCAGGGCTCGGTCGCTGCGCCCCGGTGTGTCGATGAGAACGACACGCACACGCGTCGCCTTGCCGTCGGCATCCACGGCGAGATCGATGCTGAAGGTGCGACCCACATCGGGCCGCACGCTGGCGCGTGCATCGCGGCATGCCTGGACCGCCTTGCTCGCTTTGTCGAGGATTCGCCGCAGTGCCACCTGTGCCGCCTCTCGCAAGGACATCCGACGGTCGTCACCGTCGAACGGCTCCAGCAGCGTGGACCCTGGGCCCAGCGCCGGACCCAGGCGTGTGGCGAAGGCCGCATCGTGGCTCGGTGATAGTGTCAGAAGGCGCTCCGCGAACGGCCTCGTCCCTTGGTCGTCTGACGGTGCGCGAAAGAACCAGCCCGTCCACGGGGTCAGCAGTCCGGCTTCGCTTGCGAGCGCAATGGCTGGTTCGATGCCTTCGTCACGCAGCGCCATCTCTTCGACCCGCGCCGCCGCCCAGCGTTTCGGTAGGTCGGAGGCTTTGGGGCGTCGCAGTCGGCGCAAGCGGCGCGTTTCGGTCTTCAACTGTGCTCCGTCGCGATAGGAAAAGCCAACCGTCTTTGGTAGCTCACCGCGGAGTCTACCGAGCACGGTGACCGTCGAGCCGGCGATGATGGCCCCCGAGTCTCGGGGGTAGATGCGGTCGACGTTCGGCCCCAGGTCGAGCTTCACGTCACGAAGCGTCGGGCGCAACGCATCCGCAAGCACGGCAGCACCGGCGCGCGCTGCGTCACTGCGGTCCGACACCGTGTAGACGGAACCAGTTCCCGCAACCAGTCTGGCCAACAGCCACTTGTCTGCGTTGGGGCCAGCCGCGATTGCTCCCAAACGTGGCATGCCCCCGGAGCGTTTACTCAAAAGGCGCCGCAGCGCGCGGGCGTCCGGCTCGCCCACGCTCGGACGTCCGTCACCGACGTAGACCAACATACCCGAGCCCGCCCCGTCGCCTCGGCTCGGCGAGTCCAATAGGTCCGCCGCGCTCATCAAACAGGCTCCGAGATTCGATGCGCCGCCAGGGCGTAACGACGACAAGGCTTGTCGGATCTGCGCCAGTACTTCCGCTGTCGCGGCACTCGGAGTCTTCGGGCCGAGAGCATGCAGCTCGGTGTCCGCAGCCAGCACGGCGACGGAGTCCGCCGGGCCGAGTCCAGCCAAGATGGCGTCGACGACCGCACGCTGGGTTTCGAGCGGAGCCGCACCGATGCTCATCGATGCGTCGACGACGATGACGAGGCTGACGGACTGCTCCGTCTTGTCCGGCACTTCCGTGCGCACCATCACGAACGCGTCTTCCTGTCCCGGGGGCTGCTGGGTGTAGGCGCGCGCCACGCCTGCTTCGACGAAGTCATCCTCGAACTCGACCACGAGATCGCTGGTCGGCTTCGAGTCGGCGTCGCGATAGCGGACTGTGTCTTCGCTGGCCGTCGCACCCGCGCTTGCCGAGATGAAGCGTGTCCTCTTGGGCGAAGCGGTTATCTCGGCATTGAGTTCACCGATCAGCGCTGGAGCATCTCCGCCATCCATCAAGAAGCGATAGCTGGTCGTTCCGCTTCGCGTTGGTAGCCACTCGACGTACTCGAGGACCAAGTCTGCCGTTTGTCCGGCAGAGACGTAGTCGAGTTCACCCCGCAGCCACCCGCCGCCCGCCCACTCGAGCCCCGGGAGCGCCGGACCTTGACCTCGGGAAGGGCTGGCGGCTACGTGAACGTCGGCCTCGACGAACTCTGCGTCGTTCGTTCGTTTGGCGACGCGGCGAAGGATCGCACCGTCGGGTAACGCCAGGCGCACGGGGAGTCTGGCAGCGGAGCTTGCGCCGTTGAAGTAGCGTGTCGTGGCGCGAGTCAACGCCAGCTCACCGTCGAGTTGCACGTCGATGTCTTGGGAGCGGACGACCAAGGCCGTGCCCGCATCCGTCTCGTCCTGCACGGCGCGCACGACGGGTACGGTGCTGCGACCACCGAGACCACTGGTCCACGGAACGGCCAAACCGCCCGTCCAATCCTCAAACGCCTTCTCCGGGACGATCGCGACGCTCTCTCCGTCGAAGGTGGCCGTCTCCCCGCTTTGAACACGGGCTTGCTGGTCCCCTGTCTGCACGACGAGCTCGCCGTTCGAAACGGTGAGTTTGCCCCCTTTCTCAGGATTGGCTTCGAAGGCGACGGCGCTGTCGGTGACCAGGGTGCTGGCTGCGCCGAGACCGACGCGGGTTGCGGCGTGGGGGCCCCCCTGCACGAAGATGCGCCCTGCGGAGAGTACGAGGCGGCCGTCGCTTTCGAGAGCGAGTTCCGCTTCTCCGTCAATCGCGATGATCGTGCCGTCGTCCAGTCGCAGACGGGCACGCCCTTCCTTGCCGGTGCGTAGTCGAGCTCCTTGCTCGACGCGTTGTTCACCTTGTACGGCCTGGTCTCCGACGAATACGTCGGCGTGGACGGCTCGCAGATCCCCCACCGTCGTCACCAGCGTTCTCGAGCTACTTTCGCAGGCGCTCAGCAGCACCGGCGACGAAGCGCACGCGAGCGATAGCGCCAAGCCGAACGCCCTCCAGCGAGAGGTCTTTCCGAAACTGGCGTGGCAGGCAGGGTTCGGGTTTGGGCCATTCACAGCGTCACCTCCTCGAGCTTGGCGCCTGAGAGTTGGAAGCTCCGTTTTTCGACGGCTTTGCCTTCTGCATCGGTGAAGGCCACGTCGACCGTGACGATGTGTTCGTCCTGCTGGCCCTCGTTGCTGATCACCGTCAGCCGCGCTTGGGCGTTCAAGCGAGCCGCCGTCGCGGCGTCTTCGGGATCGAGTCGCAATTCGAGTCTGCGAGGCGTCGACTCTGGGACGAAGGCTTCGGCAACACCCAAGAGCGGCAGATTGTTCTGCGCTGGCATCATCGAACCCAGTGCGTCCGTCCACAGTTGGGCGCGCAGTTCCGGATGGGCCCAGGTCAGGATCACGCGCGTACCTCGGCCGCCACTCGCGGCGGCCAGTCGAGCTGCCCTCGTTTTCAGCCGTTCGACTTCATCCAGTTTCCGTTCCTTCGCCGATTGTTGTCGGGACCAAGCCAAGAATGCGCTTGCCAAGGCACGTGAAGCCAGTGACACGGGGCCCGCGCCGTCGGGTGCGCCGCTCTCAGCGGCCTTCTCCGTCCAGCGGACGGCTTGTTCCGTCTTTCCCAACCCTTGTGCGGCGGTGGCAAGCAGGAGCGGAACGCTGGAGTCGTCTGGTGTCAGTGCTTGCAGCGTCTTGTACTGCCGCAGAGCGCTCTCGTACCAACCGTGTGCTCGCAGCAAATCGCCCAACCGGCGGCGCGCCAGTGGATCCTCGGGAGCGAACTCGACGATCTCGCCGAAAGTCCGCCTTGCCTCTTCGCGGTCGCGCTCGGCCTGTTTGCCTCGACCTTTGGTAGCCAGACGGAAGTAGTATTCACCCACCGCGGTACGCGTGTGACTCGTCGCATCGACTCGGCGTCGCAACTTGCGGGCCCAGGCGCGTCCACCGGCATGGTCGCCAGCGTCCTCGTAGGCGTCGAGGACCATGAGGGCCAATTCGGCGTCATCAGCGAAGCGCTCGGCGGCTCCTCGGAGCAATGCTAGTCGTTCAGCAGCGGTCTTGGCCTTCTTCAAGAGCTTTTCCAACAGCTCTGGCTCGATGCGCGTCAGGCCCAACGCGTCGTGCAGATCCCTCAAATCCGTTGCGGTGCGGACGCGCAACAACATGAAGCGATACACGGCGTCTGCGGCAACGGGACTGACTGCCAACAGAGCCCGCCAGAGTTCGACGCGGTCTCGAACGTACGGTAGTCGGTCGACGATCTGGATCAACAGTGCCGAGCGCTCTCGCCAGTCCGATGCCTCGCAATCGCGCAATGCCTGACGGTAAACGGCGAGCGAAAAGCTTGCCGAACTCGCGCCAGCCAGTCGCTCCCGCCACAGGATGCGGCGTTCACTCAGTGGCAGGTATGCGGCTGGACCGCAGGGCCGCGGGCGATGGCCTACGACGGCGAGCGTTTCTCGAGTCGAGCGGCGTTCCGGGGCATTGATGTCCGGCGACCTCACCACGTCGCCCGGGCTGAGCATCATCGGGTAGATGACCCGAGCCCGGCCGCTTTCCGGACGCGGGAAAGATAGCCCACGAAACGCGCTGACGATGCAGGCGACCACGCTGGCGTCGGGCAAGCTCGAACCGCCATTGCGAGCGTCTTCCACGGCGCCGGTCTGTGAGATCGAGAAGCTGACGGCTACCCGACCTTCGAGATTGGGGTTCTGCTGTAGTCCACGTTCGTAGCAAAGTCGGAAACGACCGAAGTTCTGCCGCACGATGCGCTGCACGACTTCTTTGGGTAGACGACCACTGACGGTGGTTGCTCCCATCCTGATTCGAGGCGCGGTCGAGACGTGTGAACCTCCGAGACGGCCTCCGCCGCCACCGAAGCCTTGGCCTGTCCCGGTACCCGCACCATGCCCGATGGTGCCGATGGACCCGAGTCCGAGGCCACCACCTGCTTCGAAATCGTCCGAATCACCTCGTCGGCGATTGCTCGGCGCTCTCGCACTCGCTGGTTTGCTCTTGGCAGCTCGCGCCGGTCGCAGCATGGGTTCGTCCGCGGGCGCCACGGCGGCTGGGGCTTTCGCCTCCTCCTCCGCGGCTTCTTCGTGCATCGGCTCAGGCGCCCCGTCGCCACTGGCGCCGGCATTCAGCAGTCCGATCATACCGAACTCTGCGGCGTTGTCCTTTGGTCCCTGCACGGCATAGCGCTTGTTGGTGCTCGTTTCCTTGCCCATCGAGCCCTCTTCGCCTTTGGCGCGGGTTCCGGTGCCGCCCTCCTTGTTGTCCGCCGCCATGACGGCTTCGGCTTCGGATGCAAAGGGACTTCCTCGCTCGCCCCAGGGCTGCCAACGGCCGTACTTGCCAAGCTCGGCGAACCAGCTTCGTCCGTCATCGTCGTCTTGCTCCGCCGCGGCCTCGCGCTTGGTCGGCACGTACCAGCTGGTCACTGGCGAGATCAGACCAAAACGCCGTCCGATGTCGACCAAGCTGGCACGCCCGGCGCCCTCTTCCATCAACTCGAGCAGACGTTCCTGGCCCCAGCGACGGCGCAAGTCGCCGTGGTCGTCGAGCGTGCGCGTGAGCACTTGGTGCTCGATCGTGCCGCCGCTGCCCAGCAGTTGGAGTGACTTCGGGGTCTTGCCGCTGACGCGCCCGACGACGATCAGAGTCTCGTCAGCACCGATGGGTGGCAATTGACGCGGCAGGATGCGCTCCACTCCAGGGCCCAAGTCGACCTTGGCTCCCAGCCACATCGGCTTGCCGGCTGCTTCCAGCAGGCGCAGGGACGCACGCGCGGCGCCGTAGGCATCGAACACTTGTTCGACGGGAGCCCCGCGCACCAGGCTTTCGAGCAGCGCGACGTTGGGCTGGCTCCCGACGGCGGCAACCAACACGCGGGTGCTCTCGGGTAAACGCGCGAGGCGCTCACGCAGATCTTTCGGCGCGAGTTCGCCGACCGACGGCGAGCCGTCGCCCACGTAGAGAACGGCTCCACGGCGCTTCGGATCCAGCTTCTCGGCAGCCTCCGTCAGCAGCGCTCCTATGTCAGTCGCACCGCCTCGTTCGACGCTGGAAAGCCCGGTGAGCCACGCCTTCTTCTTGTTGCCGTCGATGCTCTGAAGAGTGCCGCTGTCGGCAGTGACCGGACGCAACGTTGCGTCCCCCGCCCACAGGGCGGCGCGATCGTCTGGACCGAGATGTGAAAGCAAAGAACGCGCGATGGTGCGAGAAATGGCGAGTGCCGATGGCTCCGTCGCAGCTGACGCATCGACCACGATGGCCAGATCGAGCCCTTTCGGCGCGTCGTCGCTGAGCGGCGGCGCTCTCAACGGCACGGCGATGTAGTCGTCCTCTTCTCCCGAGACTTTCTTGGCGAAGGCCTCGTCGGCATCCTCGGGTGCCTCGTCCGCGTGCAGCGCGTGGGACGCTCGATAGGCGATCACCTTGTCCAAGCCGCCATCGAACAGCTCGACCGCGAGATCCGCTCGCGGCACGAAGTCGAAGGCCTTGACGACGATGTGCTTCTTCTCGAGTTGTCCTTTCATTCCGCTGCGAACCGACGTGGCTTCGGCTTTGCTCAGGTCCACGTTTACCGTCATCTCTTCGATTCGCGGTAGCGAGCCCTTCGCTCCCTCGGCCGCCATTGGGTAAACGTAAAGGCGCCGTTCGCCTTCGTCTCCCTGGCGTGATAGCCATTGGGCGTAGCGTGTCACCACCCGACGTTTGGACCCAGGCTTGATGGGGTAGAGGCGCGCGTTGTACACACCGAGACCAGCCCACTGCAGCAGGGCAGGATCTTCGGTCGAGCCCTCGTAGACGTTGCTTTCGTATTGTCGTACTGCTTCGGCACTCTCTTTGACGCGACCCCAAACGACGTCGCCGTCTCGGTCGACGCCAAACTGACGCAGTACTGCGCCTGGCGGCGTGCGGAAGCTGAAGATCCCCTCCACCGTGTCGGAGCTCGGGTTGACGAAGGTCTGGTCGACTTCGGTGATGGCGAAGTCTCGCTCGATCGTGACGTTGACGTCGAGGCGCTGGATCACGAGCGAGAATCTCGGCTTGCCCTTGTCTCCTGGTTTGCGAGCCCCCACCGTACCGATACCAAACGGCGCGGGTTCAGCGGAGGGATCGGCAGTACCCAAGCCTCCCGTCCAGTCTTCCCAAGCCACCACGGCCTTGCGCGTTGCTTCACCGCTACCAGCAAGCGTCAGCTGCTCGCCGGATGTCGCTCGCTGCGCGTCTCCCACGCGGGCAGTGCCGCGCAGAACGTACACGTCGGTTTGAGCGTCAGCGACTTCGATGCTGGCTCGCGCTTCCGCCAGTTCCACGCTCCCTTTTGGCGTCTGAATCAGTACGGCTTCTGCAGCCTGTGTGTCGACGAAGGCGCGCCCTTGCGACAGCTCCATGGCGCTGTCCTTCACCGTCAACAGCGCGGGACCTGACAGCAACCACGTTGCGCCACCGTCTCGTCTGAGCCATGCCAGGCCGCCTGCGGGAACCTCGACGCGAGCACCACTGGACAGCCGTTCCCGCGGATAGGGGGTACGCGCCGCTTCATCGGGTGGAGCGACGGTGATCGTGCCCTTGACGGAACGTAGCTCCGCAACCGTCAGTGCCAATACCTCGGCCTGTTCGCCTGTGGGCCGCTTGCAGCCCACACACGTGCAGCTCACCCATAGGGCGAGCAAGAACGTCCAACGTGCCCGACATGTCATCGGCAACCCTCTCTCCTCGATTTGAGGACTGAAATACTCCATGCACGAAGGCTCCACAAGGAAAGCCCCGGCCCGACGGTGATACTTACACTCGCGTACTTCCTCATGGCGTGTGCTCGAAAGTCACGACTTGCGGCTCCTCGGGTGCGTTCATCGAATCCACGTCGCGCACACGGATCAGGCGCCCAGTTCGAGAGAAAGCGAATCGTCCGAGAAGTTCCGACATGGGGCCAGGAACGACGCAGGCGCTGGAAGACTTACACCCCAGCGCTGAATTCGAAGAGTGGGCCGGGGCGCCAGGCTGCCTTCGATTGAGCCAAGCGACGGATTGGAAAACCCAAGATCAAGCCGCGGACTGGTGTCCGTCGTCAAGCGGCTCGTGCCGCTCGAATTCAGCGATGACCTGCGCACCCAAGAGGAGGATCAATGAACCGATCTCGAAGCTGAGCAGCGCGACGACGGTGCCCGCCAAGGAGCCGTAGACGACGTTAACCAGGGACAAGGTCGAAAAATACCAAACCAGAATGTGGCGCGTGATTTCCCACAAGATGCCCGCCGTGACTCCCCCGACCAGGGCGTGCCGCAACGCCATGCGCCCAACCGGCATCACGAGATAGAACGCGGTCAGCATCATCACGAGGCCCACGACGCCCAACACGTAGAGCACGAAGGCAGAGGCACCGTCGAGAGACCAGAGTACTCCGAACAGCTCGATGTTGTGACCCTCGAGCTGCTCGAAAGCACCGGCAATGAAGGTCACGAGCAGAATACCCAGACCGAGCAGCGCAATGAACACGTAGGGTAAGAACATCGAGACCAGGAAGGAACGGTCCTTCTTGGGGCGATGGTGAAAAATGACGCACATGGCGCGTTCCAGGACGCCAAACGCGATGGAACTGAAGAACAGCAACACCAGGACGACCAAGCCGCTGACGACCTCGCTGTGCGCGAGCAGCGCCTGCACTTGGTCGAGCAGCTCAGCGGAATAGCCCGGCACGACGAGCGCCAAATCTGCGCGCAAGGTCGCCAACAGCTTCTGCTCATCGACGAACCACGAGAGCGCCAGTAGCACCAAGGCGAACAGGGGAATGATCGACAAGAGGCTGTTGTAGGCGACCGCGCCGGCCAGCAGCAGACCCTGATTTTCCTTGAACCCCCAAAGGACGTTGCGCACGAACCGCCCTGGGCTTCTCACGATGTCGATCACGCGGCGCACGGAGACGGCTTTAGTATGAAGGTCGTGGCAGGACAAGGTGCGAACGCCTGGGCGTGCTGAAAGGCACCTCAGCCAGGTTCGGATGGAACGCCACGTCGCAACGGATCCAGTCGCTCACCCGCACCACGTAGTCGGCGGCCAGGCCGGCTCTGAACGTCACCATAGTCGCCGATGAAGTCGGGTTGCTTTGCCCTCGCCGACCTGTCAGATTGCCGCCGCCGTGCTGCGACTGGACAACATCTCACAACAATACGGACAGCAAATTCTCTTCATGGACGCTTCGATGAGCGTCTTTCGCGGCGAGCGCGTCGGGCTCGTCGGACCCAACGGGTCGGGCAAGTCGACGATATTTCGCATGTTGGCGGGCCAAGAGGAGGCAGATGGCGGACGCGTGGTCGTCGACAAGGATGTGGTCATCGGCTACTTCGACCAGAACGTCGGCGAGATGAGCGGTCGCAGCGTCTTGGAGGAGACGATGGCCGGCGCTGGTGAAGTCGCCGAGTTGGGAGCGAAGCTCCACCAGCTCGAGCATGCGATGAGCGATCCCGCGTACGCGGACGAGCTGTCCGACATCATCGAGCAGTTCGGAGAAGTGCAGGCGCGCTTCGACGAATTGGGCGGCTATGCTCTGGAAGCCCGTGCTCGCGAGATATTGGCGGGTCTGAGCTTCCGTCCCGAGCTCGTCGACGGCGATGTGGGGCAACTCTCCGGGGGTTGGAAGATGCGCGTGGCTTTGGCCCGCATTCTGTTGCTGAAGCCCGATGCGTTGCTGTTGGACGAGCCGACGAACCATCTGGACATCGAGTCGATCATCTGGCTCGAGCAGTTTCTCAAGGGCTTCGAGGGGGGCCTCGTCATCACGTCTCACGACCGAGAGTTCCTCAACCGGGTCGTAACGAAGATCGTGGAGATCGACGGGGGAGAGCTCAACACCTTCGCGGGGAACTACGACTTCTACGAGGAGCAGCGCGCTCTGCTCGACTCCCAGGAAGAGGCGCAGTTCGCACGACAACAGGCGATGCTCAAGAAGGAAGAGGACTTCATCGCTCGTTTCAAGGCGCGCGCCAGCCACGCGGCGCAAGTGCAATCCCGGGTCAAGAAGCTCGAGAAGATCGAGCGAGTACTCCCGCCGAAGCGGCGCAAGCTGGTGGACTTCAATTTTGCTCCAGCACCGCGGTCGGGTGACGACGTGGTGAAGTTGGAGCACGTCTCAAAACGCTATGGCGAACACGTCATCTATCAGGATCTCGACTTGCTCGTGCGTCGAGGTGAAAGACTGTGCGTGATGGGGGTAAACGGTGCTGGCAAGTCTACGTTGCTGAAGTTGATTGGAGGGCAAGCGGAGCCAGACGCCGGAGAGGTCACGCTCGGAGCCGGCGTCAAGCTGGGCTACTTCGCGCAACACGCCATGGAACTTCTCGACCCCGATCGCACCGTCTTCGAGAGCCTTCAAGCAAGATTCGCAACCGCCAACACGGGCACTCTTCGCACCCTGGCCGGAGCCTTCGGCTTTTCGGGGGACGAGGCCGACAAGCCTTGTTCGGTACTCTCCGGTGGGGAGAAGGCGCGGGTCGTGCTGGCGCTCTTGTTGTTCGATCCACCGAACTTGCTGGTGCTCGACGAACCGACCAATCACCTCGATCTAGACACCAAGATGATGCTGATGCGCGCGCTGGAGAAGTACGAGGGCACGCTGATCTACGTGTCGCACGACCGGCGTTTCTTGGCAGGTCTGTCGAACCGAGTGTTGGAGTTGTCTCCGCAAGGAGTGCACGTCTACGAGGGGAGCTACGAGGAGTACGTCCTGCAATCCGGGCACGAGGCGCCGGGCCTGCATTGAGCGGTGGCGCAGAGGAGTAGGTGCTCCGAATTTCGTTCGTGGTTCGTTCTCAGGCGTACCCGATGCAGACCGACTCCAGGCAGGTTTTCATCCCAGCGGACGATTTGGCAGAATTCGGCGCAAGCTCTCTCGGATTCCGTCGCCCCTGCGAATCCAACAACGCCATTGGGTAGGGCTGTGTCGCGCTTGTTAACGTCTCTCGGCGGAGGTCGCGCGATGTTTCTCTTCGAGGCCCAGCGGTGTGTTAGATTCCGCGCATGATCGTGTCCTTCGAAGCGGGTGCCAAGTTGGGTTCCGTCAGAGCGCTTGGCGTCTTGCTACTGATGGTCCCTCTCTCGAGCTGCGGCAACGGCGATGCGACCGAGCCCGCGTCTGGCAGCGATGGAGCTTCGGCGGGCGCGCCGGAACCGGGAGGGCAGCCTGCAGAGCCGGGGGCTGCCGGCTCGATGTCGCCTGCAGCAGACTCGCCCGCGGGTGCTGCCTCTGGCGGCGGGAGTGCGGGGCAGGTTCCTGGAGGCGTCAGCTCGATGGATGTCACCCCGTCGCAGCCGGGAGCCTCTGGTTCACCGGGGAACACCCCCAGCCCGAGTACGGAGCCTGGTGCGACGGCCCCCGTTGGCGACGGCGAGCCCGCCCCTGCGCAGCCGACCGTCGATGACGCAGTGGTCCCCGTCGGGACGCCAGCGGGTGAGCCCGTCGATCGTCTGGCAGCTTGCACCGGCGGTCCGTACGCGGAGCCGTTGCTCGACGCTGCCGTGCTGACCTCAGTAGAAGGTTCGGAGGGCACCGGTCAAGGTGGCCGCACGATCTCCATCGCGGAAGGACCGGTGTGGGTCGCGGGTGCGGTCTACTTCTCGTTGTTCTCGACGGAAGAGGGCTTCCCTTCGACGATCAAACGTTACGTTCTCGGGGGCACGGTGGAGGACTTCATCGTCGACTCCGGCAGCAACGGGCTGGCGATTGACGTCGATGGTCACCTACTGGCCGCAACTCACGACCTGCAGGCGCTGTCGAAGTACGACCTGCTGACTCAGGAGCGCAGTATCGTGGTTGGCGACTACATGGGGCAGTTGTTCAATTCGCCGAACGACGTCGCCGTGCACAGCAACGGGACGATTTACTTCACCGATCCGAACTTCCAGAACGGTGGTCGCGAGGCTATCGAGGAGACGTACCTCTACGTCGTGCAAGACGGTGTGGCGACAGCGGTGCCCACGCCGTTCGAAGTGCCCGAAGGGATCGAACCCATCGGGGGGGGCGGCGCCCCCAATGGCGCGGGCGGTTCGAGTGCCGAAATCGGTGGCAGCGGCGGCATGCCCGAAGGTATCGGCGGCGGGGTCAGCGCTGCTGGGATCGCCGGGGCAAGCGGCAGCACGGGTGGAGCTGGCGGCAGCGCCGACGGCGCTGGGGGTACCGGCAACGATCCGCCGGGCGGTCGCGGTGGATTCCCCGGCGGTGGCTCTTTCTCGCCGGAAGGGGGGCCCAACGGCGTCGTGCTCTCCCTGGACGAGACGGTGCTGTATGTGTCGGGGACCGGGGCACCTCTGACTCGCTTTCCCGTCAATTCCGATGGCACTCTCGGCGAAGGGGTCACGTTCGCTGAGGACGGCGAGGGCGGCGACGGCATGACTCTCGATTGTCTGGGCAACGTGTACCTGGCGAGCCGCAATGAAGTCAGGGTGTTCACTTCGGAGGGGGAATTGCTCGGTTCATTGCGCACGCCAGCGCAGGCAACGAACGTTGCGTTTGGTGGAGCAGACGGCATGACGCTCTTCATCACGACGTTCGCGAGCACCGCGCCGGGTCTGCACATGGTGGAGCTCGGCGTGCCTGGGTTGCCCTACTGACCCGTTCCGACCATGCCCACGATGGCCTGGGTGAAACCGGACGCTCGGGCTAGATGAGCCACCCCACCTCGGGGTGATAGTGTCGATCGCGGGCTGAGCGCGGTGGCACTCAGGAGGGTGGTTTGTGCTGCTTGGAGGGGAAGCTCTGCGCCGAGCCCTCGGTATACTGGCCCATCGATGGAGCGGGGCGTTTGCCTCGAACCCTCGGTCGAAGGCCGAGTTCTTGGGAGACGACATGACGAAAGTGATTCGAGCAGCCTCACTGGCCTGGAGCGTGTCCGGGGCGACCCTCGCGCTCCTGACGCAAGCTTGTGGCGTCGGCGACGCTCCAGAAACCGATATCGCGCAACGGCGCGACGCGCTCGAGGTCGCAGCGGCAGTCATCGGAACGGACCCGCCTGTCGCGAGCCAATACTCCACCGGTGGCTATCTCAGCGTGGCGACGGATGGCGACACCGCCATGGTGGTGTTCTACGATGGCGGTGAGATCCGTGGCATGCGCTACGACACGGAGGGAACCCTTTTGGATTTGGAAGAGTGGCTGCCTCTGGGGCGCAACGATGACGATGCTGGAACCCACGCCTACACCGATCTCGCCTACGGTGATGGCGTTTACCTGGCCCTTTACAGCGACAGCACGGAAGGGGAACGCGGCATCTACGTCCAGGCCGTCAGCGTCGACGGAACGATACTGAGCAAACCAGTGCTGGTCGGGCCAGATGGGTTCTACGGTTCCGTGGCGTACAACGGCGACGACTTCACCGTGGCGTGGTCGAACGGTGATGTCGGATTGGCGCGCGTCGGGCTCGATGGTCAGGTGGTTGCCGGCAGCGAGATTTACGTGACCGACTCCGGTGGCACCAACCGGCCAATATTGGCGATGGCGGGTGACGTTGGGCTCGTGGCGTTCGAGGCTGAAGTGGATGGTGTGCGCAGGGTTTATGCTGCTCGCTTCGATGCAGAGGGCAAGGTGCTCGATCCGGGCGGCATGCTCGTGTCGGACGCAACGACTAGCTCCGTCGACGTATCGGCTGCCGCGACCGACGACGAGTTCCTCGTCATCTGGACGGCGGGGTCGAGCGAAGGAGTGTACGGCAGTATCGTCAGCGTTTCGGGGATCGTGACCGAGATGGAGTTTCCGGTCTCGCGCTCGACCGGTACGGTTGGTGGGAGCAGTGTTGCCTTCGACGGCAGCAACTACCTGGTGGCTTGGCAGGATAGCCGCGACGGTGGGATCTGGGGCACCCGACTCGCGCCGGGCGGTATGAGTGTGGACCCGGAGGACGTCTCCTTGGAGGCACCAGCGCGAGCGTCCCAATCGTGGGACATCGACCTGGCATGGGGTGGTGATCGCTATGCGTTGGCGTTCGTCGGTGACGGAGTCGAAGGTCGATTCGTCGACGACGAGCTGAACGTGCTCGCGCCAAACGCGTTGCAGCTCTCGGCATTGCCGAGCGCGCAGAACATCCCAAGCTCTGCCTACAACGGCGAAACCTACGTGTTGGGCTGGAGCGACGAGCGTGATCAGGACGCCTACCAGTTTCGCGCCGGGCGCATCGACGATGCGGGCAACCGGCTCGACCCTGACGGTCTGTCAGTGAGTCCAGTGGGTGAACGTGTGGGTGGGGTCGCCGTGGCCTCCACTGGAGAAAGTACGCTACTGTCCTGGTACGCGTGGGGCGACGAACCCGCTGCCTACAAACGCGTCTTGGATGCCGACGGTAACCTTTCCGAACCCGAAGTCTGGCTTTCCGGGCGAACTGGCGGGGGCGTGCTCAGTAGCAATGGGGATAGCTACCTTTCGTTGTATTCTGCGGGGGACAACGGCGTTGGGAACGACAACGAGATTTGGGGGCAGTGGTTCGATGCCGCCGGCGAGCTCTCCGGTGAGCCCAGGCTGCTAGTCACGATTTCGCGCCCCCGTTCTGGGCTCTGGAGCTTCGGCAACGAACACCTGCTGGCCTATTCTGGGCAAGAAGCCGGAGGCGAGCCGATCACCGGCTCTGTATTGACCTTCGACAGCGAGGGCATGGTCACAGGTGAGTATGAACCGGTGGTGGAAGGCATGCTGTCGGCGAGTGGCGGCGCGAGTGACGAGCACTTCTTGTTCACCTGGCAAGATGATTCCGATGCGCTGTGGGGCCGCATTCTGACCAAAGGTGAGGGCTTTGGCGAGCCGTTCATGGTCAGCGACCAAGTGACGGCCGACACGGCTGCGGTAGCCTGGGACGGTTCGACGTTCGTGGTCGTGTGGCCAGAAGAACGCGAGGCAATGTGGACTCGGAACATCGGAGCTGACGGCGCCATGAGCGAACCCGAACGCCTCTTCTCCGGGGATTATGGCTGGGTACGTCTCACGCCGGGTCCCGAGGGGCAGATGTTGCTGACCTACGTACGTTGGTTGGAGTGGGCGCGCAGCCGGCGCATCGAATCCCGGCTCGTAGGTGCACTTGGCGACGGCGTTGCGCCTCTCCCGGGCGAGCCTGACGCCCCGGTGACTGACCCGCCTGGCGGCGTGGTGGACGAGCCCGCTGACACGGCAGGCGGGCCAGCAGACGCGCCCTCTCAACCTGAGGATGCGACAACGGGCCTCTCCGACACCGAGGATCCTGACCAGCCAGCAACCGGTCTTGACGATTCCGTCACGCCGTCGAGTGGGGTTGGGGCGTCTTCGGGGACCACTGCAGGCTCTGCTCCAGTGAAGACAGATGACGCCGTCGACGGAATTGCTTCGCAGCCCTCTGAGATGGGGGCGTCAGGTGAGCAGGGGGCGACCTCGACGGATTCTGGAGGGAGCTCGGGTCTCTGCAGCGTTCGTGCTCCTGGGCATCGTTCGAGCGTTTCTCTTTGGTGTCTTGCGTTGCTCGGCGTTGCCGCATGTCGTCGTCGACGCGGCATGCCCTTGACGCGTGAGCAGTGGGCAATGTCACGGTTCGGCCTGTCTCCAAAAAATTCTAGTTAGCGTTGACTAGCCGGCGGAGGTGATTGGTAGTCGTTGCTGGGATGATTCCCACTTGATGGGAGTAGGTTCACATATCGACGTGCCTCGTCGGGTGCGGCGATTGCGAGGGCGCGGCGGGCTTGATAGCATCGGCGTCTCTTTTGCAGGCGTCCGACGTCAGAGGGGTACCAATGGCCGACATCAAACTGAAGCAAGGTGGTCGAGAAGTCACGTTCACGAAGGTAGGTGACTACTTCGGAGTGCGTCTGAAAGGAGGCACTCGCGCCGACGTCAGAGCGCTGGAAACGGAGGGGGACCGGACGGCTTCTGGGGTTCGACATCTGGGCAGCACCGGTCCGGCAGGCTTCGAGTTGTTCGCGCTTACTGCACCGGAGCGGATCGAAGGTGCGACGGACGAGCTTCGCGCGCGCTCGGGTACCGAGGCGGTCACCCACGTCTACTCCACGTCGAGTCAGTCGGGGGCGATCGTGATACCCACCGGGCAGTTGACCATCAAGTTCAAAGCTGACGTGTCACAGAAGCGTCAGCTCGAGCTGCTTCAGCAGTACGGCTTGGAGATCTTGGGTGACCTTGCATACATGCCCGGGGCCATGCAGGTGCGCGTCAGCGGAGCTTCGCCGAAGAACCCGCTGAAGACGGCCGCTGCCCTGCAGTCCGCGAGCGAGGTCGAGCTGGCCGAACCGGAGCTCGGCTTTCGTCCTGAGCGGCAGAGTCCCGATCCGCTGCTGAGCGCTCAGTGGCACCTGAAGAACGACGGCGGCCTGACGGGTCTCGAAGAGGGCGCCGACGTGAACGCCGAGGGCGCTTGGGCGTTCACCAAGGGCACTCGCGACATCACCGTTTGCGTGATCGACGATGGTTTTGATCTGGAGCATCCCGACTTCGCTGGGGAGGGCAAGGTCGTCGCACCCCGGGACTTCGGGCAAGACGACAGTGACCCGAGCCCGACGGGTACGGACGACAGACATGGTACGGCTTGTGCTGGGGTCGCGATTGCCGAAGAAAACGGAGTCGGCGTCGTTGGCTTGGCTCCTCGTTGTTCATTCATGCCCATTCGCATGTCGGGGTGGCTCACTGACGATGCGATCATCGCGATGTTTCAGCACGCGATGGACAGCGGTGCGGACGTCATCAGCTGCAGTTGGTCTGCCAAGAACTGGGACTTCCCGCTGAGCACTCGTATCACGGCTTACTTGTCGCACGTTGCGACGCAAGGACGCGGGGGCAAAGGCTGCGTGATCCTGTTCGCTGCAGGCAACGAAGATCGTCCACTCGATGGCACGAAGAATGGTCAGCGTTCGGTTCAGGGCTTTGCTCTGCATCCGGACGTGATTGCCGTGGCCGCTAGCAACAGTTTGAACCAGCGCTCCTATTACAGCAACTTCGGGCCAGCACTTGCGATCTGTGCCCCTTCGAGCGGCTCTCCCGGACGTGGGATCACCACGACCGACTTGCTCGGCGGGGCCGGCTATTCAGCAGACGACTACACGTCGACTTTCGGGGGAACGTCGAGCGCGACGCCGCTGGCAGCGGGACTCGCGGCCCTGGTCTTGTCGGTCAATCCCGATCTGACGGCTGCTGAAGTGAAGCAGATCATGATGGATACGGCGGTGAAGATCGATTCGCGGAACGCCGAGTACGTCGACGGGCACTCGGCGAAGCTCGGTCACGGGCGAATCGACGCGGGCGCCGCCGTGAAGCGCGCGATGGGACAGGGCGCGGCGTTGGCACAAATGCTGTATCTGGAACATCGGGTCACCAGGCCAATCCGCGATTTCAAGGAAACCCGCGACGAAATCGACTTCGCAGCAGACGTCACGATCGAGGAGTTGGAGGTCACGCTGGACGTGCGGCACACCTATGTCGGCGATCTGAACGTGATTCTCACTGCGCCGGACGGCTCCGAAACCGCGCTGCACCAACGCACGGGGGGGGGCCAAGACGACCTGATCCTCACCTACCGTTCCGGCTCGTCGACGGGCCTCTTCTCACAGTTGATTGGCAAGTCAGCGAAGGGACGCTGGGGGCTCCGTGTCAGCGACCACGCACCCGAAGACGAGGGAGCGCTGCACAAGTGGGGGCTCGGCGTCAGATATCACGCCTGAGGGCCGCTGAAAAAGCAGGGGGCCACTCACTTCAGAGGCAACTGCCATCGGTGCCGCCCGAGTGAGGCGGCATGCCCGATCCAATCAACCGAAACACGCCATCCCCGCCGACTCACTACGAACGCGACGTCAACGAAGAGACGAGCTCCCAACGAACGTCTTCCGTCAGCGAGCCAGCCGCGGGCCTCGCTGACGGGGACGCCATGTGCCAAGCCGAGGGTGAGTTCTCTCGCGGCGCCGAGCGGCTGCTGTCGAGCAACGTGCGGCCCTCGCTGGCGAGCTTCGTCGAGAGCCAGCAGCAGCTGGACGCAGCGTCGACGAGCTCCGAGCCGTCGACTGATGCGGGGACCGCCTCGGATAACAGCAATGCGGAGCGTACAGCCGCACTGGATACCGTTCAGTTGGGCTACGCGGACGCGGGGCAGACACGAGACGGGGGTTCGGTCTACGCTGGGGTCGCTCTGATCAAGGGCTCTGAGGGCGGAATGCAGGCTGAGATCGCATCGGTGTCGCTGCAGCACGGCGAGCAGAGTGAACTGCAAGCGGGAGTGGCCCGTGTGGCTCTTGGATCAGATTCGGAACATGCGGCAGTTCGTGCGTTCGAGGCTGAAGTCCACTGTGGGACGCACAATCCAGATGGCAGCACGGGCATCAACCTGGGAGCGTCAGCCAACGCGATTGCCGCCGAAGCTCACTACGAGCGTGCCGGCAACGGTGTCACGGCCGGGCTCAGCGCGGGAGTCGGGATGAGTGCGAGTGTCGGTGTGCGTGACGCCGACGCCGATGGCGAGACTGAGTACTGCGCGAGCTTTGCGGCTGGGCCGATCACCGTAGGCTTGTGCCTCGAAGCCGCGACGATTTCGAATGCGTTGCGTTCCCTGGTAGGTGACGAAGTAGGTGGTAGCCCATGACCCTCGAGTTCCTCGAGCTGGTCGCGTTTTGCATCGCAGGGCCGCTGTTCATCCTGTTCTTTTATCTGAAGGTGACCTCGTGGTTCGGGAAGCTCTCCCGCTACGAACGGTTGCAGGACAAGTTCCCGGCCGAGGCAAGCCCGCCGGAGAACACGCGTATGGAGCCGGTTACCATCGGCGGCGTCGTGTCGAGCCTGAGCAGTGTAGGGTCCAATTCCCGGGGGCTGCACATCCACTTGGGAACCTCCGTGGACGCAGGCATGTTCATTCCCTGGTCCGAGCTGAACGAGGGAACTGACGTTGGCGTCGGCATGCTCTTGCGCCCCAAGAGCGGGGGGCCGTCTGTGATCATCTCCAAGCGCGCCTACCAGCTGCGTCCCGATGGGGCGTGAGGTGAAGCGCGACTCAAAGGGTCTCCGCTCGGACCAGACGATCGGCAATCTCTACCAAGCGCCAGTAGGGAGGGCGGTAGCCGTGGTCCTTCTCGAACGCGGTGGCCTCGGTCAGCAAGCGTTGGCGTTGGCGCGCGTGATACGCACTGAAGTGGTGGACGCGAGCGGCGGCCGTCGCGTCCATTCCTTCCGGGACTGGCCCCACGACACCGAAGGCGTTCAGCAAGTAGCTGAACGCCTTGGCGAGCCGAAAGAATGGCAACGTCATCGTCGTGTACGGAAGCGGGCGCGCTTCGCCCGCATTGTCGAGCATCGCCTCGATGATGGCATTGTCGATGTGGGCGTCGAACAACGCTGCTGGGTTCCGCCACTCGGCGACCACCGTCACCGCCGGATCATACTCGAGGTCGGAAGGAGCTTGGGTTTCGAAGTGACGCACCCCGAGGCTCGCCAGCCACGCGCGCAGTGCAGGGTCCGACATCCGGGAGTGCTCCGACCAGAGTTCGATCCCCAGTGGGGCGTACGCGCTCGAGGCGACCTCGGAGCAGAAGAGTTCGCTCGGGTCACTCGCGTTCATTGCAAAGTCGTAGCGGATGCGTTCGTTGCGAGCTCGCGCCAGAGCCGCGGTAGCTGCACGGTGCGGCAGCATCGGATCGGACTGCACGGCAGGAAGCGAACCCCTCGGGCGTAGAACCATCACTCGCAGCTTCTTGTCAGCCAAATAGCGCTCGGGGGTGGAGACTTCGACCCCCGACTCGATGTGCGCCTCGATGATGGACAGGTCCCCGCCTTCGATGTGCACCAAGGCGACGTGAGAGAAGTTACCAGGGAAGTCGTTCCCTCGGGCGATCAACGCGGAGGTTGGTGCGCCGCCTCGCGAGAGCAGCAAGTCCCCGCTGTGTAGAGTGATGCCTTGCACCGCGGCGGAGGGTGTCTGCGACGCTTCTGCGCTGCCATGTTGAATCGGGGCAATGGCGTCCTGCGGCGCCTGCAATTGGGCCTCTTCCAGGACTGCGCGAGACCCGTAGAGCAGCTGATACATCGTGGCACGTTGGTTGGCGCTCGGCTCCGTGGTGCTGAGCTGTTTGACGCTTGCTCTCAAGCGGGCCTGCAACGGAGAGAACCAACTGAGGTTGTCTGGGCAGGCGGCGAGCTGAGGACCCAGTTCGAACACGCGTTCGCGTAGTTCCACCAGCTGATCGTTGCTCGGCGCGGAGTACTGCAGACGCTCGACGAGTCGTTCGACATGCTCGCGATCTCGGGCCAGTTGGCGCTGGAGTTCTGCGCAGGGTCGGCTGCGGGCTTCCTCGAAGCGCTGCTCCAGCTGGCGCCAGAATGCGTCGCGGTCCCATTTGAATGCGATGTCTTCGGTCGACGGGGGTGATGTCGGAGCGGCAGCAGGGATGAGCAACAGCGCGTAGCCCACGATGGCGCCGAGCAGCACCCACGCCCACGTTGGCCACGTCCTCATCGCGAGCAGGATAGCTCAGCACCCACGAACTTCACGTTCCAAGGCACGAAAGCGCTGGGCGAGCGCTTCCAACAGCACGGAGCTCCAGCCGTCCAGAACGCCCTGCTGCTGCAGTGCTGCCCGGTCGATGACGAGCAAGGTCGTGTCCTTCTCTGCGGTTACCGTCGCGGTTCGAGGGTCGTTCAGCAACACTGCCAACTCGCCAAATACCTCTCCTGGCCCCATGTGCCGCACGGTGATCTCGGCACTCGCAGTTTTTTGAGTGACCACGCAGCGGCCTTCGGTAATCAGGTACGCGCAGTCCGCGTCGTCGCCCTGGCGAACGATGACCTCGCCTGCTCGCGCCACTCGACGTGGCAGGTGCTGTCCACCTCGAATGCAGCCGTACAGGTCGGCGCGCAAGGCCTCGACGGACTCGTATCGGTCCGCTCTCAGTGGAGCGATGGCCTTGCTGACGACTTCGCAGAGTCTCGGAGGGGCGAAGCGGTCTGCCAGCGCGGTTCGCACGGGAATGACCCTGCCGGTCGAGGCTCGAAGTGGCACGTCGATACCCGAACCATAGGGTGGCTTCCCGGTGAGCACCTCGTACAGCACTGCACCCAGCCCGAAGACATCGACCCCTTCGTCGATGAAATCATGTCTGGCGGCTTCGGGCGCCATGTATTGGAGGGTGCCAGCCATGGCCTGCCTTGCTCGCTTCCCTGCCTCGATATCCAGAGCGACCCCCCAGTCTACGAGGTAAACACGCCCGTGCGGCCCCACCATGATGTTGTCGGGCTTGACGTCCCGGTGCATCACACCGCGACTGTGAGCGTAGGCCAGTGCGTCGCACACGCGAAGGACGACTTCCAGCCCTCGCTCCAGGCGTTCGGGCTTGTCGAGCGCGTGGTCGGGCTCGCGGAGCCAAGTCCGCAGGCTGCGCCCCTCGATGACCTGCATCGTGAAGTACGGTGCACCGTCGTCGTCCGCTGCCAACGAATAGACAGGCGCAATGTTGGGGTGCTGCAGCTGGCCCGTCACGCGAGCCTCGTTGACGAAGCCGGCCCAGGTGTTGCCCGCTGCCTCAGCTTCGCGTCGAATCGTCTTCTTCGCGACCAGGCGGCCGAGCGCATGGTCGTATGCAGAATGGATGACCCCCATACCACCCGTTCCCAGCAACGTGACGTCCTCAGGGGGAGGGACGACTGGCAGCTGCTGTGCGGCATCGTCGTGGGCGGTGTCCGTCCGATCCGTGTCCATGGGATCGCCATCGGTGGGCTCGGTCTCTAGTGGACGTAGCCCAGATGAGCTGGGCACGTCCCCTCGAACGGCTCCCACCTGAGTCTCGGCGCAGGCGTTTGGGTCTTCCTCGGAACCATGACTCACGCCGGGGAGTATAGAGTGCGCGGAACTTCCGACCAGACCAAATGCGAGTACCTGGTGCGGCGCTGGCGCTGGTACCTTTACCTCGATGCGCTCCGCTGGCATACGCTGGTTTGCTCCTCTCGCTTCCGATGAGAGAGGCGCGTTGTTGGTTCGCGCCGTGCGCCGCCGTGTAGGGCGAAGTCGTCGTTCGGCGAGGCTCCGGGCCTGGCAGGAACAGGGCATCCCACGCACCGGGGGGCGGCTGACCGTGCGTGATCTCGCGAGTCTGCGTGACGTTGGTGGTAAGAGCGACGGCGAGCGTTGATGTGACGAAGAAGGGTAACATGCGACAAGCCTGCAGTGCGCTGAGTGTGGCTGTGTTTGGGGTGGTCGCGGGCTGCCAACAGAAAGACGCGGGCGTGGCCGCCACGGGGCACGAGGACGTGGCGCGCGAGTCGGCGGACGGCGGCCGAAGTGACGGCGCGAAGCCGATCGAATCAGAGGCTGGCGCGCAGCAGGACGGTAGTGGTCGAGCGAACTCCGTCGATGTTGACGTCAACGATGGGTCTGGTACCGATTCGACGTCTGCTCGAGACCCGAATTCACCCATTTTCGGCGGAACGAGTCTGGGCGAAGGCGAAGTCGTGGCAGGCGACTCGGACTCCGAGGGTGTCGGCGGCGCAGAGGGGACGAGCTCTGGCGGAGGAGTCGGCGGGGCGCAGGGACAGGGCGCCTCTGATGGCGTCCTCGACGCGGGGACAGGTGCTGCGTCGCGTGATGGGAGTGACGGTGGTGAGGTAACGCCAGAGACCGGCTGCGACACAGGACGGCTCCGCTGCGTCCCGGGGGCGGCACTGCGGCAGCGATGTGAGTCTGGGCAATGGATCGATGAGGACTTCAGCTGTGCGACTTCGGTTCGAGTCGAGGACAGAGAAGGTATCGCATGCGCGACGAAGTCGAACGGGGAGTACGCGTGTTGGTACTTCGGCGGTAGAGTGATCGAGACCGAGCTGGCGCCCGCCGGCACGGTTGACAGCGTGTTGTTCGATGCTGCCGCATCCGCGCCGAGTTTTCTGATGGCCGGCGGAACACTCGTTCTCCCCGATGGCAGCGTCGAGCAAGACGTCGTGGCGTTCGACCAGAGTGCGGACCTGTGCTTCGTGCAGGGCGCGGGTGTGGCGTCGTGCCTGCGGGTTGGGTGGCTGGGGTTCGAGGAAGCGAGCCAGGTCCACCTCTCTTTGAGCCTGCGTTGCGTGCTCGAGCTGGATGACACGGTTACCTGTGACGACTGGCAGGATACGACAGTGCAGTTTCCGCAGGCGTACCGGAGCATCGCGGTGGGTGACTGGACGCTCTGTGGGCTCGGCCGAGGCGGACAAGTGGGTTGTCGCTACCCTTTGCAGCAAGGGGCCGAACTGCTCGCGCCCCTCGAAGGCTCGTTCGTGGGCCTCGCGATGACTGACGCCAACGTGTGCGCTATCGAGGACAGCGGTTCGATCCGCTGCGCAACACCTTCGGGCGGCGAACCCTACACCATCCTCGGACTCTTCGAGCAGCTCGATGGGGGCGACCATCACTTCTGCGCGATTGACGCAAACGGTGAGGTCGCATGCTGGCTGCACGGTGGCGAGTCGCTGAGCGTTCCCGAGGGTTGGTAGTCGTCCGAGGAGTGTCGTTCAGTCCTCGCTCCAGGCGTGTGCGCTATTGGCGCCGCGCTACCCCCGCCCGTTCAGCCGCCGAGGAGAGTACTTCGTAAGGCTGACAGCCGATGACGCGCTCGCGGCCGATCTGAAATGTCGGGATCCCAGTGACGCCGGCCTGACGGGCTTGGGATTGGCGCGTGGCGACGCGCTCGCGGATTGTCGGCGAGTTGGAGGAGGTTAGAGCGTGGTCCGCGTCCAGCCCAGCGCTCGAGGCGATCTCGCGCAAGTCTTCGTCGTTCTCGAAGTCCGCGCCCTGACGCCAGTGGGCCTCGAAGGCCGCGTTCCGTAGTTGTGGCAGTCGGCCGGCGTCCCTCGCTACTTCGGCCAGAGCGAGCACCCTTTGAGTGTTCTGCAGTCGCGGTGGAGGCGTGAAGTCGGTCACTCCGAAACCCGCGGCGAACTGCCGAGTGCGCGCGTGCAGTTGTTCGAGGTCGACACCGGGAAACAGCTCCGACAGTGGGCGCCCGCCTTTCGGCGTGCCCGGGTGAAGCTCGAACCCGCACCAATCGAGCTCCAGATTGAACTCGGAGAGCAGACGTGGAACGGTGCCCTGCTCGGCGATGAAGCAAAACGGGCAGACGAAGTCGGTGTACAAATGCAGAGTCTGCATGGCGCACCGTAGCACGCCAAGACGGCGCGCGTCAGCCGTCCGCTCAGCGAATGTTCCTGATGACCTCGTCTTGCGTCTTCTTCAGATTACGCAGCATGTTGCTGAGGTGTTGTATCGTGGTGCTGTGCTTCGCCATCAGTCGCTGAAGCTGCAACATGTGAAGCTCGGCGGAGCGTTGGAGTTCGGCGTTCCGCTTCGATAGCCTAGCCATCGCCTGTTTCATCGATTGGGCTCCTCGAATCGTCGCGAGCTTGGTCTGGAGGATTTGGGCTGTCGCTGCTGCGGACACAACGTCTGCCTGCTCTGGTTCTTCGACGGTGACCGTCTTGCCTGCGGCCACTTGCGCGCGTTTTCTCTTTGCTGCCTGTTGCAGCTCTGCCACGCGTTGCTGCTGGGCTCTGATCAGTGCGGCCTGCTCCGCCTTGCGGCTGGTCTCAGCATCCAGCCGCGCTAGGACTTGGCGCGCCAGTTCGCCGTGCAGCGCCTGTACTTGCTCTTGCCGCTCTTGCTTCGAAAGCCGGGTATCCGTAGCGACTGACTCTGCCATGGCACGGATCTCCTTCAGCGTTTGTTCGTCGGCGGCCTTCTGGAGTCGTGCTGAGAGTTCCTCGAGCTTCTTGGCCTGGGCTGCGCGCACTTGTTGAGCCAATTGACGGCTGGAGTTGACCATCTCGACGAGCTGTCGAGTGTCAGCCGACGCGGCTCGTGAGCTCTTGTCGGGCTGGCTAGCGTTCTGGCGTTCTTCGTTGGCGGCCTGCCGCTTCTCTTTTTGGCTTCTCGCTGGCGCTTGGCCTTTTTCATGTTCGGCCTCATGCGCCCGCCGCTTTTCGTCGTCTGTCTTCTCGGCGTGCGCGCGGCGCTTTCGTTCAGTGGCCGGCTTGCGCTCAGGGGGTCGGTGTTCTGCGGCTGCGCCCGCGCTCGCTCGCGGCTTCTGTGCCGTTTCGCCGAGCGCGTTGCCGATCGGCAAGCAACACAGCGCGACGCCGCTCAGCCACATCAGGTAAGAGAGGTGGTGAAGAGGACGGCGGGCTCGAACGATGCGGGAGTCTTGCATGGCCACCAACACATACTACGCTCTGCCGGGGTTCCTTCCCTGAACGACTACAAGTTCGGACGATGGGTGAACCACCGGTCGGTGCCCGCCAGGATTCAGCCTCCGCGGCACGAGCGGCGAGATGCCTGCGGTTCGAAGACGCCTGCAGTTACCCGACTCGGAACTCGTGCGAACGTCACATTGCTGAACGCGACAGTGTGACGTGCTTCCGCGTCAAGCCGCGAGGCGCGGAGCCCTTGGACTTCGTTGTCCGAACCGTGCGCTAGGCCGCCAAACGTCTTCGTCGGAACAGCGCGAGAGCTGCTCCAGTTCCCAACAGCAGCGACGGCCAGGCGGGGTTGCGTTCCTTCGGTCGAGCCGTCAGTGCGCAGCCCTCACTTCCGCCACTTGCGGGCTGCTCGCTGTCAGCAGGTGGCGGCATCACCGAGCCACTTGGCGTTGCCCCTGGAGCAACGCCGTCGCCAGATGAAGTCGTACTCTCCGGCGTCGTCGGAGCGTCGCCTGCTGGCTCGTCCGTGGCATCGTTGTCGGGTGATGGCTCAGCCACGGCGGGAGTGGTCGCTTCGGCGGGCGCTTGCTCACCGGGTTCGGCTGTCGCGTCCGGCATGACGCACTCGTCGTCGATGGTGCGGTCACAGTCGTCATCGGCACCGTTGCATATCTCCGGCATGCCCGGGTTGATGCTGGGGTCGGAGTCGTCGCAATCGCTGGAGTTGTCGGCGTAGCCTGCCAGGGGTGGACAATCCAGGATCGGTACGCTGCCGAACGCCCCGTAGCCATCACTGTCGCCGTCTGGGTAGAGCAGCGTGGTGCTCATTCCTTCGTCGGCAACACCATCGCAGTTGTCGTCGATGGCGTTGCACGACTCGCTGGCGTCGGGGTTGCGCAGCGGATCGTCATCGGCGCAGTCCAAACCGTTGGGGACTCGGTTGTCGACGGGTTCACAACTGGCTATGGGCCAACTCCCCTGGTCGCCGTAGCCGTCCTCGTCGGCGTCGAGGTAGTACTCTTGGGCTTCGCAACCGTGCGCAACCCACGTTTCGAGCAGTGCAGCCGAGTCGTCGCGGGGCATCAGGTTATCGTTGGCAGCGACCGTCGACACCTCGATCGTCGTGACGCCAACGTCTTCCGGCGCAATGAACGAGAACTCCCACCTAGCCACTCCATCGACGAACGCTTTCGGCATCACGTGCGTGATGACTCCGCCGGTTTCGTGATAGCGCTGGGTGGTTTCGTCGCCGATGACGAGCTCCCCGACGTCCGCCTTGGCCAAGAAGCCCGACACGGCTGCGTCGGAGCTGATCGTGAGGACGAAGTTGGCGGTACCACCCGGTTCCACTTGATGGTTGTCGACCGTCACCGCTGCGTCCACCGGTTCGTTTCCCTCGTGGCACCCGTTGCAGGTCTCGACGTCAGTCCCGGTTGCTCTCGCAGCGGCGGAGGTGGCGACGCTGATCGCCAAAGCGTAGATTGAAAGCGACGAGACGACGCGAGGGGGGGTGTGCATTCTCGTTTTCAAAACGGCAAGCCAGGCGGGGTTTGGGAGGCTATCACAGCCGCGCGCGCTAGCGAGGGAGTTCCAATGGGAGCCGTCAGCCCTGCCGGTCATGAGGGTGTTTCAAGCGTCCTTTGGTGCGTTGCGTTTTGTTGCACTGTCGTCGGGGGACTCGTCGGGGCGCTCCGCATTTCGCTCCCGCGTGTCTGTCAGGGTGACGAAGCTGTCACAAAAGGCGTTTCATGACGAGGTGTTGCGCTGCTTCCCGGATACGCGGAACAGGGCCAATCGAGCTGGCGCGCGACTTGCAACCTCTGGCTTTGAGACAGACCCAAGCCAGCGAGGCCCAATGACTGCGAGAGCGTTAACTCCAACCATGGTATTCGCCGCCAAATTGAGCGGTGCTGCGGCGCTGGCCGTCGCGACGGTTGCGGCGGTGACGATCATCAGCTGGAAGGCTGCTGAACGCGACCGCATCGAAATTGGAACCCCTGAGATGAGCACCGATGACGACCCGTTGTTCAGCGCAGCCAACTACACGTTGGACTTGCTCCCGGACGACGTCGATTCTGAGCTCGTCGCTTACGGCAAGAAGCTCGTCGAGGAAACCTACAACCACATCGGGCCAGCCGCAGAAGACGAAGCCATGCGCTTCGCTGGCAACGAGCTGGCTTGCAAGAACTGCCATCTCGACGCCGGGCTCAGGAAATTCGCCGCACCCTACGTCGGGGTCACCAAGCGCTTCCCGAACTTCAGGAACCGCGAGAATCGAGTCGGGAGCATCGAACAGCGTATCAACGGCTGCATGGAGCGCAGCATGAACGGGCGCCCGATCCCCGAAGACAGCCGAGAAATGAAGGCTTTCGTCGCCTACATGAATTGGCTCGGTCATCGCACTGACGCCTCAGGCAAGGTCGAAGAGAAGGGCTTCGTGGCCATCGAATACCCCGATCGAGCCGTGGACCTCGAGCGCGGCAGACAAGTGTACTTCAAAGGCTGCGCCACGTGCCACGGTACGGAAGGGCTGGGGCAGAAGTTGCCGTCAGGTCACGGCTACCAGTTCCCGCCACTGGCAGGAGAAGACAGCTACAACACGGGCGCCGGCATGCATCGAGTGCTCACGGCGATGGCGTTCATCAAAGGCAACATGCCTCTCGGAGCCACCTCTGCGCATCCGCTCCTGCGCGATGGCGACGCGTACGACGTGGCCGGCTTCATCAACAGCCTTCCACGCCCAGAGAAGGCGAACACTGAACGAGACTTCCCCGATCGAAAGCTGAAACCGATGTCGACCCCCTATCCACCCTACGCTGACGACTTCTCGCAAGAACAGCACAAGTATGGTCCGTTTCAGCCGATCTACGAGTTCTACGAAGAGACGCACGGCCTGAAGAAGAAGAAGTGAGTGAAGCCATGAAAGCGGCGGTTTCGAGTGTGACCCTCTTCGTCTTGGCGCTGAGCTCTACTGCAAAGGCCGAGGGGCCTCACCCGTTTCGTGATGGGGAGTTCAGCGGGGGAGCTCGCACCTACTTCATGGCGACGCAAAACCGGGAAACATTGCAGGATTGGTACTCCTTGGCCGTGGGCGGGCGTCTCGGGTACCACACAGCGCCGTTGGCGGGCTTCGGCGCGGGTGTGAAGGCTTACGCAGCGCGGGCGTTGTTCGGCAACAGTGACGTGACCGACACCACGACCGGGCGCCCCAGCCGCTACGAGTTGGGGCTGTACGACGTCGAGAACCCGCGCAATCGAGAAGTCGCCCTGGTGGGCGAAGCCTACGTGGACTTCCGCAGCGAGGAGCATCTGCTCTGGCTCGGGCGACACGAGCTGACGACCCCGCTCTTCAATCCCCAAGACGGGCGCATGATCCCCACCTTGGCGCAGGGCGTCTGGTACTCGGGCAACGTCGCTTCGGTACTCGGATTGCAGGCGGGGTATCTGTCGCACGTCGCGCCGCGCGGTGCCGCTGGCTTTCGGCGAGTGGAAGACTCGTTCGGAATGTACCCCGTCGGCAGAAACGCCGACGGGACGGCGTCAGGCTATGCTGGCAACGTCGAGTCCAACGGCCTGTTCGTCGCTTCGGCCAGCTACGGTGGCGAGACGTTTTCGTTGAACGTCTGGGACTTCTTCAACGAGAACGTCTTCAATGCGGTCTACAGTGACGCGTATCTGGAGCCCCACTTCGCGGATCTCGATTGGCGCTTCGGCGTGCAGCACATCCTCGAGCACAAGTTGCGTGATGGCGGCAATCCCGACCGCAGCCTTGCCTACTTCCAAGACGAGCGAGCGCAGGCCTTTGGGGCGCAGGTACGCGCAGAAACGCAGTCCAAGTGGAGCTTGACTGCGAACTACGACCGCATCACGTCCGAGGGTCGCTTTCTCTTTCCTCGCGAGTGGGGAAAAGAACCGCTATTCGTGTTTCAGAAGCGTGAGCGCAGCGAAGGTTCTGGGGATCTCCACGCGTGGCTGCTTCAGTTGGGCAAGGTCTGGAACTTCGAGCAACGTGGCAAGCTGCGTTCCGTGCTCGGTTACGGTCACTACTACCGACCCGAGCCTACGGAGCCCGAGCTGAACAAGTACGCTTTGCCATCCCTATTTCAAGCGAACTTGGATACCTTCTACCACTTCGAAGGTGAGCTGTCGGGCTTGGTCGCGGAGTTGCTCGTCGCTTACAAAGGAGAGCTCGGCAGCGTGGCCCAAGACAACCCGAATTTCGTGCTGAACAAGGTGGACATGCTCAATTGGAACTTCGTCGTCAACTACGAGTTCTGAGCGGGAAGCTCAGCCGCAGCTGAGATTGGGCAGACACTCTTGGCCGTCCGGGCACTCGTCGTTGGACGAGCAGGTGATCAGGCCTTCCACCTCCACATCGATCACCAGTTCGGACGTGACGGAGAACTGCACGCAGCCCGGCTCTGCCGTGGTCGAGTCGGCGACTTGGCGCTTGAGGCTGAGCGACGGGAAGCCAGAGAGACCTCGTGCCATCAGTTCCGTGACGAGTTCAGCCGGGATGTCGTGACTGCCATCATCGTCGGTGATGCACTCGACGCGTGCGGAGGATACGCCGTGATTGTCCAAATTGAGACCGAGGATCATGCGTGCTGGCGCCGAGGAGGCGGGCGCCTCCCAGTTCACGGAAACGGGTTGGTCATCTGTGACCTGGGGGGTGTCCATCGCCACCCTGAGCGGTTCGATCCCGATGTTGTGCAGCGTGAACGCGGCGTATTCGTCTCCTGAGGCCAGCAGGGTGATGCTGGCTTCCGGCTCCAGCCCAGGATGCGGCAACATCGGATTGGCGGGGTTGGAGTAGGTGTTGCGTCCCGACTTCGACAGGGTCATCGGGATCGCCAAACCTTCGATGGTGACGTCGCCGACGGAGTGGGCCGTGGGGTACGGCAAGCAGCCTTCAGGGCCACACGTCTCGGTTCCCGCACACGTGGGATCGCAAGCGTAGGTCGGGCTCGTGAGCAAACGACAATCGCCTGCTTCGCTTTGAACCACGGGGACCTGGACCGGAACGATGCCGTCCTGCACGTTTCCGGTGATGCTCGTGAATTGGGCCGCATCGCCGTACTCGGGAGCGATGTCGATGCGGAATTCGCCGACCTTGACGTCCGCTGTGCACGCAGAGTAGGCAAAGTCCTCGGCGGGCGGGGGATCCGGTTCCACCGGTTCGTCCATCCCAGGCTCTGCGCCGGTCTCTGGCGCGGCATCGGTCGCTTCGGGGGCTGGCGTCTCTGGACCGCTCTGATCGGTGCCTTCCGCCGTTTCGCCGTCCGCTTCTGGCTCGTTCTGTTGCTCGCCTTCCGATGTGGGGCTTTCGGTGGCTTCGGAATCGCTTTCCTCATTGCTGCCGGAGCTGCACGCAGCTACAAAAAAGACCAATCCCATGGCAAATCGCTGATAGCGGGGCCGGTTGGCTCCAGTGGCGGTTGCGCTCTGCTCTTGGCTTTCAAGTCTATCTGAGTTCGTCATCGTTGGGTCCTGAGTCTCGTCGCGCTGTATTCTCACTGTGAACCTGACAGAGCAAAATCCAAGTCGGGCCAGTGACCGATATCGACACGCGGTTCCGTAACGGGCCTGGGCGTTTTGCTGTCATCGAATCGTCACCGCGGTTACGGGAAGTAGGCTCGAACGTGGGCTGGCTGCCCAAGGTCCACGTGAATCGTTGGAAAGTGAAAACATGCATTCATACTTCAGTCGCTCGTCTTTGATACTGGGTTCTGTCCTCGCCTGCCTGACTTCGACGTCCTGCAGCTCGGACGGGGATGCAGCAGATGATGCGTCGAATGAAGGGCTCGCCAGCGGGCAGCCCAGCGTCTCGAGCGCGGGCTCCGGGGGCCTCACACCCTCCTCCGCAGCACCGGAAGGCAATTCGTCGGCCGCCCCGACGCCGACGGGCGGCACTCCGGGTACACCAGAGGCAGCACCGACTACCCCGCCGTCCATGCCCGAGGTTTCTCCTGCCGCGCCGACGATGTCTCCTGGGTCGGCTCCTACCGAAGATCCCACGACGGATCCCGTGCCGCCAGCGGAAGGGCCTGTGGCTGGCCAAGACGATGGCGGACAAGAGGTGGGCGAGAACGGCGCCGGGGGCTCCGCCGAGATGGACTCCGAGGAGCCGTCCTCCAGCGGCGGGCAAGCGAGTGACGAAGAAATGATGCCGCCAGACGAGGGCGAGGAGGAGGAGGAGGAGGAGGAGCCCGAGCCTGCGGGCGACGGCACGGATGAAATGCCCTGGTTCAGCTTCTTCACCACCAGCATGGATGGCTTGCTCAGCCTCGCCCCGGATCCGGTCAATGGTTTCGGTGGGGACCTCGGAGGTCTGGAGGGCGCGGACGAGATTTGCACCACCCTCGCTCGTCGCGCCAATCCAACGGACAGCAAGACCTGGGTCGCCTTTCTCAGCACCGCTGGCTACGAAGGGGGCGAAGCGGTCGACGCCATCGACCGCATCGGGTCCGGGCCTTGGTACGACTACAATCAACGTCTGCTGGCCGAGAACGTCGAAGGGTTGCTGACCGGGGATGGTCGACCCAACGGCGACCCACAGTTGGTCGAAATGTTCACGGACGAGTACGGTGAACCCATCCAACCCAACTCCGCCGTCGACAACCACGACATGTTGACTGGATCCAACTCGGAGGGGCGCCTCTTCAGCGATGAGGTCGGCACCTGCCACGACTGGACGGATAACACCGTGCAAGATATGAGCGGCAACGGCGTGCCCGTCGGTCATGCGTGGCCGCGGTCAGCCACCAATGGTCGCGATTGGATCCAGGAGCACACGGTCAATGGATGCGAGCCCGGCATTGCCATCGAGCAGGGCGGCGGCGCGCCTCGAGGGGACTACACGGTCGGCGCAGCCGGCGGCTATGGTGGTTTCTACTGTTTTGCTTTAGGAGCAGTAGCCCCCTGACCCTGAAGTCACATTCGGTTGCTGGTGAACGGTACTCAGCGTGATGTCCCTCAAAGCATTTCGATTGCTTGCACGGTTGTCTGTCGTTGGCCTCGCGGCGCTGGCGCCCGCCTGCAGCAGCGACGAACCGAAGGAGGCTCGACAGACGCCCGACGCGAGCGGAGCGGAGCCGGATTCAGGCACGCCCCCCGAGACTCCCGAACGCCAAGAACTCGACGCCTCAGGGATGGATGCCTCGCGACTGTGGTCTTGCACGGCAGAAGACGACGAGACTCCGGACTTCTTACCGGAACTGGGCTGCCGAGACGACTTCGACAAGCTCGCCTCCCGCCCCATCGATGCCAGCATTCCCGGCGCGCGTTCCGTCAAGACATCCATCGATCGCGATGCGGACATGGAGCTGTCGTTTCAGAACAGCGTCAAGTATCCGATCCACTGGGATTTCGTGTCCGAGAACCGCTCCGTCGGTCAGGGGTTGCCTCGGGTGCCCGTGCTCGGCGAGTTCAACCTCACCGAGTACTACTCGCCGTCACGTCGCTTCATCCTCGGGGCGTTATCCCACTACGAGGGGCCTGATGCGTGGGTCTATGAAATAGCGCCCTACGACACCGCCGACGTCTCCATGATTGAAGACGCCTTCCGGCTCGTTGCGCAGCACTCCTACGTCGGGGAAATGCTCGCGTTTCACCCGACGTCGCTCGCTCTCGAAGGCCTCGCTGAGGGGCTTGCCGAAGACATTCCCGTCATCACGACGGACGACTTGTTCGAGGGCATCGACTATCAGCCCCTCAATCCTGCGGAGAGCATCGGGCAATTGCGTTTCGTCAACGCGAGCGAACTCGATACGGCGTTCGTCGGATTCCGCGACATCGTGGTGCTGGACCGAGTTCCCAACGACATTTCCGTTACCCAGGGCATCATCACGGCGGAGTTCCAAACGCCGCTGTCGCACATCAACGTGCTGTCCCAGAATCGCGGCACGCCCAACATGGCACTGCGCGGCGCGACTGAGGACGAGCAGTTGCGCGCGTTGGAGGGCAAGTGGGTGCGCCTGACGGTGGAGCTATCCGAGTACCAGATCGAAGAAGTCAGCAAGGCGGAGGCAGACGAATGGTGGGAGGCACACAAGCCGGACGTGGTTCAGGTGCCCGGGGTGGATCTGAGCCACGATACGCTCACCGATTGCGAGCTCATGATCGATCCCGAGGCCGAGGATCTGCTCGCGGAGATCAAAGCCGCGACGCGAGCGTTCGGTGGTAAAGCTGCGAACTACGCGGGACTGACGCACATCGAAGGCCTGCCCGTGCCCAAGGCGTTCGGCATTCCGGTATACTTTTACGTGCAGTTCATGGAAGAGAACGGCTTCGACGTGCGGGTGCAGGAGCTGTTGGACGATCCGGAGTTTCAGGATGACCCTGCCGTGCGGGACGCCGAATTGGCTCAGCTTCGTGATGACATGATGCTGGCGCCGGTCAACGCGGACTTCGAAGTGGCGCTCAGCGAGAAGCTCGAAACAGATTTCCCGGCTACTCGCATGCGCTTTCGGTCCAGCACCAATGCCGAGGACCTCGACGGGTTCACGGGTGCCGGCTTGTACACCTCGAAGAGCGCTGAGCTGGACGATCCCGCCGACCCACCCCTCGACGCGATTCGCGAGGTGTGGTCCAGTGTGTGGTACTTCCGCGCCTTCGAGGAGCGGAGTTATCGCAGCATCGATCATCTCGCCGTCGGGATGGCGCTTCTCGTGCACCATTCTTTTCCAGACGAGGAAGCGAACGGCGTTGCGCTGACGGCCAATCCTTTCGACAAGACTGGTTCTACCCCGGCGTTCTACATCAACGTGCAGTTCGGCGAAGCATCGGTCGTGCAGCCCGATCCGGGCATCACGACGGACGAGCTGCTCTACTACTACGACCTACCTGGGCAACCCGTCCAGTATCAGAGCAATTCTAATCTGGTGCCTGCCGGCCAGCACGTCTTGTCGGATTCTCAAATCCAAGCGCTCGGTGCTGCGCTCGCCAGCATTCGCGCGTTCTTTGCACCAGCCTACCAACAGAGCCCTTGGTGGGCTATGGACGTGGAGTTCAAGTTCGATGGTGAACCCGGCGAGACCCCGTTGCTATTCGTCAAGCAAGCTCGTCCGTTCGGCAACCGCTGATTCGGGGGCGCGAGTGCGACGTCGTGTTGGCGCTGCTGCGTTCATCGGCTGTGCTTGCGTTGGGTTGACACTTGGGTTCGGTTGCGAGCCTTCGGCACCGCTGAGGCAGCTAGACGATGAGGCGCCGAACTCCGGCGGCGCGGTGCCGAGTCAGCCAAGGACGAACCGTCTGCCGTCTTCGTTTGCGCCGGCGTTGGGCGACGTCGAACGTCCGTTGCTCGCGCCTTGTTTCGATTGCCCTCCACGCGAAGTCGCGACGGAGCCAGCCGTCTCGACCTCGGCAGGCGCCGCACCCGCCGCGGTCGTCGCCGAGCCAGAGAGTTCGGACGTGGCCGGAGGCGTCGAGGTCGCCGCCGTTCAGGTTCCCGAGGGACTGCAGACGGTGATCCTCATCAGCGTGGACGGCTTGGCGTCGCGGTTCCTCGAGGATCTACTGCGGTTGGGGCGTCTTCCGGCGTTTGCTCGTTTGGAGGCTGAAGGGTCGTTCACCCACAACGCGAGGACGGAGGCACGCATCTCCGTCACGGTCCCGAATCACGTCAGTATGGTGACCGGGCGGCCCGCCGTCGCGGCACCCGAGCTGCCGAGCGACGCGCACCACGGCGTCGAGTACAACTACGACCCGGGGGGCGACGTGACCATTCACGACTCGAACCCGAATCTAGGCTACGCCGCGAGCGTATTCGACGAAGTGCACGACCGCGGAGGCTACACCGCGCTGTATGCAGGCAAGAGCAAGTTCGATTTGCTGCGCAGGAGCTATTCCGCGCCTCACAGTCGCCCCGACACGATCGGTGAAGACGACGGACCCGACAAGGTCGACGATTTCGGGGTCGCCTACGAAGTCGAAGACTTGGTACCCGCCTTCTTGGAAGCGGTCGCCGAGGGCGTACTGGCGCGGCCTGGAGGGAAGAACTTCGCGATGCTGCACTACGCGAACACGGACGCCATGGGGCATTCGCTCGGATGGGGAAGCCCCGAGTACTTGGAGGCAGTCTTGCTTGCCGACGAAGTCATCGGTCAAGTCCTCAACTTCGTCTCCAGCACGCCGCAATTGAAGAATACCGCAGTCATCGTGACGGCCGATCACGGAGGCATCGACTTCGGTCACTACGACGCGACGGATACCAACATCAATCGCATACCGTTCATCCTCTGGGGGCCAGGGGTGCCCGCGGGCGCCGATCTGTATGCGCTCTGCGGATCCAATCGACGTGACCCGGGGGATACTGCACCGATGGAATTGCCGCCGCCCGGGCCGGTGCGCAACGGCGACGCCGCCAATCTCGCGCTGGCTCTGCTCGGTATCGAGCAAATCGAAGGGGCGATGCATCGGGACATGTTTCAGTCGGTCCACACCATCGTCTGTCCACCCCGCGATGCGGGAGTCACGAACGTCGGGGAGCCAGCAGATGCCAGCGTGTCCGATGCCACGACGCCAGTGGTCGAAGCATCGGCGGCTGCGTCCGCCGATGGTGCCGTTGATGCGCCGATACCGAGTGGAGGCGACGTCGGCAGTGTTCCCCCGGTGGACGCATCTGTGCTCCCCTAGCGCACCTCGGTGAGCGCGCAGGCGGGCAGACCCGCGCGCGGCGAATGGCCGCCCAACCGGACCACGGATCCCTGCCACGCAGGGCTCTAGCCACTCTATGGCATGCGTTGGTGCAGGAGCGTGGGCGACGGAGTGGCCTGCTGTGGTTGCTCCATTGCGGGTGATTGGGAGCTGTTGCGGCGCGAAGTGTTTCAGTCTGGTTGGGCGGTGCGGGACGGCGATTCCGGCGCGCTAATGCGTCGAGGGCTCCTCCACCATGTGTCTGCGACCCCGGCGGGTTTGTCACGCCCGCCCGAAGGAACTCGACTTGGTAGGCCATCGAGGTGCACGTCGGCTGTTCTTCCAGAACCCACAGCAGAATACCTTCCGCTACTCTAGTCGTTGCGGTGCAAGCGTACGGAGTACCGGTCGTGGGAGGAGCGTGACATGCTGCTGGATATCTCCGGCAGCTTGGTGTGCCGTTGGGGTCAATTGGGGGACTGTGCCTAGAAGCTCGGTCTCGTTGGACATTGAGGGAATATCGTGACTCGGTCAGCAAACCCGTACGAAGTACAATCCACGCCATTGGCAGGAACGCAGCGCGTTTTCGCGGCAACCCGCGCGCACGACGGCGCCCACGTTCTGATCAAACGCCCCCGCGGTGCATACCCGACGCCTGAAGAGGTGGCTGCGCTGCGGCATGAGCACGCGGTGCTCTCGCGGCTGAGCGGCGCGCCGGTGCCCGCCGTGCTCGAGTTCGTCGACGATGGGACGAACCTCGGCTTGGTGTTGGAGCCGGCCCCGGGGCGATCCGTCGAAAGCATCATCGCTGAGGGGCCACCCGACGTTAGCCGCTGCGTTGCGTTGGCCCTGGCCATGAGTCAGGCGCTTGCCGAGGTGCACGCGCGCCGGTTCGTGCATCGAGACGTCAAGCCGCACCACTTCTTCGTCGACGAAGAGAGCGGCCAATGCCAGCTGATCGACTTCGGCCTGGCCACGCAACTGATCCGCGAACGACAAGTGTCGGTACAGCTCGATCAACTTCACGGTACCCTCGCGTACATTTCACCAGAGCAGACGGGCCGCACCAATCACTCCGTCGATCGACGCAGTGATCTCTACTCGTTCGGAGTCACGCTCTACGAGCTGTGCACCGGCGAACGTCCTTTCCAGAGCGAGGATGCTCTGGAGCTCCTTCACGCACACATCGCGCGCACTCCGGTGGCACCCCGCACGCATCGCCCAGAACTGCCCCAGGTACTCGAGGACATCATCCTGCGCTTGCTGGCCAAGAGCCCCGACGCTCGCTACCAAACCGCAGCAGGTCTGGTCGCGGACTTGAGAAGGGTGCACGAGGAGCTTTCCAGTTCGGGGCAGGTGACGCCGTTCGCGTTGGGTCAGAACGACCACGACGGTGAGCTGCGTGTGCCCGAGAAACTCTACGGTCGAGCTCAGCAGCGGACAGCGTTGCTCGACATGGTTCGCCGTGTGAAGGACGGCGGGCGAGAGCTGACCCTCATCGCGGGCCCCCCCGGCGTGGGGAAGTCGGCCCTGGTGCACGAAGTCCATCAGGAGATCGTGAGTCGTGGGCATTTCGTCTCCGGCAAGTTCGACCAGTACAATCGTGGTGTGCCGTACTCAGCCCTGGCGACTGCCTGCGGAGAGTTGATACGGGTCTACCTCGCCTCCTCTCCCGAGGTGCTGGACGACTGGAAGGAGCGGCTGAAGTCGGCTCTCGGCGACAATGCCCGCGTGGTGTTGGATTTGGTTCCCGAGCTCGAGGTGGTGATCGGTGAACAGCCCGAGGTGTCACCCCTCCCGCCGATGGAAGCGCAAGCACGGTTCGAACGCACGTTCCGTCGCTTCATGGAGGCCAGTGCGTGCGAGGGCGCGCCGTTAGTGCTCTTCCTCGACGACCTTCAATGGGCAGATTCTTCGTCGCTGGCTGTGCTCGAGCTCGTGCTCTCGTCCTCCAGCCAGGGGCACCTGTTGGTGATCGGCAACTATCGAGATTCCGAGGTCGATGCGAAGCATCCACTGTCGAGCATGCTCGACAGACTCGCCAACCAGGTTCACATCGAACGCATCGAATTGGCGCCGCTTTCCAGAGCGGACGTGGGCGAGCTGGTCACCGACGCGTTGTCGCTGACGGAGCAAAGCCCTGACCCTCTTGCCGACTTGATCTTCGACAAGACTTCGGGCAACCCCTTTTTCGTCGGTCAGTTCCTTCAGCGCTTGGGGGATGAGGGGTACCTGCGGTTCGAGGCGGAGCGTGGCTACTCTTGGGACTTGGAAACGATCGCCGTGCTCGACGCCACGGACAACGTGGTGGATCTGGTTGTCGAGCGTCTGGCAGCGTTGGCTCCAGAAGCCCAGAACCTGCTGCGTGATGCCGCTTGCATTGGGCACACCTTCCGCTTGAACACGCTTTCCGTGATCGCGGAAGCGGCACCGCGTGATGTGGTCCGAGCGCTCGCGCCCGCCGTCGCGGGCGGCTACTTGTTGCCCCTCGACAAGAACCATCGCCTCCTCGAAGACCTGCTCGATACGAACGAAGCAAAGGGTGTCGACGCCTCATACCGTTTTGCTCACGACCGAGTGCAGCAGGCGGCGCTCTCCACCATCGATGCAAGCGAACGAGCCCGAACGCACTTGCGCGTCGGGCGACTGCTGCTGTCTGCCGCTGGCGAGGATGGCCCGAGCGACGAGCAACTGTTCGACGTGGTTTCGCAACTCAACCTCGGTCGCGAACACATCGCCGAGGCCTCTGAGCGCTTGCGCTTGGCGCGTCTGAACCTTCGTGCCGCCAAGCGTGCCAAGTCGGCGGCGGCGCACGTCTCGGTGCTGGAGATGACCGGGCTGTGCCTGGAACTCCTCGGTTCGGAGCCGTTCAGTGTCGATCACGAAGCCTCGTTGAGCGCGCATTTGCTCGCGGCCGAAGCCCACTATCTCACCCACGACGACGAACGGGCGCTGGCTCACATCGAGGACATCGAGCGCAACACCGACGCTGTCCTCGAGCGAGTACCCGCACGCAATCTCAAGACGAACATCATCACCAACCAAGGTAAGCCCGTCGAGGCCACGGCAGTCAGCATCGAAACCCTGGCCATGCTGGGCATAACCCTGCCCGATCCACACAATCAGGACGCTTTGGGACCAGCCATCGGTGAGGCGTTTGGCGCCTACCAAGGGGCGTTGGGGGCGCGTGACGTTGCCGCATTGCGCGACCTCCCCGCCATGACGGACCCAGAGAAACTCGCGTTGGTGGGGACGATTGCGGGAGCCATCCCCAGCGTCTTTCAGTGGAACCCGAGCTTGATGGTGCTGTTGGTGCTCAAAGCGGTTCGCTTGCCCCTCGAACACGGGACGGCTCCCATCTCGCCGTTCTTCTACGCGCAATACGGCATCGTGCACAACGTCGTGACGGGTGATAGCGCTCGCGCCCATGAGTTCGGCCTATTGGCCTTGGAGCTGTGTCAACGCCCGGAGCACGCGGCGGCACGTGGTGGCGTCGAGTTCATCTACGCCGAGTTCCTGTCGCCGTGGGTGCGGCCGCGCGTGGAATGTATTGCGCACTTCCAGCAGGGCATCGTTGCCGGGCTCGACGCGGGCGATCAAGTTCACGCCGCGTTCTGCATGGCCGTCGGGGTAGCGGAGGCACTCTATGCTGGTCTCACGCTCTCCGGCTTGAAGGGGCAGATCCCCGGTTATCTACAAGCGCTCACCGAGCAGGGCGATGTCCTGAACCACATGCTGCTCGTGATGCTCGAGCGTGGCATCGCGTGTCTGCGGGGGGCGACTCCGACGCCTGGCTCGATGGACGGGGAGGGTTTCTCCGAGGACGAATTCGAGGCTCAATCACCGCCGCCGGTGAAAGCGCACTTTGGTGTCGTCAAGGCGATGGTGCGATTCCTCTTCGGTGACTTGGAAGCGACACGCGAGATCACTGAAGCGATCGTGCCGCCTCCGGGTGTCGTCTTCAAGGTCGAGTACGTCTTCTACCACGGGATGGCGTGTGCTCGCCTCGCGGCGTCCGCCAGCGCAGAGCAGCGAGAGGAGCTGTTGTCGAAGGCTGATGCCGACCTGGCTAGCTTCGAGCCTTGGGTGAATGCGTGCTCCCAGAACTTCCTGGCGCTTTCGGAGCTGTTGCGCGCCGAGCTGCACGCAGTTCGGGGCCAAACGAGCGACGCGCTGAACGCATACGAAAACGCCGTGGCTGCCGCCAACGCCGCAGGGGCGGTCCACCACCTTGCCCTGGCCCAGGAATGCGAAGGTCGCTTCCACGCGCGCGAGGGACGCAAGAACGCAGCCTGTATGAGCCTCCGAGAGGCGCGGCGTCACTACGAGCTGTGGGGTGCCGCAGGCAAAGTGAACCAGCTCGTCGAAGAGTTTCCCGAGGTCGCGCGCACGGATGCTTTCGCTTCCGCCGATGACACCATCGAGCAGGCATCGAGCTTCCTTCGAACGGTCAGCAACAGCATGGTGGGAGGCGTGGGCCATCTCGACATGACGTCGGCCATGCGTGCGGTGAACGCAATCGCCAGCGAACTCCGTCTGGAGCCTCTCCTGGAGCGGCTGATGCAGATATTGGTCGAGAACGCGGGTGCGACTCGCGGGGTGCTGTTGCTCGCCGAAGAGGACGGCCTAGTGTTGCGGGCGGAGCAGCGGGTGGATCCGGAAGGGGTCAGTGTCGACCTGAACGAAGCGCTCGACGACAGTCGCAGCGTGCCGTCGTCGATCGTGCGCTATTGCGCTCGCACCCTGACTTCCGTCGTGCTCGACGACGCGTCGCGCGACAATCGTTTTGCCCAGGACCCGTTCGTGGTCGAGCGCAACCCGAAGTCGGTCACCTGCTTGCCGCTGGTTCACCACGGGCAACTCGTGGGCGTCTTGTACCTCGAAAATGCAGCGTCGGCGGCAGCGTTTCATGCTGCGCGCATCGAGCGGCTCGAGTTTCTCGGGGGCCACGCTGCGGTTGCGCTCCAGAATGCGCGCCTCTACGACAAGCTCGAAGCTGCCAACCAAAGCTTGGAGCGCCGGGTGCGCGAACGCACGGCGGAGCTTTCGGAACGAAACGGCGACATGCGTCGGGTCTTGGACAACGTCAAACAAGGCCTCTTGACGATCAATCTCGAGGGGCAGCTTGCTTCGGAGCATTCGACGGTGGTCACTGAATGGTTGGGAGAGTTCGAGCCGAAGACCTCATTCCGAGACTACATTGCCCGCACCGATCCCGCGTTCGCCGAAAGCTTCGCCCTGTCGTTCGAGCAGCTTCTCGACGGTGTCTTGCCCGAAGAGCTACTCGTGAGCCAGCTGCCGAACGCGCTCACGCACGACGAGCGGCACTTCGAGTTCGGCTACGAAGCAATTCACGTCGATGGCAAGCTCACCGGTCTGCTCATCGTCGTCGACGACGTGACGGACGCGGTCCGCCGTGCGCGAGAGGAGGCCGAGCAGAAGGAGGTGCTCGCGCTTTGTCGCGCGTTGTCGAAAGACCGCGCAGGGTTGTTCGGCTTCCTTGCCGAGGCGCGGACGCTGATTGAGCAACTGGACGATCCGTCGCTGCCACAGGAGGTGACGTTGCGCAACCTGCACACGCTCAAGGGCAACGCCGCGCTGTTCGATCTCGACGTCTTCTCCGAGCGCTGCCACACTGCGGAGCAGGCCGTGCTCGACGGCATCCGGAAGGACGACCACATCGCGTCCGTCGTCGAACGTTTCGAAGCTCTGCAAGAAGTTCTCGCGTCAGTCGCGGGGGACGGAGCGCAGGACCGCATCGAAGTGTCACGCGACGTCTTGCGGCGCTTGGCCCAGGACCTCACGACCGGTATGACACCTGGAGCAGCGTCAGCTGTCGTCGAGCGGCTGTTGCTCGAGCCCGTCAGTGGGCCTCTAGAACACCTCGGCGACTACGCCCGCGCATTGGCGGCGCGGTTGGGGAAGGGCAAGCTCACCATCGAAATCGACGATGGGGGCTTGCTGGTGGACCGCGAACGCAGTGCGCCGTTGTTTGCTTCCCTCGTTCACCTGGTGCGAAATGCCGTCGACCATGGGCTGGAGGAGCCCGAGCAGCGACGAGCCGCGGGCAAGGGACTGGCCACGTTGTCGTTGTCTGCGGTGATGTCGGATGGCCAAGTGTGCATCACCGTCAGCGATGATGGTCGAGGCATCGACTGGGAGCGGGCGCGTAGCCTGGCGGCTGCTCATGGACTCGCCGCGGATACCGAGCGCGCCTTGACGGAAGCCTTGTTCGCTCCCGAGTTGACGACGCGTCAAGAAGCCACGAGTGTTTCGGGTCGAGGTGTCGGCCTGGCTGCGGTCAAGAGCGAGGTGGAGCGCTTGTCGGGTCGCATCGAGGTAGACAGCTCGGGTGGGGCTGGGACGCGGTTTACCGTGTGTCTGCCCGCGCAGGTCATCGGGATCCAAGGGGGAAGTCGACCTGCCCGCAGGAGGCACATCGCAGAGAGCTGGCCCGCTCCGGCTCACTGACGACAGCACGCCGCCTCGCACTGAGGAGTGGCCTTTGGGGGCCACTTCCAGTGCTCTCGGGGCGGCGTCTTTCACGCCTCGTCGCTCGAATCGAGCAAGCCGCTCAGCTGCGCGACGCGACCGAACAGCGTGTCCGAACGAGACGTCAGCGCATCGAGCACGATCTGGGCGGGCGCGACGTCTTCACGGTCGTTCCGACGCTGGACACGCAGGCGCAGCGCTTGAACCAGCGAGCTGCGCTCCTGATCGACATACCAAGTCGCGTCGGAACACGCGCGGATCGTCTCGCCGAGATAGACGGCGAGGGCTCCGGCGATCTTCTGCAACTCTCGTTGCGCCTCAGCTGGGGCGTCTGCCGAGACCAGGTATTCGCGAATGTGCACGTCCAGATCGACCAAGCTCTCGAGGCTGTGGTCCGTCAACAGCTCATGCTCCGCGAGGTACTGCTCAGCCAGCTCGCCAGCTTTTTCGAGGTAGACATCGAGTTGCCGCGACAGCGCCACAACGTTGGGATCTGGCGCGAGTGGGCTCTGCTCGACGTCCTGGTCGAGCTCTGAGGCTGGACGAGGAGCCTGCGCTGCCGGCTCCTCAGAAGACGCTGCTGGCTCGGCCTCCGTGGCGTCGCGGGGCTCGGTGTCTTTGGGCGTTGCAGCGCCAGTCTTCGTCGCGTCGCTGCTGGGCGTCGCAGCGTCGGTGGCCGACTGCGCAGGTGCGGTCGGCTTCTTGGTGTGCCTCTCGCGGGGCTCCTTCTTGACGGGTGCCAGTCGGAAGGGTTGGCCCGCGACGACGTCTTCGAAGAATGCGCTCAGTGGCTGCTCGAGCTCGGAATCGTCGAAGCCGGCGAACTCCCGCGGTGAGAGCACCTGCCCCAGCGGGTTCCAAGCGACGAACAGCGGTACTCCGAGCACGACCCGGTGGGTGAGCAAGAGCACTGCCTTGGGTCCGTGCTCGAGCAAGTTGACGCGTATCAGGTAGATGCCGTCCAGCGTATCGTCCCGGAGTTGGGTGTTCTTCTTCCACAGCTTCGACAGCCGTTTGCACGTCTTGCTCTTGTGCGAGTAGAGCTCGACTACGGGGTGCAGGCCCTGCTCCTTGGCGAGCCCGTCGTGTTGCCACACTTGTCGACTCAGCGCGGTGGGATCGGCATCTTGCTTTCGGCGCGGTGCGCTGGGCAGGTCGACGATGACGTGAGGCATGGGTGGTTTCGGCAGGTTCCGCAGTTGCGACGGTGGCAGTAGCACAGTCGACGCGGGCAGGTCGAGGCGACTCATACCTGGCTTTCTCTGCAGCTCCGTTCTGCGACTCTGCCACACGGCTTCACACGGCTTCACACGGCGGCTCCTATGTTGGGGCGCGCTGCGGCGGAGCGATCACGCTTCCGTCAGGCGCCAGCGGCGAAAGCGATAGCCGTGGCCGACTACCGTCTCGACGGAGGGTGCCCAGCGGCCGAGCTTCTTGCGCAGTGTGCGCACGACGGCGTCGACGACGTTGCTGCCGGCATGCGGCTGTTGCCACACCTTCTCGATCAGTTCACCTCGTTCATAGACCTTGCCGGGGGAGTCCACGAGCGTCTGCAACACCCCGTACTCGAGTGGCGTGAGAGCCACTTGCTCGCCATCTCTCGACAGACTGCGCGAGCGTGCGTCCAGAACGCAGCCCTCGGCGGTGCCGCTGCCCATGCCAGAGAGCGCGCTCAGCACGTGTTCTGCTGCATCTTCCGACATCCACATCGGGTGGCAGCTGCCCGGCAGAGAGACCAACTGAGCGCTTTCGATGCCGGCAGCCAGCGCGCGAGCCGCGGCAAAAGGGATCGCTCGGTCGCCGCGCCGATGCAGCACCGTCGTTTTGGCTCTCACCCGCGCCAGGTCGTCGCTCACGTCCATCGAATAGGTGAGCTGCAGCAGTCGCGCCGCGGTGGCAGCGTCGGTGGAGTAGCGTTGGATTTGGGTGAAGGTCTGTCGTTGCTCGGGCGTTGCGTTCGGGGAGAACAGATCCGCCAGCGCACGGGCCCCGGCGCCCCAGTGGGCGCGCACCAACGCGAGCAGCGCCTGTTGGAGCTCGGGTGTTGCCAAGTCTCCGCCTCGGCAATATGTGCCGAAGAGTAACAGCTGCTCGACGCGCGTCGGGTTCGCCGCCGACCAACGGATCGCCGGCGGTCCACCGCACGAGGCCGCCAGAAGCGAGACCGTCTCCGCGCCCAGCTCGGAGATCACGGAGTCGAGCACCATCACGTCGTCGTCGAGATCGGCCCCACGTAGCTCTCGGTCGCTCAGACCCGAGCCAGGCCTGTCGTAGCGCACGACGGTCGCTTCCTGGGCGAGGGCATTGAAGAAGGTCCGGTACTCCACCCAGTCCCAATCCCGCTCCAGGTGTCCGACCCACCACGCCGGGCAGACGAGTAGCGGGCCCTGCCCGCACACGGAGTAGGCGATGCGTCGGCCAAAGGCGTCCTGCACGAAGCGCACGGGCGGGGGGTGAGTTCTCATCGCCATCTCATGGGGCTCTCATGCGTGAGGATATCGCCAGCCCTAGCATCACCGCATGAACGAAACACGCACGAACACCGTTGGCAAGGCCCGCTTTTCCGGCAGATCGATACAGCTCTCCACAGGCGACGGGTTCCGTCTTCATGGGCGGCTTTTCGAACCCGAGCACGGCGCTCGGGCGACGTTCTTGGCGTTGCCTGGCATTGGGGTCGCGCAACGCGCATTTCGCCATGTGGGCGTGTGGATGGCGGAGCGCGGCCTGCGTTTGGTGAGCGTCGACTACCGAGGCATCGGCGAGTCCGACAACCCCGCTGCCCGGCGCGCAGCGTCGCTTTCGGCGTGGGCCAGACAGGATGCGGTCGCGGCCCTGCGCTTCGTCCGGGAGCAGTTGGGAACGACGCCGACCCTGCTCGCCCACAGCTTCGGCGGGCAGGCGTTGGGTCTCTGTGATGAGCTGCACGATATCGCGGGAGCGGTTCTCGTCGGCTCGCAGCTCGGTCATCGACGACACTGGTCTGGCTTCGATCGCGTGAAGCTGGAGTTGTTCTGGAGGGTGTTGCTGCCGTTGGGTGAGCGGCTTTCAGATCCCATTCCCAAGTGGGTGGTGGGCGCGCCGTTGCCAGTGGGTGTGGCTCGACAGTGGCGTCGCTGGGGGCAGTGTGAAGACTGGCTCTTCGGCGAGATGCCGGAAGCCGAGGAGCGCTTTGCCAACTTCTCGAAGCCCATCCTCGCCTACGGAGTCAGCGATGACGTCATCGCTCCACCGCGGGCCGTCAGCGCGCTACTCGAGCGCTTCACGACGGCAGAGGTGACGCGAGTGGACGTTCATCCCCGCGAGCTAGCGAGAACCACGATCGGTCACATGGGACTCCTCCGGCCCCACGGCACTGCCGCCATCTGGGAACGCTGGCGGCAATTCGCGCTCAGCCAGGCAGCGAAGCACGTCGAGAGCCCCCTGGAAATCGAACAATCCCATCGGGTGCGAGAAGCACGCAGGAGAACGGCATGAATCCGTGCGTTGCGCCAGAACCGGAAGTGCGACCCTGAGGGACTCGGGTGGCACCCTTCACACACTTCGTGCACGCCGACCGTCTCAGTCGGGCGGTTCGAACTGGTGCGGGCACCATTCACCTACACCGCGCTCCGAGTGAAAAGTCTCATCCCAACTGGGCCTCACTTCAGATTGCTCGCCAGTGCCGACCACTAACAGCCCGATAGCCTCGACGAGACCGGAAGGGAGCTCTTGAATGAAACGAAGTGGACTCTGTGCATACTTGCTCTTGGTGCCCGTAGCGCTGAGCGCCTGCGGCGACGGCAGTGAACAACGCCCCGGCACGAACGACCTGCCCGCACTGGATGATGCGGGAACGCTGACGGACTCGGAGTCCGCCACAGACGCGGAGGGCAATGGTGCTAGCGGAGCGACCGACTCGTCGGATCCCGCCCAGACTGATCCGAGCGGCGCACCCTCCGAGTCCAGTACGACCGGACCAGGTGACCCTGCCGTAGCTTCGACGGACGCACCCCAAGAGCCAGTGGCCGAGCCCGATCCGATGCCCGATCCGATGACGGAGCCGGATCCCGCACCAGGACCCGATGCGGTGCCCGGCGGGGGCGATGGTGGCATGCCCGCCGACATGCCCACGGACATGGCGGACGCTGGGGGGATGACCGATCCCCCGGCGCCAGCTGTCGACGGTGGAACCGTGCCGGCAACCGACGCGGGCATGGTCCCAGTCGACATCGTCGTCGTTTCCGGCGATGGCACGTGCGGAGACAACATGACGTGCGCGCTCGACTGCGCAGCTGGCGCGTGCGCTCAGACTTGTGAGGGAACCGCGCGGTGCTCGAGCGGATGTGTGGGTACCGAGTGCACGCTCGATTGCGTTGGCGATGCTCAATGCACGAGCGAGTGCACGGACGGAACCTGTGCTTCGGATTGTGCCGACTCGGCCACGTGCCAGAGCGACTGTCTCGCCGGTGGAGCTTGTGAGCAGCGCTGCGTGGACGGAGCGACTTGCGGCTCGACGTGCGCCGATGGCAACTGCGACACGCGTTGTGAAGGCGATGCAACCTGTGATGCGCAATGTGCCGGCGGCGGCTGCAACGTGCGCTGCATGGACAATTCGACGTGCATCGCCGACTGCCCCGAGGGCGGCTGCGTGATGCGCTGTCAGGACGACGCCAATTGTCTCTTCAGCTGCGCCGGCGGTGGCTGCAACTTCTTCTGCAGCACCACCGGCGACTGCGAAACCGACTGCGGCGACAATACCGACTGCCGTCTGCGCTGATGACCTCGTCGGCGCGCCGCTCACCGCGCGCCCCTTCAAGGCGCCAATACGCAGCCGTCGCCGAAGACGGACTCGTCGAATACGCACAGCGGCGGTTCGACGGGGCCGTCGGTAGTGGCTTCGGTCGTGTCGGTTTCGGCCGCGCTGTCGGTGGCCATCGCGTCGGTGGTGGCGGTATCAGTACCCGCCGCGTCGGTTCCGATGCCGCCAGTTGCGGCGGCGTCGTCGGTACTCGTCGCGTCAGTACTCGCTACGTCGACTCGTTCTCCGTCCGTCGTGGTGTCGGTGGCGATGTCGTCCGTAGCGCTCGAGTCGCTCGCATCGTCCGTCACCGCGACGTCACTGCCCGCTTCGTCGGTGGTCGAGCCTGAACCGCCAGGTGCGCCGGGCAGAGTGGGAAGATCGCCCAGACCAGCGCCGGTGGTGCCGTCGATGTCCGTCGCGCTTTCGTCGGTAGCGCCCACCGCGTCGTCATCCGTGGCCGTGCCGCTGAGTCCGGCGTCTTCATCGCCGCGTGGACAGCTCGCGGTATCGGCGCAGTTGCTCGTGGAACACCCGCTGACGCCCAGCATCAGCAGTGCGCACGACAGCAGCAGCCCACCCAACACCCGCGAACGTCCAACGATGGGCAGGCTGACTATCACGATGGCTCATGGCTGCCAACTGGCCGCTCGATGACGACGATTCGTGGGGGCCGAGGGCTGGCTGCTTCACCGCTTTTCCCCGCGCAAACGCCCCGCGTTCACTTTTTCGTTGGTGGTCGCAAAATGGCGCGCTGCGTGCTTCGCGTCAATACGGGGGCGTCAGGGCGGGCATCTCGTGGGGGGTATGACCGTGCGGAACTCTCGACGACTCTTCTTGCGCGGTGTGGGCGGTGCCGTCGTCGCCGCTCCGTTCCTGGCCTCCCTGGGGCAACGCTCTGCCCGCGGGCAGGGTTCGGCGGATGCGACCCCGCGGCGACTGATCGCCATGTTCACGCACCACGGGTGCATGACGGATCGCTGGTTTCCAGAGAACTCCCACGGACCTTTGGCGGCGGCGGATTTCGAGGGCACGACATTGGAGGTGCTCGGACCTCATGCCGACAAGATCCTACTGCCGCGGGGCATCCGCGCCATGAACGAGTGGACCACCGATCTGTCGCTGGGTCAGGGTAACGACACGCATCTGCAGGTCTCGGGTTCGTACTTCACGTGTGTGCCGGTCACCCCTCACTCGGATGACCCCTTCAGCTTCGATACCGCCAAGAAGTTCAACGCCAAGCCAACGGCCCCTTCCCTCGATCACGTTTGCGCCCAACAGCTGAGTCGAGATGGCTTGCCGCTCTTCTTGCGCGTCAGCGGGCGCTCGGACAATTCGCAATCGGCGGTCTCCTACTCAGGCCCCGAGACGCCGTTTCAAGGCCTCGGGGATCCAGCGCAGGCCCTGGCCAGCATCCTGGGCCTGTCTGCTGACGCGTCGCCGGCGGTAACCTATCAGGGTCTGCGCGAGCGAGCTGTCGTCGATCTGGTGCGGGACGACCTGATGGCGCTGGAAGGCTACGACATGAGCGCCTCCGACCGGCGCAAGCTCGAAGCTTGGAAGGAGCTGCTGCACGAGACCACCACACAGGTCGCCTCCGCGCTGTGCAGCGACGAGCGAGCAGCCGCTCTCGGCTTGACGGAGCAAAACTTCCTCGCCTTCACTGACGGCGTCAGCGACCGCTTGGCCACCGAGATCAGCGACGGCGTGGACGGGGCGGACGTGTTCTCGAACCTCGCCGTGCTGGCGGCGCTGTGCGACGCCAATCGCGTCATCTTCCTCAAATACCCAGACAACTACGTCTTCACCGCTCTCGGTCTCGACATCGAAACTCACTCGATGGCCAATCGTACCGGCAACGCCGGCATGGGTGGCGACTGCGTGGAGGGCGTCAACGACATGATTCTGACCGTCGACCGCTTCTACGCGGACAAGTTCGTGCACCTGATCGAGCAGCTCGACGCCATCGAGGAGGGCGACGGTACGCTGCTGGACAACACTGCCACGGTCTGGTTCCAACAGATGTCCGATGGCGCCGCCTGCAATCTGAACAACATGCCACTGATCCAAGCCGGGAGCTGCGGCGGCTTCTTCAGGACTGGGTGCGCCATCAACGTCGACGATGGGTCCCCCGACTTGTCACGCGGCAACAGCGAGTCTGCCTGCGCGCTTGACGGCAGGACCGAAGCGGGGAACTTGAAGGCAACCGGCACTCCCGTCGAATTCGGCAATGCCCCCATCAACAAGTTCTACTGCAACCTGATGAACGCCATCGGTGTTCGAGCAGGGGCGGACGGCTTTCCCGTCGTGGGAGGTACCGAAGAGGTCACTCACTACGGCATGTACGACGACACACGGGACTTCGCCAGTGGCGGGGAGAATCCGCCCAAGATCAACGACCCGGGGCAATTCGAAGAACTCCGGGCTTGAGCATCGGGTTCTTGTGGGGCTGCGCGAGGTCGCGGGCGCGAACGGCAGTGGCGAACCCGCGGGCCGCGAACGGCACATCGCGGTGGCGACCGACGCTCGCGGTGCTGGGTTGCGGGTGAACTCTGCTCAGAGTCCAGCGACGCAGCCCTCTTCCTTCGTGAAACAGGTGTTGGCCGGGCACTGGCAGATGGGGGTCACGTCGCTGGCAGTCGGTGAGCAGCCGCAGGCTCCGATCAAACACAGGTCCGGGAACGCCTCGGTGCCCATGCAGCAGTAGACGTTGTCCACCGCGCCTCCGGTGGAGAGACACAGCGCTTCGAGGCCGGTGCTGTCGCTCGCGTTGTTGCCAGCATCCGGCGAGGGGTCGCTGTCCGTGCCAGCGTCCGTGGGATCCGTCGGGTCTGGAGTGGGGATCTCCCCAGCGTCCGGCGGTACTTGGGGATCCATCGAGTCTGGATCCGTGGGCACCGCGGTATCGGTGACGACTGCAGGGTCGGACGGCGTCTCGGTGTCTGCCGGGGTTTCGGCGTCGGCCGGTGTGTCGGAAGTGGACGGATTGACGTTGGACGGATCCTGATTGGCGTCCTCGGGGTCTGAGCCCGAGCTGGGGTCCGTCATCGAGTCGGAGCCGCTCTGCGCGCTGTTACCGGAAGCCATCGAGTCGTTTGCGGGATCAGCCTGAGTTCCCGCCGATTCACTCGGGGTCTCGTCGACAGGCGACTCTTTCGAGCCGAGGACCTCGCCATTGTCACCGCAGGCGACGAAGGCCGGAAATAGGATTGAGCAAGATAGTACGAGAAGGGAACGCGATGTTTTCATGTCCAGCCAAGTAGCGTCAGCGCTGCTAACGGACCTTTATCGGGTCACGATGGTCCGTTTTTCCTTCTCGCGCTACTTACCCAAACGATGCTGCGCGCCCGCAAGCTCATCCCCCTGCCTGGGGGCGGCAAGTCGCCGGATATGCAAGCCCTCGATCCGCTCGGACCCGTCGCCGCCGCGGCCCTCGAGGGGGACCGCGAGGCCCAGCGCACCCTGATGGCGACTCTTGCCCCGCATCTGCTGCGTGCCGTGCGCGGCGTGTTGGGTCCGCTCCACCCCGATGTGCAGGACGTGCTGCAGGATGCGATGACGGCAGTTCACCGCGCACTGCCGAACTTCCGTGGGCAATCTCGGGTGCTTCATTTCGCGTCACGGGTCGCGGTGCAAACGGCGCTCAGCGCGCGGCGCAGCCAAGGCTACCGCAGCCGCCACACGCCCATCGCGTCTCCCGAGGAGATCGCCGATTTGGCACGAGACAACCACTCTCCTGCGGATGCCCACGCGGCCGCCGAGCGCTTGCGAGCATTCCGCGCGCTGCTCGAGGAACTCCCCGAGCCCCAGGCGGAAGCGCTCGTGCTGCACTTCGTGCTCGGCTACTCGATCGGTGAAACGGCTTCCGCGCAGCGGGTTCCGCTCAACACCGCGCGCAGCCGCTTGAGGAACGGCCTGGCCCGCCTTCGTGATCGACTGCAGGGCGATCCCAACCTACGTGCCGTTTTGGAGCCCAACCGATGAGCAAGAAGCCCTCGCCGCAAGCGGATCCGCTCGATCTATCCATCCGCGCGCGTTCCAACGCGTTGAGCGCGGACGAGGCGCGGACGTTCGAGCACGAGCTGACGGCCAGTGCAGCGCTTCGTACCGCGCACGCCTTGGGCCAAGACATCGATCGCTCGTGCCGCGTGCGCTCCGGCGACCAAGCCTTGCTGGATCAGGTGATCCATCGAACCCTCGCCGTACCAAGTCTGCCGCCCAGGTCGCGACGCGTGCCTCGCGTCGTGGGCACGCTCGCGGCCGTCGTCGGTATTGCGTCCGCGGCTGCGGCTGCGACTCACGTCATTGTCACCGCAACCCATACTCCGAAGCTCCCTGACGACAGCGCGTTGGTGCCGTCTTCGCCGCAGCCGAAACAAGTGAACGCGCGAGTTCGTCCTGCGAAGCCAGTATCGCTTTCGGAGCCCGAGGCCGAGGCCGAGTTGTCCGATGAGTCCAACTCGCCGTCTGGGGTTCAGCCCCCTGCCGCCGTGCCGCTCGAAGGCTCCCCGCCGGGCAAGCCCAGCACGACGGATCCAGCGATTGCCAGTTTCGCGGGTTCGACGCCCACCACGTCCGGCCCATCCGACTCGAACGTCGCGCCATCGAACCCAGTGCCGTCGAGGCCCGCAGTTGGTGGCTCGGGGTTAGCGAGTCGCCCAACCGCGCAGAGTCTGTTTCAAGCGGCGGGTGCGGCGCGGCGCGCGGGCGACGTTGCCAAGGCGCGGGCCCTGTACGGTGAGTTGCAGAGTCGCTTCCCGGGCTCCAACGAGGCCAACGTCTCGCGGGTCTCTCTCGGCAAGGTCCTGCTGGGCTCGGGAGACGCTCGCGGTGCGGAGCAGGCATTCCGAAGCTATCTGAACTCGGGCGCCGGCGCTTTGCGTGAAGAGGCGCTCGTGGGGCTGGCGCAAGCGCTCGCTGCCCTGGGGAGCCGACAGGCCGAGAGGGCCGCCTGGGAGCGCCTGCTCCGACTCTATCCTTCCAGCGTCTACACGCGTCGCGCCCACGAGCGCATCCTCGAACTCGAAGTCGGGCACGGTCCCCGGCAGTAATTTCTTGCGACTAGTCGTGGTCAAGCACCGTTTCTTCGAAAGTGTCGTCGTGTCGATGCTGCTGATGGCTGCAGGCCCGGCTCTTGCGGCTCCCGTCGAAACACCTGGTGGCGCCGCGCGCCCCGCAGGACCCGTTCAACAGGGCATGGCGCGTATCGTGCTCGTGGGCCCGGTGGCGAATGAGCGCAGCTTGGCGCTTCTGTTGGAGGAGTTGCTCGGCCACCGGGGTATCCAGGCCGACATCCGGCGTTCGGAGAGCTTCGATCCGGACGCGCTCTTTGGCCATTCGGCGAGTGGTGAGACCCTCGTCTTCATCAGTCTGGTCGACGCCCACAACGCACGTCTGCACTTTCGGGCGCCAAGCGGTGACCGTTTTCTCTTGCGTAGACTCGAGCTGCCCAATGGGGTCGACCCGGTGGGGCGCGAGTTGCTTGGGCAAGTCGTCGAATCTTCCGTGGTGGCGTTGTTCGACGCATCGCAGGGGTTGAGTCGAGCGGACGTTGCGGCGGCGATTGCCCAGGACGCCGCCGAAACTGCCGCCGTTCGCAAGCAGCAGACTACGCCCAGCAGCCCGTCGCCGACGCCACCCAGCGAGCCAACGAAATGGGACTTCGGAGTCGGTGCCACCTACTCCGGCGAATGGTCGGGGAGTGACCTCGGGCTTGCGCACGGTCCTGGCGTCGCGCTGGGTACGCGCCGATACTCGGCACTGACGTTCGGGGTGCGGCTCGATCTGCAGCGCTACTTTCCGCAGCACCTGCGGACACCACTGATCCACGCCGACATTCAACGCACGGTTGCGCTGGCCTCGCTCGAAGTGGGCTGGGCTCAATCGAAAGAGCGAGCCATCTTCGCGGCTCTCGGCCCGGCGATGGAGATATCACGCCTGACTCCATTCCCAGCTTCGCCAGACGTGCAGAGCGCGGCGGCGAAGTTCGACGTTGCGCCGGCGTTGCGCGGCCAAGTGTCATACGAGTGGGCTTGGGGTCACTGGTGCGTGGGGGCTGCGGCGTGGGTGAACGTTTCGCTTGTTGATACGCACTACGACCTCGTCGACGACGGTACGCAGCGTGCGATCGCGCGGCTTGGCGGCGTGCGGCCCGGGATGACGTTGAGCTTCACGTTGCGTTGAGCCCTCGCGCTGCGTCGAGCCCTCGTGCTGAGTTGAGCCTCGCGCTGCGTCGAGGCTGCGCCATCTAATACGCAGAGACCGAGCGCGGTGCGTTCGGCCAGGTTGCACTTCTTGTCGACGTAGGAGCAAATGCTGAACTTGCTTGGTCGCTGCACGCTCCACGGGGTGGTCGTCGTCCGCTTGACGCGCCGCGATGTACTCGAGGTAGCGTCCTGGGCTCATCTTTGACGCGGTGTGGCGTTCGGTACCGCTTCGTGAGCCGTATGTCATACGAAAGGGGGCGATTTTGTTTCGTTCTTGCCCTTGACGTGCTGCGGCAAAAAGCGCGTGTTGACGTGTTGCGGCAATGGGTGTGAGTGTGGTTTCGGTGCTGGGGTGAGGGGTGTCTGGTGGTGCGTGTTGACGTGTTGCGGCAATGGTGCGTTCGTGTCCCTGGTGTTGATGTGTTGCGGCGTATGGTTGTTGGCGGTGCAACGGCCGGATGGGCGAGCTTGCTTGATAAGTGAGGGTGGCGGGGGTTTTTGTCTGTTCGGTGGCGAGGGTTCCGGTTAGTAAGGCAACGGGGTGTCGTGTTGGCGCCTCCTGGTCGTGTGGGGTTTGCGTTGGGTTAGCGTTCTGACGTCGTGCGGTACAGAAGGTAGCGGTCGCCTGGTGATGTGAACGGTGAGCCCCGGCCTCTGCGGCTTTGAAATGATTCACCAGAATAGGAGGGAATGCGATGCATCCGTTCGTATGGAAGAGCCTGCGCATGGCGCAGGCGATCACGGTGGTGGTCGGGACGCTGGCAATGTTGACAGCGCCACTCGGCTGCTCGAGACAGCCTTCGCCCTCGGGCGCTGGCGAGGACGCGACCGACGTCGGTCAGCTGGAGCTGGCGCTCACGGCGGTCTCGTCGAGCGGCAAGGTATACCGTCTGCGCGACGGACTCTTCACCATCAGTTCACTCTCGACGGGTGAGCAGGTGGAAGTCTCGACGGAAGACGATCCGGACGCGACGTCGATCGACGTCGAGCTGGCTGCCGGGGCCTACTCCGTGCTCCTCAACCCTGGCTACTACATCGAACTCATCGGCGGTGGTGCGGATGACGGAGACGACGACGATGGCCCGATCGGTGTGCCGGTTCCGGGTCCCGTCCCTGGTCCCGCGCCGGCAGTGGTGGACGTGAAGGGTCGTGGCTTTCAAGCAACGCCGGCCGGAGGAGACGCTGGCGATGATGAGGAGACGGAATACACCGACGAGGAGTACACCGACGCGACCGACGAGGAGTACACCGACGAGACGGACGAAGAAACCGACGTGGGTGATGTGGACGGCGGAACCAGTGGTCCGGTGCTGCTTTCGGAAAATCCGCAGCTCGTCGCGATCAGTGGCGGTGCGGTGACGCCCGTGATCTTCCGTTTTCGCGTTTCCGGTGATGACGTCGTGATGGGAGACGGCGTGCTGTCGATCGGCATCGAAGTCGAAGACGACGCAGCTTGTGAGGCCGACGAGTACGAGCCCAACGACGACTTCCTACAGGCCACGCCGATGGCCGTCGATCAGACGCTCGAGGCCACCGCCTGCACCACGGATGACGACTACTACACCTTCGCGAGCCCCGTTGCCGAAGGGGAGAGCTTCGCCGTCGTCGTCGAGTTCACTCACGCATTGGGTGACGTCGATGCGGTGCTCTTCGACCAGTACGGTTACGATGTCGCGTACGGTTTCTCAGTCACGGACGACGAGGTGTTGTTCGCCGTTTCCGACGGTGGGCAGTACACCCTGCTCGTCTACGCCTTCGACGGCTCCAACGACTACTCTGTCTACCTCGACGCGGACGTCGGCGATCTCGTCAGCAATTGCTGCGAGACGAGTCCCCTTCCAACATGCAGTGTGCCGGAAGTCAACGAGTGCGTCTGCGATCTCGATCCCTACTGCTGCGAGATCGACTTCGACGGCTTGTGCGTGATGGAAGCCGTCGAGTGCGGCGCAGACTGCGGGACCAACGAAGGCAGCTGCTGCGAGACGGCGCAAGAGGGCGGCTGTGGCGACGAGGAAGTGGAGGACTGCATCTGTGCCGTGGACGCCCAGTGCTGTCTCTCCGGCTACGACCAGCTTTGCATCGATCAGGCCGTGGCGTCTTGCTCGCTGCAGTGCGAGCAGCCGCCTCCCGATAGCGACTGCTGCGAGGCCTCGGAAGTGGGCCAGTGCACCGACGAAGAGGTCAACGCTTGCGTGTGCGCGTTCGACCCCTACTGCTGCAACGTTTCGTATGATGATAACTGCGTCGCCATGGGGATCACCTACTGTGGCGCGAGCTGTGAGGAGGGTGAGTGATGACGTATCGAGTATGGTTGCGACGCGCAGCGCTGCTGTGCGCCGTGCAGTGGGTGTTCGCTTGCGAAGCCCCGCCAAACGGCGCGACGAACGAGCAGCAACAGTCCATCATCGGAGGCTTCGCCGCCATCGATGCGGCGTTGAATCACACTGGGTTGCTGGTCGCGCTCGACCCGTCCACCGGTAACTACGAGGCGGTTTGCACCGCCACGCTCCTGACTGCTGAGACGGCGGTCACCGCCAAACACTGTGCCGACATTCTGTACTACATCCCGACGGGGTGGCGCTTCGCCATCGTGCTCGGACCAGACGGCGAGGCGCCGGAGGAAATCCTGGAGGTGGTCGCGTTCGACGTTTCGGCGCCGTACTCCGGTGGTTTTGCCGGCGAGGGCTCGGACGTGGCGGTCATGCACCTCGATACGCCCGCCAGCTCTCCGGACCACTTCCCCGAACCACGCCCGTCATCGGACCTCGAGCTGGGCCGATCGATGGTCACGTTGGGTTATGGAGTGTTCGGGGCTAGCGGTGCCAGTGACTTGGCGCGGCGGATCGGACGAGAGACGGTAGAAGCGACGGAAGGGCTAGCACTGGAGGCCATCTTCGGTGACTTCGAGAGCTTCGTCGAATGGTTCTTCACCGGGCAGGTCACGGATGAAGACATCCTCGAGGAACTCGAGGGAGATCCGTTCTTGGACTACCTGCTCGAGGAGTACGAGTCGATCTACCTGCTGGAAGAGCACGAAGCCGTGACTGGGCTGCAGCCGCGCGACACCCAATCCTGCTATGGAGATTCGGGTAGCCCCTTGTTGCGGCTGACGCACGAGGGCGTGTGGGAGACGTACGGGGTCGTGTCCGGTGGATTCGGTTCGCTCCGATCCATCTGCGACTTCGGCACCGTGTTCTCCACCTTCGGCCCCGAGGCTTTCACGTTCATCACGCAAGCGATGGAGTGGGAAGATCCCTGCGGCGACGTGCCTACAGCGGGCGTCTGTGATGGCAACACTGCCGTCACTTGCACGACCGACGTGCTGGAGGGCGTGCGCGAAGTTTCCGAGCAGGATTGCGAAGAGACCGGCGAGTTGTGCTTCAACAGCGCGCTCGGAGCACTTTGCGGGACGCCCGGAGTGCCTCAACCAGCCACTGCGCTCGCGGTGCCTCCGATACCTGAGGGGCGCATCGAGGAGCTCGTTCGCGAGGCGTATACGCGCGAGCTGAGCGCTCGTCCCACCTGGCAGCGCTGACCTAAGCGCCCGCCTTCACTCGGCCGACCCCGATGCCCGAGTGAAGGCCACGCGAG
>JBNKHV010000159.1:0-3981 GCA_050290545.1 Polyangiaceae bacterium | reverse complement strand
CTCAATACCCGAAATCCGGCGCTTGCTTCGGTTTGGGCTGTGGCCTCGGTTGTGGCGCTGGCCTGGGGCGCCACGAGGGACGCGGTGTGGGGCGTGGAGCAACGGGCTTCGGGGCGGCTGCCTTCGGGACTGGGGTCGGGGCTGGAGCGTTTGACGCTCCACCCGTGCTACCCAGGGCGTCTGCCGCCGCCTTGGCTACGTCTGCGTTGGCGCTTGCCGCCGGGGCGTCGATTGCCGGTTCTTCTGGGGTGGGTTCGTCGATGGGGCGCACTTCGGGGGCGGCCGTCGATGGAGCGGGTTGTTCAGTCGTCGACGTGGCGGCGGCCGTTGCGTCGTCGGCAGCTGCGTCTTGGGGCGGGGCGTCGTCGTTGCCCATCAACATGAACGCGGCACCTCCCGCGAGAGCGACGACCGCGAGGGCTCCGAGCCCGATCAACAAGCCGGCCCCCGAGCGCTTCTGAGGCACGTCCGTTTCGCTGTTCGACCAGGTGCCGCTCGCTTCGGTACTGCCGGAGACGGCTGGGGTTATCTGAGTTCCGCCGCCAGGCTCGATCACGGACGTTCCGCCACCGAGGCCCGTCTCTTCCAACGGAGGCACGGTGACGGACGTGCCGTGGGTGGCCCACGCGTCCAGCGCTTGGGCGAACTCCTCGGCGGTTTGGAAGCGCCGTTCTGGGGCGCGCGCCATCGCCTTCTGAATGATGGTTTCGAACGCGGGGTCGAGCTCGGGCACCAGGTGCCGTGGTTGCGGCATGGGTGAGAGCACGATCTTGAACAACAGCTCGTTGAACGTCGCGCCGTCGAAGGGAACCTGGCCGGTGACCGCCTTGTAGAGAATCACCCCGACGGCATAGAGGTCGCTGCGGGCGTCAGCTGCGCCGGAGCCCTTCGCCTGCTCCGGCGACATGAAGTACGGGGTGCCCATGACGGCGCCCGTGGCGGTCATCTTCATGTCCTGATCGAGCTGGGTGAACTTCGAGATGCCGAAGTCGATGATCTTCACGAAGTCCGGCTGCCCCGCCTTCTCGCGCAGGATGAAGACATTGTCGGGCTTGAGGTCTCGGTGAATGATGCCCGCGTTGTGGGCGGCTGCCAGGCCCGTCAGTAGCTGTCGGGCGAGCGGGTAGACTTGCTTCGCCGAGAGCGGGCCGACGCGCTTGGTGCGGTCCCCCATGGTCTCGCCGTCCAGGTACTCCATGATCATGAAGTGGTGGCCGTCGTCCAAGGTGCCCATGTCGAGCACCTCCAAGATGTGGTCGTTGCCGATCCTTCCCGCGGCCTGGGCCTCGCGCTGGAAGCGTTCGACCACCCCCTGCTGTTGGGCAACGGAGCCGTAGAGGACTTTGATGGCGACTCGTCGTGCGATGAGCGTGTTCTCGCCCTCGTACACGGCGCCCATGCCCCCTTGCCCGATCAACCGCACGATGCGGTACTTGCCTTGGATGACGTCGCCGAGCTCGAGTGTCACAACGAATACCTACTCTAGGGAAGCTACGCTGACGATGCCTGTTTTTCGCCGTTATCGAAGGTGAAACCCGGGGCCGAACGGCGTGTCGTGGCAGCGTGCATGGAATCTCCACGGGGTGCCAAGGTAGGCATGGACGGGCGGCAAGCCCGCGAAAGTTCAAATTTTGCCCGAGCTGTGGCAAACCCGCTTCATGGCGATCACCTGGGGTCATTGCGTGCGAGCGGCAGTCTTGACGGCGCTGCTCGGCACGGCGAACACTTGCTACACCGAGCCCGCTTGGGCAGCTACCGACGAAGAGCGCGCCGCCGCCCGCTCGCTCGCCGAGCAGGGCATCGCGGCCTTCTCGGAGCAGCGGTTTCAAGATGCGGTCGATCTGTTCTCGCGCGCCGAGACAGTGGTTCACTCACCGGTTCACTTGCTGTACATCGCCCGGGCCAGCGCGCAGCTCGGCAACCTGGTCAAGGCGCAAGAGGCCTACGTCAAGATCACTCGTGAGGAGCTCCCCGCCGATGCTCCGGACGCTTTCAAGAGCGCATCGTCCGATGCCGCCACCGAACTCGAAACACTGCGACCCCGAATTCCGCACTTGACCGTGCACATCAAGGGGGCAGGGGACGCTCAGCCGGAGCTCTTCATCGACGGGGAGCCGGTGCCCCCCGCGTTGGTTGGAGTCCCAATGCCGGTCGACCCTGGTAACCGCAAGCTGGAGGCGCGAGCCGAAGGCACGACGCCCGCGACTCAAGAAGTGGCGCTGGCAGAAGGGCAAAAGGCTGAACTCGACCTGGAGTTGACGCCAGCGGTCCCCGCTGAGCCGGAGCCGGTGGTCGCCGAACCCGTCGCGCCGCCCCCGAAAGAATCGAGTGGTGGCAACGACACCCTGCGCTACGCGTCCTACGGCGCCTTCGGCGTCGGTGCGATCGGGCTAATTGCAGGTGGTGTGTTTGCCTACAAGGCTTCCAGTACCCAGGGCGATGCGGACGACCTCTTTTCGGAGTGTGATCCCGATTGCACTTCGGCGCAGCAGAAGGAAATCGCCGACCTCGACGATGACGCGGCGAGCGACGGCACGCTGTCACTGACGGGCTTCATCGTCGGCGGCGTCGGCGTCGGCGCTGGCGTGGTGCTCTACCTGCTTTCGTCAGGTGACGACGAGAGCGCCACGAACGAGCCGCGCATCACCCCGTGGATCGGCTACAACTCCGCGGGCATCGCCGGAACGTTCTGAAATCCGATTCGGCGGTTCATCGCCAGCGGAGCGCCGCACCGAGGTGCAAGACGCTCAATTGCTCGTTGGCGAGCTCGACTCCCAGCCAGGTGTTGGAGCCCAGGCTCCACAGAACGTCCGTCGACAGCATCGCGTAGGGCAACACGGGTAGGTCCGCTCGCAGGTCATCGTGGAGGATGGGAGCGTTGTGGCCGAGGCCTACACCGAGGGACAGCCCCCACTGCCAAGCCTCGCTGCCGAGTAACCGATAGCGTCCGTGGGCATACCCAGCCCCGACGCCATAGTTGTCGTCGGTGGTGACGACGGCTGAAAGCGCGCCCCCCACTTCCAGTCGAGGAACGATCTCCGTGCCCAATCTCAGCGCCACACTCGGCTTGACCACGTGCTCCAACGCGATCGAGCGGCTTTGCAGCAGAGCCGCGGCGCCTGCGCGACCGCTCAACTCCCAGCCAGGCTTCTGTCCGGGGTTTGGGGTTGGGGGGTCGATCTGCGCGTTGGCATCCGGCGCGTGCCAGCCCCAGGAGCATGAGGCAGCGAGCAGCGCTGCGACGCAACGAATGATGCAAGGCTGGGGGCCGCGGCGGCAAACGGGTATCATCGGCGAGCGGAGGACTTGGGTGCGAGCATCACAGGGCATGGGTTGTGGGTATTCCACACGGGCGGGTTGGGTGACCCCAGCGTGCAAACTATCGTCGATTCTCGCGATCGCGCCAACCGCATTGATCGCGCTGGCATGCGCCGAGGCACTGCCGGATGACATTGCCGACTACCGAGACGATCCCAATTGCCATCAGATGAACGTCGCTCCGCTTCCCAAGCGCGGCGACGACCCACACGAGGGCGTCAAAGACGTCTTCGCGTGCAACGTGCCGCTGGAGGCGCTCGAGAGCAACGCGCGCCCCTTTCCGGCGGGCGCCGTCATCATCAAAGAGAGCACCCGTAGCGATTCGGACTACGCATGGCTCGTTGCCACCGCGCGAAAATCGGAGTCCGGGTGGACGTGGAATGAATACAGCCGCAACTTCGAGGACGAAGAGTTCGTCCACATTGCTGCTTCCGAGCAGGTGTGCATCGACTGCCACCAGAAGGTCGAGGCACTGGACTGGATCTATACTCCGTACGTGCCTCGGCCAGCAGCGGACGACATCGAGTGAATTGGAGCTGCGGCGCAGGGTGAGTCGCGGCGCAGTGTGAGTCGCGGCGCAGTGTGAGTCGCGGCGCAGTGTGAGTCGCGGCGCAGTGTGAGTCGCGGCGCAGTGTGAGTCGCGGCGCAGTGTGAGTCGCGGCG
>JBNKHV010000158.1:0-51138 GCA_050290545.1 Polyangiaceae bacterium | reverse complement strand
CGAATCGAAAGGTCCTCATCGAGATCGGGCCAATGCAGACCGTACGGTGAGAACTCGATGTTGCCGAGCTGCTCCTCGGGCTTGTCCTCGAGGCGTGGATTCCCGGCAACCGGGAACGATATCTCAAGCCCGCTCTCCATCTCCACGTGGATGCGGCCGGCTCGGTGCCGAGCCTTCACGGGCCTGTCAATCAAGGTGCTCATGCCAGGCCGCTAGTATAGCGTCTCGATGGTCCTCAGCCAACTCCTGGGCCCGCTTCAGCTCCCGAACCTTCAGTCCTACTGACTCCCTCAGTTCGACACCTGTAGCCAATTCGAACACTGCCTCACCGTCCCCCTTGCGCACGTGAACGTGAATCGGTTCGTGATCGTTGCTGTAGAAGAAGAACCGAAATCCTTCTTGTGTGAACACGGTGGGCACAGTCATCGGGTGTATCGCACTATCCGTTGGGCCTCAAGTCGGAGCAAACTCACGCCCAACGCGCCCTTCCCCCGGCTTCCCGCAGCCCAACGGGCGAGGAAACCATGGGGGAAGCTGCAAGCCTTCGGCTTGCAGGATGGGGGCACACCCTCAGCTGCATAGAGCATCGGACTTCGAATCGTTCTCCGGATGGGGCTCACCCGTCGAGCAGCTCGATCTGCCCAGTGGCGCCGTCGATGCGGACCCTGTCGCCCGTGCGAAGCGCCGTCGTGGCACCCGTGACGTTCAGGATGGCGGGCAGGCAGTATTCTCGGGCCAGCGTGGCCGGATGTGACAGCGGACCGCCCACTTCGGTGATGACGCCGCCCACCACGGAGAAAGCGAAGGACCAAGCCGCCGTGGTGCCGATGCACACCAGGATGTCGCCGGGCTCGAGAAGATGCAGCTGCTCCGGTCTATCCACGACCACGACGCGTCCTTCGGCCTGCCCCGGAGAGCAGGGGATCCCCGTGAGGAATGCGTTCGCAGCGGGTTGAGGTTGAAGGGCTGCGTTCATCATCGGGTCGAGGTTGAAAGACCAGAATAGGTCGTCGAGGATCGCACGCGCGGGTTTGGGGAGGGGCATGTCTGGCATTCCGCTCGCGGGCGGCCCCAGAACCCGGTCGAGGGGATTGCCCTCGGCCCAACGGAACTCACCGCGCCGGCGGGCGATGTCCGCCTCGCAAGACTGCCCACGCAGCAGGCCGATCACCTCGTCTTGTTCCAGGTACCAGATGTCGTCGACGCGCCCCAACTCGCCGCGGCCCGCCAGCCTTCGGCCGGCCTCGACAAGGGCGTAGCGAAGGGGGCCGAGCGCCGCGAACATGGCGTCCTCGCTGGAGTCTCGGTGGGGGCGAGCCCGACGCGCTCGATCGAGGGCAAGCTGTATCTCGGGCCAGCAGGCTTCGGGGACCGCCGCTCTTGCTCGCGCCTCTGCCGCAGCAGAGATCTCCATTGGATCGGAGGCAGCCGCTCGACGCAGCCTCGCCCGCAAGAGGCCCACCAGAGGGGTGGGGTCCTCGGCCCACATGGGGTGCTGGAGCGCAAGACTCACGGGCTGATGTCCGCGGCGCTCCACGAGCGAGCGCAAGAGCTGGCCGGCAGGGCCCTGGTAGGTCAGGATGCGGCCCGCGCCCTCCTCGAGGGCTGCGAGCGCGTCGGGGTCCGCCGCCACAGCGTCGGCCACGCGATCGAGCTCGACGCTGGCTTCCACGGAGGGCGCCGAGTATCCCTGGAGCAGATCGAGTACTTCTCCGGCGGACCACCCCGCTTGGGTCTGAAGGAGCCTACCAAGACGGCCCACGGTGGCCCCATCGGAGACGGTAGCGAGCTCCATGTGCAGCGAAGTGGCCAAACCGAAGTGCGCGATCGCTTCCTCGATGTGCGCTGCCAACTGCTGGTCCGAGAGCGCCTCTCGGTTCACCTTGCGCAGCGAAAGCGTGCGGGCGGCCGTCGCCTCCCGCCCCTCCCGGTCCCAGAGGTCAGCAGCTCGCATCGGTAGGTCGGTGCGGGCCGCCTCGGCGGCCTTGTTCATGGCCCGGCGCATGGCAGGCATCAGTCTCAGCAAGAGCCACAGAACCCATCTGGGGGGCATGCGAGCGTCATCCACGCCATTGTCGCCCGGGGGGATCATTCGCATGTACAGGCGGGCGCCAAACAACCGGCACTGGATGCCCTCCATGGGCAGGCCCACGGACTGCATGACGGGAGGTATCGTTGTCTCGAAGGTGCGGCACAGCACCGACCCGACAAATGGAACGACCGCCATAGGCACGTGCTCCTCGTCGCGCGACCAGGTCTGCCGAGGAGGGGGGCGCTCGGTGAGCGGGATGGGCAGCGCGGTGATGGGCCGGGCCTGGAGTACGAAGAGGTGCTCGCCGTCGAAGGCCCACTCCACATCCTGAGGCGTGCCCCAGCTCTCGGCGAGTCTTCGACAGAGATCGGCGACTCGGCCAGGGAGGCCCGCGGGGAAGACATCATCGGGCCCCCCGAGGCGTTCGGCGACTCCCTCTCTCGACACGCTCCAGCGCTCTGGGTTGGCGAGGCCCTCCATCAGCACGTCGCCGAGACCCTTCACAGCCTCCACGATCACCTCGTCCGCACCGGTCACCGGGTTCTTGGAGAAGGCCACGCCGGCGCACACGGGGCGGACCATCGCCTGCACCACGACGGCGATCGCCCCTCCAGAATGACGGGTACGGGCGGCATAGGCTGCAAGCGACGCACTTTCTCCCGAGCTCCAACAACGTCGTAGTGCGCGGAGGCCCGCCTCCGCGCCACGAACGTCCAGCACCGACTCGAACTGACCTGCAAAGGAGGCCTCGGTGCCGTCTTCTTCCACAGCCGAAGAGCGGAAGGCTCGCGGCTCTGACGAGTCCAGCGCTTGGATCACGGCGTCGGGGAGCTCGGAGTCCGGATTGACGGCGGTCGTGATCACGAAGCCATCGGGCACCCGGTACCCCTCCGCCATGAGGCGGCCCAGCTCTTTGGCCTTGCCCCCCACCAGTTCGACCGGGCTTTGCCCAGCCTCGCCAAGGGGCACGATGTGAGGGGGCTGGTGGGTTACCGCTTGGCCTCCAGCTTCGGCCTGAGAGGCCTCGAAGCCCCTGGTGTCAAATGTAGATGTATTCGCGCTATTCATCATCAGGGTCTCCGTGTGTTGGTAGGTCACCTTCAGCAGCAGCTTTGAGCAGGACGCGGACGGCCCACTTGGCAGTGTCTGCAGCCTCGTGGTTGGGTAGTTCGTAGTGCCGGGTGAGGAGGTGCCAGCCGATCTGGGTACCGAACAGGCGCACGGCGGCGGCGAGCCGCTTGGCATCCGAATCGGCGAGGTTCAGTTCCTTCCCGAGAGCGGACGCGAGGCGATTGGTGCGCTCCTTGGTGCGATGGGCGGGCCGCCGAGCGGCGACGGTGAGCATGGCGAAGGCGCGTTGGGCGGCCTCGTCCCGGGCGAGGAGCCCGTATAAGGTGGACACAGCCTCGGGGAAGCCCTCCACGCTGAAGATCTGTGACTCCGGCGGAGGGGAGAGGTCTTCTCGGGGGCGCAGAAGGTTCTGGTTCTCCTGATACTCGACCAGCCCGTCCATTAGAGCCTCGCGGCTCGGGAAGTGGTTGTAGACCGTGCGGTGGGTGACGTTTGCCCGATCGGCCACCTCCTGCATGGAGAACTCGCCGGTCTCGGACTCCGCCAACACCTCAGCAAAGGCCTTGCAGATGGCCGCTCGGGTCTTCTGTCTGCGTGTACTCGTCACCCAGCCGCTCCTTTCATAGATTATGAATCTACTCTTCCACGACCAGGCCGGTCAACGCTTTTTTCACAAACTATGAAAATCAGGTTTGCTGGCAGAGGCAAGAGTCCACGCGCTGCCCGGCGCCAACGGCACCGGTCAAAGCGCCGCTCACGCTCGACAGACCCAGCAGTTGTTCGCTCGCCACTTCAGCGACCGCCCGAGCTCCGCGATGACGGAAGCAAGGAGGTCGGCACAAGGGCGCTTGTCGTAACCGAGCAACGCACGAAGCCCCCACGGCAAGGAGTAGACCCAGTGCCGCACCGGCACTCCCGGCAGAACTCGCTGCTCCAAGTGTACACCGGTATCGGCCATGCGACGAGCGACGAGCGACGAGCGACGAGCGACGCAACCTGGACAGAACCCTCGACGTTTGCAACTGAATGCAACGAGCGACGAGTAGCTGCAGCTGCGACACGAGGCGCTTGATCGCGCGCGGGTTGGTGGGCGAAAGTGCTCCTGTGCACCCCTGGCCGCCGGTACCCATGCAACCGATCACGCTTCGCATCTTCGTCAGCTCCACCTGGCTGGATTTGAAGCCCGAGCGCATGGCGGTCGAGAGCCTGCTCCAGCGTTTCCGCGAGACGAAATTCGTCGGCATGGAGTACTTCGGAAGTCGCAACGAGACGACGCGCGAGACATCACTGATCGAGGTCGACCGCAGCGACCTCTACGTTGGCATCATCGCTGGGCGATATGGCTCCGGCATCACCGAGGCCGAGTACGACCGGGCGTGTGCAGGCGGAAAGCCGTGCTTCATCTACGTGAAGGCGGACAGCGTCATCACCTCTGACGAGCGCGACACCGAGCACGAGAAGCAGGAGCAGCTTGCGGCCTTCAAACGGTCGGTTGCGGATGCCGCGGCTGGGCACACCGTTCCGAGCTTCTCGACACCGCACGAGCTGGCGAGCATGCTTGCCAGTGACCTCCACAACTGGCTGTTCGAGCGCTACCTCGGCCCGGCGTTGGCAGAAGCGGCCGCCGGGCAACTCCCGCCGAACGACAGTGGCGCCCTGAGCAGTGATTTGCGTCGGTTCGCTGGCATCCAGCGCGACCTGATCGCCATGGTCAGCGAGGAACATCAGCGGCTGGACGAGCAACGGCGCGTTGCGCTGCAGGCGTTCTACCAACTCACTTACGAGATACCGCAGGCGCTTGCCGCGATTCCTGGGCAGGAGGCACTGCGCGAGACGATCGTGCTGACCAACATTCAGCAGCTCGAGCGACTCCTGCAGGTGAGCGACGGAGCGCCCGACGTGCTTCGCGAACTCGCGACCAACTATCGCCTGCTCGCGAGCATCGCGTTGGAGAGCGAGCAATGGCAGAAGGCGTTGGAGGCATACCGAGCAAGCGCAACCCATACGGCATCGCTCGCGCTGCTCAAGCCCGACAACGACCTCTACCAACGTGATCGCGCGGTGAGTCACATCAACGCGGGCTTGATGCTGGAACGCCTCAACGATCCCTCGGGTGCGCGTGCCGAGTACGTTGTCGGACTGCGCACCGCGAAGCAGGCCGCCATCCTCGACTCGCGCTGGCAGGTCCTCGCCGAGGACGTGGCCCGGCGTCTCGCACGCCTGGACACATCCAGGGCGTCGCCTGCGAAGCGGGAATGAAACGTATCGCAGGGCGGCGCGCCTGGGTATGCCCCATGACCCGTCGCGTGCCAAACGCGACACCCAGCCGCTAGGGAGCGCTCGGGTTGACCTGAGCGAATAGCCAGGGCCACAAGCCGGGCTCGAGATACGGACTGCTCCACAGGGCGTCGTCGTGCCCAACACCCTGGTACGTCGTCAACCAGGCGCAGCCGCCCTGCTCTTGAAGTAGCTCGATGGCAGCTACCGTGTCTGTGTACGGGTTGGTGGTGTCGTTTTCCGCGCCAAAGGCCCACACGGGTAGCTTTGCGTCCACGATGATACTCAGCAAGTCTTGCCGCGGTGTGTGGCCTGAGACGGGCAGCACGGCGGCGAACAAGTCGGGCCTGCGCAACGAGAATTCCCACGTGCCCCCACCACCCATGGAGTTGCCTGTGAGGTAGACGCGCGTGGGGTCGACGGAGTAGTTCGCGATGACGTGTTCGATCAATTCCAGCGCAGTGCCGCCAGCCACAGAAGGTTCGGACAAGAGCTCGAAGCTCGCACCACCAACGGCGGCCCACTCGTTGCTGCCGAATTCGCAGCCCTCTGCCACCCGGCAATGCGGGGCCAAGATGAATGTTGGGTAGGCTTCGCGATTCGCAAGCGTCAGCAAACCATTCGCGGAGCCGAGTAGGTACTGCGCAACGTCCACCATGATGTTGCCATCCTCGACTTCGCGACCGTACCCGCCGTGAAGCACGACGACCAACGGGTAGCTCGTGGAAGCATCAGCGCCCGCAGCCTCCGGAGTGTACATGTGCCAAGGTAACGTGCCCCGGCTCCCTTCGAAGGGGTCCATGCGTTCCATCATCTGCTCGTACTCCGTCTTGGAGACGGCGAGTGCTCGATCCGAAGCGGGTGCCTTCGTCTCCGCGGGTGGCGCCTCGGGGCACTCCGTGCGCGGCGTGGTCTCGACGTCGGTTTCGTTTTCACCCGGTCCGTCGTTGGTCTCCCCGGCTGCACCGCCCGTTTCCGCGCCAGGCGCCGGCTCGACGGACGCTGTCGGCTGCGGGGAAACCGTCGGCTCCGCAGTTGCAGTCGGCAAAGGTTCGTTGCTCGGCGTGGGCTCCACGTCGGGCTCTGGAGCGCTCGTCCCTTCGGGGGACGTCAGAGACGTCGACGGAGTTGGACTCTGGGCAGTCGCTCCGTTCGCAGCTGGAGCATTGGTGGGCGTCCCCGCGACTGCCGCGGGCGGGTCGCTCGTCGACGCGACGCCCGACGGCATCCCTACTTGGCTCGGAGTGGCAGGCGAGATCGCGGGCACGACGGGCTCGGTTCCCGCGCCACTTTCTTCACTCGCGCAAGCGCACAGAAATCCGAAAATCAAGTACCCGGAGCTCAATGTCTTCATGCGGTAGTGGGGATAGCACACACTGCAGAATGCCCCCACGCTTCCAAGTGCGATCTTTCGTCTCCGCACGAGCTCGCTGTACGCGCCGGGCAGTCCCCACAGATGCGCGCTCGTATCGAGCGGTGGTTGCAGGCGCTCTGTCGGCGCTCGCCCAGCGACCAGGTGATGCCGCGACGCCCCCCTGGCCGTCGAGCGCCAGCGACTTGTGGCTCCGCACCACGGTAGAACTGACAGCATGCGATTGCGCGGGGAGAGTGGGTGCTGTCGCAGGTGCTTCGGTGCTCTGGGTTGAATCAAGAGCCGACGACCGCTCTTGCTGATGCGCACGCCAGAGCAGCCCACCGCAAAGCCCTTTTCTTCCACCTCTAACCCACCGCCGACCGGTGAAACAGATGAGTCCTGGCAGGCTGCTGAAGAAGCAGCCTGCTGAATGTCGGACACCTGTCTGCTCAGAATGGTCGCCTCAGCCCTGTGCAGCAACCACTTTCATGGGGTTGCGGAGGCCGGCGATTCATTCCCGGCCGCAGATGGGCGCCGAGGGGTGACTGAAAAGACACTGGCTGCGACTGCGCGCGCCCGGCAGAGATCCTTGCGTACACTTCCCGCGGCAGTTCGGTCGCGCATCGTGTGCAGATTGAGAGTTAGACATGCATACATGGATAAAAAGGTGGGTTGCTGGCGCGTTCATTGGCGGGGTGCTGTTGGCCCCCAGCATTGGCGTCGCATTGGAACCTGACAACAACGATATTCCTTGGAATACCACCGAGTTCAAGCAGGACATGACTTCGTACATCAGGTCCACTGGGGCGTACATCACGATGTGGAGCAGTGAGGCCATCGACACCAGCGGTGACATCGACCACCTGCTGCTCACCTGTCGCGGCAATGTACCCCGGGTGGCAGGGGTTGGTATCGAGATGGCCACAGGAAGCGGTGACCTCGACATCAAGGCCTACGACCTGAATGGCAACTACTTGGGTGGTTCTGCGGGGACGACGAAGTGGGAAGACATCGTCATCGGTGGCAGCCATCGGAGCGTCGTTCTCAAGGTATACGGCTACAACAGCGCCGTCGGTGAGTACGGTGCGCGCCTCAACTGTGACTGATGACTCATGAACTGATCAAACTTGGGGGCGCCGCCGTTTTAGGTGGCGCTCTCGCCTACACCGCGTTTGGTGGACGTGATACAGCGGATGTGGTGCCCGGAAAGGCAGCACACGAGCAGAGTCCCGCGGAGGAGCATGAGTCCGACGTTGAGCGTCGCGCGCACGACGCCCTCCATGAGCGAACGGCACCAGATCAGAAACTCGTCACCGTTGCGGGGGTCTTGAGGGAAGCTCTGGCGGCCAAGGCTGCGAACGGGGAACTTCATGAACCGGACGCCCCTCCTACCGCCGTCGAAAAGGCGCTCGACATTCTGGATACCAGAATGATGAGCGATGCGAGTCCGACGGAAAAGCAACGGCTCGAATCTGAGCTGCGTGACGTTCTCGACTCGATGGACCTCGGGACTGCGAAGGTCGATACGGTGTGCGGGACAGACATCTGCAGAGTGATCCTGGCCGCTGATGACCCGGCCGAAGCAGCTAGCGCTGCAACTGCGTTTGGCGAAGCCGTTCCAAAGAGCTTTCCGTCATCGTCCGTCTATGAGAAGGAAGGCAAACGATTCGTATACCTTGCCAAACGCGCGACAAGTCTCGCTACGAGTCTTCCAAAACTGGAGGACTTCGCTGACGATGCCGAAGCGGAACGCGACGACGGTTGAAACAACGGCACGCAAGGCAGATCGCCCGACGCGAACTGCCTTGCGTTCAATTGACCTCGCTCTGCGTTACTCAACGCTGTTCTTGTAGTGGTCCCGTTGGGAGGGGTGGCAGTCCCCGAACCGCGGGCGTTCTTTGCCCTCGCGGGCCGCGACCTGCCGAACGACAATTAGACCGCCCCGTCTGACGACGATTACATCGCCCCATCCCGAAGCGTCACTCGGTGCTTGCGGACGCCGTCTCGGTGTCCAGCCCAAGCAGCGACATTGCCCCGCCCATCTACCGGAAGACGGCGCAGGACGCCTACGCCCACGTATTTGAGACCGGGACACCTACGAACTACGAGGTCATGTTCAACGACGAGACGCGGCTCCGCATCTGGGACGTGCGTCTTGGACCGATTCGGATCGAGGGTGAGGTCATTGGGGCAGTCGCCATCAACCACGAGGTGAGTGAGCAGCGAAGGCAGAGTGTTGAGCGCGACCGATTTTTCCTGCTCTCCCTCGACATGCTGGCCGTAGCGAGTCCGGATGGTCGATTCACGGGGGTGAACCCGGCCTTAGCTCATGCTCTAGGGTATGAAGTGACGGAGCTGTTGGAGCGCCAGTTCATTGACTTGGTTCATCCCGACGACCGGGCAAGGACTCACCAAGCGTTCCAGTCGCTGCTCTGCGGCGAGCCGGTGATGGGCTTCGAGAATCGCTACCGCTGTAAAGACGCGACCTACCGCGTGTTCTCTTGGCGCGCCACTCTCGATCCGGTCACGGCAAAGGTGTATGCCGTCGCGCGCGACGTGACCGAGCAGCGGAGCACTGAGGAACAGTTGCGCCACGCCCAAAAGATGGAGGCCATCGGTCAGCTCGCAGGTGGCGTGGCACACGACTTCAACAATCTCATGCTAGCCATCCTGGCGAACGCAGAACTCGCCCTGGCCGACGAGGAGGGGATGCTCAAAGCCGCCGACCACCTCAAAGAAATCCACGAAGCTGGGGAGCGAGCCGCCGCATTGACGAAGCAACTCTTGGCGTTCAGCCGACAGCGGCCAATACGGCCGGTGGGTGTCGACCTCAACGCCCTGATCGACGGTCTCATGAACCTGCTGCGGCGTCTGCTACCGGAGAACATCGCCTTGGAGTTTGTGGCGGGGCAGAAGCTCGCGCCGGTGAGTGCCGACCCGAGCCAGGTCGAGCAAGTGGTGGTCAACCTCTGCGTCAATGCACGGGATGCCATGGCCGACGGCGGACAGCTGAGAGTAGAAACCGAGAACGTGCTGCTCGACGAACGCTACTGCGAATCTCATCCTTGGGCTGCCCCCGGGCGCTACGTTTTGCTGAGTGTGACCGATACGGGGGCGGGCATGACCCGCGAAACGCGAGAACGGGCATTCGAACCGTTCTATACGACCAAGCCAGCGCACCAAGGTACGGGCCTAGGGCTCTCTACCGTCTACGGCATCGTACGTCAGCACGAGGGTATGGTGCACTTGTACAGCGAACTTGGTCGAGGCACGACCAGAGCTCGGTGGACCCCAGGCGTGGGAACAGATCCAGCCACTGCGTCCAGGAATGCGCGTGCTCTTCGCGAGCGGCTACGCTGACTCTCGCTACTCGAAACAGTTACCCTCGGATGCTCAGGTATTGGAGAAGCCTTTCCACATGGACGATCTGCTGGGCCGTATCCGTCAAACACTCGACGAAGGTCCACCGTTGTCCTGACCCGCGCGGCGCCCCACTGGGGATACTCGCACATCCAGCGTCACGAGCCGGGACCGTTGAAAGAACGCTAGCGGTCCAGGCTTTCGCGCAACTGGAGGATGTGGGTCCAGTAGTAGGCGGGTATCGCCAAAGGGGTGAGTGACAGCACCGCGGACGGGCCGCCGCCACGGAAGCGACGCCGAGGGTTTCCTGCGCGGGACGGGTACGTGGCACCGGTGGCACACGTCCCCGTGCAGCGCGAGTGCAACCAGCTAGACACCGTGAACCGAACGCAGTGAGACATACTCGCGGTTCGTGCTAGCCAGAGCAGATGACGATGATCTGGCTATGGTGCGAGCGATGGTGCGGCTGTGCGGTGGTGGCCATGATGGCCACGGCGTGTCTTTCCACCGGTGGAAGCGGCAACGCTGGGCAGGAGCAAGGGGTTGCGACGGAGTCGGGGGGCGGCGCCTCCGAGTGTCAGAGTTGCAGAGACGCCAATTGTAGCTCTCAAGACGCGGCATGTGACTCAGCGACGGGCTGTGGTGAAGTCGTCGATTGCATTCTCGCCTGCGACAATACCGACGTCGGGTGCCAAACCGGCTGCGCTGAACAGGGCAGCAACCTGAGCAACGACGCTTTGATGGCAGGCAGTCAGTTGCAAACGTGTTTGGTGAGCTCGTGCGTAGCGGAGTGCTGGGCGTCCGACGTTGCGAGTCCCGGAGACAATCCGGCTGGAACCCCCGCGGGCACTGGCTCGGGCACTGGCGGCCTGGCAGAGCCTGAGTGTCAGAGCTGCTCTGACACGGCGTGCGGGGGCGCGCGTGGGGACTGTGAGGCCCAGGCCGGTTGCGCAGCGGCCTTCGACTGCGCGCTGAATTGCTCGTCATCGGACACGGCCTGTGCCGACCAGTGTGCAGGACAAGTGGCGGCGCTGACTGCGGAAGCGCAGACGGCTGTGGCGACCTACAGCGCTTGCTTGCTCACCGAGTGCACAGACCAGTGCTTTGGCACGGGAGGTGCTGTCACCCCAGCCGACCCGAACGACCCTGTTACGCTAACACCGACACCGACGCCAACTGTGACGCCTTCAGATCCGGTCACGCCCACGCCCGGGTCTGGTGAGCTGAGCAGCGGCGTCAATTGGCTGCTGTTCGATGGCGACTGGGCGGACTTGTCGGCGTCACCCAACGGCGAGCTCAACATCAGCGGCGCGCTGTACGCCTACGGTGACAGTTGCGCGACCGTCGATTGGGACCCCGCCACCCGTTGCGTGAGTGGCGAAATCTGTGATCCCGGGCCCGACTACGCCAACTGGGGCATGGCCGTGGGGTTTGACTTCCACAACACGGGGGACGAGGGTTCTCCCGCTAACGCCAAGTTGACGTGGGATCCGGCTACGGTGGGAGCAACGGGCGTTGCGTGGCAGATCAGCGGGGCGCCGGCAGGTTTACAGGCGTGGATCACGAACATGGATCCCACGCACGGCGGAGTCTGCACGGTGGACGCCTGCGAAATCGCAGGGCCTCCCGACGGAACCACGTCGGCATCCGGCTCCGATGAACTGTACTTCTCCAGCTTGGTCAAAGACGACTGGGGAGGGTCGGGTACCAGCTACACTTTCGACCCCTCCGCCATCTTGGCGCTTCAGTTCAAGCTGCCCGCCGTCAACGTCGGTGCCTCGAGCTACAGTTTCTGCATCGACACCATCGGCATCATTCGTTGAGCTGGGCCGCTCCGCCGAAGCAGATTCAGGGTTACGCGACAGAAGGAGCGATAGCGGCGATGCGCTTCGCTTTCCAGACGCTGTAGGTGCCGGAGCTGGTCGCGTTCACCAGCGCGCGCAACCAGCGGTCCGTGGCTGTGATGCCGCGTCTCGGTATGAGTCGGCGCATCGGGGCGGACTTCAAACACCCACACTTGGCTCAGGACGACCCCTCGCGCTCCTTTCACACCTACAAGATCACCGCGCCGGAATGGACAGCGAGGCAAAAGACGGGCGGTAGGTGAGGCTGGTTCGTCTCGCCATCGTCGTGTCACGAAGTCGTTGCGGGGTTGCCACGAAGTCGGTGCTAGTTGGTCGCCAAACACATATGTCCCGATCGCCGCTCTGGCTACTCCTTCTGGCTTTCAGCCTTTCGTACGCGAGCATCGGGAGGGCTGAGTTGCCTCCGGGGCCCGCACCCCCTACTGAGCTCGATTCACAGGAACCAGCGCCCGCGGAGAGCCCGGTGTCGGCGTCGCAGGAAGCAGCTGCGGAGCGAGCGGCGCCGGAAACTGCGCCGCCCGCTCCGCCGGATCCCTTGCTCGTCGATAGCGCTACCGTTCGATTCAAGCCAGGCAAAGGTCTCAGCTTCAAGAGCCGGGACGGCGAGTTTGAATTGGCGCTCCGCTCTCGGCTTCAACTGCGGCACGAACTCGTGCATGATTCCGAAGCGGATCCAAGAACGACGCATCTGCTCATGGTACGTCGGGCACGGGTGAACATCACTGGACACATGTTTGGTGAGCACAACCGCTACAAGCTTCAGCTAGCGCTATCTCCGCGAGACATGCAGTTCGGCGCTGCGGGCGCTGCACGCTCCCCGGTGTTGGATGCCGTCGTGGAGTTTGACCACCTTTCCGATTTGACGCTCTCCGCTGGGCAGTTCATGGTGCCGTTCAACCGTCAACGCATCGTCTCCTCGGGGGATTTCGAGCTCGTTGACCGTTCGATCGCGAGCGGGGAGTTTCACCTCGATCGCGACGTGGGGTTGCAGCTGTCCTCCAACGACTTGGCGGGGCTCGGCGCCTTGAGGTACCTGATTGGGGTGTTCAACGGCGAAGGGCGGGATGCCAACCAGATGGCAGACGGCGGCTTGCTCTACGTGGTCCGCGTCGAGGCATTGCCCCAAGGGAATGCGAAGACCCGCTGGGATTACGAAGAGGGAGATCTCGAACGTGTTAGTACCCCCAGGGTATCTCTTGGAGCGGCGTACGCCCGTCACCAACAGGCGGACAACGACCGAGGTATCATGGGACGCCCGCCAACGGACGGTGGCACGACGGACTTCGACCTACTCACCGCCGACGCTGTGGCGCACTGGCTTGGGCTCTCCTTGATGGGGGAAGCGTACTACCGGCGCGGCAAACGAGAGTTCGGGAACGCAATGACGACGGATGACGCTGGCTTGGTGGCGCCCGCAGCGCGTGAGCCGGCGCGGGATGGCTTCGGTTGGTTCGTGCAAGGAGGCTACATACTCCCGTCCTGGCCGCTAGGAGTCGCTGCACGATACAGTCGAGTGCGCGGAACCGCTGGCTCTAGCTTGCCGGATTCGGATGAAGTTGGCGGCGGTCCCAGCTGGTACATCGGTGGCCACGATCTGAAATTACAGCTGGACTACTTCCGCCATTGGAGCGAGTCCTTTGGCGGAGGCAGCGACGCCGTGCGGACGCAGTTGACGGCGGGTTTCTAGCGGGCCAAGACACTTGGCTTGCGGCGCTCTAGCTGGCCTGAAAGATTCGTACCAGCCGTGTCTGCACGGCTCGGTTCAGTCACCTATTTGGACCCGGTCGAAACGGGGACCATCTGGGCCGTACCACTGACGCCTCCGCGCTCCGTCGATATCTCGAAGCTCGAACCCGTCGAACACCACTTCATCGGCTTGCCATCGGAGCCGGTTCTGGAACGCACTCCCGGACTTCAGCATCAGCCACGAGCTGCGGGAGGTGGACGGTATGAGTACAGTCTCCGGTACGGTGAGCCACGACGGGCCCGGGTCGTTCGCGTGGTGGCGAGTTACCGTGTGCACTGTGGGCGCCGATGGTACGGTGCTGCGCGGCTACGATTTGAGCCCAGACGAGTCTGGGGTCGAGAGCGGTGACAGCTGGACCTTCGAGACCGAAGCGTCAGACGATGCAGCGGTCGAAGCGTGGGTCTTTGCCGACCACGCCACGCTCGTAGAGTGACAACGCTCTGTTTCGGAGTCCTCGGGTGCTGGCCTGCGGCTGAGTCCCGTCTAGGACGAAGACGTCGACGGCGTGGTCCGCTTTGGCAGCGAACAAATAGGCGGTCGCCTCGGGCCAAGGCAACGCCCACTTGGTGAAGTGTATCGAACTTCCTCCTAGCGACCAGGTAATGGCCAGCGGCTCCACAGTCTGTGCTTGATCAGAGCCTATGCCTCGTGTTGATCCATATCGCCGAACAGAACCCCAAGCCATCAATGCAACAAGGAGCCAAATGACGCGAACTCAAACTCGGACCCTCGCAATACTCTTTTCTCTCTTCTTCGTGCTCCTCGCGTCGAGCAACACGCTCGCCGCGACGCGACTGGTGCTGAACGTCGCGAACAGCGGGCCCGGCTCGTTCCGGGATGTCGTTGCCACGGCCAGGCCGGGGGATACCGTATCCTTCGCGGTGAGCGGGACGATTGCGCTTTCTCAACCGGTATCTGTGCAGCAGAGCATCGACATCGTCGGGCCGGGGCCGGAATCGCTGGTCCTGAGCGGCAACTCGGAGAACAGAGTGCTGGGCATCGGACAAGGCGCGACGGTGAACCTCTCCGGCGTGACCATCGCCGACGGCTACGATCCGACCTGGTGTGCTGGCTTGACGAACTCCGGTACGCTGGTCGCGCAGAACATCGTCATACGCGACAACTACTGCGGCGACGACGGAGCTAGCTGCAATTACGGCACGCTGATCTTGATCGACAGCGAAGTGAGGGACAACGAGTCGCGGGTGGGGGGCGGCGCCTTGTGGCACCAGGGCGACTTGCTCGAAATCTATGGGTCGCGCTTCGTCAACAACCGCTCGCCTAATTCGGCTCTCGCGGCCTATGGACCATTGTTCATCACTGAGAGCAGCTTCGAAGACCACCCCTCAGGAGTAGCTGTGTCGCCGGTCGAAAGCGCGCTGATCGTCGACACCAGCTTCATCAACAACTACCGCGCCATCTACAAAGGCAGATTTGGCTCCCAGCTGGAACTCCAACGGTGCGAGTTCATCGGCAACGGCGCGAAGACTGACGGTGGTGCGATTTTCAACTCCAATCGGCTAACCATCGAGGACACCACTTTCGAAGCCAACCACAGTGATGCCACCGGCGGCGCCATCTTCAATGAGGGCACGCTGGTGATCGAGGGTTCCACATTCGAGCGAAACACCGCAGGTGCGTATGGCGGCGCGGTCGTCAACGATACGCAGGGTACGTTCTTCGCCCGTAACTCGACTTTCAGTGGCAACTCTGCGTTCGTGGGGGGAGGGGTGGTCACCGCCAAAGCAGAGTACGCGATCTTCGCCAGCTGCACGTTTGCCGAGAACACGTCGTTCTACTCCGGCTCCGCGTTGTTCGGCGAGAACACCCTGATGAACTCCATCATCGCAGCACCTGCTGGCACTGGCCGAGCGTGCGCCGGCGGCGCCTCGTCAGCAGGCTACAACCTCGGGTCTGACTCGAGCTGCAACCTGGTAGCAGCGGGAGACCAGCCCAACACCGATCCATCCCTGGAGCCGCTAGGCTACTACTTCGGCCCCACGAAGACCCACGCCCTCAAGTCAGACAGCCCCGCGGTGGACGCGGCGAATGACACAACCTCGCCCACCGTCGATCAACGCGGCATCTCCCGACCCCAAGGCGAGGGCAGCGACATCGGAGCTTACGAGGCCTACTACCTGCCACCGCTTCCCCGGCCGCCCATCTACTCGCCGCCCGTCTATCCCCTACCCTGAGAGCACGGTACCGGCGCCGGACCGCAGGCGCTGTGACCGAAAGGCTCGGAGAACCGCCCAGGTTGTACTAACCGAGACGCGGCGTAGGCGGGCGGATCGAGTTTGGGGACAGTCCAAGTCCGTCGCGAGCCACCCCATCGCATCTCGCCGCCAACGGCGAGGACACCAAGGGAAGGCGGGCCGCTAGTGAACAACAATGACGTTGCCACGTCGAAACCACGTGGCAGCCCGGATGGGGGCACACCCTGGATAGAGCATCGGACTTCGAATCCGTGGGTCGGGGATTCGAACGGGAGTGGACAAGGTCCAGGGAGTGGAGCGGATTCCCCCCGGGGCCCCAACGCCCACGACGCCCGGGTTCCGGCGTCGAGCGAAGCGAGAGCCCAGGGCGTCAGGTCCGGGCCTTCGTTCGTCTGCCCCCCGCAGCGGTGCGAAGTCTGGCACCTGAACTCTGAGGTTCGCTTCATTGGCTGTGGCGCGTCTTGGGGCTTCATGTGGACGTCGACACAGCCGGTGTGCACGCGGTGGCACTTGTTGCTCCCAGAGGTGGGACAGTTGCGACGCTGGACCGCTTCTCAGAGTCTCCAGAGAGTGCTGCGAACAACGTGCGCAGTGCCTCGACCGCTGTGGTATGTAGCCGTCGATGACACGCATGAGGCTGGGTGGAGGCGTGGGGCTTGTGTGCTCGCTGCTGCTGGGATGCACTTCCGCACAGGAAGGCAAGAACGCGAGGGAGTCCGCGACGGACATGCCTCGCGACAACTCGGGGACGTTTGGTCCGGAGGACGCGAGCTCCCCTCCGCAGATCGACGTCCGCAAGACGAGTGCGGATGAGGCCTTCCGCGATGCGGGTCTCGTCCAAGTGGCCCCAGAAGGGAAGCGCGCAGGAGGACAGACGGACGCTAGCGTCCCAGTGAACCCGGACTCCGCCTCGGCTCCCACACCGACCACCGTCTTCGCACGCGACGCTGAGGCCCCACCGACCGCCAGTGACGATTCACCTGTTGCACTGTCTGACGCAGGACCACAGACCGATCCAGCCGTGGCACCAACGGCGCCCGTTTGCGACGAGGACTGTTCGGACGGCGTCCCGTGCACGATCGATGAGTGCACGTTCGGAGGCTGCTCCAACACGCCGGACCACGAGGTCTGCGACGATGGCGAGTACTGCGATCTGGATCGCGGCTGCGTCTTTGGGGACGGTATTTGTGCGACAGATGACGACTGCTCTTCGCCGACTCCATGCTTGGCGGTGCGTTGCGATGAGGCTTCCCGCTTGTGTGTCTATCGGAATCTCGACGGCGACAGGGACGGATACATCCCGCGCGTCTGCGGCGGTGCGGACTGCAATGACGATAGCTCCAGCATTCACCCCGATGCGATGGAAGTGTGCGACGGACTGGACAACAACTGCGACGGCGTCGTCGATCCTCCTGCAGAGTCGTCCTGCTTGCCCACAGAACTATGCATCGAAAGAGAGTGCGAATGTCAGCCCCCCAATCTTCAATGCTCGGACGCTTACGCCCTTGGCGGGCTCGTCTGCGCTGACCTAATGACGGATGCCGAGCACTGCGGCGCATGCTCCAATCGCTGTCAAGTAGGGGGAGACTGTAACGCCGGCGCTTGTGAATGCCCCGTAGGGTTCACGGACTGCGCAGGGCGCTGTGCCGACCTTTCTGCGGACGTGCGGAACTGCGGTGGCTGCGACGTATCGTGTGGCAATGGGGAGTGCGATGGCGGGGAGTGTGTGTGTCCGACCAACACCGTCAATTGTGGCGATGCGGGCAGATGGATCTGTCGCGATCTGGATACGGACCCATTCGGTTGTGGCGGATGCGGCAATCGCTGCGTCACGGGTGCCGAATGTGACTCGGGTTTCTGCTCAGCCTATCTCGTCGATTCCGTCGTGTTCGGTAGATCCTGGACAGACTTCGATGATCCCAATTTCGCCGACTACTGGCTGTCGTCGGCAACGGACGAGGACAGCTACTACTTCTCCGCAGCGCTAGAACAGGGTCTCTCTGTGATGCCCGGTGGAGAGATGAGTGTCTTGCCTGCTGGCCATTCGCTGATTCGATACGATGTTGGCGCCGGGCTCGTGTGGTCCGTGCCCGCCAGCAAGCGGCTCCCACAACCACTTGTCGGAGGTGGCCGCGTTTGGGTTTACGTGGCGGTGGACGAAGACGGCTTCACGTTCGGCGACCAAGAGTACGCCCTTGGCGACGGCTATGGTGGCGCGTGGCTATTCTTTGGCCTGTCCACGGAAACGGGCGAGGTCGTCGAAACGCACCGCATTGATCTCTCGGGCATCAGCACGAGCGAGCCCGCTGTGGCTCTGGACTTGGACAATGAGCTGTGGGCGCTCGTCTGGAGCGGCCAGGAGTTCCGTTTCGACGGGTTGGTGTTGACGACTGACACCACGACCCCCGGGTTCTTGGTGAACCTCTCCTCCGGGGACTCAGACATCTTGGTCAGCGGCGGCAGCCTGATGGTCGACCCCGCCAACAACCTGATCATCGGGATCCGCAGCGGCGACAGTTTCACCTGGGGCCCCAACGAGTTTCCGGACAGCACGTCAGCACGAAAAGTGATTGGCCGTTTACGCACGGACTTCACGCACCTCAACTCGTTCGTTGCGGACTACTCCGGCAGACTGACGGCATTTGAGGACGGGCTCATAGAGTCGACGAACGATGGCCGTGTTCAGTTCGAATGGTCTGGAACTGGAGCGGTCCAAACCCGAGAACTCGAAATCGAAGGAAGCGCGTTCGCAGCGCGAGATGGCATCCTCTACGCGTACGCTGAAAGCACGCCCGGCGACAATACTCTGGTCCGTCGATACGAGTTCGAGACCCTCGAGCTCATCGACGCTGTGGAGATAGCCGGAAGGCCCGGCACAGTGGAACTCGGCTCCGGCGCCGTGCTCGTCGAGACGGTGCTGGTGGATGAAAGTTACCCGTTCGGCACGTCAGCAGACGATACGATGGGACTCGCCCTTTCGAAGCTAGCCTACCGCTAGAGCGCACAGGCCTTGGTTCTTCGGCTGTGTGCACGACGACGCGCGGTGAGCGCAGCGACGAGAAACATCCACCGCATCCCCGCGCTAAGCGGCGCTAGTGAACGCTTCTCAAGCCGGCATCCGCAGCCGCCTTCCCCCGACGCCGACTCGTTATTCGCAGCCGCTTCCCCATGACGCACCACGCGCTGCTCACCTCGTGCACCGACCGTGCCAACAGGCAGCGCCGACGGAAACGCCACGGCCCCCGCAAGGTGCGAACACGTTGCGGACTCGAACTGCAGCCGAGTGAAAAAGTGCGGGATTAGACACAAGGCGCCCTACGGTGTTTCCCTGGGCGACAGGAGGCCCATGAAAAAATCCCAAACCTCGTCAGTCGCGTCGATGTCTTGGTTGCGGAAACCCCAGAGCGCTAGCATCCACTCTTCCGTGTCAGCCACCGGGTTGGGCCACAGGTGTCCCGCGTGGTCGAAGGCCAAGACCCGAAGCTGAACCTCGCTCGAGGCGTCCGTGTAGTCGATGCGCGTGCCCTCGCTGTCGAGAGTCGCCAAGGCAGCGGCGCTATCCCCAGTGTAGTCCAGTCCTTCTGAAACCAGATCAGGCAAGGCGGTTTCTACGGGGTCAGCCAGCTCTGCTTCGTCGAGCCCGAGAGCAATGCCCCACTGCTCGGGCAACTGGCTGAGGATCTGGTCGTAGTCTTCAGGCATGCCGGGGTCGCCGTGGGTGTAGCCGAAGATCACCTTCGTTAGCCCGGTACCTTCCAGGGAAGGGACTTCACTCGGGTTGAAGCCATCGAATGCCATGAACGGCGCGATGCCGACGAACCAATCTGGGTGGCGCTTGGCGGCTTCGAGGGTCATGCCCCCGCCGTTGGATATCCCCACCAGATAGACGTCGTTCGTGCCGTCGATCACGTCGCGCTGCTCGAGATCTTGCAGCACGAGGGAAATGTACTCGACGTCGTCGACCTGCCCATCATCGAAGTAGTCTTGCCGCCAGGCGCCGGAGTTCGGCAAGTCCAGGCTGGTGTAGCGTCCAGGTGCGGCGTTGCCGTAGACGACGACGAAGCCATCGCGTTCGGCGAGCTCGTCCCAACGGCTGCGCGCCATCGAATCCTGAAAGGCTTCCGCGTTCGCGCCACTGCCATGCAGCGCGATGACCACCGGCGCGTCGGAAGCTGCCTCCAGTGACTCTGGGACGTAGCTGATGTAGCGCCGCGTGAGATCCCCGCACGTCGGCGTCTCTTGTTCGAAGGTGTGGATCGACAACTGGTCGTTCAGCGCCAGCCAGGTCCAGTTCGGATCGAGGTTCGCGTCGCGAGGGGCGGCGTCGAGTGGGCAGGGGCCAGAACACGCGCCCGCCTCGTCCTCTCCAGTGAATGTCGAGAACGCCACATCATCGAGCCAGAAGTCCGTCTCCCCTTGCAGCTGGAAGTGCAATCCGGCGACGTGGCGCAAGTCCAAACTAGGTGCATTGGGTGACCAGCCTTCGGGTTGAAGCGAGCAGAACGGCAAGGTGTAACTGGCCCAGTCCAGCCCGAGATCGATCACCGTCTGGGGCCAGTCGTAGCACGCCTCTCCCTCGGCACACTGGCCACCGTCCGCCAACGGTATGTTTTCCGGCATCGCCACCCGCACCTTGACTCGGCCTTGGCCCCTGGCGCGAAAGGTCAGAGAGCCGTAGTCGGATACGTCGTAGGCGCAGACGCGACTCAGGGTCGATGATGGCGACAGGGTAACACCGAAGCCGCTACCCCACACCGTCCACTCCGAAGACTCGACGTGGAGCGCTTCGTCTTCGACTTCGGCAGTTTGCCGTCCCTGGCTTCCGTCGTCGTAGAAGAACCAGCGGCCCGCGCGGCCCTCGTTCTCTGGCAAGGAGTAGTTCGACGTCGTGAAGTCGTCCACCAGCGGGTCAGTTCCGTCGGCACCCGCGTAGGCGCAGTCTGCCGAGTTCGATGATGCATCAGACCCATTGGCACTCGGAGAGCCCGCATCCGGCATTGGCGTCGAAGCATCCGCCTTCGACATCGGCGCTCGTGCGTCCGCAGCTGCGGCCCCGTCGGACTCGTCCGATGCGTTCCCCTCCGTCAACTCATCCGATGAGTCTCCGTTACTCTCCCCCGACTCGTCGTCACAGCTCGCCAGCATGCACGTGACCGACAGACCCCACATCACCCAAGATTTTCTCACCGTTCTCATATCTCCTTCCTTCGAACTCGACGTCGGGCTATGTGGCGGCAGCTCGCGATTCATGCGGGCTGGGGTGCATTCCCGTCGATCCTCGCGATTCCGGCGTACCGACCGGACGTCTTTGCACGAACTTCGCTCCTCGCGCATGGATTGAGGGTCGCGCGGACATGACCCACCGACGACTCTACCGTCCGACTCATGTCGACCCGTTCCCTCAACCGGCGCACCCAGCGCTTCAACAGCATCGCACGCACGGACTTGGACGCGGCGTGGCGAGTGGCGCGACGGTGTGGTGTGTCACAAGCCGAGCTGGACGACGTGGTTCAGGAGGTGTTCATCATCGTCGGCCGTCGCCTGGATGAGATCGCTGTGGGACGCGAACGCGCATTCGTCATCGCCACGACGGTGCGAGTGGCGGCGAACTGGAGGCGGGCGCTATCACGTCGGCGGGAGCAATCGCTGGAGGACGTCCCTCTGGCCTCCGTCGGCACGGCTGACGAAACCCAAGAAGCGGTGGCTTCGAAACGCGAGGGGTTGGAGCTGATCGACGCCGCTCTACGGGACATGACCGAGGAACAGCGCGACGTCTTCATCTTGACGGAGCTCGAACAACTGACGGCAAAGGAGGTCGCTCAGGAGTTGGCGATCCGAGAAACTGCCGTCGTTTCGCGATTGCGACGAGCCCGCCAGGCGTTCTTCGACTTTTGTCAACGCTGTCAGCCGATACACGACGTCCAGTCTACGCCAAGCAAAGGAGCCACCTACGATGTCTGAGCAGCGTGATCCAGCGGCGCTCCTCGAACGGCTGCGCGAGCAGCACCTCGAGGATCGGCCATCGGAAGCGCGGCGACGCAGCTTGCTGGAGGACATCAGCGCGAACCATCGGCAACAGCTCGAGCATTCTCAACCGAGGCGGCCCCTGCTGGCGAAGGCGGTGTCGATCGCGCCCTGGGCACTGGCGGCGCTGGTCATCTTCTGCGCCGGGTACTTCTGGCGCGCGCCTCCATCGCTCGAAGCGGAGCCCACGGGCTGGTCGCGGTTGATGGTCAGACCCCCATGGACACCGAGCCGACAATGCGTTCGCGCTACGGGCAACGACGGGCTCATTGCCGACTTCGAAGCTGTCGACTTCGAACACACCGACACGGCTCTAGTGCTACAGCAACGGGACGGACGAATCGGGCGGTGGTTTCATCGTCGCAACACCACCGGCGACATGATCCAGCCGCAGCCGCTACAGATTGTCGACGCTCCGGAGGCGACGGAGGGCAACCGTCGAGCGCTGCGCATCGCTGGTCCGCCACCGGTAGGCTGGGGCGCGAATGCTGGCATCGAGCTACGACGTTGCTACGACGCGTCAGCCTACTCCGGGATCGAATTTCGGGCGCGCGGTAGCGGTGTGCTCTTCGTCGGCTTTCAAACGGTCGCCAGCGTCCCGCGAGATTTCGGCGGCAACTGCACCAACAAGTGCTGGTTCACCGCAGGTCGCTACTTGGCGCTGAGCGATCACTTCGAGACGCACCGCATATCGTGGCAAGATCTCACGTCCCCGGAGCCCGACTACGACGTTTCCAAGCAGCTGCTCCAGTTGACCTTCTCCGTGCAGTCAGGGCCCAGGCCGTACGAGTTTTACCTCGACGACCTGCGGTTCATCCCAAAAGAGGCTTCGCCAGAGTCGAAGTAGTAGCACTCGCACACCCAGTCGGCACCTTGACCTGCCTCGTCTTGCTCACACTGGGCGTTCATCCCACCCTATCCCGTCGCACCCGCTGTCGACTTCGAGTGGCGCATCGTTCAGGATCGTCGCGGCCGTTCGAGGCGCCTCAGAGGTTGCCCCGACCGATGTAGCGCGGAGCGGCAACGCCCGCCCGATAGGCCATGAGCGCCTCCGGGTTCGGACACGAAGTGATGCGCCAGTCGGATTCGCTCCGCTTGTTTTCGTTGAACCAGAAGAGCGCCCGTATCGCCGGTCGATTGGCGACCTCTCCGAAGAGATCATCGATCCATTGAGCTTTCGTGCGGGTCGCCCCCGGAAAGTAATCAGAGCAGTCCGCGGCCGACGTCTCCGCAACCATCAACGGCTTGCTGCTGAACCCGGCGATGGTGTTCAAATTGGTGGCCACCGGCAGGTCATCATAACGAAGACCGAAGAAATCGACCCCCACCCAATCGACATACCTATCGCTGCCACTGGGGTCTAGTGGGTAGTAATTCTCGGCGTCGTTCCAGGGCTCGGCCGGGACGCTGTTCCAGTTCGGCGCCCAGACCCAGATGGCATTCTTTGCGCCCAGCGCATCGAACATGTTCCACACGTACTTCCAGGCATCAATGTACTTCTGGGGATCCTCACCGGTGGCCGCGCCGCTCCAAGGGTACCAATTGCCGTTCATCTCGTGGGCGAAGCGGAGAAAGAAGGGCTTTCCGTAAGCTTTTGCCCTGTTGGCGAAGTCGGCGATGATCGCGTCCTGGGAGCCGTTGAGAATGGCCGCGAGGGGGTCCTTGTTTCCCTTGAGGCGGGGTTCCCAGACCACGTGCGTTTTGATCCCCAGCGGCTCCCAAACGTCGATCTGCCGCTGCAGGTCCGCCCAGGCATTGACATACCAACCGGAGTAATAGAGCTCGACGCCTACCGTCTTCTGTGCGTCCGTCTCGAACTGGAGGATCTCTCGTTCTGCTATGGTGCGGCCGGTGGCCAGCCAGACGCCATGCCAGACCGTATCCGTGCCCGGGGGCAACAGGAGATCGCGACCTTCCAGCGCTGACTCGGTCGTACCGAGCGAGAACCCGTCGGCGTTGGACGAGCAGCCTGACGCCATACCCAGCAAGATCAGCAGAGCCAGTAACCAATGTCTCATGATGGTTCCTTTCGTTTTGGTCATGCCTACCCCCAACGTTGCGCTGGGACGTGGCTTGCAGACGCCACATTCCACGGTACCAGCCGACGGTAGCTGCGCAGCCTTGCGCCGTCAGCTGGTATTTGAGGGGCTACGCCTAAGGCCGTCGCGGTGAACGACGGGTGCGAGAAGCCCCGAAGGGTGACGCGAACGAGCAGGCCAAAGCTACCCCGGCGAATCGAACACGCATTGGGGTTCCGCTCAGCAAGGCCAGTAGTATCCCACAACACACAGTGCCCGGAACTCGGATACGAGTTCCGCTCCTCTGAGCTCTGGTACCATGATACTGTTGCCCCGCTACCAGCGGGACCGCTGCGCCACCACAGCCGGGTCGGGTTGACCTGAATCGCTCCAGCGGGGTACAATCGCGCCTCAGTCTCGATAGCCAGCCGCTCGGAGAATGCGCAGATTTGACCAGCGTCTAGTGCATCCTGGCGTCGCCGAGGGACCTGGTGTGTCGGCGCTTGCGCTCGGGCAACCCGAGGTCTATCGGGCGATCGCAGGCTTCGACATCTCCCAGAACATCGCCTGGAATGCCGGCAAGCTGCCGACCTACGACATGCAGGGCTGGCTGGCGACCTTTGCAGGCGGCGTCGAAGACAGAGTGTCCTTCGAGGTGGTCGAGCCCGCCTGGCGCCGGTTTTTCGCCGTGTACGAAGACCTGGTCCACGACGAGGTGTTTCTGGCGACCGACCTGGTCTGGCTCGCACGCATCGTCTACCACGACATCGATGGCCTGCCCGTTGGAGAAGTGGCGCAGCGCCTGCACGAGGAGCTTCTGGCCGTCTAGAGACCCGCTCAATTGGCGGTTGGGAAACGTCGACCTCGAAAGGGGTAAATGAGATTGGTGCACAGCGCCGCCGCCGGCTGCCTTCCCCAGGCATCAGTCGCAGCGTCGGCTGCCCTGCCCTATCGCCGCGAGCTGATTGCGCATTGTGTTGGGGGGCGTGGGGAGAGCGTCGTTGTTGGTTGTGCTCGTTGACGGTACTACGCATTGGGCGGTTTGTGTACTCTCCGGGAATGTCGAGAAGCGGATGCATCCGTCTTGGCCTGATTGTGGTCACGTTCGCGTGCACTGATCCCAGCGATGATGGAGCCGAAGAGCCCGGCATGGATGACGGGCCCTCTGATAGCGGCGGACAGACGGGGGCCAGCCCAACGCCGAGTCCGGCTGAATCGACGAGGGATGAGCCTGGCATGGATCCTGCGGGGGGCGGTACGCCCAATGTTGCACCTGCAGCGCAGCCCACGCCTGCGCCGAGTGGCGACACGTCCAACGGCGGCGCCACTTCGTTACACATCCAGCCGGCGGGCACTTGTTACCTCGGTGACACCTGGTTGGACTTTCCGGCCGTGGCAGGCGGACATCCCGTGACGGCTACGTCGCACGATTCGTTGGCGGAGGACGGAGTGGAAGGCTGGCGCGTCAGCTGCACATACCGAGAGCTGTCGACGCGGACGACCGTCACCGTTGCCATTCGAGATTCGCAGGACGGCGATCAACAGCTCGTACGCATGAGCTCAGACGTCGAGGGGGGCCAGCTTCAGCCGGGCTCACTGCGTGTCCTCACGAGCGACTTCTTGCCGACTTTGGACGCTCCCGACGACCAACCGTGCGAGTACCAGACCATCGAGCTGGACCTTCCCGCCGGGCGGGTGTGGGGCAGCCTGCAGTGTGGTTCGATCGCCAATGGCGATTCCGGTGACGAGTGCCAGGTGGGCGAGGGCTACTTCTACTTCGAGAACTGCAAACCGTTCGAACTGTGAAACGGCTGAGGCCGCTCGCATGGCGAGCGAAGTGGTAGCCGGCAAATGGACCGTCTCGCCTGGCTCCGCCGCTCACCCAAAGCTCGCCTGGGATGAGCTCTCGACATGGCTCACAGACAACCGATGCGCGTCGGGCCGACGGCCACGTCGTCGTACCAAACACCGCGATCGACTTCGTTGTGGAAGCCTTGGTAGCCGAACTTGAAGACAGCAAAGTCCATGGCCGAGCCTGGGTAATCGGGCGCCGCTATGACCTCTTCACCTTCGATGAACAGCGACTGGGTGCGTCCAGTTCCGTCAAAGTGCAACTCGATGCAGTGCCAAGTGTCCGCGGGCAACGTGTAGGGGTTCGTGCCGCCGCTCTCCAGTCGGCCGTAGCTCTCAGGCCAACGCACGTCGTCGGACGAGTTGAACGACAGCCCCACGTCGTCAGCGAATTCGACGCGTGTGTTGTCGTTGGGATCGTCTGTCGCCGATGCGGCTGCGTACGCATTGTGGCCCTCTTGGCCGAGTTCGACGTCGCTGCGCAGGTACATGCGTACCCAGAAGTCAGCACCGCCCGATGGCACCGCGAGCATCTTGTACATGGTGCTCGCATTGGGTTCCGAGTTCTTGCGTACGCGCAACGACGATGCTCCTGAAAAGGCTTGGGTAGTATCGACCTCGAACAAAGCAGTCCAGGGCGTCGCCGGGTCACCGTTCAGCTTGAACACTGCGCCGGTAGGCAACTCGTCGCTTTCGAAGCCCGAGCAGAAGGTCGCGTCGGCGGGGCACGCGTCGCCGCCCGCGGGCACGATGTCTTCGTTGCCGACGGCACCAGTGCCAAGATCCTCACCGGAGACGTTGCCGCCCGCGCCGGTGGCACCGGCGGAGCCCATTCCGCCGCTGCCCTGTGGGTCTTCGGTACCGGTGGCATCGTCGGTCTGTGTGCCCATCATGCCCGGACCGTCGCTGCCACTGGGTTCGCCACCGCCTGAAGGATCAGCATCCGGTGTGTCCGAGCTTCCAGTCGAATCGGTGGCAACCATGCCGGGTGCGCCGGCGTTGTCGACCGGTGGCGCGGTGGCAACCGCCGGGGTCGTCGCGGCAGGTGGCGGTACGCTGTTGTCGACGCCCGGCGTGGTCGCCGCGGTGGTGGGCGCTCCGGGATCGATCGGGCTTCCGGTCCCGTTGCCCATCGGAGCGGTGTTGCTTGGCGACGGGTTACCCGCGTTCGGCAACGGGGTTGCTTGCTTCGCACTACCGGAGCTGTCTTCACCGCAGCCGCCGGCGGTGAGCAGGACCAGGGGGAGGAGAGCGACCTTGGAGCGAAACATGGCTGTTCGTATTCGGCCGAAAGCTCCCGCGCAAGCCGTCGCGCTGCACCGCGCGGGGTGCGGGTGCGGCTCGCTGGAAGATGCTGCTCTGGGTGAGTGCCGCCGAACCGGATCGAAGCGTACCCGCCGTTTCGTGCCGGCTCCAGCGTGCCGGTGCGATCTCGCGCTTCGGCTACCGTTTGGCAACGGACGTGTCTCACACGCGCCGCATCCCGGGCACGTCCATGTCACGCTCGACCCGATGGACTGTCGGAGAATGCTCAACGCGCGAATGACGTCGATCTCTGGTCCACCTAGGCGCTCAGCAGCGCTGCAGCTTGGAGTGGTGGTAAGTCTTTGCTTTGCGTTTCTCGGTTGTCGGGACGAGCATTGCGACTTGGGAGCAAGCTCCATATGCATACAGGCCTCAGACCAAGCCAGTTGCGTTGAGCTCAACGGGTGCGCTTGGGGCCCATTCTGCCTCGCAGTCGAGTGTTCGGATCAGGAAATCGATGCACGCTGCACCGCGTTGCCATGGTGCCGCTGGAGCGAGAGTGCGCGGTTTTGTCGCAATGTGCCCGATGCTGGGGCACCTCCTTCGTGCGTCGCTCACACCGATGCTGGAAGCTGCTCGGCGCTGGGAGCACATTGCGAGTGGAAGTACGTCTGTGGAAACACGACGAGCAGGGAAGACTGCACGGCAATCGACTCGAAGGGAACCTGCAACTCCACCGGAGCGTGCATCTGGTACTCAACCTCTTCGCTGCATTGAAGCGTCGGCGGCTACAGCCTCGCCGCTTCGCGTTCGCCACCTGTTGGGTGCTGTTCGTCCTCCTGCCCGCTGCGCTTGTCGGGTCTGGTGACGGCGTTCATCTAGCGCAAGCCGCGGTCGACACGGCATCGATTCCCTTCCTGCGTCACGCCGCTATCCTTGCCCGCGCAGTTCACTAGCTCGGCTTGCGAGCACGTCGTCCACCGCTTTCTCGGAACACGATGAAGCCATGGGTGAGGTCGTAGGGAGAGAGCGCCACCTTGACCCGATCACCTGGCAACACGCGGATCCGATGGCGTCGCATGCGCCCGGACAAGCGTCCGCGTACGGTGGTGTTGGCATCATCGAGCTCCACTCGGTATTGGCCGCCGCCCAGTGCGTCCATGACCATGCCCGTCATTTCCAATAGATCCCCACGGCTCATTATGCGGCCTCCGCTCGAGCGTCGTCGTCATCCGCTGCCGCTTCGGACTCGGGCGGTGGCGTGCTCTGGACGGCAACTTCTGGACTGTCCTCAGCAGAAGTCGCTTCCTTGGTTGAGTTAGCCGCTGGTTGGACGGATCGCAGATTCGACTGGCGCAGAGCCTCCAGCCGCTTGCTCGCCGACGGCGTCGTGAACGCTCGGATGAAGTCGTAGATGTCCAGCAGGTCCACTGCGGTGGCACCCAAGGGACTCAACTGCTCCTTCAGGTTGGTCGCCATGCGCAGCGCCTTTTCGTAGTCCATTGCGTTCGGTTTGCGGGCGTTGAGCGCTCGCTCCCCCATCCACTTGCGTTGTCGACCCAGGCTCGGCGGGTGAACGCAGAAGTGCTCACCCGGTGAGCTGAGCGCCATGAGGCTCGTCACTAACGGCCATGATGGTAGGCGCCCGAGCATCTGCTTCAGCTCATTCACCAAGGACGTGAAACGGCGACTGAATTCGTCAGCCTCGTCCTCCGCCGGCTCCGGAAGCAAGACGGCGGCCAGTGCGAGCGTCACTGCACGACCGGCACGCGGTACACGCTGCCGAAGCGCTTTCACGTCTTTGGGCGGCACCAGATCGGTGCCTGCCAGCAGTTCACAGATCCCTTCCCACAACTCTTGATCACGCCCCTGCTCCACAGCGTTCGCCAGATGCTCGGGTTTGAGCACTTCGCTGGCTTCCTTGATGACGGCATCGCGGTGTCGCTTCAGGCGTTTCTTGGCACCGTCTCCTCGATGACGTTTGCGCCACTTCTCCCCTTCGAAACCTTCGGGGAACTGTCCTAGCAACAGCTGCGCTTGCTCCTCGAAAGAAAACATGGAGCTCGCGTCGCGAGTCGGATCCAGCACACCAGCTGCCGTTGCGACGCTCATCTGGCTGATCTGCTGGCAGAATGCGGCGGATAGTTCCGTCTGATCGAGCTGAACGGAATTCATCAAGTGATAATAGGGCGCAGCAATCATGCGGTGCACACCATCTTCGAACAGGTAGGCGCGCTTGCCATCGCGCTCCCAGGTCAGGAGGGCTGCGCCCCATTCTGGGCGCTTGGCGTGGCGAAATACGGGAATCGAAACCTCTGAGTTGTGCAAAAAGACCTCCATCTGAAAGGGTGAGAATCTGCTCCGCAAACGAGCAGAACGGACGGCCGTCGACGGTCGCCTGTTCGGTTGAACGCACCCCACCGAGATATGTCTCGCGACGAAACGCTGCCCAGCGGGTGTTCATCTCCGGCACAGCAGAAGCCGAACCAGTCTGGTTCGACATTCGATGTGGGAATCTCGCTGGGGAACGCTGCCGAGGCTGCCTGGAGCGTGTTCTATGATGACTCGACGCGTGCGGTAGGGAACTACACAACGCTTCGTGTCAGGTGCATTAGTATGCCCCATTTGGCAGCTAGAGGCAAGTAGGCGACCCGAGGCGGTTTGGTCAGTGGAAAAATCGTTCTTCCTGCTTCCGGTCGAGCATTCGGCTCAGCGACGGGAGACGGCATCCAGTTGCCGTACGACTGACACCGCGAAACTCAGTGCGTTAGATTACCTTCCGGTATGACGCGCTCGTTGGGGCACGCGCCGCATGTCTGAAGCTTGATGGAGAACTCGGGCGTGTGTGCCAGGGCCCGCTGGGCCACCAGCCCGCTGATGCAGACGGTCTGCCACGAACGATGATACAACAGGGGCCGGCAGACCTCTTGGCCAGCAGGATCCAATAGGGCGCGGAGCAGAAGGGCCTCCTGGCGAGCGGGGGCCTCGGGGTCTGCAAGGCGCAGGAGGCTTGCAGGGCGAAACGAGCCGCGAGGTGAGCGGGCGCCCACGGGATTCTCTCCTACGCGAGCTGGCGCGCGTATCCACCACACGAGATCGGGGTTGACGACGGCTGATGCTAGCGCGACAAGAGGCACACGTGGAGGTGATGTGCCTGCACGACAACCAAAGGGGGCGATGTGAACTCCGATATCACAGAACAGATCCAAGAGGGACTCGACGAAGTGAGGGGTTGGCGGTCATGAGCGACGATGAACTCCGACCCGTGTGCTTCATGGTGATGCCCTTCCGCAAACGGAGGGTGACTGGCCCGACACGCGAAGGGGCGCCCGGTGAAGTGGACTTCGACGGGCTGTGGGACAAGGCCTACCGACCGGCGATCTCCGACGCCGGGTTCACACCGGTTCGCGCTGACTTCGACACGGGCTCGGTGATCATCAAAGACATGCTGGAACGGTTGGCGTACGCCGATCTCGTGCTTGCTGACGTGACCTTGCCGAACGGAAACGTGTACTACGAGGTCGGGCTGCGACAGGTCGCCAAAGAAACCGGCTGCGTGCTGTTTGCCGCTGACTGGTCGAATCAGCTGTTCGATATCGACCAATTCAGATCGGTGCGCTACCCGCTGCTCACCGGTACCGTCTCTGATGACGCTGCTGTGAGCTTGCAGGCCACTATCCGGCAGGCGATCGCCGCTCATAAAGACACGCGGACGCCCTGGCACGAGTTCATCGACCAGAAGAACAACGAGCAGGCACGTCGGGGCGTGTTTCGTGAGTTTGCTGAAACGTTCAGCGCATTCCAAGAACGCGCCCGTGCGGTGAGGTTGAGTCCGAAACGCCAGCGTCCCGAGCTGGCCGGTGCCCTGTTGCGGGACTACCGGAGCGCGGCCACTCGTATCCCTGAAGTCGCGACAGAGTTGCTGTTGCTGGTTCGAGACGAGTTGGACTGGGAGCAGACGCTGAGCTTCTGCGACACACTGCCGCCAGCCTTTCAGCGGATCGCCCTCGTCCGTGAGCAGCGACTACTGGCGTTGGCAAAGACTGGGCGTGCGGTGCAAGCAGTCGCCAGCCTCGAACGACTCATCGGCGAACAGGGGGAGACCCCCGAGCGTCTGGGCTTGATTGGCGGCCGCTACAAGTCCATGTGGAGAGACGAGCGCGAAGCGCGGGTCAAAGCCGGCGCGAGCAGACCTTCGTCAGACGAGCTCCGCTATCTCGACGAGGCCATCGACCACTACGAACGAGGCATGCTGCTCGATTACAACGAGTACTACTGCTCGAGCAACATCGCGGGGCTGCTACTGTCGCGCGGCAAGGACGCGGACGCGCAACGAGCGAGGCTCGTCGACCAGATGGTGATCGCTGCTTGCGAACGTGCCATAGCACTCGATCAAGACGACGGGTGGACGCGGGCGACGTTGCTCGGCGCAGCCTTTCGTGCGGCGGACGTGCCGAAAGCTCGAGAGCTTTCAGAACGCGTCAAGCGCGAAGGCGTGACCGCTTGGGGCTTGAAGAGTACACTCGACGACTTGAAAGATTCGGTAGCGCGTGTGCGCACGACGCCGACTGGGACTGAACTGCAGCAGATCTTGGATGACCTCAGCGCTTTGATCGCCGATGCTGACTGACAGCGGGCTCATGCGCCCCCACCCCACTACGAGAAACCACCGTGACGACTACGATCAAAGAACTGCACGTCGGCAACAGCAAGCGGTACCGACCCCAACCGCAAGAGAAGCACGCGACAGTGCGTTGGGAACCGGCGAGCTACCAGCTCTCATGGGGCGACCAGGAGTTCGATGGCCCGCACGTGCAAGTTCATGATTCTGGCGGCGCGTACGGGGTCGATCTGCGCGTCTTCTTCAAGACACACGAGCCGGTGAAAGGCAAAGCGGACCACTACGTCAAGACCGGCTTCGTTCGCGCTGTACAGGTGAACGAGCCCACGGAGATCCACACCATGGTCGACGGCCGTCTCGAAGGGACCGCCACCGTCGAACCCGGCGGCTGGGTGATCCAGAACCCGGACGGTGAACTCTACTACAACACGCCAGGCGAATTTCAGAAGCGCTATGAAGAAGCTCCTGAGACGTCGGGCTTCAAGCCCAAGCAGTGGGAACAGCCGCCCACGCTGGAGCAACATCTGTTTGCACCGGGCCCGAAGCGCATCCTGGCTTTGGACGGTGGTGGCATTCGTGGGCGCATCAGCCTCGGGATACTCAGACGGATCGAATCGCTATTGGGCGGGCCACTGTGCAACCACTTCGATCTGATCGGGGGAACCTCGACTGGTTCGATCATTGCGGCGGGCCTGAGTCTTGGCTGGGGCGTCGACGCGCTCGTCGACCTGTACGATAGCTTGGGACCCGCCATCTTCGAACCGGAATGGCTGCGCTTCGGCTTCTTGCGGGCCAAGTTCTCGACTAAACCCCTGGAGCAAGTGTTGTCGAAACATTTCGACGACGTTCGTCTTGGCGGCACGGAGTTGAAGACAGGCCTGGCGATCGTCAGCAAGCGACTGGACACGAACAGCCCCTGGCCCTTGCACAACAACCCCCGAGGCAAGTACTTCGGCCCGCCTCCGGTGGGACGGAACTACGTGCCCAATGGCCGCTACCTCGTGCGTCAGCTGGTGCGCGCCAGCACAGCCGCTCCTCACTACTTCGAGCCCGAGGAGATCGCGGTTGCGGATACCGAGTCGGGAGCGTTCGTCGACGGCGGTGTGAGTCCTCACAACAACCCTGCCCTGCAGCTGGTACTACTAGCAACGCTCGAGGGCTACCATCTCAACTGGCCCTTGGGCGCGGACAAGCTCCAAGTGGTCTCTGTCGGGACGGGCCGTTGGGACACGAAGCGCCCCACCGAGGAGGTAATGCGCGCCAAGGCAGCGAAGCATGCGGTCGTCGCGCTGTCGTCGCTGATGGACGACTGCTCGGCTCTGAACGAACTGCTGATGCAGTGGCTGTCGAACAGCGATACCGCCCGCACCATCGACAGCGAGGTGGGTGATCTCAGCAACGATTTGTTGGGGGGGCAAGCGCGGCTCTCGTACCTGCGCTATGACCCAGTGCTGGACGAGGCCTGGCTGACGCAACAGTTCCCCGAGTTGGACTTCAGCGACGAGACACTCAACTCCCTGCGCGCCATGGACAGCCACGATACTCTGGAAATGCTGGGCAAGATCGGCGACGCCGCCGCAGCTCAGGTCTTGTCCGAGCACTTCGCATAGGTCCTCTCAGCGCTCTCGTCGAGCACGAAGGTCACGAGAGTAGCGCGACTACCAGCTTTACGGCGAAGTAGGTCAGCACACCGTAGCCCGTGTACGTTGCGAGGAGCACCCGCTTCGGGACTTTGCGCGACAGGCGCGGGCCGACGAGAAATGGGTACACCACGCGAGCGGTGACGTAGATTGTACCGGCCACCGTGACGTCTGGGGTTCCGATGAACACCGCGCTGAGCCAGAGCATCGTCAGAAACGGCGGCATGTGCTCGAGGGTGTTGAGCATGACGCGGTCGGCTGCGAGCATCCGCGGGTCCTTGCTCTCGTAGCGGTCGAAGAGCTCGGGCTTGCCCTGATGGGCCCGAGCTAGCTTGACCTTCACACGCCGCACGTTGATGACGAGGGCGTAGTAGAGCAGCAGGTAGGCGATGCTGATCCACAATGGGCCGGCGTAGTGCGCGACAGCGAGCGGTGGGGCCATGCTGCGCAGGCTACTCGGGATGCGCCGCGCGTTCCACACTCCGAGGTGAAGACGCGGTGGAATTGGCGCACCGGAACGTCGCTGGACGTCGGTAGCTGGCTGACGCCCAAACCGACAGCATCGCGTGGACGAGGCAGAACACCTGCGGTCATCGTGAGCGTCGCGCATCTCGACGACGATGAGCGGGCGCTCGTGCTCGGAGTCGTGCTGGAAGAACTGCTCACTTGGGTCCGTGGGCTCGAAGGAAGCAAAGGACTTCGGACGCTCGTTCTCTTCGATGAGCTTCATTGTTTTCCGCACCCGCCATGCACGAAGCGTCGGAAACTGAAGGCGGCCGACTAACGCAGAAACGTGTTCGTTCGAGCGACCGCGACGATCGCCGACGAAAGTCGCAGGTCGGACTCCACGAACGCGCGCAACGCGACCTCGACGCTGGCGACATCTTCTGGCGCAGTCTCGTGGCTGACCGGTTCGTCTGGGTCGAGGGAGAATTGCATCCATTGTCGGACGAAACAGCGTCGTGTTTCTTCGCGTTCGAGCAGCAAGTGGGCCAGCTCCGACGGACCGTCGAACTGCGGCGCACCCGGCATGATCTCTTCCGGGATCCAGCCTTGCGTCTCGTTCTGTGCGGCGCCTGGTTCGGGACGCCAACGTCCACTCGTATCGAACCCGATGAATGCGAATCCCGGACTATTCAACATCTGGTGACAGCTGATGCAAGCGCTGCCCGACGTGACGTCGATCATCTGCTGACGGATGGATACCGCCGGATCCGGTGGAGGCTCGGCCGGCGACATTCTCACGGTCGGCTTGCACAACAACGGATCGGTGACCAACCAGCCTCGCTTCACTGGCCAAGGCGGATCGTCGACACTCGAATAGAACGACAGGACCCCTGCGCCGGTGAGCAGCCCGATGCGAGGTTCGCTCGGAGGGTACGGGACCAGACGCAGCTCACTCCCAACTACTCCGTCGACGCCGTACACTTCTGCCAGCGTCTCGTTCATGAATGTGAACGAAGCGGTGAGCAAGTCCGCGAAGGTGCCGTCGGCATCCAAGGTCAAGTAAGTGCCGACAGCCGGCGCTTCTGCGTGACGGGCGACGCTGAGCGGGTCTGACTGATCCGCAGGAACCTCAGTGCCGAAGTAGAGCCACCAGCGATAGAACGCAGCGACTCCTTCCCTCGCACGCTCGTCCGCAAGCATGGCTTCCGCCACCTCACCGACGGATTGGCGCGAGATGTCGATGCCCAGCAGCGCGCGGACGTCCTCGGCGTCCCGCCCGTCCCAAATCATGCGCGCGAGACGCTCGGCGATGGTGTCGGGAGAAGCGAACACGATGTCCGGCTCCGCCACCTCGACAGCGCCATCGCCAGCCGCGAGACCTCCTGTACCGGCTTGTCCGCTGGGGGACGGGGCTCCACCGGCGCCGGCTCCGCCTGGCGGCGGGCTCGTCAATGGGGCGCTCGACGTCGAGTCAGGAGTGTCGAAGACTCCCGAAAGCTCCGTGAGCTCCGTGGCATTGACGGTATCGGTCGTGTCGCCAGCGGAGCCCTCATCACCACAGCCAACAGCAGAGCTGCCAATGGCGAGACAGCCAATTCGGCACACGTACTTGGTCGCCAACCTGGCCATGGTGCAGAATTCTGCCACGCACGGGCCAATCCGTCGACGCGCAGGTCGCGTCGGGGCTCAGAACCGATCCTAAGCCCCCCTCGACCACGCGAAAGCGACCAGTCGTCCTATTCGCCTGAGAGCTCAGTTTCGCTCGTAGAACGTGATGCTCACGCCGCCCGCACCGACGCCGGGGGCGGAGCTCAGATAGGCCTGGGTGTTGAGGAAGTCGAACTCGCCATCGACCGCGGCTTCGAACCAGGGGATCAGCCCTCCTCCGCCTCCGCAATTCCTGACCAGGATGAGTTCACCGTTGTCCGGAGCCAACGTGTACCAGGCGTCGAGCGAGCCAGAGAGCTGGTAGTCGGCACCCCCGTTGAGGATCGAGCCAGTGACCCTGCCGGTGGTCGTCCCGCCCGTGATGGGGATGATGTTGCGGGAGCCGTACTTGGCGTTGGCGATCGAGTACGACGTTCCCAGGGTGACATTTTCGGTCAACACCTCTGCGCCTTGGGTCCCACCGGTCATGTTGCATTCCCACGGTTGCGGGGGCACTCCTTCAGGTTTACTGATCTCCACACGCGGCTCACCGGGGGTCACGCCTGAGACATCATAGACGGCGAGTGTCATCTTTCCGTCTGCCACCTCACGCGTCGCGACCCAGGTGCCCGTATTGAGAAACGCATTGCCGCCGCTGGTGGTGGCTTCGAAGTCGGGAATGATGCGAGGCATCGATCCCTCGTCGGTCGCAACGCCACAACTGCGTACGAAGATGCGGCCGGCGCTGGTCTCGAGAACGTTGATCCCTTGGTACTCCATGACCCCGTTGGACAGAGTGAGCTCGTATTCCAGCCCCCCAGTCAGGACCGAACCCTGAAGACGGTCGCCCGTGATCGTTCCGCCGCTCACGTCGAGCAGGCGCCGGTAACCGTAGGGCGTATTGCCAACCTCATGCTCGGCCCGGATCTCGAGCGTGATTGTGAAAGCAAGCTCGCCCAGCGTGGGCGAAGGGATCCCGTCGGCCATGCCGCACGCCCAATCCGGATCGGGAACGAGCGTGGCGTTCTCCGGAACGTCGCCACCTGTATCGCCACCACCGCCAGCGCCGACGTCTGATGCGACACCCCCAGCCCCACCGCCCGAAGTGGCACCGCCGTCCGATACGGCATCGCCACCTGCCGCGGCATCGCCACCAGCGCCACCGCCACTGACCTCGCCTGCCGTATCGCCGCCTGCTCCCCCACTGGCGCCAAGGTTCGGCGCCTCCCCAGCACTGGCATTGGTGGGCATCCCTGCGGACGGAGTGGCGTCTGGACCCGTGCCAGCTGCAGGTGAGCCGCCACTCGACGGCTGAACGCTGGGAGACGGACTCGGTTGCGAGGACGCCATCGGGGCTACTGCTACCGGGTTGTCAACGCCCTCAGCCGGATTGCCCTGTGCCGTTGCGGTTGCAAGCCCACCACTGGGGCCAGCCGTAGTTGCGCTCGCGGCTGCCTCATTCGAATCGTTGCCGCAACTGGTCGAGAGAGCACCTACCACGCAGAGCAACAGTACTGGTGCCTGAGCCATGGCGTTGAAGGTGGCGGCGAGACCTTTGCTCCAGAGAGTGGTAGACGGAAGGGCGTGGCAAGTGTTCATCACTGTTCTCCTTGAAACGACATCACCGCGGTGAGCGTTAGCTCTCCACTAGCAGGACGACGCGCGCCGCGCAGCGACTGGCACACGCTTCGAATCGCGCATCGAGTACCAGAAGCAAATTGGACCAGGGAGCGAGGGGACAAATTTGTCCCTTGTGAAACAGTGCCCGTGACAGCGCGCGAACGTTGCTTCGAACCACGAGTAACGATGACTCATCGTTACCTTGGTCCATTCACCCAACACAGCCCAAAACCTACGAGGTAAAGACCTACGCGAGACAAGACCAGCCATACCCAAACAAAGGCGCGCTACCCGCGGGCGAGTCACTGCTGCACACTTCGCCGTCGTGCACGTCGACGTTTCCGGGGCGGCACGCAGCCTCGGGCGTACGCCAACGCTTACCGCTCCGTTCCGATCGCAGACAAGCCCCGGTGGCACACCGTGGATGACCACGGCTGACGCCCGTGGGCTGAATGGAAGCCCGTCGTCTTCTTCGCTGTGTTGCGGCCCACGCCCACTGGAACAGGAATTGCGCGAACGGCACGACGCCAAAGCGCGCGGCGACGCGGGGAGACGAGTGGGGTGATCCGTCTGTGACGGTTCGGACCATTCCTCACGGGGTCGAAAAATGTAGCGCGTGGCCATGAAGCTGAGCGAGCTCGGCACCTCTCCCGGGAGCGTGCTACGCTCACGCGGGCTTGGGTGAACGGAGCTTCACCCACTGGCTCTTCGTTGCGGCTGGAGACATGATCTTTCGACGACTTACTTGTTTGGCGGGAGCCGCAGGGTTGATCGCCTGCGGGGCCTCGGACGCTGGAACGAACCAGAGCGGTTCCGCGCCGCAGAGCAGTGCACCAGGTGATCTGACCCCCGCGAGCGTCAACCCAGAGGAACCGTCAGTCAGTTCCGAACCGGCCCCCAACGTGCCGCTGGACGAGCAGCCCGAAGCCGAAGACGCCGCCGGCAGCGAGCCGTTAGCATCCGAGTCGCTCGCTCCAGAGGTCGACCCGCCGCCCGCAGAAGAGCCCGCAGAGTTCGTCGTCGAAGAGGCTTCAGAGGTGCTGGTGGCGGACCTCGCTGAGCTGCCGCAAGAGTGCGAAGCGGGCACCCCTGGCTGCGACTGCAATCCGGTTTCGTTCGAAGTGGCGACGCGCGCGTCGTGTGACATGCGGCTGGTGGATGGAGTCGAGGTCGACGGCGCGGGTTACCTCAGCGTCAACGGGGAAGAGCGCCTGGTGTTTGCGATGAGCCGTTGGGGTGATGGGCACGTCATCGCTTGGTGCGATTCCACGTCCGGAATCGAGCTGATGGAGGAGTTTCCGGGCTGGGAGTATCTGGGGCAGTCGGAGACCCCGCGCATCGCCGTGATTGGAAGCCACTGGGGCTGTGACGATCGAACGTCGTACCCCTACTGGGCGAACCAGATGCCCGACGAATACGTCGGCAACCCGCAGAAGCTCGCAGAAGACTGGGACGTCATCATGTTGTGCGGCTTCCACATGGGCATCGACCCCGACGCGGAGACCCTACCCGACGACCCGGAAGCGCTGTGGCCCGACGACCTTCAGCCAACGCTGACCTCTTTCGTCAAAGACTACGGCAAGGGGCTATACATGGTCATGGATTACTATGGAAACGTCGTCAGAGACTACGACCTGGTCCACATGAACGACATCAGTCGTGATGCGGGCTTCGAGTTCCTGCCCAGCAACCTCCCATGGGGTGACGCCAGCGCGACCTTCGCCCTCGACTGCGTGCCCGACGTGCCCAGCGCCATTCGCTAGCGGCGGGAGCACGCTGGTCTCAGCAGCGAAACGCGTGTACCCTTCGAGCATGCGCAGTGCCATGGTGACAGCCTCGTTCGTTGTGGTCTCGGTCATCGGCTGCAAGTCGAGCGACAGTGCAGCGTCTTCCACTGCCGATGTGTCGGATACACCGACAAGCGAGGATTCGCAGGACAGCGACGATACCGACGGTGAAACACCGAACGGCAGTGATCAGGACAACGCTGATTCGGCTGACGACGTTGCCGATACGGATGACGCGCCAGCCGACGAAGGGGAACCCGGCGACAGTCCCGATATCGACGACACGCAGAGTGACGGCACCTCCGACGAGGCACTTGGCAACCCAGTCACTGACGGCAACGGGGGCAACAGTGGCGTGGGTCGAGACAGTGGGATCGGAGGTTCCGCGACTGATGGCTCTGGTCTCGGGGGCGACACGTCAGCAACGGATGAAGGGGGCGGTGGTGACGCATCCGCTGATCCCATCGACGCAACCGGAGATGCGGGCACGGACACAGCAGCCGGCGGCGCCAATCCCGGAACTGGCCAGGGTGTGGAAGACGATTTTTGCGATACCAACGCCGACTGCGCCGAGGGCTTCCTGTGCGTGACCGACTCGCCCAACTGCGAACAGTTCGGGGGACGCTGCCGCGAGGGGGTGCCTTGTCGCAACAGGTACCAGTGCGGTTTCGATGAATATACGGCCGGTGAACGGGAGTTGTGCGTCACCTGTCCCGTAGACGTCGGCGCTTGTAGAACACGCAACGGCTGTTACGACTGCCCACCTGACGTGCCGTAACCCCGCTTCATCCTGGTCCCTTGGCGTCGCCGTACATACCCTTCGTTCGGCCTCGGGTGGTGCTCGGAGTGCGATGGTCGCCGACTCAACGCTTTTTGGGCGTTTTGACCTTCGTCTTCAGCGGCGGGAGCCAAACCTCGATCACTCCCTCGCGCGCGGCGGGGAATGGCGCGCTGGCGAATGAGAGTACTCTCATTTCTCGCCCGAGCTCTTTCTCGACGGCCATACGCGCCTCCTTCGCGAAGTCCTTGTCCGAGTCGAAGAAGTACCGCACGCTCCCGCTCATCACCGCGAGATCTACGAGCGCAGGTCGATACACGGTCCACGAGTGGTGTTTGAGCGCACGCCGCAGACGATCGACCGCGGCGCGATCGGCCGGGTTCGAGTAGTTCAGCGCCACGACGTAACGCGTGGGGCTGACCGCTGCGGTCTGAGATGGGGCGCGGCTTTCGTATTCTTTCTCTGCGAGAGCTCGGAGCTCCGATTCAGGTGCCTTCTGAGCAGTGTGACGAAGCTCGGTCAACGCACGCTCTTCGTCGGACGTCAGCATTGCCAAACCGTAGCGCGCCCGCCAGTACTCCGGCTCTTCTCGAATGGCGAGCTCGTAGCTTTGGAGGGCAGCGTCGTTGTTGCCGAGGGCTTGTTGCACGACGCCCAGTTGATAGTGCGCCTCAGGAGCGCGCTGATTGCGCTTCTTGGCCTCGGCGATTGCGCGGGTGAAGTCGGAAATGGCTTCGTCGCTTCGACCAAGCTTGAATTGAAGGTTGCCGCGCTCGACGTAGAGGCTGGGCTCCGACGATTCCTCCAAGGCGATGTCGTAGTCGGCCAGTACCGCGTCTGGACTGATCGTCGGCGAGCCCGCATCAGCGTCCGTTTGGGAGTGCCCCTGAGCCAGCAACTTGGAGCCACAGCGCGCCCGAAAGAGCCGCGCATCGGTGTCTTTCGGGTCGAGCTCCAGAGCTGCCGTCAGATCCTCGTAGGCAGCCTGCCACTGCTCGCTGGCCCACAGGCTTCTGCCTCGGCCGGTCAGAGCGGCGACGCGCAGCTCGGGCGCTTCCGACTCGGCCAAAAGCTCGAGTGCTTGGGTGTACGTTCCCGTTGCTTCGGTCAAGTTGCCGGAGTGTTCTTGCCGCACTGCCCTATCGAGCGTCGCCTTCGCTGCACTGGAGATGGGCGACAGGACGCTCGTGTTCGCCGTCAGGGCAGGATCGGTGTCGTCGGTGGCATCCTGGGATTCACTGCCGAACCAACCCAGGGTCAGGGCGACGGCGCCAATTACGGCAGCCGCCCACACCGGCATGCCGCGCCCAGGCTGGGGTCCGCTCGAAAGAACCGTCGTTGCGTCTGGGATCCCGATCCCGGTCGTGTCCACGGCCACGGTGAGGCCTCGTTCAGTCTCTGCCTCGTCCAAACATCGCTGGATGAAGCCACGCTGCGATACGGATAGGGCATGGGGCAAGCGCTCCGTGAACTTCGTGGCCTGGGCGAGGAAGTCGCTCGCAGGGCGGGAGCGGTCGGAACTCGGCTGCCGCCGGAACAGCGCCACGTAGTCGTCGAGCTCACGCCGCCAGATCAAGAACTCAGCTTCTTCCCGTACCCAACTTTGCAACCGCCCCCACTCTTCGAGTGCCTTCGCGTTCGCCAGACGTGCGTGCTGCCGACCGATTTGCGTACTGGCGTTCGTGGAGCCACCGTCGACGGCGGCGCTCACCTCGAAGGAGAGGACACCGACCTCCTCGAGTTGACGAAGCATGACGAGCTCTTCCGAGTCGAACTCGCCGAGTTCTTGGCGCACCGCCACGGTATCGTCAGCATCGCGCAAGCTGGGGATGCTGACGAAGCGCAGCATCAAGGAGGGCAAGGCCGTCCTCACGTCCTTCGGCAGCCTGGCTACCGCCTCGTCCAAGCGCTCCCCCAGTCCACGTTGCTCGTCAGGTCGTCGAACGGACAGCACGTTGAGGGTCTCGTTCGAGGCGAGCAGGTGTTTCAAGCGCTCATCCGGCAGTCGGCTCAAGACTTGCGTCGCCAAATCGGAAGCGAGTCGGCTGTAGTCTTCGTCGAGATCCGCGTTGGAATCGGGCGCTCCGATGCAGAGCTTTTCTTGGTAGGCGTACTTGGGCGTGTAGGCAATGCGTCGTTCCCAGGAGCTCTCGGCATCGAGCCCCTCGAACTGTCCGGAGCATTCTGCGCGCAGTTCGTCGACCGTTCCTCGGAAGCGGCGTTCGAAGTCCCCCAACAGATCGCTTTCTGCGTTGTCGTAGCGGGCGGGAATGACCATGGCGTCCAGCTTCCGGCCACCGCGCGCTTGCTGGAGCTCCTCTCCGAACAAGGATTGTACCATCAAGGCGCAGCCTTGGAGGTTTTGCGTGTTGGGGGCGCACAAGGACACGACCAAATCAGCCATCTCGCGGGTGCAGATCCCACCGACTTCAGTCATGCCAGTGCGACTGTCGATCAAGGTGACGTCGAACGACGCTTCGAGCCGTGTTCTGAGCCAACCGAAAAAGGCGGGCCCGTCGTACTCCTCGTAGAACTGTCCCCAGTCCAGCGCCTGCACGTCTCGCGCATACGTGTAGCGGTTCTTACCGTCGCGCACGCCGGGTCCAAGCAGAAATATGGGGCCACCCGTAGCGTCGCTGCGCTGACCCTGAGGAGCTAGCTCGAGCAGCATCGCGCGCAGGCTCGGCAAGGTTGCGTCCAGAATGTCGTACTGGGCTTTCGCGGCCTCCGCCTCAGAGCTTCTGCTGGCGCGAAAGAACTCCATCGGCAGGTCCGCATGGGCCTGGCGGTAGCTCTCCAGCAGGTCGATCAGTCCCGGGGCTCGGCGTACACGAGTGCGGTCCCTCTCCTCTTGCAGAAAGAAGCACTCGATGCCCGGGGCTTCGAGGTCCCAATCGATGACAGCCACGCGCAACCCCTGCAGGCGAAACCAGTTGGCGACGTTAGCCAGCGCCATCGAGCGACCCACGCCACCCTTGTACGAGTAGAACGTGATGATCATCAGGTCTGAGAGCCGCCGAGAACCACGTTACTGCGGCGTCGCGGTTGAGAACGTGTTGCTTGCCGGGAGATCGCCAAGAGCAGCAGTCGCTCCAGTTCGCGCCGATTGCGCAAGTTCAGACCGATACTCGGTTGGTCTTCTCGATAGGGGATGGGATGGAAGAACGACTTGTACAGCTTTTCTGCTTGAGTGCGGAGCTGCTCGTTCAGCAGCGCGTCGTCGGAGGCTCGAGGTGCGAATACTGCAAAAGCGTTGCAGCGACTGCGGTGACACGCGTCGAGTGACTTGAACAGAGTCTCCGTCTTGAAGTCATGGAGTGAGAACGTGTCCACGACGATCAGCGCAAGTCTGTGGGAAAGGCCACGGGCAGCATCCATCAAGTCGTCTTGGTTGTCGTGCTCGAACTTTTCGTTCACGTTTTCCAGACGGACGGGGAGCTCTTTCGATATCTCCGTTTCCAGCGCGCTCAGCATTTCGCTGATCGTCATGCTGCCGTGCGGTTTCCAGTCCAGGGGCGTTGGACCGTAACGAGCCGTGACGTCGCCACCGAGGCTCAGCTTGGTGAACGTGTCCTCCATCTTCCTCCAACGATCCATGCCCATGTAACCGGCGCTCAGCCGATGGCTGCTGGCGGCGACCACCAGTGTATTGACGACGGTGACGTCGCGTGCAAGCGCGTGCTTGACGCGAGTCGCAACCGTTTGCCACACGGACTGCGGAACGGCATCGAGCTTGTTCGGATAGGCCGCGATATCCTTCAGGTCCGTGACGAACTGTTGTGTCTGCAGGCCGCTCGGCTCCGCTTCGTCGAGCAAGACGGCCACGACCGGCCGGGTCTGAAGCCGTGGTGTCTTCAGTTCGGGGCGGTCGAACCACGCTCGCTCGCGATCGGTGTAGTCGAGGTTCTTCGCCTTGGAGGACCACAACACGACCATGGCCTTGGTCGCGTCGAGGGCATCATCGAGCTGCTGCTCCCAACCCTGACCTGCGACGAGATCGCGCGTGTCGATGAACACTTCGAGATTCAGCTTCTCGAGCTCAGCGTGAAGGCGCGCTGCCCACGGTTGGTCCTCATGCTTGTACGACAGAAATGCGTCCACCAACTTTCCTCCCGCTTTCCTCCGCTAGCGCCGATCCTGGAGGCCCTGTGCGATCGAACCGGCAGTGCTCCGCTCCGATCGGACCGCCGACAGCTCGCTGTGACCTTGCATGGTGCTCCGCCATTGGCCGCGCCCACCCAGTGCTTCACGGCGGATCGGCTCAACGCATCGGAATGCTATTCCGTTTCGGTTGCTCGTGGCAAGCGTCGAAGGGCGGGGTGGGAGTTCCATCGGGCGCCACGCCGTCAGGAACCTGGGCAACGCATTGCGCGTGGCACCCTTGCTCCAACGGGTTGCTGCCTGCCAATCTCGCCCTTCGAGGCACCCAACTTTCAGGGGCCGCAGCTGGCCGCTGTTTGCGTTCGGTCGGAGCGTTCACGCGTGCGAGCTCGCCGGCAGCCAGCGTCAGTCCCGCCTATCCGTTCACCCACCGCGTTCGTCGCACCGGTCTCGAGCTGCCGAGATGGTGTCCTATCCCGACCAGAGCTACGGCCTGGACTCATCTCGTTGATGAACGAGGGTCACTCGGTCGCCTTGGCCGTCCGTGCTGCAGCATTCACAGTGTTCTGTAGCACTTCACGGCGGCAACAGCGCGTCGATGATCTCGGTGACCCACGTCCCGGCGCTGGAGTCGAAGAGCTTCATGTTGTTCGGGTCTTCCCAAATTGCCCAACCGATCCCCTCGGCTTCGCACTTCTCGCGCACCAGGGTGACGAGATTCACCCGAGAGGCCATGTCTGCGGCGTCCTGAGGGCCCCACTCGCCGTTGTAGACGGTCCGACCTGACGCGCTCTGGTACGCAGTGAGGTAGGCGATTTGCGCATCGACAGTTGCTGGACCCGAAGGGTTTTCCGCGGCCGGCTTGGTGTTGTAGTCGTCGAACCACGCCGCTGCCCAGTCCGCGTCCAAGGCTGCCTGGACGGGGGAGATCGGCGCGGCAGGGGGGCCTGGAAAAATCACGCCCGTCGTCATGTAGGCTTCGCCAATCCAACTCTTGCCCTGAAAGCTGAAGAGCTTCGGCTCGTACACATGAACGGCGACGAGCAGGTTGGCGTCGTCGGGAAGCGTCAGCAACGAGAGCTTACTGGGATCGGCCCAAAACACCGTGTCCACGACCAGCAATCGACGGGGATTGGTCGCCCGCACGGTGTTGATCGCGGCGGCTGCGATGTCGTTCCACACACTATCGAGCATGGTATTGGGCTCGTTGAACAGCTCGAATGCGACGGTATCGGGACGGTCCTGGTAGCGAGCTGCGATCTGTGACCACAGCGCCAAGAATCGCTCGCGCTCAGCGCTCGGATCGCTGACCATTTCGTCGTACGAGTGCAAGTCGATGATTGCGGCCAGGCCCGCTGCCGCGGCCTGGTCCAGCAGGGTGTCGATGCGCTGGAAGAACGTCGCGTCGATGGTGTAGGGCGCACCGCTGAGCGCGTGACCGCTGAAGCGGATCGGAATGCGCACGTGATCGAAGCCGCGTTGGGCGATGAAGGGGAAGTCACTGGCAAGTACGCTGCCACCCCAATCGCCTTCGTTCGGCGCTTCCAGGCGATTGCCGAGGTTGATACCCTGTTTGAAGTATTCGGCTGCCGCCGGCGGTTTGCCGAAGGTGAACGGCTCCGGGGCTTCCGGATTCGCCGCATCGCCGCCGCTCGTGGTGTTTCCACCCGCGCCGTCTGTGGAACCAGCGCTGCCATTCGGGGCGCCGCCGCTCGGGTTTGCACCCGTGCCGTCTGGGGAGCCACCGCTGCCGTTCGGGACATCGCCGGTTGGACTCCCACCCGGCTCGGCTGGAGCGCCACCACTGGCATCGGGGGCGGCGCCTGGGGAATTGCCTCCCGTTCCGTCGCCAGAGCCAGCACCGGCATTGGGTGTGCCGCCGCTCGGGCTGCCACTCGGGGCGCCTGGGGAGCCACCGCTGGTGTTGGAGGTGTCTTCGCTCCCGTCGAAGGAGCCACCACTGGTATTGGACGCGCCGCCGCTCGGGCTGCCTCCGGTTGGGGTGACGACGTTGCCCCCCGTGGCGTTGTCGCTCGTCGATCCGCCGCTGCCGGGGCCGACGCCGACGCTGCTGGCGGGCGTCTCGGCAGGGTTGTCAGAAGTGCAGCCCACGCCGGCGAAACAGGTCCAGGACAGGACGACCAAACACGAAAACGCGCGTTGACAGGGCATGACCCCGAGTGTGGAAGCGGACAGCTTCACACGTCTTCGCGTCTTGTGGGCTTTTTGCGGGTGGCTCGGATCGGGCCGGCGGGCGCCACTCCCGCCCGGCGTCAGCCGCAACTCGGGCTTAGAGGGGAGACGCCAGGGTGCCGGGCGTCCTGCATCTGGTTGCGCAGGGAGGTCTTGAAAAACAGGCGCGGGGAGCAACCCAGGGTCTGCTGGAAAATGCGGTGACACTGCGAGTAGCTGCCAAAACCCGCCCCCAATGCCGCCGTGAGCAGGTTTTCGGCCCCACCGTCCACAGCCTCGATGAAGCGCAAGAGGCGAAGCCGCGAACGGAAAGCGGAGAGAGTCGAGCCCATGTCACCGTGGAAGTGCCGGCTGATCTCGGTCGGGTACGCGCGCACCAGTCGCGCGACATCGGTGCGCGTCAACTCTGGGTGCTCGTAAAGCGAGACCATGGTCCGTCGGGTCAGGACGTGCATGCCGTCGCCGGCTCGTCGTAGCGCTTGCGCCCGGCGCCAGAGATCGCCCACCTTGTGTTCGATGGCGGCAACGTCGGTGGCGGCGCTGCCGATTGCGACGCACGCCGCCTGGATTTCGGCGAAGTCCCGCGGCGCCAACCGGATCTGGATGGGTCCGACGCAGTCCGCTTGCGCGGTGCCGGAGAGCACGTGAAACGAGAAGTCAGCTGTGACCCCGATCACGAATAGGTCGAAATCGGGCGAGGCGTCGACGAGTACGTGGTCCTGGCCGGGAGGCCACGACAGCAGATCGCCCGCGGCGACCGGCAACAACTTCTCCCCCATCGCGAATACGCCCGTGCCGCCCGTCACCAGATTCAGCTCCGGCTCGGCGTGAAAATGCCGCGGTTTGCGCGTCGACGGAACGTGGTGCCATATCTGCGCCCGTGCCTTCGTGGCGATGGGAAATGGTTGATAGAGTGCCTCGATCACGTTTGCCAGGTTAGCACAGGCGCCATCCCAGGCTGCTCCCCGAAGCTCGACGCCTTGCTGGAGCGTTTCCGCGATTACACTCTCGCCGGCTCGCTCGACAGCGCTGGTCAGGGCGCATCGATGTGCTTCTTCGACGACGACTGCGGTGGTTTAGGCGCTGCAAGACGGTGCTGGCTTGCGAACTTTCGCGGAGCTAGCGGGGACATTCGCGGATCTTGCGTTTGCAGCGATGGAGCTGACGGCCAATGACGCGCCTCCAGCGCCTGCAACGCTTGCAGGTGGCACAGCGCGTGTGCTTCGTGGCGATTTCAACGCGTGCAAGCGCCTTTGTGGGACGCTGGTTCGAGCAGACCACGATGGAGCGCGAGCAGGTGCGTACACTGGGTGCCCCCTGCAAGCGATGAACGCGCTCCGGAACGATGTCAGCGGCGCTTTTCCACGATTGTTGACGCTGGAGATGCGTTTGGGCGCGGGAGCTCCACGGCTGGCGGGGCTCGACGGGCCCTCGCAGACGATGCGAGCGACGGCGCAGGCAGCAAGAACGGCCGCGCAACTTCCTCCGAGCAGGTTCTACGGCGGACCGTCGGACAAGGGCGGGGGCTCGAGTTCTCCGGTGGGCAACTCGTCGACGATGCTCTCGAGCCAGTGCGGGTTGGGACGGATGCGATAACGCAGGCTTCGCCGCGGCGTCCGCTGCCGCTCCCAGTTCCAGATGACGAGCCGTGGGCGCCCCGGGTTACCGGCCACGAGCAGGGGCATGCCCGTCAGTGGATCGGACTCGAAGATGAAGAACGAATGGTAGTGAATCGTCGTGGAGGGGTCCCATGGCGCGCGGCCCGCAATCAGCACCATGTCTCCGGGAATGAAGTCCGCGGCATGCCGCACCAGGTAGCCGATGAAGGCATCCCGACGCATCTCGTGTTGCTCCGTTTCCGGGATCTCGAGAACGTCGAACCACTCGGGGTGGGCACGGGCGAAGGCGACGAACTGTGGTGCCCGCCGTAGCGCGACCCGATCGAAGCGATCGAAGTCGAACTTGCCCACGCTTCGTTCCCGCGGTTGCCCCTGGGGGCGCCACCAAGTCCCTGAAGCGCGTTCGAGCGTGTCGAGCAGAAAATCCACGCACACCTCGGGCACCAGCGCTCGGCCCTTCCCGTCGAAGATGGGGTAGCGGTCCGTGCGGTGCTCGTAAACCTTCTTGCCTGCCTGGTATGCCCAGATCCACAGCGGACGAAGCTCGCCGTCCTCCTGCCCCACTTCCGTCAAGGGTTCGTCGAAGGGAAGCTGGTCGTCGATCTGGACCGCAATCGCCCGTTGCACGGCGGAGAAGGCGCGGTTTCGACGCGCGGACGCCTGGCGCAGGTCGTTCACCTGCTGCGCTTCGGCGGGAGGTGTGGATTCGCACTCGACCTCGAGTCGAGGGCCCTCCGCCCGCAGCAACGTGCGCACGGCATGCTTGCCGTAGAACAAATCGGCAACCACCCAGCGTTCGCCGAGATGGACGACGCTCAGATGATCGAAGTGCAGGCGGTAGCGCAGTGATCTCAGATCACGATGAACGGCCCGAGGCACGGAGCCCACTCCGACGCGGTCGAACAAGAGCAGCGCAACGGTCTCAGCATCCTGAGGACCGCCAACATAGCGATACGTCTTACCCGCTCGGCGTGCGCGGAGCACCCTCTCGCCTCGCTGGATCCATATCTCGGGTTCCGAAAACAGATGCTCCGCCTTGACGACGCTGACGAGGGTCTGGGCGAGCACCGGCTCTTCGGCATAGAGGTAGCCGTCGCGCAACAAGACGAGCCGACCATCCTCCTTGTGCTCGAGCACATACGGCATCAACTGACCGAGCACGCTCAGCGGATACTTCGAACGCCCGAGCCAACGTCGGTAGCTCTCCAGAGCGGGCTTGTCCGTGGGCAAGTACTTGGGCCGGCGAGTGAACAGCACTGGCTCGGCCTTCACGGCCGCAAAAAGCTCAGGCCGGACACGGTCGAGTTCCGGCGTGCCCGGGGCCGTGGGCTCTTCGAGCGCGCTCGCGATGCGCCCCTCGCAGCGCGCCCTTGCCGCTTGCTGCTCGCGCTCGCGCGATTGCGGAGGCTCGTCACCCGTCACCACCAGGGCAGGCGAGTCTGTCGTCGCCTCGACGCTTGCCGGAACCGCCGCATCCTCGACGCTTCGCGACGTTCTCTCCGGAGAGCGACAGGAAATCGCTGCCACGAGCACGGCGTGCGCCAGCAGGAAGGTGACGACACGCCGCTTCGCGGCTTGCGCGAGCGAACCCGAGCGGCGCAAGGCTCTACGCGAATCGGAGAACGTCGCCAACGCCTAGAGACCCGCGGCTGGTTGGTTCGGCATCAGGCTCACGCGCGGCATACGTTCTTGTCCACGGAAGTTACCGCGCACCACGGGGTGAGCAACAACTTTCGTGGGCTGGCGAGCCCACGGCCTAGGAGAATCGAACCACGCTCGTTTCCTGCCCGAACGGCGATCCGGGCGGCGCTGCACGAAACGACACGGCCTCAGTCGGCAGCGCGTCGCTTTCGGCCGACACCTCCACCCTGGGACGCCCTCGGGCTTGGGGCGCCGCTCAGCGAGTAGGCCCACGCCTCGCCCGGGCTCCGTTCCCGCTCGGCATGGACTTTCGGTTCGCGTTGAGTAGACACTCTGCGGGCATCAAAGTGCCGTCCTCGGGACCTTCGACGGACTCCGCACCCAGCACGAGCCGATCAGTCATGAAGCAGCCGACACCAAGTTCAATCGCTCCTTCCAAGCCAGAACGCGCCCTAGAAGCCAGCGCTTCATTCTTTCGCGAGCGCCCCGGCGAAAACCCCGTGGGTTCGGGTGAGGATGAGGTTCTGCAGCTGTTTCGTCGCGTGAGCGCTCAGGTTCCCGCGTATGGCAAGTTCTTGCGAGAGCACGACGTCGACCCCGAGACCGTGGCCAGCATCGACCAGTTCCGCGAACTCCCCATCACGACCAAGCGCAACTACCACGTTGCTTATCCGCTCCCGGAGTTGTGCTCAAACGGACGCCTCGAAGATTGCGACATGCTGGCCGTGTCATCCGGCTCGACGGGAGAGCCCACGGTTTGGCCTCGCTTCATCGCAGACGAACTCGGCACGTTGCGTCGCTTCGAGCAGGTGCTGATTCAGGGGTTCGGGGCAGATGGCAAACGCACACTCGCCGTCGTGTGTTTTGCCCTGGGGTCTTGGGTTGGAGGGATGTACACGACGTCCGCCTGTCGCCAACTGGCTGCAAAAGGTTATCCCATCACGGTGGTCACGCCGGGCAACAACTTCGCCGAGATCTTGCGCGTGATCCCGAAGCTCGCCCCGTTCTTCGATCAAGTGGTGCTCCTGGGCTATCCGCCGTTCATCAAGGACGTGCTCGACCGTGGGACGGCAGCGGGGATCCCTTGGGCGAACTACTGCGTCAAGGTCGCGATGGCCGGAGAGGTGTTCAGCGAAGCTTGGCGAGATCGGGTGACTCTGCGCCTCGGCCAAGGCGATCCCGAACACAGCACGGCCTCGCTCTACGGTACCGCAGACGCGGGCGTGATCGCCAACGAGACGCCCGCGAGCATCTTGGCACGACGTGCCATCAACGATCATCCAGAGCTCGTCAAAGAGCTCTTTGGTCAGGCTCGGCTACCGACCCTCTGCCAATACGATCCCGCACACCGCTTTTTCGAGCAGGTCGACGGCGAACTCGTGTTGTCGGGCGACGGAGGGATACCGCTCGTTCGCTACAACATCTTGGACCGCGGCGGCTTGCTGACCCACGCGCAGTTGAGTGAGTACCTCGAGTCCAAGGGGCTGATGACCGAGGCCTTGCGGACACAACTCGAGCGTTTCCCACAACCGTTCGTCTACGTTTTCGGACGAGACGCCTTCGCCGTCTCGTACTACGGGGCCAACGTCTTTCCCGAGAACGTGGCCATCGGCCTGGAACAACCCCAGTTTGGGCAACTCGTGACTGGCAAGTTCGTGCTCGAAGTAGCCGAAGACACCCAACACGACAGCTTGCTGGCGGTCACCGTCGAACTGGCGAGCGGTCGAGCGGCTTCGGAATCGTTGCGCCAGGACCTCAGTCGCGCAGTGACGGAGCACCTGGCGCGAGTCAACAGCGAGTTCGCCAACTACGTTCCGAAAGAGCGCCAAGAAGTCGCGATTCGGCTCATGCCCTTGGGAGATCCCGACTACTTCCCCGTCGGCGTGAAACATCGCTACACCCGTTGAGGCGTGTGTGGCTGGGTGGTGGCCCTGTGCGGAGGCCAGTTGGGCGAGATTGGTCTCCGCGGTAAAAGTTAACAAGA
>JBNKHV010000157.1:0-5896 GCA_050290545.1 Polyangiaceae bacterium | reverse complement strand
GGGACGACCACGGCAAACCCAACGCCAAGCAACAGTGCTCTTAGGAGAACAGCCATCTGTGCCTCAGGAGGATGAACTCGCTGCTCGGGTTGTCGCTGGTCGTCGGCTTGGTGTCGGTCGTCTCCATCTCGTAAACCTGGGCCGTCGCCTCGAAGCGTCAACGTTGCCGGAGCGGCTGGCGAACATCAGAACATCGACGTCACGCATTGGAGGCCCCAACGCGTCAGCAGCGCCGTGATGAGCAAGCCCACGGCCAGGAGCTCGATGAAGTTCCATCGTTCGAAGAATCTAGCCAGGGTACGCCCCAGCAAAGAGAGCCGCTTCATGGAGTTGGTCTCGAGGGCCAAGCGTAGCCCCACTGCTGCTTTGCGTCACGCGCCGAGACCGCGGAAACCGCACGACATCGAACGGTCTGAGGTCTGGTGCTGCACGTCGGGCACCAGTCTCCGCTGGACCGCGCCATGAGCGAGCACGGGGGGCACTTCGTCGGTAGGCGACGGTGCCCTCAGCCGAAGGGGAGCTTCCTCCCCGATCCCTCCCACACACCAATCAAATCACGCCCGAATACGGGTTTGTGGTTGCCGGCTTCGCTCGAGTCGCGTCAGCATCGGTGCGCGGAGGTGACGAACGATGGCAAGAGCACAGATCGAGGAATGGCAGCGGGCACTGGGCGTCAAAGTAGATGGCGATTTTGGTGACAACACGTTGAGGGCGAGCTTGGCGTTGCTCGATGATCAACGCGTCGAGGCCGAGCTCGAAGAGCCGCCGCCGAATGAGGGCGAAGCGGAGATTGCGGGGGATCGTCCGCTGCACTTGAGGGCGCTGGATTTCTGCCTTGCGGAAGCTGAGCGCTGCGGTCAGGAGCCCGTCTCGTTGGAACGTCGCATGAAGTACTTCAGCGGTTGCGTAGCGCTCAGTGGTGCGCCCAACGGAGCAGCCTTGATCCAGATGCTCGCCGCCGGCAAGCGCGTTGCCTTCTGTGCGGCGGCACAGGGCTTCGCGGAAAAGCAGGTGGCTCAACCCGGGGAAGAGCTGCCGCCGTGGCGCTCTGGCGCGCAGTTGGTCGAATTTGACGCCGTTCGCGGCAATCGACCCGGACAGCGTTTTCAGAACCTGGAGGCGACGCTCCGCGACGAAGCGTGGCCGCATCCCGGAGCGATCGCCGTCTACCACAACAATCAGAGCTCCACCCGAGGTCACGTCGAGCGCGTGATCGAAGCCAGCGCCGCTGGCTTTCGCAGCGTCGGTGCCAACGAAAACGCTGGCCGCTGGCACGTGGATGACGAGCTCATCGACTATCGGGACGCCTCCCGTGCGGATGGCACGCAGCCGCTGAGGTTGGTTGGGTTTGTGGTGAACGTGTAGGCGGGCCTTCGTCGGCGTTCGATGCGCCGCCCTCTTCACGCGCGTCATCATCCTCGAGCTCGCGCGCCTTGCCCAGCGCGGAGGCCAGTATGCCCGGCGGCACGGCCACGACACCGAGCCCTGCGGCGAGCACGAAGCCCGTGAAGATCCTGCCGCCGGTGGTGATCGGTACCACTTGGCCGTAGCCCACCGTCGTCAGTGTCACCATGGCCCACCACATCGAGTGGAAGACGGAAGCGAATGCTTGGGGCTGCGCCTCACGTTCGAAGTACCAGATGCCGACCGAAGCAAGGTAGAGGATCAGAGCCGTCAGAAAGCCGAAAAGAATGAGTTCTTCGCGCGCGAGTAGCAGCGCACGGTGAAAACGCCGCACGGCGGCGCTGTAGCGGACCAACTTCAGCACCCGCACCAGGCGCAGGAGGCGGAAGGAACGCAACGCTCGCAGGTCGATGCCTGTCGCCAGGTAGAAAGGGAGGATGGAGAGCAGGTCGACTATTCCGAAGAAGCTGAAGACGAACCCGAGTCGGTTGCCGGTGCACGCCACTCGCGCCACGTACTCGACGGTGAATACGATCACCGTGACCAGCTCGGCGGTCTGCAGCCAGTGCCGAAGCTCTGGGGAGATATTTGGCAGTGTTTCGAGAGAGAACGTTACGAGCGAGAAGACGATGAGGACCTGAACGAGGATGTCGAAGGCGCGACCCTGCCAAGTGTCCGTGCCCTCGACGATGCGGCGAAGTGTGCTCATCGGCGGATACTATCAGGTCACGGTGGCTGAGAGCCGTGAGGCTGACACCGCGGCGCGGGAGTTGCCGCTGCGCCACTGACGGCCACGCATCGGTTCACCGGGTCGCTGGTGGATACGTCCAGTCACGAAGGTCGCTCCACCCTTTCGCCTCCGGCTGCCCGACGCCATCGAAATCGCTGTGCCCAGTCGTCGCGGGATGCTCTTGGGCATCGAAATCGCTTCGCCCGGTGGCATCGGCGTGCCCCGGGGCATCGGCGAGTGATTCACCGAATCATGCTGGCATGCTCTTGGGCACGAAAATCGATTCGGTGAAGCGATTTTGTTACTCCATGGCATCAAGTGTCGCTTCGCCGAACCGGGGAGGCATGCTCTCGGGCACGAAAATCGATTCGGCGAAGCGATTGCGTTGCCCCATGGCATCAGATCTTGATGCGTTGCGTCGTGGGGCTGGGTTTCAGGGCTTCTGGAGTTCGCTGCGCCGTCGTCGAGGCCGTCGCGCCTTTCGCAAGGGTAGCGACGCGCTCGCTCCGGCTTCCGACCGTTGAGCCGAGCACCCATCGACTTTCTGCGCAACTGCCGCAGCGCTCTCGCCGAGCTCCAAACATTCGAACGCAATGGTGCGGTCGATTCACACAGACCTTCCAAGAAAGAATCATCAATCATGTTGGATCTCAGTCGACATTTCGCCGTGCCTGCTGCCGGCGTTGCCCAGTCCGTTGCGCTGGGCATCAGTTTGCTTTCCGCGGTGCCCGCAACAGCACCGACCCCCGTCGTCAATGCCGCGTTGAGGTTGCGCACGAGCACCGTCGCACTGCAAACGGATTGGGCAGGGCGCCTGCAAACCCAAGCTCAGAGCACGGCCGTTCGCCCCATCGACAGCCTTGCCGACACCGCTTGGCGGGGGCTTCATACGGCGCTTCAAGCGGCGGTCACCCTGCGCGGCACGCCGCGCGCCGATGCCGCCGAAGGGGTGCTGCAACAGGTCTTCCCTGAGGGCCGCACGTTCTTGACGCTGGCTCACAAGGATCAGTGGGCAGAAGCCGAACGTCGCTTGCAGGTGATCGAGGACAACGACCTCGAGCCCGCGATCACCAGTGCCGTCGGCGGCACCGAATACCTCGAGCAGGTGCGAACGACGCATCAGTCCTACGGCGCCGCTCTCAACATCACCGAGGCTGCGGTGCCCAGCATCGACGTCGACCTGCAAGAAGGGGTGGAAAACCTGCGCTCAGCGATTCGTGGCTACATGTTGCAGGTGATGGCCTGGGCCAATCAGGACGTCGCCAACCAGTCATCCGCCGAGAACGCCCTCGCCCCACTCGTTGCTGCTCACGAGGAGTGGAAGTCCCGTCGCTCAGGCAGTGCTGCAGCTGCAGAGCCGTCGGTGACCCCAGAAACACCGGTCCCGGAGGTGACCTGAGCACTGAATGGATACCTTGGAGTTCTGGGTTTCGAACGTCAACGAGCGCCGCTTGCGGCGCTCGTTGCGTTTTTGTGCACAGAACCGAGCCCGAGGCAAATCGCTCGTCGTCTCAAGGCTCCGCCCAAAGCCGCAACAGATTGAACTGCGAGCTGCGCAGCCTGAGCACGTGCTCGCTAGCCGCACCCGAAGCTTCCAGATCGGTGGCGAGCTGCGCCAGGTCGAAGACCAGCTTGCGCTTCGCTGGGTCGCGGATCTGGCTTTGGATCCAGCTGATGGCGACGCGGCGGGAGCCGCGAGTGACTGGCTCCACCCGGTGAACGGTGGAGGCCGGATACAGGACGGCCTCTCCAGCTCGACCCCGCACGCGCTGGGTACCGTATTCGCTCTCGAACACCAGGTCGCCGCCCTCGTACTCCGAGCAATCCGTCAAGAATACCGTGAGCGAGATGTCCGTGCGCAGGGCCCCGCTGGTGCTGCCCATCAGCGGCAAATCGAGGTGGTTGCCGTAACCCATGCCTTCGTCGTAGCGACAGAACTCCAAAGGCAGGATGACCTTGGGCAGCGCCGCCGCCTTGAACCCAGGGTGTTGCGACAAGCGTTCGAGGATGAGGCGCCCCGCCGTGCGTGACGTCTCGTGTTCACGCGCCACGGTGAGGCTGTGTTTGATCTCCCGCGTGCTGCCATGTGCGCTGCGCTTGCCGTCTTGCCAGGGAGCGGCGTCGAGTGCGTCGTGCACCGCTTCGAGCGTCTCGTCGTCGAGCAGATCTGGCAACGTGACGATCATCTTGCGCTCAGCACCACGATGAGCTTTCCGTTGGTGGTTTCGACGCTGACCAGGTCGTCGGCACCGTCGCTGTTCAGATCACCGACGGCCAAGCGGGTGGGGTTCGAGTTTCGACCCGTGGAGACCATCAGCGGCTCGCTGAACCCGCCGCTGCCATCGCCCGAGAAGATGGCGACCGCGCTCAGGCTCGGCACCGTGACGGCGAGATCGGTGTGGCCGTCGGCATTGAAGTCGCCCGTCTTGACGTCGGCGGGAGCGCCGTCGTTGGCGACGTCGCCGACACTCAGCGCCAGGAAACGTTCACCAGCCGCAACCTCGGCGAAGTCCCCCGCGCCGATGCCGTCGCCGAACAAGACGTCGAGTTCGCCACTGCCCTCCAGCGTGACGACCACGTCGTCGAAGCCGTCCTCGTTGAAGTCACCGACGTCGAGCTGAAGCGGCCGACCCCCCACGGCCGTCGGTGTGCCCGGCACCACCTCCAGCGTCGAGCTCGCGCTCGTGTTCTGCACTGCCGAGCGCTGAATGCCGGTTTCCATCGAGTGTACGACGTATTGCGCACTGCCGAGCGTCGCCAACGCGCCGTCTCTCGAGCTTTGTCCGTAGAACTCGTTGGATGCCGCGAGGTACGCCTCGTCGCTCTCGCCCGAAGTCACGATGAGCATCAGATCGGTCTCGGAGACGACCAAGACGTCGTCGCTCGGGCCGCTCCCGAACACATCTGCGACGAAGAAGTTGTCTGGGCTGCCTTCGGCGAAGGGCGGCTCCAACGGCGGGCCGACGGCCCCGCCACCCGTGCCGAACGCGATGAACGGTTTCGTCTTGCGGGGGATGCCCACCACAACGTCCAGCAGCGTATCGTCGTTCAGCTGACCCACGCTCACCGCAATGGCGCCGGCCGGATGAAGTGCAGTTTCAGGTAGTGCGAGCGTTGGCGTAGCGGCGCCGAAGTTGCCCGCGCCATCGTTGGAGAAGAAGACCAAGTCGCCGCTGTTGGCGACCACCAAGTCCAAGCCCGGCGTCTCGTCCCATTCGCCGACGGCGACATCCGCAGCCACCGCATCGGGCACGATGACCTCTGAACAGATCCCCCATCCGGGTGCAGGGTCCTCGTCGCACACGACTTCTGGCACGGGTTCAGGCACTGCTCCGGTGCCTCCTGCTGCTGGGTTACCGCCAGTACCTCCGGTGCCATCGCCAGTGGCGAGACCTCCGGCCCCCCCTGTTGCTGGGTTACCCCCCGGATCGGGAGCGCCGCCAGCGGCGGGGGCTCCTCCGCTCGCCATGTTGCCTCCGGTGCCGAGCTCGACTCCGGTCGACGCGTTGCCCCCGCTACCGGGCGGGTCGCCAGCTTGCGCGCCTGCGCCACCGGCGCCGTCCTCTTCGCTCATGCTCGGTGCAGAGGGGACGGAGGCATCTGCCGTGGAGTCAGAAGCCAGGGGCACGCCGGGGTCATCGGGTTCGCTCTCGCGAGGCGTGTCGTTGGCGGCGGCATCTCGGCTCGAGGCGGGCATCGATTCGGTGCCCGCGTCAGCCCGGGGGCCATCCCCGCCGCGCGTGGGGGGGGGGGGGGGGGGGG
>JBNKHV010000156.1:0-27603 GCA_050290545.1 Polyangiaceae bacterium | reverse complement strand
CGAGGGGCGACCGCGACGGCTTCCGTTCACGACCTCGTCTCCGGCGTGAAGGCGGCCGCACGCTGGACGTGCCGGACTCGACCGCGGGTCAGGCGGCTGCCCGTCGCGCGCGGCGGACTTGAATCACTTTTTCATACAGGCGACGGCGAGCCACGGGTTGCTGCGGGCGCACCCAGTTGCGCCCGATGAACTCCCAGTCTTCGTCTTCGTGGTGCACGCCGAGGTTGTCGATGAAGTGACTGTCGCAGACGAACAGGTCGCGCTTGTAAGCCAAGAGATAGCCGTTTCGCGATTGCCGAATGTTGCTTGCTTCGTCGTACGAGACGCTCCAGACGTTCCAGTACGCGGCTGGCCCTGGTGGGTAGAGCAACGTTCCGAAGTCGCCGTCTTCGCGACCTTCGAGCACCGCCATCAAGTGCTGCCAGCCGTTGAAACCAAGCTCACGCGCCACCGCGGTTAGGCACTGACGCCGTTTTGGGGCGTCGGCTTCCAACCTTTCGATTGCGGGGCGCAGCGGGCGGGCGCGGGCCCCGCGCAGCCGTTTCAATGCGTCTTCGTTGCCGTCTTGCGCAGCACGCTGCAACTGGCGGGCGTCGGCTTTCAGCCGGTCGATCAGCGAACACATGAGTTCCTCCTTTGAGTCGGCACTTCCTCGAATCCGCTCCTCGAGGTGCCTTGGAAGATCCGGTTCGATCTCTTTGGCAGAGGTAATGGGCAGGGTGAATCGACTTTCGGCGGAGTAGGCGCCCCTGCGAGCCTGCTGGCGATCTAGCACCAGGGCTAGCGTGCGGCAAGCTCCGTAGTCTAGTGTGGCGGGCGATGCCGTACGAACCCACTCCGATAGGTGTTCCTCGCGTGGCTGGCTGGGGGCTCCGACTGCTCGTGGCTTTGGCCGAGTCCTCACTCGGGTCGCCTTTGCGTCAGCGCATGGCGCGGGATGCCGGCATCCTGCGATTGCGTGCGGCGCAGGTGGACGACGCGCCGGCCTTGTTTCCGGTGTTGCCCGCCGTTGACGACGCATCGCGGTCCACTTCGACGCCTGCCGCTACTGGCGACCTAGAGCAGATCGACCGACTCTTCGGTGAGGAGAGCTCGGCCGCCGACGGACATCGTTTCGAGAGCATCGCCGATTTCGCCCGTGCATTTCGCGACGGCACGACCACGCCGAGGCAGGTCGCAGAACGAGTGCTCGAGCACACGAGAAGCAGTGAAAAGTTGTCCCCGCCGATGCGCCTGTTCATCGCGCAGGACGAATACGACGTGCTCCAGATGGCGGATGCAGCGACCGCTCGATTGGCTCGCGGTGAGGCTTTGGGTCTACTCGACGGTGTTCCAATAGCCGTCAAGGACGAGGTCGATCAGCTTCCGTACGCCACGACGCTCGGTGGGCTCGTTCCCCGACCTGCGCCAGAACACGACGCCGCGGTCGTTGCACGCCTTCGTTCGACTGGTGCGGTTCTGGTCGGCAAGACGAACATGAACGAGATCGGGCTGGGGGTGACCGGCATCAATCCTCATCACGGCACCGTACGCAACCCCTTCGATCCAACTCGCATCACCGGAGGTTCGTCGAGCGGGTCGGCGGCCACCGTGGCTGCCGGTCTATGTCCCGCGTCGGTAGGCGCGGATGGCGGGGGCTCCATCCGCACCCCGGCCGCGCTGTGTGGCGTGGTTGGGCTCAAGCCGACGTTCGGGCGCGTGAGCGGTTGGGGCTCGGCGCCGGTGTGTTGGAGCGTGGCGCATCTCGGACCGATAGGCGTTACCGCCCGCGATACCGCGCTGTTGTACTCGGTGATGGCGGGGCCTGATGAACGGGACCCGCACACGCTCACCCAACCAGTCCTCGAGTGGAGTGGTTGGTCAGGTTCGGCACGCGGAGTTCGCATCGGTGTCTACCCGGCTTGGTTCGAGCACGCTGATGCGGAGGTCGTCGCCGCGTGTCGCGAGAGCCTGCGCGCTTTGCGGGAGGCGGGCGCGGAGGTCGTCGAGATCGAGATCGACGAGCTGGGTCTCATTCATCTGGCTCATCTAGTCAGCATTGGCAGCGAGATGGTGGCGTCCCAAGAGCGCTTTGCCGAGAAGCACTTGCGTAAGTTTGCCTACGACGTGCGCCTGCTATTTGCGCTGATCAACACGTTGCATACCGGTGACTACGTTACTGCTCAGCGGGTGCGCCGTCGAGCGGGGCAGCAGATGGCCAGACTCTTCGAACGTGTGGACGTGATCGCAACTCCCGCGACCGCAACGGCTGCGACCCCGGTACCCGTCGATGCGCTTTCGACCGGCGAATCGAATCTGAAGCTGCTCGACGCGATCATGCGCTACGTGACCGTCGGTAACCTGACGGGGGTCCCTGCCATCTCCTTTCCGGCTGGCTACACCCAGGAGGGACTGCCGGTGAGTCTGCAGCTCATGGGGCGTCCGTGGGAAGAGAGTCTGCTGCTGCGGTTGGCGCACCTAGCCGAGCAGCGCTGTGTGCGCAGAGTGCCGCGCGTGCACTACAGCTTGCTTGCCTGACCGTTGGCGACAAGAGGTTACCGGTCGGGCGGTGGATGATTCAGTAGGATGGGTGCGCATACAAAGCGTGCGCCCGTCTGGTAGCGGCTGCACCAGGTCGATACAGCGCTAGACTCACTGCATCCCCTTCCGACCCGCAAAATCAGCTGAAGTGTCGTCGCAATCTTCCGCGGGCGGTGGTAGCTCGCTGCGTGACAAGGGCGTACGGCTGTTGGTCGTTGGCAGTGAACGAGTGCCCATCGCCGTTGCAAAAGCCCTGCAATCCTCCCCACTCGAATGGACACCGGTCGGACCACGATTGGACGGTATGCAGTTGGGCAAGGGCGATGTGGTGTTGGTTGCGGGGTATGTGGACGCGCTGGCACTGATGGACGCCCTGTCGTCCCTCGGGGCATCGCCGGGGGGGACCGAACCCGCCGTTGTGGTGCTTGGTGATCCAGCCACTTCTCCTCTGTCGAGTGCTCCGCACCTGGACGTCACGTTCATACCCACGAATACGGACAACAGCAGCATCTCCCGCTGCGTGCTCAAAGCGGCAACCAGCACCCTCGCCCATCGGGGAGTGATCAGTCGTCGTCCGGCCTCTTCCGCTCCTAGCGCACGGTCCTATCGGCACTCGAGTCGCCCGTCCCGCGCTCCGAGTCGCCCGAGCGTGCGTCACGGTTTGGTACCAGCGCCGTCATTTTTCCAGGCCGATCTTCGCTCCGCGACGTCCTCGACGAGTCTTCAAGCGTTGCGCATTCCAGAGCCGCCGCGTCTGCCTAGCGCTCACGGTCACGAGCTAGCAACGGCCTCCGCGATGAGCGTGACGGGAAAAGCTCCTCGGTCGTTGATGCCGAACGCGGTGCACGTCGAGGGGTCCCGATGGTTGCTGCTCGATGACGACGTTGCCCGAGCGCACGCCATCGCATCGGCGATCGACACGGACGGCGGGCACGTCGAGGTGTCCGGCTTGAGCCCGACCGTGAAGCGTATGGGGGTGCTGCGCGATCTGGATGCATCAGGTGTGCTCGTTTCTGAATCCAGCTTGCCGCGGTTGGCGGCCTTGCTCGAAGGGTTCGAGGGCGATTCCCGGCTACGTTGGGTGCCGGTCGTACCGGTCCGCTGGGGAACAGTCTTCGACGAAGGATCGGGTCACGTCGATCGCGAGGCCTTGAAGCTCCTGCTGTTGCCCCACTGGCAGCCCGATCACGACTTGATTGAGAAGCTCTTTGCTGGTCAAACGATCGAGGTCTCGCGGATCGGGCCGGCAAAATTGATTCGGGCAGCTGCCGGAATCCAGGGTGGCGTCGAATTGGAGTTTCAGGCCGAGGGACAGCTTTGGGTTTTGGGGCTGCAGGACGGTGAGCTCCTGTCCGTCCAGCAAAACGGTCAGGACTGCGTCGCTGACGAGGCAGGTCGCGCTCTGGATGCCGTGTTGAATCTGACCGAGGGGAGCGCGTGTTTGCTCCGTGCTGATTCGACTTCCAGCTCGCGTGCGCTCGGACAAATGGTGGAAATCCTCAAAGCGCAGGCCTCGTACGGCGCGCCAGTGGTCATCCCCGGTGTCAACTCGCCACTGCGAGTGATTTCGGACGCGTGGTTTGCAGCCCGTCAGCGGCTCGAACCCGTGGCGCGCCATTTCCGTCGGCATTGGGGCCGGCTGAGTCCGAATCAAAGGAACGTGGTGGCGCTGGTGGCTGGGGTTGTGACGACCTCGTCGCTGGCGGCCGTCGTGCTCACGAATCCGGACGAAGGCCCGCCACGAGTGGTCGCGCCAGCGGTGACGTCCGTCGCGCCCACTCGGCTTGCGACAGCAGCTACCAGCCAGGCGCCTTTGGCAACTGCGCCGGCAGTTGGTGCGGAGGCTACCGCTTCATCGGATGCACCGACCGCTGGGGTTCGACACGACGTTGCCAAGGCGGAGTCCGAGCCTGAGGTCGAGGACGGCGCCTCAGCGCCCTCCACGGACTACCCTCCGGGTTGTAGCCGGTGGATAACGGCACAGCCGCCGGTCCTACCCCAGCCCCATCAAGCGACGGCCGCCTGGCGCATGGCCCGCAAAGCCATTCAACACGGTAACCTCGCCAAGGCAGAAGAACTGCTTTGCGTTTCCGTCTCGATGGACAGCATGGGTCCGGGAGCAGCGGGATTGGTCAAGCTGCACTTCTCTCAGGGCAACATTGCGGCCGCAACGCGCTGGGCGGAATGGGGCTATGGGCAGAAGCCCAACGATCCGGAGAACAAGCAGCTCTTGGCCGACGTTCGCAACCGACAAGGGCGGACGGATGAGGCGCGGGCATTGCTGCACGATGCGATGAGCGTCTCAGCGGCCGACGTGCGCGTGTTGAGGCAGGTGGCGCGAAAGTATGCCAACGCTGGCTACAAGGCACTCCAGGCCCTGGACCCAGGTCAGGCGGAGCGACTGTTCCGGCGTGCGATCACCTTGGACGCGAAGAACGTGTTGGCCGTCGCTGGCATGGCTGAGGTGACCCTGCGTGCCGGTGAGCTCGAATCCGCGATGGAGTATGCGCTTCGCGCCGCGGAAATGAACCCGCGCACCTTCGAGGTGCAAATGGTGTTGGGCGACGTCTACGCGGAGACCAAGCAAGAGGAGAAAGCCAAGCGAGCTTGGCTGGAAGCCGCGCGGATGCGCCCGAGCTCAAAAGAGGCGCGCAAACGTCTCGGGCTCTGAGCTGACCGTTCGCTGAGCGTAGCCGGAGAAGGGGTCATTCCCATTCTCGATCCACCGCATCTTTCGGGAGCCGATGCCAGCCCATTCGCAGGAACCCCACGGTTGCATCCTGAGGGTCATCCAGGCGAGTCATGGCGTCCAGCTCATTCAACGTCGACAGCTTTTCGACCTCGAGGGGCACGTTGCTGCGTACCAGAAACGCACTCGCCCAATCGTCGCACCAGGTCAGGACGTTGAACGAGCGAGGCGCATCGGTCTTCTTTCGCATCGTTCGTCTGCTCCACACTTCGAAACAGGAAAGCTCTCCCTCTGCGCACTTGAGATAGCCATAGTCCACGAGTCCAGTGAGCGGCCCGAAGAACTTCTGCATGGTGAAGACGACATCAATCGGTAGCGCCGCCGGTTCTAGCCGCAGTAACGCCCAGCATGGTTCCGCCGGCTGATGATAGCTCCAAGACGCGATGTGTGGTCTGGCGGGGTCGGGTGGAAGCACTTCCCCCCAGTGGATGTAACGTGCAGCCCCCCCGATGGCTGAGGTGAGCTTCGCCCAAGGGCCTGGTTGCACGGAGCCCCGCGCGTAGCGACTGGCAAACATCGCGACCGGGTAGCCCAACGCGCTAGCAGCGTGGCGGACGGAAGCGGCGTTGACTGTCGGGTCGTGGTCCGTAATCCAGCGACGTGCAGTCTTTTCATCGAGCCCGACGGCGCGGCAGAAGTCTGCAGCACTCCCGCCGAAGTCCTTCGCGATGAGGTCGGCGACGAACTCGCTGTTGAGCTGGAACCGATTGGGCAGGACGGAGACCACGGCCCATCATATCCCGTCGAGGTAAGAAAGGGTCAACCCAGTACACGACGTCCAGCGCCTCGAGCCAAACCCAGCGGCAGCGCCATCGCTCGTCAACCGCTGCGTACGCCGGCCCTGAATCTACCGAGACGAAACGCGTCGAGCAGACCTTTCGCGGCCTGGGAGCGTTCACTCTGCGATGCGCCTTCGCGCATGAAATCCGAGAACCCAGGCAGTTTCTCGAGGGCACCATCATCATCCAAGAACCCCATGCTCCAGTGCGGAAACTGACGCGCCTCGAGTGTACGGGACAGCAACTCGACCACCGTGTCGTGACGGGGGTCACGCTTGATCTTTTGGAACAACTCTTCGACGACGTCCTTAGGTCCCTCGAGCGCCTGGATGAACGAACCTTGGTGGTAGAGCAACAGCCCGGTTACGCCGAGGCGGGCGTTGTTGACCCGCGCCTGCTCCAACAATGTGGCCAGCGCCGTCGTCCTGAGACCGCGAACAGCGGCACTCGAATAGACCATCTGGTAGATGACGTCGCTCATTTATCGTGCTGAAGCCCCTTTGTTTGGCTGTGTGGGTTTGGAAACAAGCAATCTAACACGCCGCGGAAGGGGCGCACCGGTTGCGCTCGACTGCCGTTCTCGATTGGGCATTGCCAGGTAGGGATATGACCGCGCATTCCCGACAGCCTCGTTTCGCCGGTGCGAGTGACGGTGGGGTGCCCCGTGTTGCTTGCGCGCCTCAAAACAACGTGCTTACAAGACGCCTATGAGTTTCGAGTCTCGGCCGCGCTGGCCCATCCTGTGCCTCAGTCTTCCTGCAGCTGTCTGTGTTGCGTGCCTGGGTGGCGGTGGGGGTGGCTCTGCCTGCGAGGAGGGCAACGAAGGTTGCAGATGTTTTGGCAACGATACGTGCCTCGATGGCCTCGAGTGTCTGTCGGGTCTGTGCGTGGACCCGGACGGAGAGGACACGGATGAAGGCGGCGCGGAAGTCACCGACGAGAGTGGTGACGCGACGGACGACAATTCCGGTTCGAGTAGCACGGGCGAGACCGACGGGGCAGTGGCGGAGGAGACGGACGCTAGCGGAAGCCAAGGTCAATCGACGGACGTCGCGCAGACGGACGACGCAGCTACCGACGCGGCTGAGCCCAACCCTGCCAGTGAAACCGACGCGGCGATGACGGACGAGCCAGTGGTTCCCGATGAGCCCGCCCAAGCGTGCTCTACGGGGAGCGGGAGCTGCTCGGCAGGCAATGCGTTGGATTGTGTCGGCGGCCAATTCGTGGATCGGGATTGTTCGGCGTGCGCCGTCCTGGACTGCGGCGTTGCGTGCTGCGGAGCTATCTGGCCGTTGGTAGCGGACGCCTACCCCTACGAGCGCAGAGACGACCTGCTCACGGAATTCTCGGTGTCGAGCGACTCCGCGTTCCTCGCCGCCGAGTTCGACGGTGGCGAGCAGTTCGCGGCTATCGGTTTCGAGCTCGACGCCCCTCGCTCGATCAGCCCCAGCGCCGTGGCCATCGATGCTGCAGCGACGGGGAGCATCACCTTCGAGGTCTCGTTGGAGAAGAACGACGAGACGGGCTGCCAGTACTCGACGAGCGGCGGCCTTCTGCTGTCCGAGCTGTACTGTTGGGGTACGTGGGAGGCTACGGGCTACGACGGCACGGCGGCGAAGCTGCTCGTGCGCATCAAGTCCCTGGCGGCGCAGTCGGCTTCGCTGGAAGTGTACGCGGTTTCCTTCTGAGCGCGTTGCCAGCAGGGGCGCCCGAATAGTCCTTCCAATCACGTTCGGAGCTTGCGATACCAAGGCTGCCCTTGGAGCTCATGTCTCGACAGCGCACGAACATCTGTCTCAACATGATCGTGAAGAACGAAGCCAAGGTGCTTCCGCGCCTGTTTCGCTCTTTGCACGAGTACGTCGACTACTACGTGATCGTGGATACCGGGTCCACGGACGAGACCATCGAGCTCATTGCTCGCGAGATGGAGAGATACGGTATCGACGGCGAGGTCCACGAGCGGCCCTGGGTCAACTTCGGAGTCAATCGCCAGCAAGCGCTGGAACTCGCCGTAGCCGCCGACGGGGGACAGTGGGCGCTGTTCATCGACGCTGATGAAGAATTGGGCGTTTCCGATACGAAGTTCTACGAGAAGCTGCAACCCGGCGTCAGCTACGACCTGGAGAAGCATCACGGTAACCTTCGCTATGCGGTTCCCCATTTGGTGGATATTCGGGAAGCGCAGTGGCGGTGGGAGGCGCCGGTGCACAACTATCTGGTCCACGTGGGGGGCTCGAACCAGCGCCAGTTGCTGAAAGACCCGTGGATCATCTACCACCCCGGGCAAGGCGCCAAGTCACAGGGCGTGACGCCAGAGGAAAAGTACCTGCGTGATGCCAGACTCCTCGAGGAGCATCTCAAAGAGCATCCCGACAACGCGCGCAGTCAGTTCTATTTGGCCCAGTCCTATAGGCACGCGGGTAAGCTGCAGGAGGCCTATGAGGCCTACAGGAAGCGCGCGTCGATGAAGGGCTGGGCGGAAGAGACGTTCATGGCGCAACTCGAGGTAGCTCGCGTCGCCGTGCTGTTGAACGAGCCAGAGAAGACAGTCCTGTGGGAGTACCTGGCCGCCCACGAGTTGCGTCCCGCCCGGGCAGAACCACTGCACGACCTCGCTCGCTACTTTCGAGAGCGAAAGAACTACGCCAAGGCATATCTCTTTGCCCGAGCCGGCGTCTTGACGCCACGACCCAACGATTCGCTGTTCGTCTCACAAGACGTCTACGACTGGCGTCTGCTGGATGAACTCGGGGTCTCCGCGTATTGGACGGGTCACTACAACGAAGGCAAGGTGGCTTGCGAAGCGATCTTGGGCATGGTTCGCGACGAAGGACTCGTGCTGCCAGAAGGCGAGGAGGCGCGCATCCGCGAGAACCTCCGCTTCTGCGAGGCGAAGCTCGCGAAGTCCTGACCTCGCCAGCTGCCCGGGATCCGATGACTGGGCCTGGAGGCCGATTTTCGCACCTGCACGCGAAATATCCGGAATCCGGAGAGGAAACGATTCGGAAAGAGGCCCCTTGCGCGCTACGTAGGCGCCTAGCCTACCCATGCCTTCACAAAGCGTGATCGGCACGGCGCTCAGCCCTCCTTTTAGGGCAGAGGTTCCATTGTGATGAATAGACGTTTCGTTTCGATCCCAGCTGTTTTTATCGCGTTTTTTGCCGTCGCATGCGGTGAGGACGCCGGTTCCACGGAGACTGACAACAGCCAAGTCAGTCCGTCGCCATCCGGCGCAACTCCAGTACCTGGAAGCGTTACCGGACCGACGGGGTCAGCTGGCGCTGGAGCGACCGGCGCTGGGGCGCCGGGAGCGGCGACGGGTGGTGCGGCGGCGCCAGCCGGCCAGACCCCTGCCGGCGCCACCCCAGCCGGGCAAACACCCGTCGGGCAGACTCCGGCTCCTGCAGGGCAGACGCCCGCGGTCACGCCGAGTGAGCCAGGGGGAGTCACCCCAGCTCCCGCCGGCACTGCCGTGGCGCCCGTCGACCCAGTGTCGGGCGAGCCCGCGCCAGTGGAGCCCGCACCGGGCGACCCCGTTGGGGTCGACCCTGCTCCCGACGTTCCCGGAGATCCCGTTGCGGTGGACCCGGCTCCCGTCGTGCCAGAGCCGTCGCTGGTCACCTCTGGGAATGGCAACTACTGGCAACTGGGCGAAGTCATGGAGGGCGGGGGCAGCGCTACGATTACCGTCGACGCCAACTCGGAGCAAGCGACTTGGTTCGGTTTTGGTGGCACTTTCAACGAGAAGGGCTGGGACGCTCTGAAGGCGGTCAGCGAAGCGGAACGAGACCGCGCGATTCGTCTGTTGTTCGACAAGAATGAGGGCTGCGGATTCACCTATGGTCGCATTCCAATTGGCTCGAGCGACTATGGGTTGAGTCGCTATAGCCTGGCTGAGACGCCCGACGACTTCACGATGCAGAGCTTCTCCATCGAGCGCGACCGGCAAGACCTCATCCCGTACATCAAGGCCGCGATGGCGGTGAAGCCGGACATCCGCTTCTGGGCCAGCCCCTGGTCGCCACCTCCGTGGATGAAAGACAACAACGCCTTCGATAGCGGTGCGATGCGGAACGAGCCTCAGTACCTCGAAGCCCACGCACTCTATCTGGCCCGTTTCGTCGAGGAATACGCCAAAGAAAATATCATCGTCGAGGCCGTCCATCCGCAGAACGAACCTGGCTACCCGCAAGATTATCCATCGTGCACCTGGACTGCCGCCCAAATGAGCGACTACATCGCCAACTACATGGGTCCGCTCTTCGCAGAGCGTCTGCCGACCACGGAAGTGTGGCTCGGCACCATGTCCAACCCGACCTCGGCCGACATCGTTACGACCGTGATGGGCAATCAAGCCGCGCGCGGCTACGTCAAGGGCATCGGCCTGCAGTGGGGTATGGGTGACGGAAATGCTCCTGGTGACTATTCGTCCAACTACGGCGTGCACATCATGCAGACCGAGCATCGCTGCGGGAACTACCCGTGGGAATCGGGTACGGATCAATCTCGCGCCCCCAACGATCACGCGTATGGGCTCGAAAGTTGGGGACTGATCCGGGATTGGATCAAGAAGGGCGTCAACTCGTACCTGGCCTGGAACATGGTGCTCGATACGATCGGGCGCAGCTTGGATGAAGTTCGTCCGTGGGCGCAGAACGCGCTCCTGGTGGTGGACCGCAACACCGGCACCCTGATCGAAACGCCGACGTACTGGGTGTTCCGTCACGTCGCGCAGTACGTCGACCCAGGTTCGGTGCGCGTGGCCGTGCAGGGTGGCGACGCATTGGCTTGGAAGAACCCCGACGGAAGTATCGTCACGGTGGTTCACAATTCCGGTGGGCAAGCCAGCCAGCAGGTGCTTTCCGTTGGCGGAACGTTGTTACAATTCACCGTTCCCGCGAGCGGCTGGGCGACCGTGAACTGGCAGCCTTGAGTCGTCTGAGAACGTTGCCAACCACCCAATCAGGCGCTGTTGGCGCCTGATTGGGTCCAGAGAGCAATCTGGTCGGTCCCAATCGGCATTCTCGTCGGTTGGGACCGTTCGCATTCGGGGACGACGCAATCGTGTGCAGTCGCCTGGAGCGCACGAACATGCTATTCTGGCCCGCCTGCTAGGTCGTGTGGCCCGAATGACGCTCGTGGATGTTCTCGGATACCACGGGATCTCTCCCGTCCTCGCAGACCGCCTCGAAGCCTTTCGCCATGAGTAAGCCCCCTGTTCGCTCCGTTGTTTTGATCCGCACCCTTTGGTCACGCTCTGCGCTGAACACTGTGCATCATCGTTCACCCAGATGGTTGGCCGCCGGCGCTCTGGGGGTGTGCGGCTTGACGTTGACCTCAGGCGCGTTGGCAGCAACGTACTACGTCGGTCCGGAGGGGGCCGGGACGACCTGCACACGTACGGAGCCCTGTGCTCTGAGCACAGGGGCCGAGCTGGCAATGGCGGGCGACACCGTCATCTTGCTCGATGGCACCTACAACGAGCCGCTGAATCCCGAGAATTCCGGCACTCCGGACGCTTGGATCACGTTTCAGGCAGATGAGTGCGCGCTGCCGATCATCGAGGGGCCTGGTGAGGGCATCCTCGAGTATCCATCTGGCGAGGCGCCGAGTGGTGTGGCGTCGAATTCTGGTACCTACCTGCGTTTCGTCGGACTCGTGTCGCGCTATTGGGACAGCGGCTTCACCAACGGCTGGACGGGGCAGGGGACGACGAACTCCAACGGGCACTTCGAATACATCAACTGCATCGGCGACGGTAACGGCCGGACGGGCATGGTTCTCTACAGCGCTCCCAGCGTGACGATTCGCGAGTGCATTTCAACCCACAACGGCGGCAACCCGACGGGGTCTTGGTCGAGCGGCATTCAGCTCTACGCGGTTCAAGGCACGGCGGACGACAACATCATCGAGCGCAACGTCTCGTTCGAGAACACGGATGCAGAAAAGAACTCGGACGGCAGTGGGTTCATCGTGGACGAGGACACGCGCGGCGCCACCTTCATCAACAACCTGGCGTTTCGCAACGGGGGCTCGTGCATGCGGCTCACCCGCAGTGACAACACGCGAATGATCAATTTCACGTGCTACCACAACGGGCTCAATCCCGCGGCTTACTCTCCCACCAATCCAGGTGAGTTCTACTTCACTGATTCCCAGAGTCGCAGCACGGGTTTCGTGATCAACAGTCTGGCCGCAGCCAGCGGCTCGGTGGCAGATCCCGCGGCTTTCCTATTTCCCCCAGAGGGCGGGCTGGCCAACAACTACACGGTCGATAGCGGGGCAACTCCATTTTACACCGATCCTGAAGGGACGAACCCCGACTTTCGCCCGCCAGCGTCTGCTGCCGGGATGGTCGAGAATCAGGGTAACGCCAGCTATGCGCCGTACGTCGATCTCGGCTTCGACCCCAAGTGTATCGTGCGGCGGAATCCCAACGTTCCGTTCCAACAGAGTTGGTGGACGCATTCGGTCGACTACGATTACATCCGCAGTATCGGTGGAGTCGCTCAGTGTTTTCGTCCCAAGCAGCGCGTGGGAGGGGTGGACATCGGCGCCTACGAGTTGTCCGGCGAGCCTCACGTCTGGGCGACGCCCGGTAGCTGTGTGCCCATCGTCGAAGAGGAGATGCCGCAAGACCCCGCTCCAGAGGAGCCGGTGACTCCAGAGGACCCTCCCGTCGATGATCCACCCGTCGACAATCCTCCAGTCGATGAGCCCGTCGTGGACGAGGGCACGATGACTGACGTGATGCCGATCGACGAGGGCATGGTGACTGACGTCGCACCCGAAAGCAGCGATCCAGCCGTGACTCCCGCTCCGGTGTCGTCTACCGATCCGGCCGTGACTCCAACGCCGGCGGCGCCGACGACTACCCCAACCGCGCCCGCTGGGGCCGAGATGCCCGTCATGGATGGTGTGATGAACGGGGTCATGAACGGCGTTGCCCCGGGTAACCCGATAGGTATCATGCCGAGTGGCCAGGTTGCTGGTGCAAGTAGCGGCCAAGGCACGGGTGCCCCAGCGCCGGGAGCTACGACGCAGCCGATGGCGGGGGCTGGGGGCGGCGGCTCGTCGTCTGGATGTCGTCTGAGTGCAGGCGGTGATGCCGCGCGGCAGGATCGTAGTGTCCTCGCTGGATTGGGGCTATTGGCGTTTGCTTGGCTACGTCGTCGTGCGCGTGTTCGTCCGCTCGATGCCCTTTGAGAGCGCACGGTACGCCTGAGGGGGGCTCGACGCGACGCTCTAGCGTCAACGTGACGTCATTCTGTCGTCCTCCGTGACGGAGCGCTGCTTGGCGCCTATTCACTTCAGTGAAAGGAGTCGGCGTCATGTCCACCAAAGAAGGCTTCCCCCCTGCCAAAGTCCGTCAGCTTGGTGCGACGGGAAGTGTGCTCCCGCATGGCGTGTCAGCGCAGCTCGTAGTCGTCGGCGATCTGGTCGTAGATCGTCCAGTCGGCAGGTTTCGTCTGCGCTTCTGAGCCGGCTCTGGTGAACATCGCGTCACCCCATTCACCGTTTGCGGTGGGCTCCCAGAAGAACGTACCCAAACCGCGTCCATCAGGGAGTGCGCGCATGATGTCATTGAGGGCTCTCTTGTCCCCGTTGTACTCGGCCACCACGAACTTCAAGTCGGGGTAGCGCTCCGCCATGTCGACGAAGTTTGCCTCCCAATCCGCAGGCCCCCCATGATAGGCGGAGTACGCCGACTGCCCCAGGATGTCGAACTCCACACCACGGGTCACCGCTTCGCCGACCCACCACACGGTGGTCTCGTTGTCTCCTCCGCGGTCGATGTGCAACATCGTTTGAATGTCGCCGTCGACGTCTTTGACGGCTGTCAGCCCGGCAGTGAGCAGCTCGGCGAGCTGGTCCCAATTGTTCGGGTCGTAAGAGGCACCATCTGGTCGCAACATCCCGGGGGTGATCTCGTTGCCTACCTGCACCATCTGAGGCAGTGCGCCCGCAGCCTCGAACTCGAGTAGGGTATCCCGCGTGTATTCGTAGACCGCGGACGTGAGCTCGCTGAACGCGTACTCCTCCCACGCAGCCGGCTTGCGTTGGTCGTCCGGATCAGCCCAGCTGTCGCTGTAGTGGAAGTCCAGCAACAACCCCATGCCCGCCGCGGCGACGCGTTGAGCCATCTCGATGGTGTGCGCTGTGTCGCAGTAGGGCTCCGCTCGATTGACGAACTCGGTTTGATAGCCCCCAGGTGCACCTGGATCGTGAAATAGCCTGAGCCGAACGAAGTTGAAGCCGTGGTCCTTCATCAGCTGAAGGAAGTCTTTCTGTACGCCGTCATCGGTGAACACGACACCCTTGTCCTCTTCCTCCTGGACGAAGGATATGTCAGCGCCGAGCATGTAGGACACGCTGCTCTGACCGTTGTCATCGGTTGGTTCGCTGGGCGTTTCGGCAGGTGGCAACTCCTGTTCGGGTCCGGCGCTTTCCGAAGGTGCTGCCGGGGTATCCGACACCACGTCGGCGCTGTCGCCGCTGCTCGTATCCGCGAGGTTGGTCGCTGCAGGAGTTGGCTCGTTGGTGGTGGTGGCATCACTGGCAGGAGCCATGGCGTCCGCGGTTGCGGCGGGTGCGGGGGCATCATTGGTGCTCCCTCCGCTCGTCGGTGCAGTGGCCAGGGAAGGGGGCGCCGTCGTTGCAGGTGGCGCTACTGCTGTTGTGCTCGTGTCCGACTCTCCCTCTGGCTCGGTGCCGTCGGAGCAGGCCAGCGCGAGTAGCAGAGCGCCCAGCGCGCTAGCACTGGAGCGGCGTCTCGCAGCGCTCGCCCTCTGCACGATTTCGTTCGGTAAGCAGCGCATGGCCGGGACAACGTAGCATTGCCCAGCGTCCTGTCATCGACGCACAGGCGGATGCGTCTGCCCTGTCGCAGTCTTACGGCTCGTCGCATGCATGTCGCTGAAAAACACCCCTACAGGTGTAACCCAACCCAGCTTTCAGCGGGCAGTAGCTCGCCGGGCCAAATACCGGCGAGCTGTGAACCTTTTCAGGTAGGGCGAGTAGCAGAGAACAGCAGTCCTCAGACTCGGCCTCGTAGCATGCCGTGCCAATACATGCTGGGTAGACCGTACGCCTTGAGAGCGTACATCGAATAGCGCTCCTGGGCTTGATCGAAGGGAAAGCTCTCCATGATCTTTCCGCCATATCCAAACTCGGCGAGAATGGTCTTGCCTCGTCCTGTCACGAGCGGGCAGGACGCATAGCCGTCGTAGTGGCCGGTCATGGCGCGTCCTTCGCGTTTGGCGAGCAAGTTGTCGACCAATACGGGGACCTGCTTGCGGATGGCTGCGCCGGTTTTCGAGACCGGCAGACTCGAGCAATCACCACTCGACCAGACGTTGGGGTAGCGTCGGTGTTGCAGCGTGTGGTCGTCCACGTCCACCCAGCCGGCGTCGTTGGCGAGCGCGCTGTTCTTGACGACATCGGGAGGCCCTTGCGGTGGAGTGACGTGCATGAAGTCGTAACCGACGACGGTTTCGTCTCCAGATTCGACATCGTTGAAGACCGCCTCCCGGGATCTCGCACGAACTTCGACGAGGTTCTGCTTGTAGTGCGTTTCGATGTCGCGCTCGGCAACGATCCTCTCCAGCGCGACCCGATACTTGGGGACGCCGAAGATGCTCGGAGTTGCCGACATGTACTTCACCTTCGATTCGTTGCGGATGCCTTTTCGGCGGAAGTGCTCTTCCGCAAGGTACATGATCTTCTGCGGGGCTCCGGCGCACTTGATCGGGGTTGCGGGGAAAGTGAAGATGGCGTTGCCGCCATCGAAGGCGTTCAACATGTCCCAAGTCCGTGACACCGTGTCGAAGCTGTAGTTGGAAGACACTCCGTTCTCGCCCAGTGTCTCTTTCAAGCCTTTGACGGCGCCCCAGTTGAGCTGGATGCCGAGGGCGACCACCAAGTCGTCGTAGCGCAGAATCGTGCCGCTGCTCAGTTTGACGGCGTTCTGATCGGGTAGGAACTCGCTGACGCGATTCCTGATCCAATCCACGCCCAATGGGATGAAGTCCGCCTCGTTGCGTTCGGACATTTCTCGAGGGAAGACGCCGCCTCCGACGAGAGTCCAAAGTGGCTGGTAGTAGTGCTTTTCGGAAGGCTCGACGATGGCCACCTTGGGCGGATTGGGTAGGGCGGCCAGGCGCGCCGCGATGCTGATGCCCGCGGTACCTCCGCCGACGATGAGTACTTCGAAGTGTTGTTCAGACATGGCGATCTCCTGGGTCCTGGTATCAGCGGGCACTACTTGCGGCGAGTTGAGGTGGGTTCGCCGTGCCGGGGCTGCCTGAGTCGAGCGCGCGGCCCAGGGTCTTGGCGGCGTTGAACATGAACGCGAGCGCGCGTTGCACATCTGCGTCTCGGGTCTTCGAGAGGGCCGAAAACAGTCCCACGCGTTCGCCGGGATGAACGCTCGCCTCGGCGAATGCGCGAGCGGCCATGTTCATGGTGCGCACGGCACCCGGCGAGAGTACGCCACTGTCGAGCAGGTCGCGCATCTCGGGTTGCCCCAGCAGCTTCACGAGCGCTTTGAGCGTTTCGAAGACGTGCGCCGTCGCATTGTGCAGGTCGGCACCCTCTGCGTCAGCTTGATTCGCGAAGGCGTCGACCATGTCGCCGAGCATCGCGAACAGGCCGGGTGCAGCTTCGAGCTGGGCTACGAGCGTCTGCAACGACTGCAGCACTTCAGGGCGCGTGGCTCGCTGCAGCAAACGCAGCACCTCGGTCAGTCGGGCGTCCACGCGACCGTCGCGGGTCGCCCACTCGTCCGCAACGTCGGACACCATGGCGACCAGACCGGGAGCTTGGTCTGCCATGGCGTCGAAGCGGGCGAGCATGTTTTCGATGCGTTCGAGGCGGGCCTCGATGCGGGCGAGTTCGGAGTCCTGCTGCCTTTCGGCAGTCACGGGTCGTGTCATGCTCATGGCGCTGTCCCCTCGTCGTCGGACTATTCGGCAGCCTTGGGTTGGGGCAGCGGTTGTCCTCGTTCGTCTGCCGGGCGGAAGAGGTTCAGCGGCAACTTCAGGTAACGTATGCCGTTGGGCTGCGCCTCGGGGAGATGTCCGGCGTTGACGTTGACCTGCACACTCTGGAACAACAGACGTGGCGCCGCCAGTTCGGCATCCCGCGAATTGCGAAACTCGACGAACTCGTGCTCCGTCGTCTCGGCTCGCAGTTGCGGATTGCAGCGCTTGGACTTGCCGATGGTCGTTTCGTAGCGCAGTTCTCGCTGGCCCGGTTGGTAGTCGTGGCCGACGAACACTCGCGTGTCATCCGGCAGTGAGTACAAGCGATCGTGCACGGAATGGTATAGGTCGCGGGCGCTGCCTTTGGGGAAGTCGGTTCTGCCCGTGCCATAGTCGTGCATGAACAGCGCGTCCCCGGTGAATAGAGCGTCCCCGATCTTGTAGGTCATGCAGGCCGGCGTGTGACCCGGTGTCGCGATAGCCTCGACCGACAAGCTGCCCACTTGCCACGTTTCTCCGTCCTTGATCAGCTTGTCGAATTGGCTCCCGTCCGTGGCGAAGTCGTCGCCCAGTTGAAAGATGCCCTCGAAGGTTTCTTGCACCTTGGTGATGGTCTCGCCGATCACGACGGGTGCGCCCCCCAGGCGGTGCTTGAGTACCTGACTGCCCGAGAGATGGTCGGCGTGGGCGTGAGTCTCGAGGATCGCCCGAAGCTGCAGGCTCTGGGCTTCCAGAAACTCCGCGACTTCGTCCACCGACTCAGTGCTCGTCTGCGAGCCTAGTGGGTCGTAGTTGAGCACAGGATCGATCACCACCGCGTCCCGTGTTGCCCCGTCCCAAACGACGTAGGTCAGGGTGTAGGTTGCTTCATCGTAGAAGGCTTTGATCTCCATGTCCGTTGCTCCTGGTTCTGCAGTCCGGGGCGCGACGCGCCTCGCGGAGAAACATCAGCAACGGTTGTGCCACTCCAGGACCACGGTGGTGAGAACCACGATTTCAAATAGTTACAGCGGTGCAGGCGCAACGAATGCGCACTCGCTGAGACATCATGAAACGCTCACTGCAACATGTCATCCGGTGCGCGATAGGTCTCGTCGAACTCTCCGCGGGCGATGCGACCCCGTCGAACTTCGGAAGTGGGGACGCGAGCAGATCGCGCTTACGGGTCATCTGCGCGCTGCCTCAGGGCCCCGGGATTGTCAGTTCGATGCGGACCCCGGCACCGACATCGACTCGGTCGACACTTCGATGGCAAAGATGGCGCCTTTGGGCCGGTAGAGCTGCCACACATCGTGAACGTTACGGACGAACTCGTCGCGGTCATCGAGGGCGCGGAGGCCCATGATGGTCGTCGCCGAACGTGATGCGGGATTCGAAGCCTTGGTCCAGCAGCTGCCAGCGCAGAGCGTCCGCGCGTGCCCGGGTGGTGGGACCGATGGCGAGCACGAAGCGATCGGTTCCCGGTGTGGAGGCCTCGTAGATGTTGGCGTGACCGCCGTGGAATTCGAAGCGCTGTTCGGCGGCGAGCAGCTGCTTGACCGATCCCGCTCGTTCCAATTCCACGAAGTACGTGTCGTCGAAGAACGCCGAGATGCGCCCGATGACTTCGCCATCGGGCAGGGCGAGTCGCGCGGCGACGCCGCGGCAGAGGGTTTCGGGGCTGACGCTGACAGCACTCGACCAGCTGGCGAGGGGCGCTCGCTTGGAGGTGTTCGCCAGCTGGCCATCGCGCGCGGTCTTCGCGTCTTTCGATGCTGCACGAGTAGCACGGAGCACGACGCGCAACCCGCCAACGAGTTGCGAGTTGGTGGTTGCGATAGGCAACGAGGCCCATTCGACGAAGTCCGTGGGCTGCTCCGTTGCCGAACGACACCCCAGCGAGCGACCGCGGATGTCGGCGCAGACCTCCAGATCGGATACGCCGCCGCGTGCTTCCGCCCAACGGCGTCCTGCGTCGTTCAAGCCGAGCGCGCTGATCCGGATCTTGTAGGCGTTCTTCACGTCCGCCGGTGTGCAGCTGATGCACTCACGACCCGAAGCGCAGGAGGAAAGATCTCCGGCTGCCGCGCCGCAGCGCGCTCCTGCGCAGCATTGCTCGCACGCGGCGGCAAGCTCCAGAGTCAACTTCGACTCCGTTGGCGCTGGTGGGCTCGTGAGCTCGGAGCTCGCGCCACCTACCTTCGGAGTTGGCACGGCAGGCGTCGACGTGTTCATCCAAAGCACGGAAGCGGCCGCGGCCCCCAGGGCAAAACCGGTGGCATACGGCCAGGCATTTCGCGTCTTCTTCGCGTCGCTGGATCGGCGAAGTGGGACGACGTTGTCGTTTGTGGAGCCGGTTTCAGCGTCGTGGATGGCCTTCACGGAGCTGTCGCGTCGGAAGTTTCGAAGTGACGGCGGAAGTTCGACGCTCCGTTCGTCCAGCTCTGCTTCCGCGAGCCGCACTTCCTCCGACGTTTCAGGTGGTAACAACCCCATCGATCCCAGAGCTTCTGCCAAGTCTTCTGTCGACAAATCAGGGGCCGACTCACGCGGGGCCTCTTTCGGATCCTCAGGCTTGCTCATGGTGGTAACCTCGTTGCATCAGCTCCGTCGTCAGTCGTGCGACTTTCTTCAGCGCGCGACTGCGTATGGCGCGGATGTTGTCGTTGCTCGTGCTCCAACGTTTTGCCAGCGCCTCTGAAACCTCGTTGGGCAGGCGTTGATGGTCGTGGCCAGCTCGATGATAGAGGGCTGAGACGCGCAGGACGTCTTGCTCGCGCTCGCCCAGTGATTCGAGGGCCATGCGCAAGGCTTGCATGCGCGGGTTAGGTGCTGACGGCGGAGTGGAGTCGCGCGTGGCCGCGGTGTGCTCGAGGACATCGCTCGCTGGAGTCTCGCTGGGCGCCCGCAGTTTCGCCAGGATCAGATTGCGCGCGATTTGACCGAGCCAGGCCCGGCTCCAACGGCGCTGTTCGTCGGAGTCCGGGGAGTCGGAGGCTCTGAAAGTGGCGGCTCGCTCGAAGGCGCGCTGGAACGTATCGTGCACGACATCCTCCACCTCGTGTGCATCGAAGTTCAGGCGCATGCAGTGCTTACGCACCACGGCCAGCAGATAGCGCACGTGACGTTGGTAGAACTCCTCTTGCTCGGCGCGGCAGGAGCCGGGTTGCTGAGCGATTGCGCACAGCAAGGTGGCGTCTGGGGCATCCTGGGGCGACATCGACGGGGCGAAGAGTGCCATGAACCTCCGGCAGAAGGGCTCGCTTCCGCGCGGCTTATTGCAGAACCCGCGTCGGCAAGAAGACTGACACCCCGGGGTGATACCCCCACGGCTTGGCTTCGCCTCCAGGCGGGTGATAGTGGCGTTCGATGACGGCGACGTATCGTTTGCCGTCGGCTTCGAAGGGGATCTCGGTGCCAAAGGGATCGAGATGGTGCGCGGAGATGATGCGGCGGGCCTCGAGCACGATGGCTCGATTGACGTCCACCTGGGGCAGACGCACCAGCCGTTTTTCGTCGTTCGCTTTCGGGGAGTGAGTCTGAGGGTGACGTTCGTTGGAGCGGTCTGACGCGTCTTCGCTGGCTCGCGCCATCGCGCGCTCGAACGTGCCGAGACCCGTGCTCGCCAGCGTGGGGTCGCTCCAAGATCGACTGAACACGGAGGAGTGGCTTCGGCTCGCGGCGTCCGTGGAGTTGCTCACCGGCAGGAGCGGCGCTGGTGACGATTCCCGGGCGGTCAGCGCCCAGATCCCGATGATTGCCAATTGTAGTGAGAGGAGGCGGGTCGGCAGTTTGGACATACCGACGCTATGCGGAACCGTGACAAGCAGAACGCGAGGTTAGGCCCCCCGACCGGGCCAGCTTTCCGTTTCACTCGCTACTCGATCACCGAACCTTCGATGAGCTGTTCGGTGTCGTCGTGCATCGAGATGCCTGGCAGCACATTCCACCCGCCGCCGGTATTGCCCCGCACGATGGAGTCCCGAATTTCGAGCGTACCGTCGTGGTTGTTGCTGACGAAGAAGATGGCAGAGCCATAGGCGTTGACGGAGTTGTCCTCGATGCGCGTCCCGCACAGGGATAACGTCATCGTGAGGCCGTCGTTGTAGATGGCGCCCCCGCTGCCGCCGCCCGGCGTACCGTCGTCTGCAGGATTGCCGCCGTTTCCAATCGCCTGGTTGTGGGAAAACAGACTGTTGATGATGGTCCAAGACACGCCGATGCTGCTGATACCGCCTCCGTTCGAGCAGACGTTGCCGTAGCCCTCCTCGCCGCCGAAGGTGCTGTTGACGAGATACACGGGCTGGTCTTCGTATTGCTGGAAGACGCGCACGCCAGCGCCACCGACGTCAGGGCCTTCGTCGGCGCATCTGTTGTTGAAGAAACGGGAGTTGACGATCTTGACCCGCCCACCCGACGCGTAGATGGCGCCGCCGCCGTCGTATTCGGTCTCCGTGCGAGAGTCGCCGTCGATGAACGTGAGGTTCTGGATGCTGAGTCGAGGGTGGTCTTGGTTGTCGCACGTCGGCGTGGTCCACGTCAGTGACTCGTCACAGGTGTTCATGTACAGGATGCGCGTCGAGCCACCCCCGCTGAGGGTGACCAGTCCGCCGCCATCGATGACGATCTCTTCCGTCGAGTCGTTGTAGATGCGAGCGGGTTCATCCAGCGTGATGGTCACCGGGTCCGGTCCACAATTGAACGTGATCACACCCCCCAACGCGATCGTCTCGACGACTGCTTCGGCGGTGCAGCTTTCGGGAGTACCATCTCCAATCACGTGGTCGGGATCGGAGACGTCTTCGGGTAGGGCTTCGAGGGGGATGTCGCAGTCGCCGTCGGGGTTCCCCGCGGGGGGGCCGGTGGTCGGATCCGTCAGCGGATTGTCGACGGCGTCGGCAGGGGCCGTCGACAGATCGCCGCTAGCGTCCTCGTCAGGTGGGGCGTCGGTTCCCGTCGAGTCGGAACCGCTATCGCCGGCACTCGAGACGCCATCGCCGCTGGCGTCTCGAGAACCGCCCCCCTCGGTTGCTGAGCCGCCAGGCATGGCTTCCCCGGTGCCGTCGTCGTTCGCGTTTTGCTTTACGGGGTCGACACTGCCGTCCTCGTCGGTGGAGGCGCCGTTCGCTGAGCTACCGTTGCTCGCTTCGGTTTCGCCGCGGCTGTCTGCGTCACCCTCGTCTGTCGTGGCGTCGCCGTCGCTGCCGCTGGAAGACCCATCATCGGTGGTGGCGTCTTCGGTTTCGTCCGCCGAGTCCGCGTTTTGCGACGTCTTGCCTTCAGGCTCGTCGCTCGTATCGCATCCAGCGCAGCACAGGGCCGCTAGTATCCACACCGCTGACGTCTTGATCATCGAATCCTCCGGCGACTGGTCCGAGTCCGGTGCCAGGCTGCCACACCCGCGACGAGTGCGCGAGATGAACGTGCGGAGGGCGTCGTTGGCTAGGCGACTTGTCGGCTCGTGTGAGCGAGGGTGAAGCGCTGTCGGCAGCGGCCATTCCAGCTACTGTGCCATGCCAGTGACCCAAGCTTGCAAGCACGCGAGATCGTCCGCGCTCAGACTCCCAGCCACGGGCATCGGGGTGCCACAATCGGGTTGGCTGGACACCTTGTTCAGCAAGTAGCTCCGCTCGGGATCGGTGGAGTCGATGAGCAGCAGGTCGCCGCAATCCGAGGGCATGTCGAGCAATCGGTCGATCACTCCCGACGACACGAGGTCGATGCGCGGCCCGCCGGAGTGACAGGCGGCGCCCGCGCAGTTGGTCTCTAGTACGAGCGCTCCGTCGCAGGTGGTCCCCGGGGAGCTTGCGGTGTCGTTCGTCGGCTCGATGGGGGCCGCGCCGTCGAGGGCGGCGTTCGAGGGCGCTCGCCCTACGCCCCTCCCGACCTCCGTCTGCGTGCTGGACGGGTCGCTAGCAGGCCCTGCACCGGCGGTAGTGTTGCTGACCACGGTGTTGTTCGCTCCGCTGGTGTTCGTGACGTCGTTGGTCGAGCTGCCGACGTTCGTCGTCCCGTCGCTGCCCGCTGCAGGAGGGCTTTCGACCGGTGTGACGGTCGCACCATTCTCCGTTGCGGGAGCTTCAGCCACCTCCTGAGCGTCAGGGCTACCGTTGCCCACTCCGCTGCAGTTGATGCTGAGTGCACACACGACGAGAATCATGCCGAACCGCCCGAAGCTCATACGGACCACAACGACCAGTTGGTGGGCAGCACTAGGGTCAATCTCTGACACGATGTTTCGGTTTCAGGTTCGCAGTCGGCGATCAGTTCGAGCTGGTGTGCCATCGGAGCTTGGGAAGTGGTTCGGAGGGTACTCATGTACGCCTCGCAGGCACACTCGCAGCGCTCCGCTCATCGCCCGACCTCTTTCGTGGCGAATCTGGAAGAATGTCGGCGAACGAGTGATAACGCCACCGTCGTCCAACCACCCATGGACCAGGCGCTCGGGGGTGCTGGACCGAATCTGAGCGTCGTAGGAATCGATGACCTTGGTCTACCTTTCTGCCCTTTCTTCCGAGATACGCGTTCTTCGAGCAGCCTGTGCCGCACTCATGCTCTGCCTTGCCTGCGGCCAGAGCAACGGGGACACTTCCGACACGACCTCCAATGCGGCCGATGAGGTTGACGGCGGAGGCTCGGACGAAGTCACGCCGACGGATGGGTCCCCGGCTGCGGCTACTGACGAAGCAGCGATGTCCGACGACGTGGCGGCGACGGACCAAGTTCAGCCCGACGCCGGTAGCGAGGCGCCGAGTGACGGCATGGCTAGTTGCCTGCAGGAGGCGACCTACGAGGGATTCGCGCAGGACTTCTTCGCGCAACGCTGCAACAGCTGCCACTCCGTGGAGCTCGAAGGAGCGGCGCGTATCGGCGCGCCCGTCGGCGTCGACTTCGACACCGAGGACGACATCTTCGCCTACGAAACGCCCATCCGGGTGCGAGTTCTGGAAGAAAAGACGATGCCCATCGGGCAGCAGCTGACGGCCTGTGAGGTGGAGCTGCTCGACGAGTACTTGACGTCGTTGGATGCTCCTCCATGTGAACCCCAATGCGACGGCAAGGCGTGCGGTAGCGACGGTTGCGGGGGGGCGTGTGGCGTCTGCGGTGACGGGGATAGTTGTGTCGCGGAAACGGGCAAGTGTGAACCCGTTCCGTGTTCGCCGGATTGCTCTGGTCGCGGCTGTGGGGACGATGGTTGCGGAGGCACGTGTGGCGAGTGTGCCAGTGGCCTGACCTGCGGCGTGGACGGCCTTTGCGCCTGTGCGCCTCGATGCGATGGTCGGAGCTGTGGTGATGACGGCTGTGGCGGGTCGTGCGGCAGCTGCGCCAACAACGAAGTCTGTGGAAGTGCGGGCGAGTGCATCTGCTTGCCCGATTGCACTGGCAAGAGCTGTGGTGATGACGGCTGTGGCGGGTCGTGCGGAGCGTGCGCGTATGGTCTCAGTTGCACGGCGGACGCGACGATGTGCGAGTGCGCGCCGGACTGCACGGGCAAGACGTGCGGCGATGATGGCTGCGGGGGCTCGTGTGGCAACTGCCCGGGGCAGCTCCTGTGCAACACGCGCGCCGGCACCTGCGGGCCCAACTGCAGCGTGGATTGTGACGGGCGCACGTGTGGGGACGATGGTTGTGGCGGCAGCTGCGGCAGTTGCGCCGACGGTGAGTACTGCGCTGCCGGTGGTCAGTGCGTCTGTCAGCCTGACTGTTTCGGCAAGAGTTGCGGCGACGACGGTTGCGGTGGCAGCTGCGGAGAGTGCGCCAACGGTTCCTGCGATCAGGCAGGACGATGCGCATGTGAGCCGAGCTGTGGTGACAGCGTGTGTGGCGACGACGGCTGCGGTGGCAGTTGCGGGACATGCCCGGACGGACTGACTTGCAGCGCGGGCGCCTGCAGCGATCTATGCATACCGGATTGCTCCGGCAAGAAATGTGGCGACGACGGATGTGGCGGCAGCTGCGGAAGCTGCTCCGGAGGCTCGAGCTGTGCCGACGGTGTGTGCACCTGGCCCGCGACCTCGTTCGGTGCTGATGTCTACCAGATTCTGAAAGGCGCTGGCTGCGGAAGCATGAGCTGTCACGGGGGCAGTCGCCCGGCGGACGGACTCGACCTTTCCAGCGAAGGCGTTGCCTATGACGCACTCGTGGGCCAGAGCTCGGGGCAGTGCGGTGCCCGTCTCCTCGTAGCGCCCGGCGAGCCCGACAACAGCTATCTCGTCCACAAGGTTACCGGGAGCCAGCTGTGTTCCGGCAGCAAGATGCCGAAGACGGGTGCCGGACTGAGCGTGAGTGAGATCGACGCGTTGCGGGTTTGGATCGGCAGCGGCGCAGCGCCTTGATCGCAGCGTGCTGAAGCGGGGCTCTTCTGCCAGCGTGATCCGGTCGCTCATGGTCTGCGCGCGCCACGTCGGAGCCCTGAGCTTGGATGGACGGTCCTGATCTGCTAACAGCAGCGCTCAGTTCCTCGCGGCTGGGCATCGGGTTCAGCGCCGTGGGTAGAAGGGGACTATCGAATGCTCGTACTATCCAACCGATTGGCTTTCCTGTTTGGTCTTGGCCTGTGCGTCGCCTGTGAGAGCGACCGCCCAGACTTCTCCTCTGCGGAAACCGGAAGCACGGATCTGTCGGAGACAGATGCTGCGCCCGAGGCCGAAAGCACGGACGACGCGGGGTTTCGGGAGGCTGCGGATACCGACGGTGAACTCGCAGGCGGCACCGACGAGGCAGGAACATCCACCGACGTCGGGGCCGGGCCGGCAGCGATGACGACGGATTCAGACCCGCCGGGAGCTCCGACTCCAGGGGAGAACGAGGGCGCAGATCCGGCGGAGCTTGGTGCGCCGTGCACCCGGGCACAGCAGTGTGCGTCGAACTTCTGCGTCGATGGCGTGTGCTGTGAAAGTGCGTGTGCCGACGTTTGTTCCACCTGCGATGGCGCCGGGACCGAAGGAGCGTGCGTCGCCGCCCAGCAAGATGACGCGTGCGGAGCGTTGGCGTGCCCCGAGGATACCGAATGCCGGACGTATGATTCTACGGACGTCGGCAATTGTGATGGCGTTGGGCTGTGCGCGACGATCGCCGCTTGCGCGCAAGTCGACGTGGCTGGTGGTACGGCCTGCCAGAATGGGGTGGGCAGCTGCGATGGCGGCGGCGAATGCGTGGTGCCCAACAAGTTGGGATTGGGTGAGATCTGCTCCTCGAACGATGAATGCGGGTCCGATTTTTGCGCGTTGACCGCGGCCGGCGATAGCGTGTGCTGCAACCAGGCGTGCGATGGTGTCTGCGCGGCGTGCGGCACGGACGGCTTCTGCGACGATTTCCCGTCCGACGATGCTCGTTGCGATGCGATCAGCTGCGCGGCAGACTCGACCTGTGCCGATTATCCCGACCCACTGACGACGGATCGTTGTTCGGCCTTCGGTCAATGCGTTACGCAGGCTGCCCACTGCGTAGCGAGCTTCGCGAACACCTCCACGAGTTGCGGTGCGGGTCAGTTCTGCGATGGCGCAGGGGCGTGTGACGATGCGTGCTCGGCGTCTGAGACGTGGTGTACCGACACTTGCGTCGACCTCGACACGGACGACGACAACTGCGGCATGTGTGGCAACCCGTGTCCGAGTGGATCCTCGTGTGTGTCGGGGGCTTGCGAATGTCCGGGGGTCTGGGAGCTTCTGTGCTCCGACGTTTGCGTCGACATCGCGACGGACGTCGACAACTGCGGAGATTGTGACGAGGCGTGCCCGGCACCGACTGAGCGCGGGAGCTCGGCGGTGTGCGCCGACGGTCTGTGCAGTGCGTGCGGCGGCTACGGGCAGGATTGTTGCGGCAGCAGCTGCGGGCTCGGTCTGGGGTTGGCGTGTGTTGCTGGTGAGTGCGACTGTGCTGCGGATAAACACCGCTGTACGACTGGGCCTTTCTCGGAGCAATGCCGTGACGACGACGACGAGCTGGCTTGCGGGCTCGATTGCGCCGACTGCACCCAGCCCAATGCCGTAGCCGTGTGCTCGGGTGGCTCGTGCGACAACGCCTGCGCTCCTGGGGTCGTCGAGCTGTGTCCGAACAACGTTTCGACTGGCTTCGCCTACTGTGGCGCCTGGTCATTCGAGTCGGGTGCTCTGGAGGGCTGGGATCTGTCGAGCTCGTACTCGGGTTCGTCGACGGTGGCGTACGCCAGCACAGGCGATCTCACGCCAGGCTCTGTCGCGGTTACTGGCGATGGCGACTGGACGACAGGCGCTGATCTCCGTGTGCGATTGTGCGGCGGTACGACGTCACTTGCCGGGCTGAGGCTGAGCTTCAGCATTCGCTACGGCACTACACCAAACTCTGACGGTGTGGTCACCGTAGCGCTGAATACCACGCAAGGTGTGATCTTGGGCGCGGGCCCGGTCGCCTTTGGCGCCACCTTGAACGGCACGGGGTGGACTCGCCTCAGCACGAATTTCAGCAGTCTTTTCGCGCCTAACGCGAGCGCCTTGGCTGCGGTTTCCGAACTGTCCATTCGTCCTGAGGTGCAAGGCGGCGATTGGACTGGCACCATCTACATCGACGACGTCGTGATCGACCAACCCTGAGGCTCGTCCCGCAGTCGGCA
>JBNKHV010000155.1:0-62563 GCA_050290545.1 Polyangiaceae bacterium | reverse complement strand
TGGTCGCGCAATTCACTGATCCCCGTGGGGGCATCGGGAACGTTGGTCAAGGGCGTTGCTTTTCGTACCAACGTGGCCTGCTTCGAGCTGATGTACCCCGGCAGGTTGGATGCCATGCTGGAAGCCTGCTCGCTGGATCTGCGCGAGGGCATCCAGTACCGCCAACTGATCGCGACCGGCTGGTACCCCGTCGAGTGGTACCGCGAGCTGTTGGCAGCCATGGTGGACGAGAGCGGACGGAACGCCGACGAGTTCACGCGCGAATTGGGCCGACGCGCCGCCATGCAGGACATCAACGGCGTGTACAAGGCGCTGCTCAAGTTGGTCAAACCCGCCACGCTGCTCGCGCTCTACGCCCGCTTGTTTTCGAACTACTACAGCAAGGGCAAGCTCCTGGTGGAAGCTGACAGCCGCAACTACGCCCGCATCATGCTGCGCGACTGCGAGGGCTTCGACCACAACATGTACGTCGAGATCCTCGGATCGGCGGAGCAGTACCTGGAACTGACGGGAGCCATGCGCGTCCTGGTCCAACTGGTCTCCGGCGGACGAGATGGCATGAGCCACGCCACCTACGAGGGGCGCTGGGGCTGAACGGCGCGCGAGCAGACTACCGCCTGGGCAACGGCTGCCCTAGACTCCCGTCCATGAGCGGTCTCATCCTGGAAACTTTCCCCCTCGGCTTCCCGTGGCAAACGGTCGACCCCTTCCTCTTCTGCGCCTACCACAAGGACGCCTACCCCGAGGGCAACGGCAAACTCGGTCCCAAAGCCTCGCTTCAAGGGCGACACATCGGCCAAGACTTCGAGGGCATCGACGGCTGGCGCATGTACCATGGTGACTCCGTGCCCGGCTTCCCCCAGCACCCCCATCGCGGCTTCGAAACCGTGACCGTCGTGCGCAGCGGCCTGGTCGACCACTCCGACTCCTTGGGCGCGACGGCCCGCTTCGGTCGCGGAGACGCGCAGTGGGTGACCGCCGGTCGCGGCATCGTGCACTCGGAGATGTTCCCCCTCGTGCACGAGGACCGCGATAACCCGCTGGAGCTATTTCAGATCTGGCTCAACCTGCCAGCCAAAGACAAGATGGTGGAGCCACACTTCAGCATGCTGTGGGGCAACGAGATCCCCAACGTCGTGATCGAAGATGCGGCGGGCCGAAAGTCCGAGGTGATGGTGGTCGCGGGTCAGTTGCAGGGACAGAAGGCACCGCCCCCACCACCAGAATCGTGGGCCTCGAAACCCGAGTCGGACGTCGCGATCTGGTGGTTTTCGATGCAGCCAGGCGCGGAGCTCACCTTGCCGCCTGCGTCCCAAAGCGGGGTGATCCGCACGCTGTACTTCCATCGCGGCACGTCGCTCGAGGTCGGTGATCACCGCGCCGACAGCCACCAAGGGGTCGTGCTCGACGGTTCGAAGCCCGTGCCGCTCAAAGCCGGCGAGTCGGAGGTGGAGTGTTTGCTGTTGCAGGGCCGCCCCATCGCCGAGCCCGTCGCCCACTACGGCCCCTTCGTGATGAACACGCGCGCGGAGCTGCAGCAGGCCTTCGTCGACTACCAGCGCACCCAATACGGCGGCTGGCCCTGGCCCGACGATGCCCCGACCCACGCGCCCGAGCAGAAGCGCTTCGCGCGGCACGCCGACGGCAAGGTCGAAGAAATGAGCGACTGAGGCGTCTCGGCAGCACTGCCACGAGGCTGCGGAGAACTCCTGCCTGAGGACGCAGCAGCCTGCGAAGCGGCCTTGCAGAGCAACCCCCGTCCCCCCTACCCTTCGGGCTGACATGATGAAGCTCGAAGAGATCCGCACTGTCGCCGTCGTCGGCGCTGGTCAAATGGGGCGTGGCATCGCCCAAGTCTGCGCGCAGCACGGCTTCGACGTGGCCTTGTGTGACGTGGACGCGTCCGTCGCCGAGACGGGCAAGGCCAGCATCGGAAAGCAGCTGCAGAAGCTGGTCGACAAGGGCAAGCTGGCCGACGACCAGGCGCAGGCCACGCTCGCTCGCATCGAGGCCATCGAGCTGCAGCTCGGTGTCGGCAGAGCACAGCTCGTGATCGAAGCGGCGACCGAGAACTTCGAACTCAAGCGCCAGCTCTTTCAGCGCCTCGATCAGCTGGCGCCCGAGGGCGCGCTTTTGTGTTCCAACACGTCGTCGATCTCGATAACGCAGCTCGCCGCCGCCACCTCGCGCCCGGAGCTGGTCGCGGGTGTCCACTTCATGAATCCCGTCCCGGTGATGCAGCTGGTGGAACTGATCCGCGGCCTCGTCACTTCCGACGAGACCCACGCGCTGCTCGTCGCGTTCGGCGACAAACTCGAAAAAACGGTCGTCACCAGCGCGGACCGCCCGGGCTTCATCGTCAATCGCGTGCTGATCCCGATGCTGAACGAGGCCTGCTTCGCCCTGAGTGAAGGCGTCGCCAGCATCGCGGACATGGACCAGGCCACCACCCTGGGGCTGAACCACCCGATGGGCCCCTTCCGCCTCGCGGACTGGATCGGGCTCGACACGGTGCTGGCCATCGCCGAGGTGCTGCACCGAGACATCGGCGATCCGAAGTACCGCCCCGCGGTGCTGCTGCGTAACCTCGTTGCCGCGGGGCACCTCGGCGTCAAGAGCGGCCGCGGCTTTTACCTCTACGACGGCAACCGACCCGTGCAGCCAGCGTTCTGAGCCTCCCCGCGAAGCGAGCCCTCGACGATGAGCCCCCGGAACCCCGACGGCAAGCGCCACGACGACGCCCAACACAGCGACGAACGCTCTGGCAACGACGGGCACGGCGACGTGGGACACAGCGACACCCAACACAGCGACGCGCGGAACGCCACTGCAAACGACACTTCGGTCGATGAGCGCAAGTACACTCCGACGCCGGGTGAAGCGCAACTCACACCGCGCGCCGTGCTCGCGGGTTGCGTCGTGGGTGGGGTGGTGGCGTGCACCAACATCTACATCGGGCTGAAGATCGGCTGGACCTTCGGGGCCTCCATCGTCTCGGCGGTGCTCGCTTTCGCGCTCTTCGCCTCCCTTTCCAAGCGACTCACCGTGTTGGAGACGAACATCACGCAGACCGCGGGTTCGGCGGCGGGCAGCATGGCGTCGGCGGCGGGTCTGGTCGCTGCCATCCCGGCGATGGAGCTCCTGGGTCATCACTTCTCGTGGCAAGCGCTGATGCTGTGGTCGCTGTCGGTGGCCTATCTGGGCGTGTTCTATGCGGTGCCGCTGCGACGACAGCTGGTGGAGATCGAGCGCCTGCGATTTCCGACGGGCACCGCCACGGCCGAGACGATCCTGGCGATGTTCAGCGAAGCGGGGGAAGCGCTGCTCAAGGCACGGGTGTTGATCTGGAGCGCGGTGCTGGCGGGCGCTTACACCCTGGCCTCCCACTTCGTGCCGCAGCTGGAGTCACCACCCGTGCACGAGTGGTTGGGCATCGGCTTTTTGGCAGTGGCCGCCAGCTGGACGTTCTCGCTCTATCTCGGCCCCTCGCTCTTTGGTGCGGGCTTTCTGATCGGACCGCGGGTGACTGGCTCACTCGCGTTCGGAGCGGTGCTTGCCTGGGGTGTGCTCGGGCCGTATGCCCAAGCGCAGGGTTGGGCACCGGGCAAAGTGATGAGCTACAGCGACGGACCGCGGGGGTGGCTGTTGTGGCCCGGGGTCGCGTTGATGGTGAGTGAAGCCCTGACCGGCCTGGCTCTATCTTGGCCCACCTTGCTGCGCGCACTGCGTCTGCCGAAGCAGCTCGGCGATGCCCACGACGCCGGCTCGAAGGAGCACATTCCGAACTCGTGGTGGCTCGGCGGCTTGCTCGTGGGCACGTTGCTCACGGCCATCATCGGCTACGTCGTGTTCGACATCGCGCCGGGGCTGACGTTGGTTGCGGTGGTGCTCTCGTCGATCCTCGCGATCGTTGCGACGCGCTCCACGGGCGAGACGGACATCAATCCCGTGGGTGGCGTCGGCAAGGTGACCCAGCTGGTTTACGGCGGCATCGCGCCTGGGCAGATCGGCACGAACCTGATGGCCGCTGCCATCACGGGCGCAGGCGCCTCTCAGGCCGCCGACATGATGCAGGATCTGAAGACCGGTCACCTCCTGGGCGCCTCGGCCCGCAAGCAATTCCTCGCTCAGCTGGTGGGGATCGCTGCGGGGGTGATGTTCGTCGTGCCCGTCTACTTCCTGTTCACCGCCAGCTACGAGATCGGCAGCAGCAAGCTGCCGGCACCGGCGGCGCAGGCGTGGAAGGCGATGGCGGAGCTGCTGACGCAAGGGCTCGATGCCCTGCCGCCGGGGGCCTTGCTCGCTTCGGCTTCGACCGCAGCCCTGGGCGTCGCCTTGCCCCTGCTGCGCCGAGTGCGAAAGCTCGCCGCCTGGATGCCGAGTGGGCTGGCGCTGGGCATCGCCTTCATCATCCCCGCGTTCTACTCGCTCGTGATCTTCTACGGCACGCTGGTGTGGTTGCTCTGGAGGCGGAAGATCCCCAGCGCAGCCGAGAAATACACCTTCGCGCTCGCGTCGGGGCTCGTCGCCGGAGAGGGCTTGATGGGCATCGTCAACGCGGCGCTCACCATCCTCGGGATCGACGCCATCACCGGCAGCTAGACGGCGCCGATGCACGCGAGGCCCAACAGCTGAGGGCTGCGCGCGACGGCACCGATGCGCTCGAGGAACAGCTGAACTGCCGCCCACACGATGACGAACGCTCGCGAGCTCCGCGTGAGGCTGAACGATTCCGCACCTCAGCGGCGGCATTGACGGTAGTGGGTTGTCGCCCCGTCGAACGTCGGCTACTGAACGTGTTTGCGGGAGAGTCATCGAATGCATCGAATGGGGATCGCCTTGGCCAAAACGACAGCGCGCAGCAAACCTGCCCAGTTCACCAGCGGCGCCACGCGCTTCGGCACTGCGTCCAGAATCGACGCTGCGCTGAGACTGAACACTGCGCCGGGACTGAGCACTGCGCCGAGACTGCGCACTGCGCCGAGACTGAACACTGCGCCGAGACTGAGCACTGCGCCGGGACTGCGCACTGCGCCGAGACTGAACACTGCGACGTTGCTCGGTGCGGCGGCGCTGGTGAGCACCCTGTCGTGGATCGGCGTCGCGCGGGCACAGCAGCCCACAACGGGCGCTTCCTCGACAGCGCCCGTGCTGCCACCGCCGTCGTTTCCCCAAGACGAACCACAGAGCCCGCAACCGCCGCCGGCCACCGAAGCTCCGACGTCGAGTACGGCCTCAGCAGAGCCTCGCCCAGCCCCCAGCGCAGCCGAGCCGAGCGCCTCCGGCGCCCCTGCCCCACCTCCTGCTGCTCCCGCCACCGACGCAGCGAGCGCAGCGCAGCCCGGCGTGGACCAGACAGCCCCGTCCGCCGACTCGGAAGCAGCTCTGCCCGAGGCCCAAGCCTGCGTGCCTGCTTGTCGCGCAGGCTACCGGTGTTCCGAGGGTAGTTGTCTTTCCGCCTGCAACCCTCCCTGCGCCGAGGGCTACGAATGCACGGCCGAGCTGAGCTGTGAACGGCTGATGAGTCCCGAAGCGATCGAAGCACTGAAAGAGCAAGCCACGCAAGACAAGCTCGACCAAGAGAAAGCAGAGCGCGAGGCGCTGATCGCGCACCGGCACGACGGCTTCTACCTGCGCTTCGGGCTGAATCTCGGCAGCATCAACGCCACCCTCGACACCGGGGTCGACGAGTTCGACTTCAGCGGAGGCGGGCGCTTCCTCGATCTGAACATCGGGGGAACCATCGCTCCCGGCTTGGTGTTGGCGTTCGGCATGGCCGGCGTCGTCAGCCAGTCACCGAGAAGCGAGGCTCCGAGCGTCGACGACAGGTTCCTCAGCGAAATGGGCGCCGTGACCATGGGCTTGCTCGTCGACTGGTTTCCGTGGGAGCGGGGCGGCTTCCACGTCTCGGCCTTGGTCGGCATTGGTGTCTTGGACATCTCCAGTGAACCAACCGAGGGGGGCTTCGGCATGATCGGCGGTGTCGGCTACGACCTGTGGGCCTCAGCTCAATGGAGCCTCGGCATCGCCGGGCGCGTGCAGTACATCACTGGCGTGCAGGGCGACAGCGGCGACTACGACGCGGTCGTTCCGATGCTGAGCTTCACCGCCCTTTACCACTGAAGGCTCGGTGGCGCGGCTTGGGCTTGGAATAGCGGCCTTGATCGCGTCGACCGGGCCCGGAAGCAGGGCGGAACCTATGGGGATTGGGGCGTCGCTCGTGCTGCAGATCGGGCTCGACGATGTGGCGCGGCTCGGTGGGCAGTTTGGGGCTCGCTTGTTCGAGCAAGACCGCGACGACGTGGATCGGGTCGTGCTCGGCCAGCAGACGCTCGGCGTACTCTTTTTGCGTGGGATCGATCCCGCTCGGATCGACGGCAACTTCGGCCAACCCGGCGTGTAGCTTGCGACGCCCGGCCTTGATCATCTTGCGGCGGATCTTCTTCGGGTTGGGAAGCGGCGTCCAAGCAAAGCCGATACCCGCTCGCTGCAGCATCACCTCGACGCGCCGTCGGGCCTGGGGCACGACCAGCATGATCGAACGCCCCTTCTGCCCGGCCCGCCCGGTGCGGCCACTGCGGTGGGTGTACACGTCGGCGTCACGCGGCATGTCGTCGTGGATCACGAGCGCGATGTCGTCCACGTGGAGCCCACGCGCCGCCACGTCGGTAGCGACCAGGATGTCGATGGCGCCGGACTTGAACGAAGAGAGGGTGCGGTTGCGCTGGGCCTGAGGCAGATCGCCGCTCAGCGGCAAGGCGGAGAACCCGTCCTTGCGCAACGCTTCGGCGACCGTCGCCGCGTCGATGCGACGCTGCACGAAGATCAGGCAGCGATCACCGAGGTTGTCGAGCAGGACGTTGACCATCGCCGGGTAGCGGTCGCGGTTCGTCACCAGGTGCGCCATGTGCTCGATGTCCTGATTGGCTTCGCCCAAACGCGTGCCTTCGAGCTCGAGCGCATCCTGCTGAAACGCCGCGGCCAAACGCTCCACGGCGCGGGGAAAGGTGGCGGAGACCAGGTGCGAACGACGCTCCGTCGGCAGCTGCGCGACCAACGCGTCCAACTCGTCCTTGAATCCCAAGTCGAGCATCTGATCGGCTTCGTCGAGGACGACCTCCTGCACCGTCGACAGATCGAGGGCGCCACTCTGAACGTGATCCAAGAGGCGCCCGGGAGTACCGACCACCACAGTAGGTCCTTCGCGCAGACGCCGCTTCTCTTGACGAATGTCGGTACCGCCGGTGACGACCTCCGTGCGCGCGCCAGGGCAATCCCGATACAGCCAACGCAGCTCGCTCTGAACCTGATGCGCCAACTCACGCGTGGGAACGATGATCAGGGCGCGGATCTCTCGGACGTTGCGCTCTGCGAGTGCGGGATAGATGGCGATGCCCAGCGCCACCGTCTTACCCGAACCCGTCTTCGACGAAAGGCGTAGGTTGCGCCCTTTGCCTTGAACGTCGACCACCGCACGCTGGATTTCCGTCAGCCCCGCGAAGCCGCGCTGCTCGATGGCGGGACGCAGCACCTCCGGCACTCCGCGCCAGGGGGACGACGGGGGTGGCTCGCTGGGCGAAGCAGCGGGTGACGAACTCACCGCCGAACTCGGTTCAGCGTCTTGGTCGTTGTTTGAGGTTGGCTCGGGCGCCGCTATATCGGTGGTTGGCATGGTCGTCCTGCCTCGGATCTGGACACCGAGGAGTCTTGGGCGGACCGGAACGCTTCAGCGCACACCAGAGGCGCGAGGGGAGAAGAGCGCGAGGGCCGCGATTGGGCGTGGGGTGATAGCCCTTCCACCTACCGCGAGCAAGCGCCGCGACTGGGAACTTGCGGTGTTGACCTATCCCGGCACCCCAAACCGTCCACCAACGCTGTTCGGAGCGCCCGTGGCTCCGAACGTCGTTCCCAGCGCGCCGGACCTGGCCCGTTCCGCTGCGATCGGATTGTCTCGGGGTCTTGCGAGCTCGTAACCCGCTCTTGCTGCGCAGAGAACAGCCCCCAGCCGCCGAAACGGGGCCAAACGCCCTTCGACGACAGCTCCGGAGCAGCGAGCCCTCGCTTGCCCGACTCCCGTCAGGACGCCGACGGCTCCGGAGAGACCACGTGGTAGCCGGTCGTCTTCAACACCGCGGATTCGACGTCCATCGCGTAGTCGCCGTTGAGAGCGAACACAGTGACTTCGTAGATCTGCTTACCGAGGGGTTTGATCTGCGGTTTGCGCACCACGCTCGCCCAGTGAGCGCACAGAGCAGCTTCCAAAACGGCGCGCCGCGCGTCCGCCACACTGACGTCCGGCGGGGTGCGTACCCGAAAGACGTGAGGAGCCACGCCTTCGACGGCCGGCGTGCGCACCACGGTCGAACGCGACAAGGCCGAGTAGGGCACGAGCGCTTCCTCCCCTTGGCTCGTCTCCAGCGTGAGCGTGCGCACTCCCATGCGCGCCACCCGCCCCTCGAGCTCACCGACGACCAAACGATCACCCAACGAGCAGATCCTGCCCGCTTTGAGCACCACGCCGGCCACGAGATCGCGCACCACGAACCAGGCGGACAGGAGTCCGAGCGCGACGAAAGCCAAGAAGGTGAGCGCCTGAACCTGCCCCGTGTCGTGCAATAGCGCGCGCAAGGCGAACAGCAGGTACGGCAAGACGAGCAAGAGCCCGACCACGGGAACGGCCCGTTCGACGCCCTCCCGCCGGTCGCGGCGCATCGGCACCAGGGTCGTCAACCTGGACAAGGCGAGCAACACCCCCACCAACACCAGACCTCCGACGAGAAACAACCCCGCCTGGAGCTCGAAGCCGAAACCGCCCGGCAGTAAACGCTCGGCGTCCGACAACTGCTCGCTCAGAGCGGCCTCTGGAGTGACGTGCTGTATCGCCCGCAGGTTCATGCCAAGAGCCCCCGATTCTTCAGATCGTCACTGAGCAGGTGGATGATGAAACGATTGAGCTCGAAGACGTGTGGACGCGGTTCCACGACGAGCCCCATGCGTCGCAGTGACGCGATGAGCTGCAGGGTTGGACTGCGCGGCCCCGGCACGACGCGGCACAAGCGCTCGACCGAGAGTTGCTTGTGCAAACTGAGCTGAACCAGGATGGCGACCTGTTCGACCGACAACTCGTCGAAGCTCGGCGTCGAGGCGTTCGTCGGGCGGCGGATATCGATGCTCTCCTTGCCGCAGCGCTCGATGTGAGTGACCCAGGCTTGCAGCGCTGGTCCGATCAGGCCCTTGGAATAGTGGAAGTGCGCCGCGAACAGACGCGCGATCGCCCATTGGCCGAGCTCACCCTGCTCGGTGCCGTCCAAGGAATAGGTCACGCCGGTCGAGTCGTGCCGCAGCGAGATGATGCGCTTCAACGTCTCGGCGGACACGATGCCGCACTCGACCACCCCCAGCGCCCGATCGTCGAGCGCGCGCAAGCGCGCCAACAGTCGGTATGCCTGGCGATTCATGCACAAGATGAACAAGCAGCGGTCACCGAAACGATCGATCAAGTCCAGCACCAGGTCGACCACCTCGAGCCCTCGCGGCGAACGTTCCCACCACAACTCGAAGTCGTCCACGACGATGACGGATCCCGTCTCCAGCCGCCGCAACAGATCCACTGCAGCACCGGGCTGCCCGATGGCCTCGGAAAGGGCTTTCTCGAACACACGCAGCTCGGAGCTGCCTCCTGCCTTGGGATGAACGCGGTAAACGGGCTGGCGCTCCAACGCCCGCGTCGCCAAGTGTTGCCACAGGGCGCTCTTGCCCGAGCCCCGCTCCCCCTGAATGATGAGGCAGCCCGTCTTGCCCGACTTGAAGTTCGACACCGCCGCCTTAGCCAGGGCGAACTCCGCATCGCGGCTGACCCAGAAGTTCTCGTTCAGTGTCGCCTGCCCGAAGAACAGCTGGCGGTAGTAGTAGGGCAGCTTCTCGACGACCTCCGGGGTTGGGCTGTTGGCGGCGACGTCGGCGATCACCTGCTCCACCGCGCTGCCCGTGGAGGCTGGTCCTTGCCGCAAACGTTTGGCGAGCAGAAGCCCTGTGCTGAGGCGATACAAGCTCTTGACCGAAGTCCGTCGCAGGAAGCCGGCAACGCTCGAGAACAGGCCCTGCACGCCGGTCACCGCGCGGCGCCCGCGCTGGCGCCGCACACTCATGTCGAAGCTGTCCGACGAACTCGCGAGTTCGTAGACGCCCGTTCGAACCAGGACTTGATTCAGTCGTTCATCGAGCGTCGTCAGCTGCCGCTCGAGAGCTTCGGCTACCTTGTTCCGCTCGGCGGTGACGCGCTCGATGCCGTTATCGACCGCCGGCAGCATGTGTTGGCCGAACTCCTCCGCATTCTGGTTCTCTTCGGACTCGTACTCGGTGACCTGAAACGCGATCAGACGCGCCACGTCGTGGCCCACCGAGGACGCGCGTTGCTCCACCCCCGGCAGCCCAGCCAGCCCTTCACCCAGCACCCCCACGAGTTCGGATTCCACCGAAAACTGCATCAACGGCCTGACGGAAAGGTCGATGTGTTCGACCTGGCTGGCGGCGATGCCCTTCTCCTCCAGGCGCTCGATCGAATCGTTGTCCAGCGTCTGCACCGTCTCGGGCAAGTCTTGAACGACTTGCTCCGTCTCCTTCGTCAATCGTTCCAGGATCGGCGCCGGGTCGAACTGTGGCGTGTAGTCGAAATGGATCTCGCTGGCGGTCTTCTTGGCGGACTCGTCCGAAGCCTGGAGCTTCTCGCGCAACGCCTCGAGCTGCGTCAACAGCGTGTCGAGATCCCGCGACACGCCACCGCGTATGGCGAGCATCAAGCCCTCGCGTTCGCGGCTGACGATCGCCGTCAATCGATGATGGAACTCCGAAACCTCCAAGCTCAAGAGCGCACGTTCGACCAGGCTTCTTTGGTTGTCGTGCCAAGGCTCGGCCATTTCGCCCAAGTCGGCCTCGAGCTTCTGCGCTTCTTTCGGCGTGACACGAAGGCTGCGGCGGTCTTGGTAGACGTCCAAACGCCCGAGCGACGCAGCGTACCCCTCCAGCAAGGCGCGGGTGGCGCTGATGACTCGAGCGCGACGCTTCTCCAAGCGCCGCTTTTCATCGGCAATCAGCTCGTCGAGATGTTCGAGGGACCGCTGGCGGTGTTCTTCGATACCGGAGGCCATTTCTTGGCCTTCTTCCAAACCGCGCAGCAGCTCGATCACCAGATCCGGCTCGTTCAAACGCTTGCCGAGGTGAACGATCAGTTGGTGGCAGTCCGACGTGACCCGCTCGACGGTGTCGAGCAACACCTCACGCAGCAGGCGGTCGTAACAATGGGCCTCGAGCAAACCCGTCGGAACCGGGTAGCTCGGAAGCGCTCGTTTGAAGAACGCCAGCACGCGCCGACGTCGTTTGAAGCGACGCAACTTGGGCGAGTCGTCCTCGGACGCGACGAAACGCTCCTTCGCTTCTCGGATCCAGATCACCTCGTCGACGTCGGCCGGCCGCAGTTCTTCGCTGTCGACGAAGGCCTCGATGCGGGCGGCAAGGGCGTCACGCTGAGCCGGCAGCTCATTGTCGAGGAAGTTCTCGAACAGCTTCTTGACCTCCAGCAGGAAGCTGTTGTGAATGCGGTTGACCAGCTTGCGCTGCTTCTTCGGGTTCTCTCCCGCGAGGCGCTCTTCGAGCTGCTTCGCTCGGCGCTCCGTCGCGGCGCGCACCCCGCGCAACAACTCGATTTGCGGCACGTACAGTCGCACCACCGCGTGCTCGTAGAGAGACAGCACGGCGCTTTGATAGCGCTCCGCCAAATCTCCGACTCGAGCTTGGACTTGGGGGTTGTCTCCCGTCGCCAGGCCGTCGGTGATGGGCTGCTCCGACTCCGGAGCGACGGGCACCAGCGAGTGCGAAACCTTGCGCGTGACCGTCAGCGTCTCAGCAAAACCCGAGTTCGCCCGCACGAGCAGGACGGGCCCCAGCGCGTCGAGTTCCTTCTCCAGGCGGGCGATCCCGGCGCGGTCTTCGTCGGGTGCGTCGTCGTCGACACCGACGATGGTCAGCGCGGCGTCTTCGGAGTGTCGCTTGACCCACTCCACGACGGGCAGCCCCTCCCGCGCGTTGTTGATCATCTCGACCTCGGCCGTGACTCGGGCCTCGGTGATGGCCCGCTTGGCGCGCGTGCGCAGGATGTCGTTGTTGGCGCTGTCGTCGGAGACGAGCAGGAAACGAGTGCTTGCGTGCCGGTAGAGCTCAGTGCTGGTGATGAAGCGGATCAGGGCCAGCGCAAAACTGAGATTGCCAGCGCCCTGCTTCCACCACACGTCGATGCGCGCAACGTCCTCTTGCCGACTCTCTCCCCGTGAATAGACGAGCTGGTTGTAGTCCAGCTCGTCGAGTAAGCCGACGATGCGGGCGAGCTGCTCTGGGTGACCGCGGTACTCGCGCCAATCGAGCAGCACCGTGTTCGGACGCAAGCCGGCAAAGCCGTGGTAACGGCAGACCTCCTGAATCACCTGGTAGGTGTCGTCGACGGAAAGGTCTCGACGGAAGACGCCGACTCGAGATTCCGTTTCCCCGCTGTCGTCTGCTCGGGGCGCGTGGGAAATCGGAGCCTTCCTCGTGCCCTCGGGCAACAGGCGGAAGTCCGTCAGCAGTCCGTTGCCTCCCACCAGTGATTCGGCGAAGGCGCGCAGCGTGCGGGTGCTCTCGTCGTGGGAGCGAAACAGCAACACGTTGGGTCGCCAGTTGCGTCGCTGCTGACGCTCCTGGCTGAGACGATACAGCCCGGCCCGAACCAACGAGGCCCAGAACCCCTCCCATGCGTCGCCAGAGTCCAAACGCAGCTGCTTGCGCTTGAGCCAAGCGTAGACCGCGGCCATCAACGCGACCGAGCCGGCCATGGCACCGAGGTCGAGCTGGATCATCACCACGAGAGAGGTCAGCGCGCCCAGCAGGCTCACGCTCTTCGGGATCTTGAAGTCGGGTCGGAAGTCGGGGCTGGCCCAGCTCTCCAACGCGCAACTGATGTTGAGAAACCCGTAGGTGGTCAGGAACACCATCGACACGATGCGGGCGATGACGTCCAACTCGGCGATCAGGATCCCCGACCAACCGATGAGGAACGCCAGGACCAACGCGTTTCGTGGCTCGTTGGTCTTGCCGTAACCTTTGGCAAACCATCCTGGGGTGATGCGGTCGACGCTGAGCGCCTGGAGAATGCGGGGCGCGCCCATGATGCTGCCCAAGGCCGACGACAGAGTCGCTCCCCAGATGCCGCCGACGACCAGCCAACCCACGCCGGCCACGTCGACCAAGACGGACGGGTTCTTCACCAACTGCTCTGCAGGGACGCGCAAATGGAGGAAAACCGCCAAGCCGACATAGACCACCAAGCCCGTAGCGATGGCCGCCATCGTGCCGCTGGGGATGGAGCGCTTGGGGTTGCGCAAGTCGCCGGACATGTTCACGCCCGCGGTGAACCCAGTGACCGCGGGGAAGAAGATACCGAACAACTCGCCGATGTCGTCGGTGTCGCGGGCCGCGTCGGCGAGTGGTGTCAGCGGCCCCTGGTCGGGTGCCAGCCCAATGCTGATCAGACTCAGCCCGATGAGCGAGAAGATGACGTACTGCGTCTTGATCGCGAACGCGGTGCTGATCAGCGTCACTACCGTCAGCAGCACCAGGGTCGCACTGCCCGCGATGCGGATGTTGGTGACGGACGCTTCGAGGTCGAAATAGCGCAGCAGGCTGTCGCAGAAGCCGATCACGTAGAGGCTGATGCTGAAGGCCAAGCCGACGAACAGCGACAAGCCCAAGGTGCCGCCGATGGGCAAACCCATGCTGCGCGAGACGATGTAGTACGGGCCACCCGCCCCGACGTTCTTGTCCGTCGCGATGCTCGAAATGCTCAGGCCCGTGCAGACGCTGATGACGTGAGCCACCGCGATGATGGCGAGGGTCGTCTCCAGCCCAGCGTTGCCCACCACCCACGGCAAGCGGAGGTACATGATGACGCCCAGAATGGTCAGAACCGAGGGCGTGTAGACCCCTCCGAAGGTCCCGAATTTCGCGTCTTTTGCCATGAATGTGAACTGCCCGTGCCAAGCGGGAGCGCTTCATGGTTTCGCGAACCGCAGCGACGATCAAGGTATACATCGGAGCCACACGGGAAAAAGCGCGCAGCACTGCCGATGAGCTTAACGAAGCGAACGGCGTTGGTGAGAGCAGCGCCTACCCTCTCTCGAGACCGCGACGCAGAGGCTAGGGAGAGAAAGCACAGCGCTGCCAGCTCGACGCAGTCCGTGCGCGGGCGGGCTGATGAGCGCGCAGGGGGAGCACGAGGCAGGCGTGACATTCCTACTGGCGCAGGCTGGGCCGGAACTTTTTGGCTCGTCGCGGAGGCCGTCAGGTGGCCTTGCGAACGTCGGCTCGCACCGCGCGCACGAAAAGCGTGACCCGTGCACACAAAACCGTTTGCGTGAGGTCGACCTCGAACCTATCCAGGAGCCATGGACGCCAACTCCGTCATCCCTTCGTTGCTCAACACGGTCCCCCTGTTCTCGGGCTTTTCGGAAGACCAGCTGCAAAGCCTGCTGACGATCTTCGACGACGACATTTTCGAACCCCAGCAGGTCGTCTTCGAAGCCGGTACCGTGCCCTCCCACTTGCGCATTCTGATCCAGGGCGCACTGTCCGTGCGCGGCGAGGAGGGCGAAGTGTTCGAGGTGCATCCCCACGCGCCCTTGGGCGAGCTCAGCGCCATGACGGGTCAGGTGCGCAAGCTGACGGTGATCGCGACGGAGCGCTCCACGGTGCTGTCCGTCTCGACCGCGGCCTTGGAGACCTTCTTGCGCGAGCACGGCGACATCGCGTTTACCTTTCATCAGAACCTGCTGCGCGTCGCCGGCCGCAAGATCGCACGCGACCGACGCCGCTTGAGCGAAATGCGCGACAACATCGTCAACACTCAGAAGGCCATGAAGCGCATGCGCGACGCCATTCTGGAGAGTGAAGACAATCCGTTGCATGCCGCCCTGTTCGAAGAGCTCGACGCGCTGATCGAGCAGAACCGCAAGATCCACTACCTGGTCGAGCCTTCACGACTGATACCGACTGCGGCACGACTGCCCGACGGCCCCACCCGCAAGATCACGGCGCTATCTACCGAATGGCTGTACTTCGAGGGCCCCGCGCCGAGCCTGGCACCAGGACAAGACATCAGCCTCACGCTCATCCTCGACGAACACGAGCTGGTCGTCAGTGGCCGGGTGGACCGCTCCAACGACAACGAAGTCGTGCTCTACCTCGATGAGCTGATCCCCGACTTCGAAGAGCAGCTCAATCGCCACCTCGCGCGAGCCCAGCTGCTCGACGTGGTGCTCTGAGCGCTTGCCGTCCAGCCACTGCGCCGGGGCGGGACCCCGGCGCAAGTGAACGACCCCAGCGCAAGTGAACGACCGGCGCGGGGCGGACAGCGGCGGGGGCGGACAGCGCCCCGCCCGTCGCGTCAGAACTGAGTGAAGAAGTCCCAGATCGCCCGCGGCTGTTGCGACCAGGGTTCGTGACCGCCCGGGAACTCGCACCAGATGGTGGGCTCGTCGCAGTCCTGGTATTCGACACACGGACTTGGATCGACGGGCATGGTCTGCATGCCGCAGTGATTCCTGGCGTGGTACATGTCGAACGCATCGCGCCCGCCCGAGGTCGTCACGAAGGTGTCGTTGTCACCGTGAAACGCCATGATGGGCAGCGGCGCGTCGTTGTTGTCCTCGCGGGGGATGACCGTCAGATTGCCGGAACAGGGGGCGATGGCTCGGAAGATGTCGAACTGATAACCCACGGTATAGGACATCATGCCGCCGAAGCTGAACCCGGTGGAGAAGATACGCTCCTGATCGATGCACAGCTCGGAGTTGAAGCGGTCCAGCATGGTGGTGAAGAGCTTCATGTCTCCGCCACCGGCGTTCCACCAGCCTTTGCCGCTGACCATTTCATTGGCCCCATCCAGACCGTCGGGGGCGACGAAGATGGCCGTGCCCTCGGACAATGACTCGAGACCGTTGTATCCGCCGCCAACCACCTGACTCGCCGAACCACCGAGGGGGTGCCAGACGAACACCAGGCGATAGAGATTGTTCGGGTCGTAATCGGTGGGTACATCGAGCACGTAAGTGCGCGAGCGTCCATCGATGTCCACCATGAAGGTGCCACTTTGCAGAGGATTGGCGGAGCCGCAACCCGGGCTGCCGGCCCCAGCCATCTCGGCGGGACCATCGGCTGGCGCACCACCCATCGAGCCGCCGGCGCCCTCGGAAGGAGCGCCACCTTCGCTCTCAGTCATCGGCGGCGAGCCGCCCTGGCTCGCGCCACCGGTCGCATCATCGCCAGCGTTGACCGGCGACCCCCCAGCAGCCTCGTCCATCGGCACACCAGGCACACCGCCGGGAGCTGGATCCACCTGGCCCGCCGGATCCGCAGGCTCGCCAGCCCCGCTACCCGCTCCACCGGAACCGTCCGCCCCTGCCACGGGGGTTTGATCTGGCGACGAAGGTGTAGCCGCCGGTTGAACAGCAGCGGTGGGCAAAACGCCTCCACCCGCGACAGCGCCGGGGGACGCCCCGGGTGTGCCCGCTCCAGTGGGCGTCACGGCGGGGCTGGGATTCGAGCCAGCACCCAGCGTGCTTCCTGTCGCTGGGCCGAGGGTACTCGCCATCTCCTCGGTGCCATCCGAGTCGGTGCCACAACCGAGGCTCAACGAGATGCAAGACAGCGGGATGCACAGAGTCGCTGGACGCAGCCAGCCCGTGCGCACGCGACCCTGGGTTGAGCGACTCGTTCTCCTGATGCAGTTTGAAGACAACGTATACCTCTCGACTAGAGTTTGCGGTTCTGCCGCCCGAACCGGCAGGAGGAAGCGACCCGAAGAGCCGGTAGTCCAACGATCCGATAGTCCAACAATGCCGTGAAGTGCGTCGAGTGGGACGTCGACTAGCCAGTTTCACGACCTCGACCGTTCGTGCCAGAGTCTTGTCGTGGCGCTGCACATCGGGGGAGGACCGAAATGTCCCACGAACGCCAATTCGTCACCGGCACCCGTGCGTTCATGCCCAAACGAAATGCAAATCGCCCGCGAGTACGAATGCACTCGCGGGCGACATCCGCAGACGCTCCCCGCGCGCCCGCGTCAGGACGGCGCTGCGTCAGGGCGTGCCAAACACACAACTGAACAGGGCATTCGTCTCCATCTCACACACGCCGTCCGCCAGCACGGTCGTGTCGAAGTCGTCGCAGACCCAGTCGCTATCGGGACGCGCCGCGCTGCAGCTGTTGAGGGCCGCAGCTTCCGAGGGGCAAGCCTGCTGAAGTTGCTCGCACTGCATCACACAGCTGGCGTTGTCGGGGTCGCCGGCGCACTTGCTCTTGGCGCAAACGTCGGCGCAGCCACCGCCACCGCCTCCCCCACCACCGCCGTCATCGTCGTCTCCGCCACAGGCGAGGGTGAGACTGGCGGCTGATAGCGCGATGAACGTGGGCAACAACAACTTGGAAGCGATGGACATGAAATGGGATCTCGACATGGGTTCTCCTTGCGGCTCTTCCTTCCCGATCCGAGGGGATCGGTAGCGCCACAACGTGGTCGCGTGGCACACCGGCTTTGGACGGGACGGTGCGCAGGTGAATTCAAGACAATCGCCAGCAGATAGGCAACAAAGGCGCCGGTCGTCAGCAGGCGGCGCCGGTCGGGCAGTGAAACAGGAGTCCGCCCCGCTCGAGAGACAGCCGCGGGCGCCCCTGTCTACGGCGTTCGCCGGGCAGCCTGCGCCGCGGAAACGAGTAGCAGCAGGGTGACGATCCACACCAGCTGTGCGAGCAATAGGTGAAGTAGCTGTAACGAGCCAGGCGCCCTGAGCGCGATGTTGAGGGCACCGGCGAGCACCTGAAGCCAAACCAGTCCGCTCAGAACCCGCGCCAGGCGGCCAACGGTCCCCCCTTCGAAGCGACCGGCGAGCCACAACAGAAACCCCGCAGCGAAGACGGCGACCAACGGATGGACGACCCGCAGGCGCACGAGAAAATGTGCCCCCGGTGACAGGTCATCCGTCAGACGCGCGAACATGCCACCATCGGTGGTTGGCGCCACCGGAAACAACGTATCCCCCAACGCCGTCACAGCGCCCGTCATGCTGCTGAGCGCAATACCGAGCAAACCAATCCACAGTGCCGTGCGCCAGGCAAACGGTTGCCCCAGGCTCGGCCAGGAGCGACCTGCACCAAACCACGCCGTCAGGGCGCCGGCCCCGGTCAGCAGCAAGGTGTTGCCCAGGTGCAGAGCGATCACGATCGCCCGCGCCACCGAGTCGTCGTCTGCGACCAGTTCCCGAAGAACCAGCCCGGCGCCCACCAGTGCCTCCACCACCACGAAGAACAACGTCAAGCTCGCACAGATCCGCACCACGCGGCGACGCCCTGCCCCGAGGAACGCCCACACGACGAGCCCGATCATGGCCGGACCGAGAACACCGCTGGTCAGCCGGTGCGTGTACTCGATGATGGTCTGCACTCGCGGCGAGCGCGGTATCAACTCGCCGTGGCAGGTCGGCCAGTGCTCGCCGCAACCAGCGCCGGAACCGGTGATGCGAACCCAAGCCCCGAACAAGATCACCAGCACGGTATAACCGAGCAGCGCCCAAGCATACTGTGCGAAGCGAGGCCAACGCAGCGCGGACGTGGAGTGGTCGGGGGCATCGGCGGGGCTGGCAAGCACGCGATGGATCTAGACCACCGCGGCTGATTCCGCTACGGGATCGGCCGTGGTTTCGAGGGGACAGAACGTCGCGGTGGCCTCCAGCGTGACAGGGCGTTAGGCATCAGACATGACTCAAGAACCCGTTTTCATCGTTTCAGCAGTTCGCACTCCGATCGGGTCGTATCTGGGCGGCCTCTCGTCGCTTTCTGCGCCGAAGCTGGGCGCGACCAGCATTCAAGCCGCGCTGTCTCGCGCCTCCGTTGGGCCCGAACAGGTGGACGAGGTGTACGTGGGCAACGTGCTGTCGGCCGGGATCGGGCAGGCGCCAGCACGGCAAGCGGCGCTCGGGGCCGGGCTGCCCGACACGGTGCCTTGCACCACGGTGAGCAAGGTCTGCGGCTCGGGTCTGCAGGCCGTGGTGCTCGCTTCGCGAGCGATTGCCGTCGGCGCAGCAGAGATCGTGGTCGCGGGCGGAATGGAGTCGATGTCTCAGGTGCCGTACTACTTGAACAAGGCCCGAGAAGGCTACCGCATGGGCAACGGCGAGCTCATCGATGGCATGATCCACGACGGCCTGTGGGACCCGTACAACGATTTCCACATGGGTCAGGCCGGCGAGATGTGCGCCGAAAAGTACGAGCTATCGCGCGAGGCACAGGACGCGTTCGCCGCAGAAAGTTACCGACGCGCCCTGGCGGCAGACGCAAGCGGCGCGTTCAGTGCGGAGCTGGTCTCCGTCGCCGTCCCACAGCGCAAGGGGCCAGCGGTCGTCGTCGAACGCGACGAGGAACCGGGGCGCGGCGTGCCCGAGAAGTTTCCTCAGTTGCGCCCAGCCTTCAAGAAAGAGGGCACCATCACGGCCGCCAACGCCTCGAGCGTCAACGATGGTGCGGCGGCGTTGGTGCTAGCCAGCGCTCGCGCGGTCGAAGAACACGGGCTGTCACCCATCGCCCGCATCGTCGGCGATGGCGCGGCGGCCCAGGCCCCCGAATGGTTCACGACGGCGCCTGCCAAAGCGATCGACAACACGCTGCGGCGGCTCGCGCTGTCGAAAGACGACATCGATCTGTGGGAGATCAACGAGGCCTTTTCGTGCGTCACGATGGCTTGTTCGCAGTTGACGGGCATCGATCCCGCGCGTGTCAACGTGCACGGCGGCGCCGTTGCCTTGGGGCACCCCATCGGTGCGTCGGGCGCGCGCATCCTCACGACCTTGGTCCATGCGCTGCGCACGAAAGAGCAGCAGCGAGGACTCGCCACCTTGTGCATCGGCGGCGGCGAAGCCGTCGCCGTCGTGGTCGAGAGGACATGACGAAGATCCAGCGGCGCCCCGGTTTCCTCCAAGGCTTCGGCTCCATCTTCGGCGCTTTTCGTTTCTTGGGACGGGAACCTGCAAGCTGGCCCATCGCATTGGTGCCGACGCTGATCTTCGCGGTGGTTGCCATCCTCGGGACGGTCGCTGGCGTGACCTGGGTCACCCCCGCGACCGTCGATCTGCTCGGGCTGCAGGCCCCAGAAGGTTTCTTTGCGACGGCAGGAGCCTGGTTGCTCAAGGGCGTCATGGCGCTGCTGTCAGCTGTAGTCGGTTTTTTCGCGGCATTCCTCATCACGCCGCCGCTGAGTGCTCCGGCGTTGGAGCACCTGATCGCTCAGCAAGAGACGGAGCTCGGCGTACCGCCGCGAAGCGAGATGAGCTTCGTCTCGGAAGTGTGGTGCGGCTTGCGCGCCCAATTCTTCGGCCTGGCGTTCGCTACGCCGGTGCTGATCGGCCTGTGGTTGTTGGGTACCCTCTTTCCGCCGCTGACGCTGGTCACCACTCCGCTGAAGATCCTGGTCGTCTCCTTGGGCTTGGCGTGGAACCTGTTCGACTATCCGCTGACCCTGCGCGGAGTGGGCTCCGGTGATCGCATCGGGTTCATCCTGGAGAACTTCGGCGCGGTGCTGGGTTTCGGCCTCGCCTTCGCCGCCTTGTTCTGGGTGCCTTGCTTCGGCATCCTGATGCTTCCCGTCGGCGCGGTCGCCGCAACACGACTCGTCTGGCAAATCGTCGCAACCAGCGAGCGCGACGTGCCCGAACTTCCGCAGCCCAAGCCTCCTGAGCTGAACGCGATGTTGGACGTGGGTGCAGAACGAAGCCGCCAGCGGTGAGCACTTTCCATCGCCAATGACAGGCGCAGGTTCAAACTCCCACTGACCCCACCACTGCGTCGCGCCAGCGCTCAGTCCCCAAGAGGCAACCAGCCGAAATCATCGAGGGAAGTGCGCCGCTGCGCGTCGAAGAGGACACCTTCGGCTTCGAGCAACGCCCGCTGAAGCGCACCGCTTTCTTCCGTTAGAGCGATCCGCGCGCGTTTTCGATCGTGCTTGGCGAGCACTCGATGCCACGGTACGTCGTCGGGGCAATGCCGAAGGGCTGTGGCAGCCACACGGTGCCCCCGCGGAATGCCTGAGAGCTCGGCGATCTGTCCGTACGTCGCAACCCGCCCATGCGGGATGGCACGCACGGTTGCGTGGATGAGCTGTGCGGGTGTCCGACGAGACATGGGGAAGACCACCCTAGCCGCGATTGCCACCGCCTGCAGCTGGCTGCCGTTCGCGTCAGTTGGGCACTCGAAGAGCGGCTCACCGGGCTGGCGCGCGCGACCTCATGCCCCGAACGACCCCCTCCCGACTCGCGGTCCATTCCGCTGACAGCACCGTCCCTCCCGAATGAAGACCTCCCGGACGCGCGTTCAGTGGCACTCTTGGAGGGAGGTGCCGTCCCGACGACGGAAATTTCGCGATTCAGCAGGGATTTGGGTTTGCAAATGGCGCGAAGGTTTGTCAGCTTCCCGGTCCCTTGAGCAACCCGAGTGAAGCCATCCAGTGTAAGCCACTTCAGGTCGTCGTCGACGGCAAAGGAGTGGAACGAGCCATCAAGCACCTCAAGCGAAAGCTTGCCGCCGAAGGTCTGCTGCGCGAGCTGAAGAAGCGTCGCCACTACATGAAGCCTTCGATCAAGAAGCGGAAGAAGATCGCGGAAGCGGCGCGTCGTCGCCGCAAGCGTGAGCGCACCTTCGAATAGGGCGCGCTGCTTCCGACAACCCCGATCGTGCCCGTTCTGCGGGCCCCCTAGCCCATCTCACCGTGATGGGCTTTTGTCGTGCCGTGCGTCACGGCATCGCCCCAAATGCTCGTCCCCTACGAACAGATCGGCGGTCGCGAAGCCGTCGAAAGACTCGCCGAGCGCTTCTACGACCTCATGGAGGAGCGCGAGCCAGAGCTGACGGCGCTGCACCAGCAGGATGGTCCCGGTAAGGTCAGCCGTCGCAGCCGCGACCGCTTCGCCCAATTTCTCGTGGGTTGGCTCGGCGGTCCTCAAGACTACGTCGCCGCAAACGGCCACCCGCGGTTGCGCATGCGCCACGCCCGCGTGCGCGTCGACGTTGCCATGCGCGACGCTTGGCTCCGCTGCATGAACCAAGCAATGCGAGATGAGGCCGTCCCCCCCGAACTGGAGAGCTTCCTGCGGCAGCGCTTCGCCGAGGTGGCCGACTTCATGCGCAACGTCGAAGAATGAGCGCGCGGAGTCTCAGCCTTTCACTGCCCCGCTCGTGAGCCCGTGGATGAACTCCTTCTGCAGAGCAATGAAGAGTATCGCAGGCGGTATGATCGCCAGCGCCGTACCCGCCAGGTAGACGCCGTACTCGCTGACGTAGTCGGAGAGGTACAGGTTGAGCACGATGGGCAGCGTGAGTTGAGTCTCGCTGTGCAGGAACACGTTTGGCATGAAGAAGGCGTTCCACTGCCCGAGGAAGACCACCAGGCAGAACACCGCCGTCATGGGTCGCACGAGGGGCATCACCACGCGGTAGTAGATTTGAAATTCCGAGCAGCCGTCGAGGCGCGCGGCGTCGAGCAACGCGTCTGGAACTACCAGGATCGCCTGCCGGAACAGAAAAACCCCGTAGGCGCTGACCAGATTGGGCACCATCAGCCCCCACAATGAATCGACCAAGCCCCATTCCACAGCCATTGCGTAGATGGGGGCCAGCAGTAACACGCTCGGGACCATCATCGACCCGAGCATGAACAGCGTCAGCACTCCGCGTCCTCGAAAGCGGTACTTGGCCAGAGCGTAGCCGGCCATCGACGCCAAGAATCCCTGAACGACCGTCGTCACACTCGCGTAGGTCAGCGAATTGACGATGTATTGCCAGAAATAAACGGTCCCATCGAGGCTTCGTTTCGGCTCGAACAGGCGTCGTAGGTTGTGCAGATTGATCGTTTCGCTCGACCACTCCCCGGGCGGCGGAAAGAAGATGTACGAATTGAAAACCGCCGGGTCCTTGAACACCGCAGCAACGAGCCAGACGAAAGGCAGCAGCACGGCGACGCACGCCAGCCCCACCAAGAGCGCACGGCCGTAGCCCAGAGCCAAGGTCGGGCGCCGCGGGTTCTTCAAATAGAGCCCGAGGAACACGACGAGCAGCAGCAAACAGGTCGCGCGCAGAACGTTCACGCCTGCCTCCCGAACGGGCAATCGCGAGGCGTCTCACTCATCGAGGCCCCCAGTCAGTCTGAGCTGCACCAGACTGAGCAAGAAGATGACGCCGGCGACCACCCAGCCGATGGCAGCGCCAAGCCCCAAGTCACCCGACCGAAAGGCGATCTCGTTCAGGTAGGTGATGAGCGTGAGCCCCGAGTCGTCGGGACCAAAACCGTGAGTCAGGTTCAGCAGGGCGAGGGGCAGCTCGAACATTTGGAACGATCCGATGATGCTCATCGTCGTGACGAAGACCACGACGTGCCGCATCGAAGGCAGCGTGACGTACCAGAACACCTGCCAAGCGTTCGCTCCGTCGATGCGTGCCGCGTCTTGTTGGCTCTCGTCCACCGCCTGAAGCGCCGCCAGGAAGTAGACCATGTTGAACCCCACCCAGATCCACAGGGACGTCAAGACGATGGCGGGCATCACCAGCGTGGGGTCGTTCAGCCATTGCTCGTCCAACCCCCAACCTATGATCTCGTGCAGACCCCGATTGATGAGCCCATAGCGTGGGGTGAACAGCACCTGAAACAGAATGCCGACGAATATCTGCCCCACCAGGTTGGGGGAGAACAACACGAGCCGAAACAGCGAAACGAAGCGGTTCGGACTGGCATTCAACGCCAACGCCAGCGCCAGCGACAGGGGCAGCTGCAGAAAGACCGAGAAGAAGGCAAACACACTCGTGTTCCACAACGCGGTGTGAAACGTCGGATCTTCGAGCAGGTAGGTGAAGTTATCCAGCCCCACGAACACGCGGGAAAGTGGTCCATTGGTCTGGTAGAAGGCGAGCACGGCCGCACTGACGAACGGAAGCAGGAAGAAGACGCTCGCGAGTAGCAGGTAGGGCGCCAAGAAGCCCCACGGGGCAAAGCCAGCTCGAAGCGGAGAGTCCTTCGGCAGCCGAGCTCTCAGCGCGCCGCTAGGCGCGCTCACTCGGAAGCGCTCCCAGCGCTCAATCCAAGAAGCCGCATCGCGCGTATCAGCCTCGATCGCGCTCCATCACCGCGGCCAGCAGAGGTCTCCACTAATTTGGGCTTACAACGTCACCCTTCTCAGAGCTAGCGTGCATCGTTGGCTGGGACCCGTGGCCGACGCTTTGGCGCATCGCAAGACGTGGAAAGGCTTCCGACGACGGACGCGGCGTGGTGCCAGGCGGGCGGCACGTCAACCACTGCGCCGCGACCTCGAGTCGCGTTTGAGCCATTCGCAAACCGTCGCGCGTCGAGCCTCGCTCACCCATGTCCATCGAGGGAGCTACCGTCGACAAAGCCCTGCGGCAGCAAGCGCGTGAAGCCTAACTCGCACGTCGGCGGCCGCCCAAGACGTGACCTCGAAATGCATCGTAGCCAGCCGTGGCTAGGACTCGGGAGTTCACCCACGGCACCCTTCTACAACGCGCTCGTTGGCTGCGCTGGCTCAGCGGCAGAGCCCGGTTTTGACCCCAGTATGCCTTGACGTCGCGTGGGCCAATCGCGTAGAAACGCTCGCGCTAAAACGGTTTAATTAGCAGCCTCACGCAATCTCAGGTTGGATCTGTCGTTCATGTCTTCTTCCCTCAGCGGCTGGTTTGGAACTAGCGCCTCGAAGGCGAGCATCGCCTTGGCATTGACCTTGGGCCTCGCGTCGACCAGTGCCTGCAGCGGCTGGCGCCTCAAGGGCAGCAAGTCTGCGGTGGACGAGGGCGCCGCCGATGAAAAGAAGACGACGATCCCCTGGCCGAAAGAGCGCGAGGGCATGGTGCCGCAGGCGACCAACGAGCCCGGCGCCGTTTTCCTCCTCGACGGCGAGCCGATGTGTTTCCACGGTTCGAACAACTACTACTTCATCTTCAAGTCCGAGGAGATGATCGACAGCGTCCTGCAGAACTCCAAGGACATCGGCTTGTCCGTGTTCCGGCACTGGGCGCACCTGGATGCGGGCTCCCTCGATGGCAAAGTTCCCCACCTGAAGGACGACGGCACCAAAGAAGGCGTCTACTTCCAGTACTGGGACACCAAGGCGAACGCCCCAGCCTACAACGAAGGCAAAAATGGGCTCGAGCGCCTCGACATCATGATGGCCAAGGCCCGGCAGTACGGCATTCGAATGGTGCTGACGCTGACCAACAACTGGCCCGACTTCGGCGGCATGGACCAGTACCTCATCTGGTACGGACTAGATAAACACCCACAGTTCTACACGGACGAGCGCGTCAAGAAGGCCTACAAGGACTGGGTCGCCTACCTGCTCAATCGAACGAACTCGATCACGGGCGTGCCGTACAAGGACGACCCTTACATCTTCGCGTGGGAACTGGCGAACGAACCCCGGACCCGCAACTACTCCAAGTTCGACGCCACGAAAGAATACTGGGACGAGAACACGATCACCAACTGGGCGCGTGAGATGGCGGAGCACGTTCGGTCCATCGACCCGAACCACTTGATCGCCATGGGCGATGAAGGCTTCTTCTGGCGTGACGGCGAATCGAACGGGTTCTACGCCGGGGCCGATGGCGTGGACCACGACGCCCTGCTCGCCATCGACGACATCGACTACGGCACCTACCACCTCTACCCGGATCATTGGGGCACGGGCACGATTTGGGGCGACAAGTGGATCAGCGATCACCTCGCCGCCGCTCGCGTCGCCGGCAAGCCGACGGTGCTCGAAGAGTACGGCATCGTGGTCACTCGGGACGACCAAACGAAGAAGATCCTCGAGGGTTGGGACCGACGCGAGCGAACCTACAAACGTTGGAACGACATCATTCTGCTCGGCGGTGGATCGGGCAGCATGTACTGGATGCAGGCCGGCTACGACAGCTACCTGAAGCGGGATTACACGGACTTCGACCACTTCACCGTCTACTCACCTGCAACCGACCCAACGGCAAAGCTCATCCAGAGCTACGCGCAGCGGTTCCAGCAGGATGCGCGCGTCTGCCAACTGGCCCGCGAAGGGCAACCGATTGCCAAACGGCAAGTTCCGCAGGGCTTCGTCACAGTTTCGCAAGCGCCAGCACAATGGCCCCAAGCAGCAACCCCAGCTGCCGAAGGCAGCGGGCAGGAGCCCCCAGCACTAGCAACCGCCCCACCTGCCCTAGCCCCAGCACCAGCAGCAATGGAAGCGAGCCCGGATGCGAACGCCGCTGGCGGAACGCCGCCCCCAGCAACGCCAAGCCACCCCCCATCGCCGGAGCCTCTGCCGGCTGCCCCCAGCCCCGCGGTGAGACCCGAGACGAGTCCGACCACGCTTCAGCCGCCGCCCTCGCCAGCACCAGTCGAGGCAGCTCCCCCCGAGACGCCAGCACCCGCTCAACCCAAGTCCAGCTTCGATGTCAGCCTCGAGCAACTGGAGGACTGGACGCGAGCGGAAGGCGTTCCGTCGGAGGGCAGAGCGCAATGAATGACGCGGCCAGAAACGACACCGCCGTCGGGGAGACCCCCCATCAGGAGATCCCGGTAATGAAGGCACGAACGCTTTTTCGAGCGCAAACCACGCACGCCCTATCAACGCTCTGCATCACCACGCTTTGCACGCTCGCAACCGGATGCATCACCAGCCGCACGGGCGCCTACCTCAATGCCGACGAAGCCGCCGCAGAGAAACTCGGCAGCTGCCCCGACGGTCTGATCGAGGACATGAACGACGGTGACACGCAGATCATCAAGATTGATGGGCGGAGCGGCTACTGGTTCACGTTCAAGGATCCCGAAGGTTCGACCATCACGCCTCAGGATAAGTTGCTCGTACCCGGCGGCCACGACGCGAATTCCAAGAACTACGCCAAGGGCTCCGGCAAGATGGCGACGACAGGCCCCGCGATCTACGCCGGCTTGGGTTTCAATCTGACCGACCCCAAGAGCCCGTACGACGCAAGCAAGTACAAGGGCATCGCGTTTTGGGCCAAGGGCCCTGGCACGATCCGCTTCAAAACCCCCGACATCAACACCGAGCCGAGCGGCGATCGCTGCACCGATTGCTACAACGACTTCGGCGTCGACATCTATCTGTCGAAGGAGTGGACGCGCTACACCGTTCCATTCGAGAAGATGACGCAACAACCCGGTTGGGGCGATCCGGCACCCGGCGTGGCCAGCGACGCCATCTTCGCCATTCAGTGGCAGTACAGCACCAAGGGTGCGGAGTACGAGCTGTCCATCGGCGACGTCGAGTTCGTCGGCTGCGATTGATCGCTATCGATTCGAGGCATGAATGACGATGAAAGACGGTAGCATTCGCACGAGCGCCCTATGTGTCGGGGTTTGTCTTGCGTCGTTGCTCGCCTGTGGCGGCACTGAAGACAGCCCGCGCGGCTCCGGACCAACGACCCCCGTTCTCCCCGAAGAAGACCGCGGCGGGAGACCCGCCGATTGCTCCGCGGAAGACGACCTCGAGTTGATGTGGGTCGAGGACTTCGAAACGGGCGCCGCAACCGGCTGGTACACGAATACGGACGTTTGCAAGGCCTGCAACGACCTCAACGGCGACCGTAGCGACCTCAACCGTCCGTTGAACTGCCTGTTTGGGGGCCTCCAATCGATGCTCCGAAACGACGAGCCCGATATCTACCTGCGCGCGCAAGAGGCGGCCGTTCGCCCCGTGACCGGTGGTGGGTGCACGGTCGAGCAGGTGCTCGAGGAATATGGCGGTCACGACGATCTAGACGAACTCGACGACGATGAGATCAGCGACCTAGCGGTGGAGATGTTCGTCGATTTGCTCGACCGAGCAGAACGAATCGTGGAGGGGTACCAGGATTGCGGCCTCCAAGAGTGCTACGAGAGCCAGTCGCCATACATCTTCGACAAGCCACTGCGGGCATCGGAAGTCATCGGCGGGCATCGCTGCGAGAGCCAATACGCGATGCACCTCGTCGCACCACAACTTCGCGATTGGGGCGGCAACTTCGGTCGCAACTTCTCCATCAGTGAACCGCTCGATCTGCGTGACTGGGAAGGAATCGCTTTCTGGGGTCGGGTCGGCCCCGGCAGCCGCAGCATGCTGAAGGTGAGCATCGCCGACGCGTTCACCGACGAGAAGTTCGTCGTGGACGGCGAGCCTGTCTGCCTGTTCGACACGCCCGAGGACAACACGACCGAGGGCTGCGACAAGCACGGCTCTTGGGTCTCACTGTCGGAAAACTGGAAGCTCTACAAGCTCCCCTTCTCTGAGATGCGCCAAGCCGGCTGGGGCAAGTCGGCTCCGTTCTTCGACGTCTCCAGAGTGCTTGGCCTGAGCTTCGATTACCAAGCCGGTAGCTGGGACATTTGGATCGACGACGTCGGCTTCTACCGCAGCGCGAACTGACTAGCCCCAACTGGTATCGACTTCATGCGCCGTAACACTACAGCATTCACCTGCGGGCTACTCGTCACTCTCCTGGCGGCCAACGCTGCCTTGGCCGAAGACAAGACGAAGGGTGCCGAGTTCATCGACATGCCCGATAACTACGAGGCGCCCATGGCTGACCAAGTCGACGAGAGCGAGCGCCCCGCCTATGTCCCAGGCTACCGGGACGTTTCATCCCTCGGCCTGAGCCCCTACGCACCGCAAAACTTCTCGGCGCTGCCAGGTGGGGTGACTCCCGCCTACGGTGCGCCCATCGATACCGAGGGCTGGCGCTTCGACTTCACCGGCTCCCTGCAGCAGCCCGTACTCGCTTCCTTCGGCAAACGCGAAACGGCGTACGAGGGACAGAAAGAGACGACAATCCACAGCGACCCGGTGCTGCCCGGGGGCACTTTCGGCTGGTTCGACCACACCAACACGGTGCCGAATCCATGGGCCCAGCTGAACTTCCACTACGGAAACGACGTCGTCAAAGCCACCGCCATCATCGGCTCCTGGCGCATCGGGGAGGCGATGGACGCGGCCAACTACTGGATCCCACCCTCTCAGCTTTGGTTCAACGACGTCTTCCTGACGTATACCCCCGATCTCGGACCCATCAAGAACACGACCCTGGTCGGCGCCTACCCGGACCGCTACGGGCGCATGGCGAAGTACCACAATGGCGCCTACGGCCTCTCCTTCATGGGTGAGCTCCGCGGCGTGGGCACGACGTCGACGTTCACCTTCCCCTTCGAAAACGAAGTCACGTTCGTGACGGAGGCGGGCTTCAAAGGGCAGTTTGGCCGAGCGCCTTCCGCCCTGGTCCCGGACAGTTCGAACGAGTACCCGCTGCAAGAAACGGGCGCGACGTACGCCGCCCACGGGCACTTCAGTGCTTCCTACTACGGCAACTACACCGTATCGCTGCACTACGTCAACAGCTGGAGCCAGGACGATCGCATCGACGATGCGGTTCCCTACGACGACGATACGACGCAGCCCTACCGCAAGGATGGCGGCGTATCGCTCAAGGGCGCGGACGTACGGCTGGACTTGGCTCGCTTCGGCTACTTCTACAGCGGCGTCAATCAGCTGAACGCCGAGCATTCGATGTCCATCACCAACTTGCTGCGTTTCATGAACGCAGGAGGCGGCAAGGAGCTGAACAACAACTTCCTCGGCTTCGCTTCGAACGGCAACGGCACAATCACTACTGTCGGCGCTCAGTACACGCTCAGTCTGGGAACGCTCTTGCGTTACCCGATGGAGTTCTGGGGTGATGGCCCTGATCTCGAGGCATCCGTCTTCGGCGTGTACGCCAACGTCGACTCCCAGGCGGCCGAGTTCAACCGCGACATGTACAAGTTCGGCACCGAGTGGACCTACAGCATGCTGCCTTGGTTCGCGTCAGCCATTCGCATCGATCACGTTTCCCCCGACGAGCGCGATCCGGAACGTGCGTTCTGGGTCTTCTCGCCCAAGCTCATCTTCAGAACCGACTGGAAAACCCGTGAAGCACTCACGCTTCAATACGCAGGATATTTGCTGGGGGATAACACGCGCGTGGAGGGCGACACCCGGCTCCGCAACACGATCTCCGGTAACCCCGACCAGCACATGGTCTCCGCCTTCGTAACGATGTGGTGGTAAGTATGATTTCGCAAGCGATCCTCGAGTCCAAAACTATGACGACATGGCTTCGTAGAATGGCGCCTCGCCCTCGCCTGGCGGCGACGCTCGCCGCGCTGGGGTGTGTGGCGTTTGCCGCTCCAACTTTCGCCCAAGATGACGTCGAAGGTGGCACTCTGGGCTTGGCCCCCGGCGCACCCCAGATCACGGCGTTGCCCGGCGGTGTGACGCCGTCGTTTGGTCAACAGTCGCAGATGGCCAACGATTGGCGCTTCGACTTCCACGGCATGGTGCTCGTGCCGCTCACGATCGGTATCGGCGAGCGCGAGCAGGCCCTTCAAGACCAGAAGGTCACGACGCTGCACACTCCCCCGAGGATCCCGGAGCAGTTCGAATCTTTCGAGTACAGCGGCGTACTGCCGAATCCGTGGACGCAGCTCAACTTCACGTACGGCAACAAGGACGTCACCGCCACGGTGGTCGTTGCGGCGCGGGCCGTTTCAGCCGCCAATGCCTTCTTCCACGGGCCGAATCACATCGGTATCAACGACGCGTTTCTGACCTTCCGTCTGCCTGTCGAGAAGAAGATCGCATTCACCCTCGACGTGGGCGCCTTCGCGAACACCTACGGCCAGATGGGCGAGTACGATCTGGGCCGCTACGGCACGCCGCTGCTATTCCGCGTCGGAGGCGCAGGCCTCACTGCGAGAGGCGACTACGTGCTGTCCCCCGAGCTGACCCTGACCACGGAGCTGGGCTTCAAAGGAACGTTGGACAAAGCGCCCGTCGGCGTCGAGCCCGCCGGCTGGAACGGCTTCGCCGACCCCAACCAGGGGAGCAGCTTCGCCCTGCACGGGCATGCGCTGCTCGACTACCAGAAGTTCGCCTCCGTCGGGCTTCACTACGTCTCGGCGTTCTCGCAGGATGACCGCGCCGCGCGTCAACCCAACAACCCCGACGGCAGCATCGGCGTCGTGGGTGCCGATGCGCGCCTGAGAATGGGTCGCGTCGGCCACTTCTACGCCGGTATGGGTTGGACGAACGCAGATACGGCGCGCTCAGTCGCGGGTGTGATTCGGGTGCTCAACGCCCGAGGCGGCACCGGCTTGATGCGAGAGTACTTCGGCGCCGACAGCAACAACGGCACGGGCTCGCTCTTCACCTTGGGCGCCCAGTACGACTTCTCCCTCGGCAACTTCCTGCGCTATGACGCGGGCACTGTTGGGCCCGGCCCCGACTTCGTCGCGAGCTTCTACGGGATCTACACCAGCGTCAGCAGTGACGACAAGTCGACGGACACGCTCGCCAATTTGGACGAGATAGCCCTCTACGACGGCGTGGGCAAACTCAAATACGGCACGGAGTTGACCTATAGCTTCGTCAAGTGGCTGGCGGCATCCGTTCGCTACGACCGAGTACTGCCCCACCTCGATGATAGTGACCGCACCCATGCCATCGTGTCGCCGCGCCTGATCTTCCACAGCGATTGGGGTTCGCAGGATCAGGTGGTGCTACAGTACTCACGCTGGTTCACCGGTTCGAAGTCCACGGTTTTCGAAGGTTACCCGGCAGTGCGTGAACCGACGATCGTCCCCGACGCCGACACGCTCATGCTCAGCGCATCGATGTGGTGGTGATATGAGCCAACGAAGAACCATCGTCGACAGCCCATACCCACACGGAGCTCTTCGAGTGCGCAATGGCACAGTCCGGCTGTTCGCTACTTGCTGTGCGCTATGGTGTGCCGCCTGTGGTGGCACGGAAGACAGTGAGCGCCCCCAAGCGCTACCGTCGAGTTACGAACCCGTCGACTTGACGGACTGTGAGTCGTTCGCTGAGGACTACGAATTCCTGCTACTCGAACCGTTCACACCAAACACACAACCAGTAAACGACAACGGCACGCGAACCCTGGGCTGGTACGTCAGCTACGACCTGAGCAACGTCAGCTTCAATGACGATGGTACCGTCAAGGAGCGATTCTTTGGGCCGCCCGACGAAGGGTCGACAGTCGAGGGCCAAATATGGCCTGACGACACCGAAGGTGCTCCGAGTCTCGACGAAGGCAAGCTGTGTGAGCAAAGCGCCGGCTCCATTCATCTCTACTCGAACCCCCCGGGCTTCAGTCACTGGGGCATGAACTTCGGCTCCAACATGAACGACAACTACGACGCTACCGAGTGGGGCGCTGACGGCATCGCGTTCTGGACCAAACGCGCGGCAGACACCCATGAGGGGCTGTCAGTCAAGGCAACGGTGCCGGACGGTTACACGACATCCTCCGGCCGCAGGATCAACTCCCTCGAGCCCTACTGCATCGACGGCCTGTACGACCAAGATGCCTGCGACGCCTATGGTCGTGCCGTGATTCTCAGTGACGAGTGGCAACTGCACCTGCTGCGTTTCGACGAGATGTATCAAGAGGGTTTCGGCCGAGCCTCGCCCTTGCCAACCCCGAACGTCGAGGCGCTGGCCGGCGTCGCCTTCCTCGTGGGCACCGGCACCTGGGATGTGTGGGTAGACGAAGTGGCCTACTTCCGCGAACGCTGAACACTCCGTCGACGAATTCATGAACCCGGTCGTCACACGATACGAGCACAACCCGATCCTGACGGGCAAAGACTTCCCACAGGGCTCGGGCATCCTTCGGGTATTCAACTCCGGCATCATCAAGTACGCCGGGGGCTACGTGATGGCGTGCCGCGCGGAAGATGCGGCGCTACGCAACACCATCTGGCTCGCGGACAGCCGCGATGGCTATCACTTCACGCCCCGCCCAGAGCCCATCCGAGTGCCCGAGGGCGATCCGGAGTGGGACGAGTACACGGCGGGGATGTATTACGACCCTCGCATCACGGAGATCGAAGGTACGTTCTACCTGATGCACGCCGCTCACTCGGGGCACGGCTGTCGTCTCAGCCTGATGAAGACTCGCGACTTCCAAGACTTCGAGTGGATGGGCATCGTCTCCGAGCCCGACAACCGCAACGGCGTGCTCTTCCCCGAGAAGATCAACGGCTACTACGCGCGTCTAGACCGTCCCAACACGCCCAGCGACATGGGAGACATTTGGATCTCGTACTCACCCGATCTGATCCACTGGGGTCGGAGCAGGTGCGTGCTCCGGAATTCCGAAGTGCGTTGGGCGTGGTCGAAGATCGGCCCTGGTGCGGTACCCATCCGCACCCCAGAAGGATGGCTCAACATCTTTCACGGCGTGCGCACTCAATGCAAAGCGCACTACGTCTACCAATTGGGCGTCAGCTTGCTCGACCTCGACGACCCGAGCAAAGTCATCGCACTGGCAGAAGAGGCGATTCTCGAACCGCTCATGGACTACGAACTCGTCGGGCAGACGCCCAGCGTCGTGTTTACCTCCGGCGCGGTCGTGGAAAATGACGGCGAGATCAAGCTCTACTACGGCGGAGCCGACACGGTTCAGTGCGTCGCCTTGACGAGCGTCGCTCGGCTGCTCGAGCTGTGCTCGAGATACCGACGCTGATTCAGCTGCGCAGGCTGCGCACGAAGCACTCTGCCCGGAATACCGACGCTGATTCGGCTGCCGTCGTGCTTCGAGTACCGACGGTCATGTCGTGCAGCGCCGCGTGGCTCGAGATCGTTCGGTCTCACTTGCTCGAGACAGCGGCTGTCGACTGACGCTTGACGAGTTCCACGTTCATTCGCTCTGGACGCCCCGTAGGGGCTTTCTCGTCGATCATGTCGAGCAGGCCGCGCACGGCCCGCCTCCCCATCTCTTCCTTGTCGATACCGATCGTGGTCAGTGGCGGATTGGTGTAGCGACACATCGTGATGTCGTCGAACCCGACCACGCTGAGCTCTTGCGGCACCTCGATGTCGAGTTCGTACGCGGCCTGGAGTACGCCTGCTGCCACCTCGTCGTTGGCGCAGAAGACGGCCGAGGGTCGTTCTGCAGAGGATAGCAACTGCTTTGCGCCTTCGTAGCCGGCGTCGTGACTCAAGTCTCCACAGTCGTAGACCGGGTTCGAGCCCGCTTGCTCCAGCCCTGCCTCAGCCAGGGCTTCGAGGAACCCTCGCTCTCGCTCCGCTATGCTCGCCCTATCTCGACCTCCGGCGACCATCGCCAAGCGTCGATGACCGAGCTCCACCAGGTGCTCGGTCGCCAGTCGAGCGCCGGACGCGTTGTCGATCTCCACGGAGAAGACGTCATCGAGGTGAGGCACGACGTCGACCGCGGCGACAGGCACGCCCAAGCCCCGGATGTCCTCGACCATCTTTGCCGAGGTCATGTGCACCAGCAGAACCCCTTCGGCGTTACGTTCTCGCAGCGCCTGGGGCAGTTGTTTCGACCCTTCGTAGACGTCATCCACGAACGAAAAGAGCAGATTGTACTCCCGCTTGGTCGTCTCCTTGATGATGCCTTGGACGACGAACGAGTAAAACGCGTTCGCTATGCTGGATGGGTCCCGATAGAAGACGAGGGCGAGATTGTGGGTCCGCTGCCGGGCGAGCCCACGCGCGCTAGCGCTCGGATGGTAGTCGAGCTGCTCCGCTGCTTTGAGCACGCGCTTCTGCACCTTTTCGCTGATGGCTTCGCCCGCTCGTTTGTTGAGCACGAACGAAACCGTCGCGATGGACACGCCCGCCTTCCCAGCGACGTCTCTGATGGTGGCCCGTTTCTTCATGCGGATACGCGTTGCGCCCTTTTTGTAGTCGTCAGGCGCGGGCATTCCGAGCAAAAAGGGCACGGTAACTACTCACGCCGGAGGCACGCCGGAGAGGAGCGTCAGCCCGGCCCGCTGGTCCCCGCACGCAAAAAGAGGCCCCCTGCGAAGGGTGCCTCTTTTCTTCGTTCAGCTGTGGCAGGTGCGAACGGTGTTCGCGTCACTCCGACGACGCTCGGAGCGCCGCTTTGTGCGCGAGCCGCACTATTCCGGTGTCACGACGTTGATGTCGTCAAGCAACAGGACCACCGTGCCCGGCCTGATGTCGCGGTTGGCGGCATCCCCACCACAGTCACCGGTATGAATCGTCACGCCGATGCTGCCGACTGCACTCGGGTCGAAGTCCACGCCTGCGGGAGATTCCGCTAGGTCCACGGGGAAGCGGATCTCCGTCCAACCGCCGGGTTCGGGCAGATTCGTCCAACCCACCTCACCCCATGCATAGCTCGGGCCTGCCTTGACGTAGAACTGCATGCCCTTGGGACATTCGGGGTCGCCTTCGTCGCTGATCACCTTGACCGGCAAGATGAGAACCTTGCCGGACAAGTCTTCTGCCACTGCCCACTCCAGTTCGACGACTTCGTTGTAGTTGTCGAACGGAGCCTCGATGCGCAGCGCGGGTGCGTCCGGGTAGCCGTCTTCGTCAGTGCTCTCGATCGTAGCGTACTCGTTGAACTGCAAGGTCGCTGTGGGCACGCCACCATCCGGCACCTCGGGCACGTCACGGGTCGGTACGTCCGGAGTCGTGTCCACGACTTCGACCAACACGTCGCCCTCGGGACCGTCGGAGTTTGACGAAGAACCGCCGGGCAGGATGACGTTGCTCTGGTCGACCTCCTCACCGATGATGTCGTCGAGCAAGATGACGGCGGTGCCGGGCTTAGTCTCGCGGTTTGCTGCATCCCCACCACAGTCGCCCGTGTGAATCGCCACACCGATGGTATTGACCGCGCTCGGGTCATACTGATCAGCTACCTCGGCCGGCGACTGAGCCCCATCGACGGGGAAGCGGATCTCCGTCCAACCACCGGGGTCGGGCAGATTCTGCCAGCCCACCTCGCCCCAGACATAGGCGCCGCCCGTCTTGACGAAGAACTGCAGGCCCTTGGGGCATTCCGGATCACCCTCGTTGGTCACGACCTTCATCGGCAGGACGAGCGTTCCCCCAGAGAGGTCTGCGGTTATCGGCCACTCCAGGTCGACCACCTGATTGTACTCGTCGAACGGCGCTTCGATGCGCAACGCCGGTGGATCCGGATAGCCATCGTCGTCCACGACCTCGATGGTCGACGAGTCGTTGAACTGCAGAGGCGTGATGGGCACACCGCCATCCGGCACCTCAGGCTCGGGACGCATGGGAAGCTCCACCTCCGCGGTGGTCACGGGCACGACGATGGTTGGCCCTTCGGGTTCCTCCACCATCTCCGTCTCTGCTACCTCCGTCACCATCTCCGTAGCGTCTTCCGTCGCCTCGACTTCCGTCTCGACGGGCTCTTCGGTTTCTTCGACCTCGGTCTCCGTGGCTTCCGCGCCCGAACCTTCCGAGCAGGCGACGACCGCGGACAGCGCCGTGACGAGTGAAATGATGATGGACGTTCGCAACATGAGGACCTCGATGATTCTTGGGGAAGAAAAGCGCAGCGCGCTGACGCGGTGTCCGCAGTCCGGGTCGGACACGGGACCACAGCCATTGTCGACGGCACGCAATTAATCCCAACTGAAACGCTTTAGCAAGTGGGTGCCACTGGCCTGGAGACTCCGCTCGAAGAGTTGTGATCCCGCTGTCCGAAGGTCCAGGCCGGCATGCGGCCCCGAAGGAACAAACAGAAATGATTTCAAACAGTTTGAGAAGAATGCGCGCCGCCTCCGGCACGTGCGCACGGCCGGATCCCTCTTTTCCCATGGCCTGAAACGTTTAAGTTTGACATCTCGTTGCTCTACGCGCTCCGGATCCCCCTTCAGAATGCGACCCGCCTCCGCGCGGTACCGACGCGCGTCGAGTGCCTCGCCAATGGCTCCGACCCACCACCATGAAACTGATCTCATCCGCCGCGTCCGCCCATCTACCCCGTGCCGCCTTCTGGGTGCTTGCGCTGGGCTGCTACTCGGGCTGCGGTGCAGGCTCTGCTGATCCTCAGAGCGCCTTCGCCGAGACCTCCGATGCCGAAGTGAGTGACGGCAGGGTTCGCCCCCAAAACGACGAACTCGACATGCTCCGAGAAGGTGTCCCTGCGCCTCCCTCGCTGCGTGATCCCGCAGAAGTCGCAACCGGCGATGTCGAGAAACCCGACTACGTGAACTCGAGCGGCTTCTTCACCTACGAAGGGCGGCTCTACGACCGCTACGGCAACGACTTCGTGATTCGGGGCGTGAACAACGCGCACGCCTGGTTCGACACCAACTCGACACCAGTGGCCACGTTGGCACTCGACTCGATTGCGGGCTTCGGGTTCAACGCGATCCGCATCGTGTGGGAGGCCAACAACGCTGCTCTCTCTCCCGAGCTGTTGCGCACCGTCGTCGCACGCACCGTCCAGCTCCAGATGGTGCCGATGCTCGAGCTTCACGACGCGACGGGCTCGAGAGATCCACAGGACCTGCTCACGCTGGCAGAATACTTCGCGGAGCCGGACGTCAAGGACGTGCTGGTGGAGTTCGAAGACTACCTGCTCCTGAACATCGCCAACGAGTGGTCAGGCCCGGACGACGTCTACTTCGACGCCTACGAGGCTGCCGTCAATCTGATCCGCGGAGCCGACCTGCCCCACACGCTGGTCATCGACGCCAACGGTTGGGGCCAGAACGATCGCGTCGTGTTCGACGAGGGCCCCGCCCTGCTGGAAGCCGATCCCGAGCACAATTTGCTGTTGTCGGTTCACATGTACGAAGCGTTCACCAACCCGGACAAGATCACGAGTACGTTCGAGCGGGCCGTCGAAGACCAGATCCCCCTCATCGTCGGTGAGTTCGGCTACCAGCACGGAACGCCACCAGTGCCGATCGACGTCGAGCACTTGATGGCAGAGGCCTCGCGACTCGGGATCGGACACATCGGGTGGTCCTGGAAGGGCAACGGTGCGAAGGTCTCGTATCTGGACATGGCCAGCGACTGGGAGGGCGAAGAACTGACCGACTGGGGCCTACGGCTGATTGACGGTGACTTCGGAATCGGCGCCACTTCGCAGAGGGCCAGCCTCTTCCTCCTGGGAACGGACTGAGGTTAGATCGCCGTCCGCAGGTGAAATGACTTCGGACGAGTCAGTGCCTCGTAGCCGACGCTCGATAGCGTGCACCCACGACCGGAGTCCTTGACTCCCGTCCAGGCAAGCGCCGGATCGAGGTAGTCGCAGCGGTTCATGAAGAAGGTGCCCGTGTGCACGCGATCGCCAATCGCGAGCGCTGCCTCAGCGTCCGTCGTCCACACTGATGCGGTCAGACCGTAGTCGCTGTCGTTCATCAGCCGGATGGCCTCCTCGTCACCGGCTACCGGCATGATGCCGATGACCGGACCGAAGCTCTCTTCCGTCATCAATCGCATGCCATGGTCGACGCCGACGAGCACTTGCGGCGCGAGGTATGGCGTACCCCTCTTCGACGCAGGAAACGTCGCCTCATCGATCAAACACCGGGCGCCTCGGCCGACAGCTTCTTCGATCTGAGCGCGCACGTGGTCGGCAGCCGAGGTCCGCACGACGGGCCCCAGGGTGGTCTCCTCATCCAACGGATTGCCCAGGCGATACTTCTTCGTCAGCTCGACGAAGGCGTCGACGAAGGCGTCGAAGCGCTGCTCATGGACATAAATGCGCTCGATGCCGCAGCAGCTCTGCCCGGAGTTGAAGAAGGAGCCATCCACGAGGTTCTCCACCGCGTGCTCCAACTTTACATCGGCGCGTACATAGGCCGGATCCTTGCCGCCCAACTCCAGCCCCAGATTGATGAAACGCTCGGCCGCCGCCTGGACGACCGCATGCCCCCCGTCGACCGAGCCAGTGAAAGCCACGAAAGCCACCTCGGAGCTGGCAATCATGTTGGCGGTCTGTGAGTGAGAACAGTGAACGATCTGGAACACGCCTTTGGGAAGTCCAGCGCGTTCGGCGGCAGAGAGAAAGCGTTCGGCGCACAAAGGCGTCTGCGCCGAGTGCTTGAGCACGACACTGTTGCCAGCCATCAGCGCCGGCACGACAGAGTTGACCGCCGTCAACAGCGGGTAGTTCCAAGGTGCGAGGGTCAACACGACCCCCAGAGGCTCACGCCGGATCTCCCGCCGAAACCCCTCCTTGGGGGCAGGTTCGATCGGCGCCAGCGCCGTTTCGGCAAGCTCGATCATGTAGCGCCCTCGCTCTTCGAATCCGCGCAGCTCACCCGGGCTTTGCGAAATCGGGCGTCCAATCTGCAACGTCAGTTCTTCCACGATTGACTGCTTGTCGTCGAGCACGGCATCGACGAACGCAGTGCACGACCGCGCCCGCTCGCTCAACGGAAGCCGGCCCCACTCCACCTGTGCCGAAACGGCCAGTGCGAGCTTGCCTTGGATCTCGGCATCGCTCGCGTACTCGCGCTCCACCACCACACGCCCATCCACCGGGGAGATCGTCGTCAGTCCAGCCATGGCCAAATTCGTAGCAGGCCGCGGTGAAGGCAGCTCGCCAAATGACACGAGCCCCGACGCCTCGGTGCTGGGCAGTGGCGGTGCAAACGTCAGTGACTCAGCGGTAGATGCCGGCAGCGGCGATGCGCGAGCCGAGCGCACTCGGACGTTGCGAGGCGGAAGAGGCCTCACTACGAACGATGTCCTTCACCAGGGGCATGCACCCACCGCAGCAGGTACCTGCACCCGACTTGCGGCAGACTTCTTTCAGCGAGCCCCCGTGGGACTTCGCGAACGCGCGGATTTCTCGGTCAGAAACTCGGTGGCAGTGGCAGACCAGCATCGGCTCTTCAAGCTCCACCGTTGAAGATAGTCAGTTGAAACCCGCTTTCAACTACGATTTTGCCGCGAACATTTCCACCGTCAGGCAACCAGCGCTTTAATCGCTGATATCATTAGGCTTATTTGACTACCGGATGGAGAGCGCGACATTTGCGCGGCGCTGACCGAGCACCGCTTCGGCACACCTGACATTCACTTGCATGAGCTGTGTCCTGGGCCCTCGAGACCCGCTGCGCGGTGATGCCGCACGAACGGACGACAGCCGGTGCGCCACCCCAGCCCTGCACGTACGGGGCACCCAGCTCACTCAATTGCGGGAGCGGACCCGACGATAGGGGTGCAGGAAGCTTGCCAAACTCGCCGGACTCCGGGTTTGGAGCAGGAGTTGCCCCTGCCCGTTGAACTCGCAGACGAGTCCCTCCCCGCTCAGGAACAGCCCTTTGAAGCCGCCAAACTTGCGAATGCTGTACGTCAGCTGGGGTGAGAAGCCGACGATGTGGCCAGTATCGCAGGTGTAGCTGCCGTTGATGCCCTGCGCGTGAATCGCGCCATAGGCGGCGTAGAAGACCGTCCCTGGGCCCACGACGCGTAGCATGAAGAAACCGATGCCGCCGAAGAACGCTTTCACGCCACCCCACTTCGTGTCCAACTGCATCTCGTCGCCGATGTGAGCCACGTAGGCGCCACTCTGCAAGAAGAACTCCTGCCCGGGCCCCAGCTCCATCGCCTTGAGATCCCCCTCCGGTGGCGGTGCCAAGAATAGCTCCTGTCCGGGCGCCTTGGCGGTGAAGGTGTTCTGAAAGATCGACTCTCCACCCAACATCTTGCGTTTGGCAGCGGCGAGTACTCCCCCGCGCATGTTCGTCTGTATGTCGATCTCCGTGCCCATGGCGACCATCGCACCCGACTCGGCCACGACACGTTCGCCAGGAGCATCGAACCTCACCTTGAGCATGCCGAAGTCCGGCGCATCGATGATACCGTACTGCATCAGCTACTCCTCTCAGGTAACTTAGGACCGACACTCTTACCGTATTCACTCGGGTTCCGACTCTGAATGTAGACCCGGCCGATGCCGCGCATGCGCAACACGAGACCTTCACCACTGAGGAAGCTCTGTATCCAGCCTCGGCCAGCCTTGTCGATCGAGTACTCGATACCTTCGGTGAAGGCCACGAGATGCCCGGTATCCACAATCAACTCACCGTTCAGGTCCAGCGTCTCAATCGCACCGAATGCGTTCAAGAGCACCGGACCATGCCCGCTGGCGGCGAGGAAGAAGAGCGACTCCCCGCTGAAGAAGCCCTTGAAGCCCTGAAATTTCGTGTCGATCTGCACGCTGTCGGGTGCCGAAACGTAGCTCGACCCCTGGATGAAGAGCTGCCCGCCGGATAGCTGATGCACGACCATGTCACCGCACAACTGCGGCGCCAACGTCACGTGGGCGCCGCTTCCTTGGGCCGTGAAGCGGTTGGTGAAGAACGACTCCCCGCCGAGAAGGCTTCGCTTGAGCCCACCGAGAATGCCCCCCGAGCCAGCTCGCGCTTGCGTTTCCACCGCAATGTTGGAGGTCATGCTCACCATTGCCGACGCTTCCGCTCGAATGCTTTCGCCAGGCTCGAGGGAGACGACGGCCAGCGAGTGCGCCGGTCGGTACTGAATGTCGTAGTGCATCGCTTCGTGTTCCTCCGCCTATCCTCGCAGCATGGGTGTCAACCACCCCACCAACGCATCGATGTTTCGCGACTGCACGTAGATGGTGCCCTGCCCAGAGAACTCGCAAACCAGTCCTTCACCGGAGAACAGGAACGACTTCACGCCGCCCACGCTGCGAACCCGAAAATCCAGACTGCCGTCGAACGCGACGATATGCCCGGTATCCACGACGAAGCGCCCGTTGATCGGCACTTCGACGATGCCGCCGTAGCTGTTGACGAAGAGCTCACCATCGCCCGTGCATTCGAGGAGGATCAATCCCTCGCCACCGAAGAACGCTCGCAACCCGCCCCAACGGACTTTCGTATCGATCGTGCCCGTACTGGCCAGGTAGCTTCCGGTTTGCACGAAGAGCGTGCGCCCGCCGGCCAACGACTTGTGCATGATGTTGCCCGATAGCGACGGCGCCAACACCACTTCCCCACCCGCGGGGCCGTGAAACTCGTTGATGAAGACCGTTTCGCCACCGAGGAACTTGCGCAGCAGCGCGGTCAACATCCCCCACAGCGTCACGAAGAAACCGGCCCTCTTGCCCGCATTCAAGCGCGTGTCCATCTGCAATTGGGGGCTTTGGCGAACCATCGCCCCGGCCTCCGCACAAACGGATTCGCCGGGATTCAATTGTACCTTGAGCCAAGCGAAAGCCGGCCCGTGTTCGATCGAGTAGTTCATCCTCCCCGTGCCGTATACCACCATGCAGCGACTGATGGCCACCTCGACGTGCGCCCGACAGCGGGCTGGCTCCGAGCGCCGCACCTGCCTATGCTGCGCGGCGATGCACGGTTCGGAGCAGCCACCGCAGACGGGGTTCGGTCACAGCAAGCGGCGTGTCGCAGCCGAACTCACCCTCATCATCGGGGTTTTGCTGGGCTTGGTTTTTGGTGGTTTGTGGTTGGTGCGGAGCTTGGCCGGCTGGCTTTCGTTTCTGGTGCCGACGAGTGTCGATGTCGCGCTGGGAGAACAAGCCTTCACCTCCCTGGCCCCAGCTTCCAAACGCTGCGACAACGAAGAGACGAATGCCTACGTCAAGACCATTGCCGATGCTCTGACGGCGCAGGTCGATTCCGACTTCTCCTTCCACTTCGTCGTCGCGGACGACGATGCCGTCAATGCCTTCGCACTGCCCGGCGGTTTCGTCACCGTCAACATGGGGCTGCTGCGCAAGGCCGGCAGTGGCGAGGAAGTAGCCGGTGTAGTCGCGCACGAGCTCGCTCACGTGACGGAACGCCACGGCACGAAACGCATCCTGCGCGGTCTGGGTTCGATGGCACTGATGTCCCTCGTCTTCGGGGGCACGGATGTCGAAACCCCGGCCGCGCTGCTCGCCGGCCTGGTCAACACCGCATACGATCGGGATCAGGAGGCGAGCGCGGACGAAGTCGGCCTGGCGCTGTTGGTTCGAGCAGGCATCGACCCACGCGGGATGGCGCGCTTCTTCGAGAGAGTTCGAGACGAACCGGGCGCTGCCATCCCAGAGCTGCTGTCCACGCACCCCGATCCCGGCAATCGTGCGGAGCGGGCGGCTCACGCCGCCAAAGACGCGCCCATTTCCGTGGCGTTGCCGTCACCGAAAAACTTGCGCTGCCGTTGAGTCTAGCCGCATCGACGTCCGGCTGGCTTTGACGCCCGCCGCACGGGCGGCAAGCGTCAGAGAACGCTCACAATTCCAGCACATCGCCTCGACGTGGGAGCACCGTCTTCAGTTGCGCTTCCTCGTGCAGACGTTCCGCCAGGGCTTTGCGTGCAACATCTTCGCCATGCACCAGAGCGACGCGACGCAGGTTACCGGCGCGGGCAATGGCGCGAGCGTAGCTCGTCAAGTCCCCGGCATCCGCGTGGGCAGAGAGCCCTTCCAAGACGTGGATCTGCGCCTGGACGTCGTGCTCCAGTCCGAACACACGCACGCTCTTGCGGCGTTCCGCCAGACGCCTGCCCAAGGTGTGTTGTGCCATGAAGCCGACGATGACGATGCTGTTTTTGTGGTTACTCAGGGCACCCCCCAAATGATGCAGGATCCGCCCTCCTTCACACATACCCGAGCCCGCGATGATGATGCAGGGCTCGTTGCTGCGCTGCAATGCCTTGGAGGATTCGACGTTGGAGACGTAGTGTAGACCGGGAGGGGAGAACGGGTCGTCGCGCTCGAGAATGCGCTGCCGCACGTCATCGGCCAATCCTTCCGGGTGCAGCTTGTATATCTCCGTGATGGCGATGGCGAGAGGACTGTCGATGTAGATCGGCACGTCGGGCGCCCCGCCGTCGTCGTGCAAACGCTCGAGCGAAAACAGCACTTCTTGCGCACGTTCGAGGGCGAACGTCGGGATGTACACCCGACCCCCACGCCCAATCGTCTCTCGAATGATCTGCCCCAGACGCTCGTCGAGCTCGCGGATCTCCGGATGCTGACGATCGCCATAGGTGCTCTCCATCAGCATCACGTCGACTCCGGAAACCACTTCGGGGGTCTGCATCAGCGGCAGCTCGGCCCGGCCGAGATCCCCGGTGAACAGCAGGCGCGTGTGTTTTCCCCGCTCGGAGAGTCGCAGCTCGACCAGTGCCGAGCCCAGGACGTGACCCGAATTGTGAAACGTGAGCTCAACCCCAGGCGCCACGGAGAAGCTCCGATGCAAGGGAATCGAGAACAGGCGCTCCATCGCCGTTTGGGCGTCTTCGATGGTGTAGATGGGGTGGATGCGATGGCTGTCACCCTGCTTCGCCAAACGCCGATTGAGGTAACGCGCGTCTTGTTCTTGGATCATCGCGGCGTCCCGAAACATCACCGCACACAGATCCCGCGTCGGCGGCGTCGTGTAGACGTTGCCGGCAAACCCTCGCTTGACCAACGTCGGGATGTTCCCGCTGTGGTCCAGATGAGCATGGCTCAGCACCACCGCGTGAGCACCGGTTGCCCAGCGTGGCAGCTCACGATTGAGACGGTTGGCTTCTTCGCGGTGCCCTTGGAAGAAGCCGCAGTCGAGCAGAATGTCGATACCCCCAACGTGGAGGCGATGAAGCGATCCGGTGACCTCGTCAGCGGCTCCGTAGAACTCGATGTGCATCGATGCTCAGCATAGAAGACCACGCGCAATGCGCGATCGCTGATTTGCTCACGACAGGTCGTCTGCCCCACCTGCGGACGTGAACGGGTCCTTGAGCCGCTGGCGGCGGCGACGTCGCTCGGCGGCGGACGGCCGGTCGTTGGGCGCCTTGGCGGACCAAGACATGGCGCTGCGCCCCTTGGACCCATGCGAAGCACGCGCGTGCGACTTGGCCCGTCCCTGCCGCTCGTTCGACGTGGTCTGGCGCTCGACCGGGGCCTCTACCTGGGCAACCTTGGCCCCTGCGCCTGCGTTGGCGACCAACTGAGTCGCACTCGGTGCCGGGGGCAGCCGTCGAGCCGGTACGTGGACTGGGTCGCGCGCGCCTCGCAGATCCACCGGTTTGTGAATGACTAGCTTCTGTCCGACCCTGATGACGGTGTTGTCCAATCCGTTCAGACGTTGGATCTGCGATACCGTCGCTCCATAGCGCTCCGCGAGCTGGCTCAGGGTATCGCCCTTGACGACCTCGTGTTTCGCCGCTTGCCCCGCGAGCTGAACGATGCCCGAGTTGACCAGACGATCGTAAACCCGTACCGCGTTGCGCCGGGCTTCGGCACTGACGAAACGGACGTGCATGTGCGCGACGTGCCCGGGGACGTCGCGCACCAGTGCCGTCTTGTAGCCGGGTTTCTTGTCGTGAAAGAGGTCTCGGATCCAAGCCTCGGGCTCACCGATGGAGAGCGCGTACTGCTCGAGCCAGTCTTGCACTCTGCGAACGATGAGAATCATCTCCACGTCCGTCTCGGTGACGAAGCAGCGCAGCAACGCCCAGGTGCGTGGCAAGTCGATGTCTTGCTCGGTCGCCGCGCGGGACCACTGGGCGCCGGGTTTTCGGAAGAAGTAAACATCCGCATCGCGACCGGTGCGGTGGCTCTTGTGCGGTGGGAGGTGTCCGCCGAAGCGAGCGCTCAACGAGCCGAGCATGACGGGGTGGCTGCCAGGAAACTCGTCGTGCACCTGGTTCAGGCAATGCTGCAACTGGTCAACCGTCTCACGCGTGCCGAAACCGTGACTCGGTACCGTCAGCACCCAGCGCGCTGAACGCGGCATCTCCGCTGCGTTCAGGAGGTAGCCAGCGTGGGGATGGCCGATCGACAGCGGACCCAGCTCACTGAGGTCTTTGGGTATCTTGGTGTTTACATCTGGCCCTCGGGCAGCCTGCAGCGCGGCAGGTGGCTGCGATTTCGGTGCCTTGGATTTACGCACCTTCACTCCCGGCGCGCTGGGTGCACCTTTGTTCTGGGATCTCGCAGACTTGGCGGATGCGGCAGACGAACTGCTTCGAGCCTGCTCGGGGCCCGTGGCCCGCGCCGTGGCCTTGCTGGAGGCGCCCGCGCCGGGTTCTTTCCCGAGCGCCGAAGGCGCTTTGGTCTCGGCCCGCGCGCTTGGGCTCGGCAGGAGCGTCAGGCAGACGACAGTACCCAGCGTCGAGGCGACGCATCGGAGAGTCACGCGGAAACAGTGAGAAGCGGCAGGCACACCTCCCGTGTAATACTCTCACCTACATGGGCCAAATTTGGTGGCGACGAGACCCCCGGACGTTCGCACCGACGCTGACTGCGCGGGGCGCGCGACAATCTGCTACAACCCTCCCATGCTGCCGGAGCGCTTGAGGGATCTGCTCCCGGGACGCCAGAGCTCCGCCGCCTGGATCAGAAAGGCGTGGGAAATCGCCAGCATGCTGCCGGGCGGGTCCAAAGTATACAGCCGTTTCCTGGCAGCCAGCATTCCCTACACGGGCAGCATCGGCGCCGAGGTGGTGGATCTCAGTCCTGGCTTCGCGCTGGTTCAGATGCGCGACCGCAGAGCAGTACGGAACCACCTCGGCTCAGTGCACGCCATCGCGCTCTGCAACCTGGCCGAGTTGACAGGCAACGCGGCATTGGCCTCCGCGCTGCCCGACGATGCCCGCTTCATCGTCACCCGCCTCGACACGCGCTACCTCAAGAAAGCGCGCGGGACGATCACCGCAAGTTGCCACTGTGCCCCACACTTCTCGGGCGAACGCCAAGAAGTGCTGCTCGACGTCGAACTGCGAGATGACCAAGGAGTACTCGTCGCCAAGGCCGCGTTGTACTCCTTGATCGGTCCGGTCAAGAAGTAGCTCACGCCGAAGCGCGGGCGCTCTCCGCCTGACGCTTTCGAACCCGATGAATGGCGCTCAGCACCGCTTCGACAGAAGCTGAGAGAATGCTCTCGTGCCGGCCGACGCCGTAGAGCTCTTGTCCATCCATCGCCAGGTGCAAGTAAGCCACGGCCTTGGCTTTGGCGCCCTTACCTACCGAGTGTTCCACGTAGTCGAGCACCTCCGCGTCGATCCCGCATTCGCGCTTGAGCGCATTCATGAAGGCATCGATGGGACCGTTGCCCTTACCCGAGATACGGCGCACCACACCGCCCATGGACACACTGGCCGACAACACGCGCTCGTCCCCCTCGGTCGCCAGATCGACCCGCTTGTCCGCGAGTTTGAGGTCTCCATCGCCGCTCAGGTATTCGCGCTCGAAAGCCTCGTAGATCTGAGCGGGAGAAAGCTCGGCCTCCGTCTCGTCCGTGATCTTCTGGATGACCTTCGAGAACTCGATCTGCAGGTTGCGAGGCAAGTACAGCCCGTAGTCCTGCTCCATCACGAAAGCCACGCCGCCTTTGCCTGATTGGCTGTTGATGCGAATGACCGCCTCGTAAGTCCGACCAATGTCGTCGGGATCGATCGGCAGGTAGGGCACCTCCCACTGAGACTTCTGCTCGACCTCACGCGCGGCGAGTCCCTTTTTGATGGCGTCTTGGTGCGAACCAGAAAACGCCGTAAACACCAAGTCCCCGGCGTACGGATGCCGCGGGTGGACGCTCATGCGATTGCAGAACTCGAACACCTCCACCAACTCGCGGATGTTGGATAGCTCCAGCCCAGGGTCCACACCTTGGGTGAACATGTTCAGCGCGAGAGTCACGATGTCCACGTTGCCAGTGCGCTCGCCGTTGCCGAACAGCGTACCCTCCACTCGGTCTGCACCCGCCATCAGTGACAGCTCGACGGCCGCGACCGCCGTTCCGCGATCGTTGTGGGTGTGCACACTCAGCAGGTACGCCTCACGATTCTTCACGTTCTCAGTGAACCACTCGATCTGATCGGCATAGACGTTCGGCGTCGCCATCTCCACCGTGGCCGGCAGATTCAAGATCACCTGGCGCTCTTTGCTGGCGCCCCAGGTCTCCAGCACGGCCTCGCACACGTCCTTGGCGAAGTCCAGTTCCGTCCCGGTGAAGCTCTCGGGGGAGTACTCGAACAGCACCTCGGTGTCGGAATGTCCGTCGGCGATTTCGCGTAGCAGTCGGGTACCACTAACCGCGATGTCGATGATGCCTGCGCGGTCGCGTTTGAATACGACTTCACGCTGCAACGTCGACGTCGAATTGTACAGGTGAACGACCGCACGACGCACCCCACGCAGGGCCTCGAAGGTGCGTTCGATCAACTCGGGGCGGGCCTGCGTCAGAACCTGGATCGTGACATCACCGGGAATGCGCTCTTCGTCGATCAGCCAGCGCAAGAAGTCGTAGTCGGTCTGCGAGGCCGCAGGAAAGCCGACTTCGATCTCCTTGAAGCCGAGACGAACCAGGGTCTCGAACATGCGGCGCTTGCGGTCGTGCCCCATGGGCTCGACGAGTGCCTGATTGCCATCACGCAGGTCGACGCTGCACCAAGCCGGCGCCTTGTCGATGGTGCGGCTCGGCCACTTGCGATTGGGCAGGTCGATGGCTGGAAAGGGACGGTACTTGTGGGCTGGCATCGATGACATGTTGGGTTCCGTGGGCTCTGGGTGGGTGCGGACTGTCGAGCCGGGATTGGCGGAAAGAGAAGCGTGTGAAGGTCACAAAGTCAAAAACCCTTTCCCGGCTTTACAGCTCGCAGGAAAGGGTCGAAACGAATGGTACTAGCTGGCCCTATCCTGCTCTACTCGAGCAGAAGGAGCACAAGAAGCAGGCTGTGAGCCGGCATGACCATGGCGGGGAGTGTACGGTCGTCGTTCGCCTTGCGCAACCCGCCAAAGATCGACTCGTCGGCCGAAACCTTCAGCGAACGCGGGGAACGCGCACCTCACAAGGGAATTGGATTTTGATGTTCGCCACTTGGTCGGTCTGAATCGACGTACAGGAAGTGCCTTGCACCACGACCGTGTAGTCGTTCGCCGGGTCGAGATCCCAACCGTCTGCTCCCTGGTACGGGAGGTCGACGGTACTGCCGTCGACCAGCTCGAGCTGAACGGCACCCTTGTCGGCCTGGGCACGCACCACGGCGTCGTCCATCTCGAAGGCGCACGACCGTGTCGCCTCGACCACCGCTGCCAGCTGAGTGCCGAGAGCATCGCCGTCCGCCGGTGCAAAGTACAGCGACTCCTCGTAAACGAAGCCGTCAGGAGCGTAGGTGGCCGCAGCCCACGGGCGCCAATCTTCGTAGAAGTCGTTGGACGGCGTCTCGCCTCGCCCGATCTCAGATTCCTGCTGGATGCAGTGCAGGTTGTCGGTCGGAGGCTGCAACTCCAGGCCCTGCCCGGCGTGTGCCATACCGTTGAGGAAGTATTCGCCTGCCGCCGCTTCGTTGGTATCGGTGCTTTCTCCGAGGATGCCGATCACGTAGGTGGTGACGCCGTTGAGGTAGGCGTTCTGCACTACCCCGAATGCAGGGTCGTGACCGCACCACACGCCCTTGTCGAGCAGCAACGGGTCACACAGCTCGGGCAAGCCGTCCGTGATCAGCACGAGGTACTGCGGGCCGACGGTTTCCACGGCGTTGAGCACAGCCAGGGCTTGCTCGATGCCTTCGGCGGTGGGTGTCTCGCTCTTCGAAGGTGGAATCGCGGTCTCCGACGGCGGTAGCAGTGCGAGGATTTGCTCGAAGTTACCCATCGCAACCGGGATCTCCAAACCCTCCATCACCGGGCACTCTCCACCGTTCTGCTCGTTGAAACCAGTGAAGGTAGCCGCCCCGAACTGGACGTCGTTGGAATACGGCTCCAAACCCGCGACTGCAGCGCGCAAGCCCTCCCAGCGGTCGTCGAAACTGCCGAACGACATGCCCGAGTAGCCGCCATTGGGCAGACTGGAGCGGAACATGCTCGTCGAGCGGTCCAGCACCAGCATCACCGACGGGATCACCTTCTCGAAGGACACTTCTGCCGAGTTGCAGACCTCGCCTTCGACGATCTGATCTTCGGGCGCAACTTCCGGCTCGGGCTCGCTCACGATGATCGTGTCTTCGCCCTCGGCCACGAACGTCCCACCACCTTCGGTCTGAATCACGGTCGCAGGAGAGCCTGTGTTAACTTCGCCACCTCCACCCGCGGCAGGAGCGCCCGCCGCAGGCGTCGCCGCTCCACCAGTAGCTGGGGCGCCGACCGTCGATGCTCCGCCCCCCGCGGGCGCGGCTGCCCCGGCAGCGGGAGCGCCGGCACCGGCGGCGCCAGCTCCTTCCGTCGCGGCCCCCGTGTCCGGCGCGGGCGGAGGCGTGGCGTCATCTCCGGCGCTACACGCGAAACCGAAAGCAAGACTCAAAGCAATACTGGAGGCAGTAACCCTAGGCGCAAACATCCCGCGCAGTATACGAGCCGCCCATCCCAGACGCCAGAAGCGCAGGCTCGACGATCTGCACACTCGCATCTCGAGTTGATGCGGCGGATCAGCACGATCCCATGCCGTGCTCCCAACTGAAACCACCGCGGCCAGGTTGGGTAGCCAGCGGGCTCACACCGAAGCGAAAACCTGGTTCGGACGGTTCGGTCGGGCCTTTGAGATGCCATTGAAGCCCTAGAGAAATCTTCCAAGAGTCGAACGAGCCCGGACCGAACCCCGCGATCGCAGCATGCCGGCGCACACAGGGCGCTCTCCCCGGGCGTCCCGCAACGGCGCGCGAGGCGCCTCTCAGAGCGCGCATTGCCGCGAAATCGCGCGGACATTGCGACCTTGGCTATGCTAGTGGGGCGGCTCGGCCAAGAACACTCGAAGCTTCACGTCGGGTGCGACGGGTAACGATGAGGAAGCAAGTGAGCACACGACTGAGAACCCTCTTGACTGGATTGGCCTTCAGCCAGTCGCTCTGCCTCTTGGCGCTGCCTGTCCGGGCGGGCAACGACGCCCAAGCCCTCGCGTTGGCGGAGAAGGCGCTCTACGAGGACTATCTCAACCTCGAATTCATCTCCGCCAGGACGAAACTGCAGAAGGCCATCAAGCTGTGCGAGAAGGACTGCAGCACAGCGAGCACCGCGCGCGTGTACCGAGACATGGGAGTCCTGCTGGTCGCCGGTCTGCAGAAGCGCGACCAGGGCGTCGACTACTTCAAGAAGGCGCTCAAAGCTGATCCCAGCATCCAGCTGGAAGCGGATCTGTCGACGCCAGAGATCGAAAGCGCTTTCGAGGAAGCTCAAGCAGCCGCTGGCAGCGGTGACGCGGCTCTCGGCGCTGCCATGCGCCAAAGCGTTGACGAAGATGTCGAGGGTGCCCCCCCCGAGGAGCAGGACGAGCTACTGGCCGCGGTCGAAAAAGAGCAAGAGGCAGAGCCCGAACCGCAAGATGAACCGGCATCACCGGCGCCGGAACCCGAGCCCGAGCCCGAACCCGAACCCGAACCGGTGGGGCCAGCGACCCAACTCGACCTCGACACTTCCGATTGTCCGCCGGACTTTCCCGGCTGCGAGTCGTTCGAGGATCAGTGGGCCGCCGAAAGCGAGGAGGAGGCCGCACGACGCTTCCCGCGGCACTGGCTCAGCGTCGGCTTTCAGATGGACTTCCTGCTGCTGGACGCCACGACCACGGCCTGTACTGGCGATACCTATCAGTGTTTCTACGGTGGTGGCGTCTACAGAAACCCGCAACCCACCACGACCGCCAACAACGTCCAACGCACCGGCGTCGGAGACACGGGCCAGGGCGACATCTCCTCGGGGTTGGTGCCCGCAACCCAACGCGTGCTCGTCGGCTACGACTTTGCGATCACTCCCAACTTCCTCATCGGTGTGCGAGGAGGTTTCGCCTTCAACGGTGGCCCGCAGAAAGACACCACTCCGCCTGGCAAGGAATTCATGCCGATTCATGCGGAGGCACGGGTTGGCTATTGGTTCACGGGCGTCAAATCCGGCACCTTCCGCCCCTACGCACAGTTGGGCGGCGGCATGGCACAAATCGATGGTGCCGTCAGTACCCCCATCGTGGATGGTGAACGCGCGAGCGCGGAAATCTGCGCGAGGAATCCGGACTGCGTCATCCAACCCGTCGACGCCTGGAAGAAGACTGGACAGGGCTTCGTCAACATCGGACTCGGGACGCTGATCGCTCTGGGGGATGCTCACGGCTTCCTGGTCGAAGCCCGAGCGATGCAGATGTTGGGCTCGGCTGGGTTGGGCGCAGGACTGCAGGCAGGCTACGCCTTCGGATTGTGATGGCGCGCCGCGGATCCTTCGTCTGCGCCAGCGCTTTGGCCCTGCTGGGGTGCGCTGACGACGAGACGGAGAACCGAGATGCGGCTACGATGGCGGACGGCTCCACCGAAGCAGAGGCGCTCGACGCCTCGAAGGCAGAGCCAGCGGATGCTCGGACTCCTGATGCAGCGACTGACGCTAGCGCCCGCCCGGCACACCTCGATTCGGGAACGCGGGACGGCGGCCGTAGCAGCGCCGAGCTCGACGCCTCCATGCCCAATCGGACGTTGCGTGACAGCGCAGCTCCACTCGACGCGACAGTGCCTCGAGACGCGAGCCACCCATGGCTCGACGCAACAGCTGCCAAGCCGACGGCACCGGACGCCAGCGCGACGGACGCGGGAGTTGCCGTCGATGCCGCGACCAGCGTCGCGGGCAAACGCGCCTTCCTAACCAGTATCCGCTACACCGCTGCGCTCGGTGGCCCGGACGGAGCCGACGCGATTTGCATGGCCCACGCCGAAGCGGAGTCCCTCGACGGCGAGTTTCGCGCCTGGCTTTCCACCCTCGACTCCGCCGTCGCTTCTCGCCTCACACATTCGACGGAGCCGTATCGTACCTTGGCCGGCACACTCATTGCGGCGGATTGGGACGACCTGGTCGATGGTGCGCTCGCTGCGCCGCTGAACGTCGACGAAACGGGGCGCATGGTGGCGGGCGACGTCTGGACCGGCACATTGCGCGACGGAGAGCCTTACGCGACGAGCGACTGCGGGGGGTTTACGAGTGCGGACATTGCCGACCGCGCCTTGTGCGGCAACGCCTCCAGTGCGACCTACGCCTGGACGGAAAACATCACACCCGCCTGCTCGACGCCATTGCGGCTCTACTGTCTGGAGCAGTGAAGCGCCGCGCGCTGCCGAACCGAGTCACACGCGAAACGAGCCAGCCACTTCACCGTGACGGTGAAGCGAGCTGACTCGGCGTCCTCTCGTGCTCGACTCCGAGCGGAGGAGCTAACTCAAACCTCGCACTCGACCTGCACGGTTTTTCCGGCTTCGGCGAAAGGCACGAGATTGCCTTTGATCTCCTTGCCGTCGACTTTCAGCTTCGCAGGCCCGCCGCTGCCAGAGTTCTTCACCTTGATCACGTAGGTCGCACCACGGCAGGTGCGCTTGACCGTGAACTCGGGGATCTCTTTCGGCAGACAGGGTTGGACACACAATCCGTCGAACTCGGGGCGAACACCCAGTAGGTACTGAGAGACCGCCACGAAGTTCCACGCTGCGGTTCCGGTGAGCCACGCGTTCTTGGCTTCACCGTGACGAGGTGCGTCCTTGCCCGCGATCATCTGCGAGTAAACGTAGGGCTCCGTGCGGTGGATGTCGCTGATGTCTTCCAGATACGCGGGGGTGATCTTCTTGTAGTAGTCGAAGGCGTTCTCAGGGCGCCCAACGACCGTCTCCGCGATCATCACCCACGGATTGTTGTGGCAGAAGATACCGGCATTCTCTTTGTACCCTGGCGGGTACGAAGAGACCTCGCCGAGTTCGATGTGATACTTGGTGTATGCCGGGTTGAGCAGCACGATGCCGTACTTCGTGTCCAGCCGCTCTTTGACGGCATCGAGTGCCTTCTTCGCTTCGCCGGACTCCACGCCAATTCCGGCCATCACGCAGTAGCCCTGAGGCTCGATGTATATCTTGCCCTCGTCGCACTCGTTGCTGCCAACCTTGTTACCGAAGAAGTCGTACGCGCGCAGGAACCAATCGCCGTCCCAACCGTGCTCGAGCACTGTGCCAGCCATCTGGTCGACCTCTTTGCGCGCACGCGTCGCTTCAGCCTTGTCGCCCAGGCGCTCCGCCAGATCGGCGTACATCGGACCGATGTGACAAAACATGCCGGCGATGAAGATCGACTCTGCCGTGCGCCCCTCGCGGTTGCCCGTCGTTTGGTACGACTCGTCAGGCTCTGCGCTGAAGCAGTTCAAGTTCAAGCAGTCGTTCCAGTCGGCGCGACCGATGAGCGGCAAGCCATGCGGCCCCAGATTGTTGAGCACGTGATCGAACGACGCTTTGAGGTGGCCCATCAACGTGGCCACGTTCGACTCGTCGTTGTCGAAGGGCACCATCTCTTCGAGAATGCCCATGTCACCCGTCTCTTTGATGTAGGCAGCCACACCGAGAATCAGCCACAGCGGGTCGTCGTTGAAGCCACTGCCGATGTCGTTGTTGCCCCGTTTCGTGAGCGGCTGGTACTGATGGTAGGCGCTGCCATCGGCGAACTGAGTGCTCGCGATGTCGATGATGCGCTCTCGAGCCCGCTCCGGGATCTGGTGCACGAAGCCGAGCAAGTCTTGATTACTGTCTCGGAAGCCCATGCCACGGCCGATGCCCGTCTCGAAGTACGAGGCACTGCGGGACATGTTGAACGTGACCATGCACTGGTAGGGGTTCCAGATGTTGACCATCCGGTTGAGCTTCTCGTCGGGTGAATCCACCTCGTAGATCCCCAACAAGCCGTCCCAGTACTCACGCAGCTCCTTCATGGCTGCATCGACCTTGGCGTCGGTATCGAAGCGAGCGATCAACTCCAGAGCGCGCTTCTTGTTGATCACGCCGGGCGACTCCCACTTCTCATCCTCTGGGTTTTCGATGTACCCGAGCACGAAGACGAAACTCTTCGTCTCGCCAGGGGCGAGTTCGACGTTCAGCGAGTGTGAAGCGATCGGGGCCCAGCCGCTAGCGATCGTGTTCTTCGACTCGCCAGCGCGCGGCACGTCTGGTTCGCCGTAGGTGTTGTACAGGCCGAGGAAGCTCTCCCTATCCGTGTCGAAGCCGGCGATGTCGGCATTGACGTGATAGAAGCCGTAGTGATCGCGGCGCTCGCGGTACTCCGTCTTGTGGTAGATGGTGCTGCCGATGACCTCCACCTCACCGCAACTGAGGTTGCGCTGCAGGTTGGAGCCGTCGTCCGCCGCGTTCCAGAGGCAGAACTCGAGGAAGCTGAAGAGCTTGACCGTCTTCTTCTTGGAGCTCTTGTTGCTGAGCTTGACCTGGTGAACCTCGGCATTCGCGCCCAACGGCACGAAGAAGAGCTCGCTGACCTCCAACTCCCCACGCGTGCTGGTGATCCGTGAGTAGCCCATGCCATGCCGACACTCGAACGCATCGAGTTCGGCTTTGACCGGCATGTAGCTCGGAGTCCAAAGATCCCCACCGTCGTTGACGTAGAAGTAACGACCACCCGCGTCCGTCGGGACGTTGTTGTACCGGAAGCGTAACAACCGACGCAGCTTGGCGTCACGATAGAAGCAGTAGCCGGCGGCCTGGTGCGAAATGATGCCGAAGAACTTCTCGCTACCTAGGTAGTTGATCCAGGGATACGGAGTCTTCGGGGTGGTGATGACGTACTCTCGGCTCGCGTCGTCGAACTGCCCAAATCGCATGGTTTCTCCTACTGAACTTTCCGGGAATGAGGCGTGAGCCCATAACACTGGCGGCGACATTTGTCTGCCCGCTTTGGACAGACGACGCCGCCAATGTAGAGAAAAGGGGCCTAGTTGCCTCCCTTTTCATCGATGTAGGCGGCGACCCAAGCCAAGGGCGCGTTCCAGTTGATCGTGATCTCGTTGACCGACCAGGCCTCGATGTGATCGATGAAGCACTTTTGGGGCTTACATCCCTGCAATCCTGCGGCCTTGACGTAGGGATCCTGGAGCCCCGAGTTTGGTCCGCCGGAAACGATCCCAGGAGGCGGAGGTGGGAAATTCGAGTTCGCCTGGTTTGCCCAGAAGCGATGGTGCGGGTGCTCCAGCGGGCGCTCGCCATAGCCAGTCACATAGGACTTGCCCATGGCGTTGCGGCCCAAGAGGTAGTCCATTCCTTCGCTGATGCCATCTAAGTACTTGGCGTCCTTCGTGAAGTCGTAGGCCAGACCCATGGTCATCATGTTCGTCAGGACGAAGGAGTTCGAACCCCACGGGTAGTCGCTGCCGCTTGGAGCGAAGGGAGCGCCGTAGCCTTCGCCGTCGGCGTGGGCCATGTACTTGTCGGCCAGCGCGATCAGGCGCGCCCGCTGGGCGTCAACCTGGTCCTTGGGCAACTTGCTAGGCACGACCGCAAGCGTGATGGCTCCGAGAGCGTCGCTCTGCTGCCACGTCATGAGCGACTCCGTGGCGTCACCTTTGAGCAACGTCTTGTGGTGCTTGTTCTTCGAGAGCGCATCCAAGTACGGCTGCTTGCCGGTGGTGACGTAGAGCTCGGCCGCCGCCCAATAGAACTCGTCCTCCACGTAGGCGTCGTCGTAGGGGCCACCACCTTCTTGGTTGTCGTTGGGTGGCGCGTACAAGTTCGGGAACTTCTTCGCGGCGTCCCAGGCTTTCTCGGCTGCGGTCAGGCAGGCGTTGCTGAACTTGCGATCGATGCTCTTCCAAATGCGCGCGCACTGGGCGCCGGTGGCGGCTAAGTTGAGCGTGGCCGCAGTGCTCACGGGGCGAAGGTAACGCTTGTTGGGGTCCTCGTGTGGAGCCAAGCCCAACGCCGTCCACTTCTCGTCGTGCATCTTGTGATGCACCATGCCCGCCTTGTCACCCGAGGGAGCCTGCATCTTGAGCATGAACTCCATCTGCCAGCGCGCCTCGTCCAGAATGTCCGGTACGCCATTGCCACTCTCGGGAATGTTGAGCTTCTTGTCGCCAACGGCCTTGAGGTCACCGCCCATCGCCTTGGCACGCTCATACTGGTTCATGAGCGTCCAAACGGAAATGCCTCCGTTGACGACGTACTTGCCCTGGTCACCTGCGTCGTACCAGCCGCCAGTGACGTCGAGTTCGTAGTCGCAACCCGCCCCATCGTACCAACCAACCTTCTTCAAGATCGCAGCTGGCGTGCACGCTGCGTTGTCTTCGGGGTGCCCCGCAGGACGCGTCCACTTCTCGTCCTTGGCGTAGGGCATCTCGATGGGGATGCCGGACCTGTTCTGATAGAAGAAGTTCAGGGCGTCGTACTTGAGCTGGGAGTAGATGTCGTTGGCGATGTCGAACGGATCGCTCTCGCTGTCCCCTACCTTCAGGACGTAACCCTGACCGGGCGTCGCGAATTCGCTGAAGTCGATCACGTGCACGTGATCGCCGGAATAGCGGTCATCGCCGAGTACCTTCGTGTCACCAGACGCGACGGCGGTTCCATCCTTGATCAGCTCCCACTTCTGAGGACTGGTGGCATCGCTGACGAGCGTGGCCTCTTTCTTGCGCTTGGGAAGATATCCCAGCTGGTTGACGCGCACGTCCGGTATGGGTGTCGCCATCTCGGATGGCGGCGGCGTGAAATCAGGATCGCTGAGGTAGATGTCGTCGAGACATACCTCGAACGGTACCGCCCTGGCCAAGCCTCCACCGAAGTGGATCGCGAACTCCGCCGTGGGATCGTCCTCAGTGCCACCGGTGAACCGCGCCTGGTAGACCTGCGGCGTGGTGGTGATGGTGATCAGGCGGCCGAAGTACTCCTGGTACGGCGGCCCCGCCATTCCAATCTTGGGGTACGCCTTGGTCTCAGCGGAGGCCCAAGCACGGAACTGCACCGTGTAGCTGTGACCAGCCTGAATCACCATCTCGCGATGGCGAACTTGCGCGTCCCAACGGTTGGTGCCCTGGTTCTCGACGGTCACGCAATAGGCACCGGCGTCCTTCTTGACCATGGCTTCACCCGCCGCTGGCGGAGTGAACGAAGCCATCCAAGGCAGGCTTCGGCCATCCTCGAACGTAGATGCCTTGAGCAGATTACCGCCTGGAGGAGCCGGCACACTGCCTGGCCCTGCGGGCTGAGCTGCCGTCTGCTGGGCAGCGGGCTTACCGCAACCCGCAACGATGAGGGCGAGCAAAGGCAGCGCCGCAACCACTGGGGTCAAACGGCGCGCCAAAGAGAACGAGGAACGCAAATGCTGCATGAAGTTACTCCTGGGGGTCCTTCGAGTGGCAATTCCGAAGCTACTGGGTATCCGTCGACGTCAACTCACTTGCCGCAGCCGCGGAACTCCATGTTGTCGACCCAGATGTCGTACGGACCCGGTTCCTTGACTTGGAACTGAAGGGCGAACATGCGGTCGACCGCCAAACCTGGCGGCCGCGGCGAACCCCAACCAGCCTCCTGCTTCATGCGGCTGAACGGGATGATGAACTGCTGCCACTCTTCGGTGAGTTTGATGTTCATGCCGAAGTCGTTGTAGCAGTTGCCACACGTGCCGCCGTCAGGGTCGGTGTTCACGTCGGGGATCTTGACGCGCACGGTGTTGATCGAACCTGGGCCCTTCTTGGCCTGGAAAGCAACCGCCTGGAAGCGCGTGCCATCGTAGAGATCCTTCGGATCGGTGAAGTTGAGGCCCATGCCGGCGTAAATGACCTTGGCGTTGGCAACCGTGCCGTGCATGCGCATTGCGTAGGCCGAGTTGTAACCCCCCGGAGACATCTCGAAGATGCCGCCTTCACTGCCTGCCTTGGGTGAAATGGTCGTGCCTTCGGGATCCGCGTAGGTGTAGATGTAGCCGGCTCGGCCGTCCTGAACGATCACCTGGTTGTTGTTGTCCTCGCCGTCCTCGATCAGTGCCGTGGGACCACACGAAGCCCCTGCTTCGGTGTTGGCCATCTCCGGTGAGTTGACTGGCGGGGCACATGCCGCGCTCGACAGGCCGAGCCCAAACGCGACTACGAGTGAGACTGAGATTCTATTCATGCTTGACTCCACTGATCCATTCCAAGGCGTAAACGAGACTTCAGAACGATCGAACGACGTGACCGTCTGCGAAAGTACTGACGTGCGGACGTATGAGATCGGACGCGCGACGCCGGCAATTTGGCGCACACGACGCGACCATATATCCAGTTCCTCGGAGTACTCGCAAGGGTCGTCTCTGCCAGGACACAGTCACGCGCGCGGATTCCATTGCTGTTGGCGTACGCTGTCGCGGCGCGCTCCGCGGATGGACAGCACCAAGGCGCACCAGATCCCTGCCTGGGCGCCTTTTTGTCCGGGTTCTTCAGCACACGCCCGAAGAGCCCATGCTGGACTGAGCTAGTGCTGGTGGCCGTTCACCACCACATGTCGGCTGAGATGAAGACCACATTCTCATGCGGCGGATCCCAGTCCTGGATCTGGCCGTCGCCAGCCTTGTAGGGCGCAGCGGTGGACTCCACGTCCACTGGGGTGCCACGGAACTCCTTGGTGGCGTTGATGCCGGGGCGGTTGGCAAAGCCAGCCGGGGCCACCGTCGCACCGGGTGCTTGCGTACAGAACAGCGCCTCGCCAGCGCCCCGCCCACACTCACGCTGGGCGTAGATGTACCGGGCGTAGCCAATCTGGATACGCTCGTGAGTGGTGAAGCCCGTACGAAACTCGAGGCGCGGTGCGATCGCGGTGAACGACTGCTCGGCAATGTCCGAGCGGGGCTCGAGGCGGTCGGCACGAACGCCGGCACCAAACCACCCCGTGGGGAACCACAGAATGTCAGTGCCGTACTTCAGCTTGCTGACGTTCTCGAGGTTCGGGTCGTCGTCACTCTGCACGAGATTGAACATCCCAAAAAGCTTCGCCGTGAGGTTCTGCTGTCCGAAAATCTCCGGCCCGATCAAACTCGAGAGGTTGAGATCCCATTGGGCCTCACCGGTCAGAATGGTTCCGTTTCCTCCCTGGCTCATCACGTCGTAGTTGTCCCAACGCGACCTCTCGTTGAAGTACATGTGCGTGACCCCCGACTTGAAGAAGCCGCCGCCGTAGGCGTGAATCACCTCGTAAGCGGGGGCGACGGTCACCGCGTGCTCGGCCATGACGTAGGACCCGCCGAGGAAGATGCGCCCCAGCGCCGCAGTGTTGAAGACTGCATCGATACCCACCGTCGTGAGGCTGCCGTCGGGTGTGTCCGAACGACGCACGAGGGGCCCGGCACCTGGGGCCGACGCCACCGCCGCCTGAGGACCGGCAGGCGTGATCATGAAGTCGTCCGAACCGTCGGTGTTTTCGTGCTTACACGCTCCAACGGGTGCCTCAGCGAACTGAACCAACAGGCCCTGCGTCGTATCGTCACCATTTACGGACGCGCCCCCCTGGTTGTTCTCGTAGAAGGCGACCTCTTCTTCACGACTCGCACAGTCGTGATCCGGCTCCTGCGTCCACGCGTGCATGATGTGTGCGTTGACGGTGATGAAGTCGTCCCAAGTGATACCGCCGTGGGCGTGCGCCAAGAGAGTGAACTTGGTGTTGTGGAACGCCGAGGGATTGGGCTCTTTGGTACCGAAGCCCTCCTCGAACGAGAACACGTAGTCGTTGTAGTCGTACTCGAGACGCACCGTCTCGCCCACCTGGTGGGTACGGCCGATGATGAAGGTGTCGTAGGCGCCAGCGTCGTACTGACCCGCACCGCCGTAGCGTCCAGAGAAGCTGCCGAACTGCGCTGTCACGCGCATGTTCTCGTCGATGGACGCCATGTCCGGCGTGAGCTCAATCCACGCCTGACCAACGCCGAAGTTCGCCTCAGGATCCGGCCATGTCGACTGAGAGAACCGGAACTGCTCGATCGAGAACACGCCCTTGGCCCAGCTGTTCCCATAGCTGAAGTAGGATTCGATCCACGAACGCTGCACCGTCTGCGTGTACTGCCAGTCGAGGTACTGGTCGTTGGGCAACTGCGGAATGCTGAGCGTCGTCTCATTTTGATCGATCTTGGCGTTGACGCGCTCACCGATGCCGATGCTCATCGGGGCACGCATGTAGCCGGCAAAACCGAACTTCCACTCGTCCTCCGAAGCGGTCGAGGGACCACCGTAATTGCGGATCCCGCTCCCGCTGCCGCCGCCGCCGCCTCGCGTCGATGGCCCCTCGCCGGAGTCGCCCATCTGCACGATGCCGCCCACACCAGCGCCTGTGGACGCGCCGGCCGAAGCGCTTGCCGTCGGCGCTGCGGCAGGGGCTGGCGCAGCTGCTGGGGCCGGCGCCTCAGCCTGCGGGGGCTCCGCAGCGGGCTCTTCGGTGGCATCATCAGCCGCCGCATCATCAGCCGCCGCATCGTCAGTCGCTGCCTCGCCGGCAGCTGCTTCAGGCTGAGCGAAGGCGGGGGTGGAGGATAGGACTGCGACCAGTACGATCGACGTTTTCAGCTTTCGCATGCTGTCTTTTTTCCTTCTTAAACACTTGCAACTCGCGGCCGTGACCATCATGTCCGACGATGTTGGGGTGGGCCGAGGCGGCGCGAGTCAATCACACATCGATCGTCGCCACCAACTAAAAGTCGCGAGACGTGCGATGTCGGCGCGACGGCTCAAAGCGTCAGCTCGCCCGTCCGAACTGACGCAATGGGCGTGATGGGTACTACGAAAATACAGGCTGACTGTGTGACCACCTGACGCATCGCGCCCAGCGCGACCTGGTCGCGTCAATGTGCCTCGGGTCCACACGATGAAGCCCGCAAGTTTACGATCGACGCGATCGCAGGAGAGCTCCATCGGGTCCCAACCGAGGTGAGCGCTGGCTAGCCTCATCGAGCCAGGAGAGCCGAAGCGGCCTGCTCGCACGTCCTAGCTGTATTGTCCGCGGGTGTATGATATAGCCACGCCGCTTTACCGGAGTACCCTCCTGAGAAAGGTCCTTACTGTGCACTTGAGCAAGACTTCATCCACCGTGTTCGCCACCCGTGCCGTGTCCGTCACCTCCGTGGTGCGCTCCGCCACGCTCATCGCCGCCTCGAGCTGCCTGCTGTTGGCCTGCGGTGATCCAGAGCGCAAGGCGGAGAACGAGACGGACGACATCCCTGGCGCCATTTTGATCGACAACGGCGAGGACGGGAACAACACGACGCTCGAGAACGAAATCGGTTTCATCGGCTTCTGGTACACCTTCGACGACCGCTGCGACTGCGAGAACACGGATCCTACGGGGGAGACCACCCCCAACCCCGAGCCCACCGGTGGCGGCCAGTTCACGATGTCGGCCTACGGGGAAGGCCTCCCGGCAGCCCCGACAGAAGGCACGCAGAAGGCAAACAAGTACGGCATGCGCGTGCGAGGCGGAGGGCACAATTTGTTTGGCGCGGGCGTCGGCGTGGGTCTGAACAACCAATCGGGTAGTCTGTTTGGTTTCGATCTGACCGCGCAAGGCTTCACTGGCCTGCGCTTTCAGGCGCGCAGCGGCGTCCCCGGCGAAACGCTCGACCTGAAGGTGCGCATCAGCGATGGTAACTCGGAGCCCGCCGGCGGCCAATGCGCCGAACGCCCCGAGAACCAGGACCGGTGCGACGACACCTGGGACGGCACCTCCTGCGAGAAGCAGGGCTGCTTCGACTCTGCGACGACGACCATCAGCGTCAGCAACGAGTGGCAGACCTACGAGATTCCGTTCAGCGAGCTGCAGCGTGAGAACTGGGGCGCCTACGTCGACGGCGTGATGCCCCCGGCGTTGACGCTGGACGCCGCAGACGCCTACCAGGTGCAATTTGCGGTGTTCCAGGGGCTGACGCAGTTCGACCTGTGGCT
>JBNKHV010000154.1:0-8476 GCA_050290545.1 Polyangiaceae bacterium | reverse complement strand
CGCCGTTGCGCACTCGATAGGCGCGACTGTCGCCGACGTGGCCGATGTACATCTTCTTGCGCTCGGGGCTGAACAACGCACCCACGACCGTGGTGCCCATGCCTCGCAGATCACGCGAGCGAACGCTGTGCTCGTAGATCTGCCGATTCGCCAAACGGATCGCCGTGAGCAGACGGTTCTCTTCGTCCGTCAGCTGGGTGTCGATCTGAAAGGGCCACGTCATGTCCTCGGCTTCGGAGCGCCTGAAGAAGTCAGTGATCGCCTCAGAGGCGAGCTTGCTCGCGACGTCCCCCGCGCGATGACCGCCCATGCCGTCAGCAACGATGAACAACTCATGCTGCGGAACGACGGCATAGCAGTCCTCGTTGTGCTCCCGCTGGAGCCCTACGTCGCTGATCCCTGCCGCTCTGGCCCGCATCAAAGGTATGCTACTCCGGTATCGGTAGGGGGCGCAACTCGCGCTAGCCCAAAGCAGGCGGTTCTCCCCGTTTCCATAGCCGATGGCTCCAATGTCGGAGGATGCGGGCCGGCAAACTGGCCCTGATCCCGCTCAGACCTGCAGGATTTCCTTCTCTTTGGCCGCAATCAGTTCGTCGACCGCGGTGCCGGCCGTGCCGACCAGCTCCTCGACCTTTTTCTTTCCGCGCTCGACCTCGTCCTCGGAGAGTTCGCCCTCCTTCTTCCAATCGTTGAGAACGTCGATCGCGTCGTGACGCGCTTTGCGAACGGCGACCTTGCAGTCCTCCCCGGTCTTCTTGGCCAACTTGACCAGGTCCTTGCGCCGCTCTTCGCTCAGCGGCGGCACCGGAACCCGGATGATGTCGCCATCCGTCTGAGGATTGAGCCCGAGATTGCTCTCCCGAATCGCCTTCTCGACGAGCTGCAGCGTGCTCCTGTCCCACGGTTTGACCGTGAGCATGCGCGCTTCCGGTACGGACACCGTCGCCATCTGCGCCACCGGAGTCTGCGTGCCGTAGTAGTCCACCTTGATGCTTTCCAGCAGGCCGGGATGGGCGCGGCCCGTGCGGAGCTTGCTCAGCTCCCGCTTGAGCGCGTCGTGCGCCTTCTCAGTGGCCTGCTGCAAGTCCTTCAACACGTCGTCGATCATCTTCTCACTCCGAAATCCCGTGGCTTATAGCACCCCGCCCGGTACGCCGCGAGCGCGCGCCCAGCGTTTTTGGCCCTCTTACCAACCGTTATCGCTTGCGCTTGCCTCCAGCCCGAGTAAGGTCGCGGTCGATGGAAAACGGCCTGGTGAACCTAGCAGCAATCGTCTCGATGGAGATATTCTGCCTGATCTGCATTCCTGCCATCCTCATGCTCGGCACTCCTAAGAGCAAGGCCAATTCGCAAGACAGCGAGTGAGGGATCGGCCCCTGGAGCGCCTCGCGGAGCCACTTCAGGGATTCGCGCGGCAGCTGAACGACCTCGGGTGGTCGGAACCGGCGAGCTCCACGTGGAGGGCGGCACAACACATCCTGCTGACCCGGGCCTGGCTGGGCACCGACGAGCAGGAGTCGGCCTCTAGCGTTGCTGCGGTCGAGGCACGGCTGGAGGCCCGCCTTCCGAGCAGCCTGCGACAGGCACTGTGGCCCGCGCGCCGTCCGCCAGACTCAGCCATCGCGCCACTGTTGACGGCGGAGTTGACCGCGCTTCAGCCCCACGCCCTGTATCAAAGCCTGCTGGAGTTCGAGCTGGAGCACGCGCAGGGTGGCGGCTGGCAATTTCGGACCAGCCCCGCGCGACGCCACGCGGGCGCTCACTACACGCCGCAGTCGATTGCCGATGCGGTAGTGCGCTGGACGCTGCAACCACTGGTCGAGGGACGCAGCGCGGACGAACTCTTGGAGCTGCGAGTCTGCGATCCGACGATGGGCGCAGGGATCTTCCTGGCGGCGGCCGCGACCTTCTTGGCAGAGCAGCTGTCCCAGCGCTCGTCGCGAACCTCTGCTCACACCTCGTCAGGGGCGGACGCCCTGGAGCAGGTCTGCGCGCGTTGCATCTGCGGCATCGATCGAGATCCCACCGCCGTCGTTCTTGCTCGCTTGACGCTGTGGGAGCTCGCGGGTGAACCCAAGACCGAGCCCAGAGCGACACTGGTGCTGGCAGACGCATTGCTCGACCGTGGCAAAGAGCCCGTAGGTTACGCAGGAGCTGGCCTGGACTTCGACACGCAGCTCGCCAGCGCCTTCACCCAGGAACGCCGAGGCTTCGATGCCATCGTGGGCAATCCCCCTTGGGTCGCCTACGTCGGACGCGCCACCCAACCGTTGGCCCCAGCACTCAAGGCCCACTACGCGGAGATCTTCGCGAGCTTCAAGCGCTACCGCACGCTGCACGGTGTGTTCGCCGAGCGCTGCGCAACGCTGCTGCAACCAGGAGGGCGCCTGGGGCTCGTGCTGCCGACGTCGATGGCGGATCTGGCTGGGTATGAACCCACTCGCCAAGCGCACGACCGCTACTGCGTGGTCGACGAGGAGCTGCCCGATCTCGGCGACGGACGTTTTGCCGGCGTCTTTCAACCGTGCATGGTGCTGCTGTCGACACGACGCGCGGCGAACGACGCCACGACCCGCCCCTGGAGACTCTCGCGCGACGACCTCGATCCGGCGAGCCGCAGCTTGCTGACGAAGCTCGCCAGCCTGCAGAAGATACCCAGCGAGTGCTTCGGAGAGCGTGGCTACCAGACCACACGTGAGGACAAGGAGGCGCTGCTCCAAGAGCCCGACGATCGGCAAGGGCTGGTCCCGCTGCGCAGCGGAACGGAAATCGGCGAGTTCCGCAGGGGCCCTCCACGCTATTTCGCCGACCCGACGAGACTCAGCCAGAAGCTTCGCCCGGCGCCACAGTGGCGGGCGATCGAGCTCCTGATCCGCCAAACAGCCCGCTACCCGATCGCGGCCGCCTCCGACGGGTTGGCGTTCCGTAATTCCATCATCGCTGGGTTCGCGCAGCCGGAGCTCCCAGCGCCGCTCCTGCTCAGCTACCTCAACTCCAATCTGGTTCGCTGGTTCCACTACCACCAGCAGCGCGACGCGCGCCAGGGCATGCCGCAGCTGAAGGTGGGTCACCTGCGCGAACTCCCCTGCCCCCCCTCGGTAGCCACAGACCTCGGGGAGCGGCTGCTCGCACTCGGGGCGGAGCTCACACGAGCCAACGGAGGCTGCGCTCCCGAGCAACGCAGAGTCCTCGACACGCTAGTCTACGACGCGTTCTCGCTCACTGACGAGGAGCGCGCCACCGTCGATAGGTGGGCGCTCGCTTGCCCTCCGCCGCGATCGCGGCTACTGACCGAGCAAGCTGAGGCCCCCCCAAGCGCATCATGACCGTCCGCGACTCGACCACCGCTTCCGAAGAACGAGCTCCCTCGATTCAACCGCCCGCCGCTGCGAGCATCGAGGTCGAAGCGGTTCCCAACGTGTCGATCGTCGTACCGGGCTTGAACGAGGCGCAGAGCCTACCTCGACTCGCCGAGCGCATCGAAGCGGCCATCGGCGCTCACGAGACCTACGAGTTGATCTTCGTCGACGACGGCAGCACCGACAACAGCTGGGAAGTCATCAACGAGCTGCACGAGAAGAACCCCGCCATTCACGGCCTGCGCCTCAGGACGAACTTCGGCAAAGCCATGGCGCTGAGCGCGGGCTTTCGCCATGCCCGCGGCAAGATCATCATGATGATGGACGCCGATCTGCAGGATGATCCCTCGGACGTCCCGAGCTTCCTGGAGAAAGTGCGCTCCGGCTACGACATCGTCGTGGGTTGGAAGGTGGACCGCAAAGATCCGCTCTCTCGCCGCATCGCGTCCAAGATCTTCAACGGCACGGTGGCCCTGCTAACCAGCGTGAAGTTGCACGACATGAACTGCGGCTTCAAGGCCTACCACCGCGACGTGATCGAGACGATACCCATCTATGGGGACCTGTTTCGCTTCATCCCCGTCTTGGCCCAAGCTGACGGCTTTCGCGTCGCGGAGGTTCCGGTCAAGCACCACCCCCGCGAGTTCGGTCGCTCGCGCTACGGCATGGAGCGCATTCTGCGGGGCTTCTTCGATCTGTTGAGCGTGCTCTTCTTGACGCGCTACGTGCGCAAACCGATGCACCTCTTCGGGCTCATGGGTTTGGTCACGGGCATGCTCGGCGCGGCCATGGGGACGTACCTGACCGTGATCTGGTTCATGGGTGAAGGCATCGGCGCGCGGCCCCTGCTGCTTTTGAGCGTGATGCTCATGGTGATGGGGGTTCAACTGACGTCGATGGGTTTCATCGGCGAGTTCCTCACCTACCAAGGCGAGAAGCACGTCTTGGAGACCCGCCTCCCCATTCGCGACAGAGTCTGAAGCGATGAGCCTGCTGAGCGCCCACAACCTGCAGAAGGGCTTCGGCGCCCACAACGTGCTCGACGGCGTGAGCCTGAGCATCGAAGAGGGTGAACGCCTGGGCCTCGTGGGTGACAACGGCAGTGGCAAGAGCACCCTGGCGCGCATCCTGGGAGGGCTGGAACAACCCGATCAAGGCCAGGTCATGCGCCGGCGTGGAGCGCGCATCGGAACCTTGGCTCAAGTCCCCGAGCACGATGCCGAGCTGAGCGCCTTCGACGTCGCGGCGCTGGGCCTGGCTGATTGGCGGCAGGCGCGACAGCGCCACGACGAACTGACCAAAAAACTGCAAGCTGCCGACGAAGACGAAACCAAGGCCCTGCTGCTGGCCCAAGCGGAAGCCAGCGCTGCGATCGAGCACCTGGGGGGCTGGGAGCAGGAGCACAAGATCCGCGCCCTGCTCGAACATCTCTGCGTCCCGGACACTCGAGCGAAGTTCGGCACCCTGAGCGGCGGTGAGCAGCGTCGGGTTGCCCTGGCGCGGGAATTGGTGGCCCAACCCGACCTGTTGATCCTCGACGAGCCGACGAACCACCTCGACACGGAGACGAGCGATTGGCTCGAGCAATATCTGCAGAACGAGTTCAGCGGTGCCTTGCTCCTGATCACCCACGACAGGTACTTCTTGGACCGACTCGTCAACCGCACGCTGGAGCTCTCCCAGGGCGCACTCACCAGCTACGACGGCGGGTGGCAACAGTATCTCCAAGGCAAAGCGGAGCGCGAAGCGCTGGAGCAGCGCACCGAGGCCAATCGTCAGAACTTCCTGCGCAAAGAGATCGAATGGCTGCGTCGCCAGCCCAAGGCCCGCGGCACGAAGCAGAAGGCGCGCACGGAGCGCGCCGAGGAGGCGCTGCAGAACCGCCCCAACAGCGAGCGCAGCGCGGTGCAGCTCGCACTGTCGTCCGAGCGCCAGGGCTCGAGCATCGTCGAGTTCCGTCATCTGTCCTTGAAGATCGCCGGGCGAACGCTGGTCGACGGACTCGACCTCATCGTCAAGCGCCGCCAGCGCATCGGCATCGTCGGTCGCAACGGTGCGGGTAAGACCTCGCTGCTGCGCGCCGTGATGGGACAGCTCGCCCCAGAATCGGGCGAGCTCGTGCTGGGCAAGAACACGAAGATCGCCTACTTCGACCAACAGCGGGCCGGCTTGGAGGACGACCGCACCATCGCCGAAAACGTCTCCGACAGCCCCAAGGTGCAGTACGGCGATCAGGAGTTGTCTCTGTACAGCTACCTCGCTCGCTTCAACTTCTACTCGCAAGAGATCCACAAGAAAGTGTCCATGCTGTCCGGCGGCGAGCGGGCCCGTGTCGCGCTGGCGAGACTGTTGCTCGACAAGTGCAACCTCTTGCTGCTGGACGAGCCGACGAACGACCTGGACGTCACCACGCTCTCGTCGTTGGAAGACATGCTGCTGTCCTTCGCGGGCTCCGTGCTCGTGGTCACTCACGATCGCTACTTCCTCAACCGCGTCGCAACCGACATGCTCGCGTTCGAAGGCGACGGCAAAGTCGTGCACTACGTCGGCAACTACGACACCTACAAGTCCCTGCGCCCCGCGACCTCGAGCGAAGCTGCAGAGAAGCCGCCCAAGACGGACGAGTCCCCGCCCGACAAAACGAAGCTCAGCGCCGGCCCGCGCCCCGTCAAGCTCAGCTACAAGGAGCAGCGCGAGCTCGATGGCATGCTGGAAGCCATCGATGAGCTGGAACGAACCGTCAGCGAGCTCGAGACCGCCTTGAGCGATCCTGGGTTGTACAAGCAGGACGCAAACCGAGCCCAGAGTCTCAACGCACAGCTCGCTGGGGCACGCAGCGAACTGGATGCGAAGGTCGCCCGTTGGGAAGAGCTCGAAAGCAAACGCGAAGCGTTCGAAGCATCTCGAGAGTAGCCATCACTCGGCCAGGTAGCGAGCGCGCAGGTGCTCGATGAAGTGCCGCGGGTTCAAAGGTTCCCCCGTGGCGCGCTCGACGATTTCGTCGGTCGAGTAGTGACTCCCCCACTGCCACACGTTTTCACGCAGCCAATCGTCGAGGCGCGTGAAGTCGCCGCCTTCGATGCCCGTGTTCAACTCCGGCTCGTCCTCGACGGCCTTGGCGAACAGCTGGGCAGCGATCATGGCGCCCAGGGTGTACAGGGGGAAGTAGCCGAACGCCCCCGACGGCCAATGTACATCCTGCAGACAGCCATCCCGGTCGTTGCCGCGCGTGGACAGATGCAGCAGCGCCTGCATCTCCGCATCCCAGGCTTCGGGCAGATCAGCCACCTCCAGCGTTCCAGCCATCAATCGGCGCTCCAAGTCGTAGCGCAAGATGATGTGTGCTGGATACGTCACCTCGTCGGCGTCCACTCGGATCAGACTGCGTTGCACGCTCGTGTACAGCCGCTGGAGGTTGACCAAAGAAAACGCCTCGGGATCGGCGGCAACCTGATCAGGAAAGGCGGCTCGGATCTTCGGCGCCGCAAAACTCAAGAACTGAGGCCCGCGACAGACCTGCATCTCCAACAGCAGACTCTGGCTTTCGTGGAGCGCCATGCCACGGGCCAGACCCACCGGTTGATGGCTGAAGGTGTCCGGCAGGCCCTGCTCGTACTTGCCGTGGCCCGCCTCGTGGAGCACTCCCATCAACGCCGAAGTGAAGTCGCCTTCGTCGTAGCGGGTGGTGATCCTGACGTCGGCCGCCACCCCGCCGCAAAAGGGGTGATGGCTGACGTCCAAACGGCCTCGATTCAAATCGAAACCGACGGCCGCCATCATCCGTAGGCCGAGCTCCCGCTGCAGCTGCGTCGGAAACGGCCCTTGTGGCAGGCGCGCCGGCGCTCGCTTCTGTCGTTCGATCACCTGATCGGTGAAGTCCGGCAAGAACTCCTTGAGTGGCGCAAAGACCCGGTCCACCTCCTCGGCCACGATGCCCGGTTCGAACTCGTCCATCAAAGCGTCGTAGACTTCGAGCCCCAAGGCGTCAGCCAGCGCCGCCCCGACCTCACGCTTCAATTCGACGACCCGCTCCAAGAATGGCGCGTAGCTGGCGAAGTCGTTCTCGGCGCGGTACCGCCGCCACGCCTGCTCACTTTCGTTGTCTGCTTTGGCGGACGCCTCCACCAGCTGCGTCGGGACCGCCGTAGCTCGTCGGTACAGGCGCTGCATCTCGCGCAGATTGGCCGCCTCCCAGTCGCCCAGATCTTGCTCCTGTGCAGCCTCGGTCAGCCAGTCGGCGATCTGTGGTTCGACGAGCAGCTCGTGGCGCACGCGCGACAGGCCCGCCATCGACTCGGCCCGCGCCTGTCCGGCGGCCGCGGGCATGTTGACGGCTTGGTCCCACTGTACGATCGCGGCTACCTCGTCGAGCTGTCCGAGTCGGCGGAAGTGGTCACGTAGCTTTTCGTACGACACAGCAGGAGGTATTCACTCCCGATGCGGGCCGTCAAGGAGTAAACGCTCGCGCCCACACCCGAGCCGATGAACCTGTTGCTACTTTGGCGCCACGAGCTGGCCAGCGATGGCACGCTGCACCTCGACGACGACCGTGCACGGCACTTGTGTCGTGTGCTGCGCGTACAGCCGGGCCAAGCGCTCGTCGCAGGCTGCGTGAACGAGAGCACTGGCGTGGCTGTCGTGCTGAGCGTGGCTCGCGATGCGGTGCGCGTGCGCTACGAACCACGAGCCAGTTGCCAGGCGCCGTGCTCGCGCGCGCTGCTGCTGGCGATGCCGCGGCCCAAGGTGCTGTCGCGTTGCCTCGAACACGCCGCGGCGTTGGGCTACACGAAGATCGCTCTGTTCCGAAGCTACCGCGTCGAGAAGTCTCACCTGACGAGCCACAAGCTCGACCCCGACGACATGCAGCGCCACCTCGTGCACGGACTCGAGCAGGCGCGGCGCGTGCACCTGCCGGAGCTCCGCGTGTTCGAGCGTTTCAAGCCGTTCGTCGAAGACGAGCTGCCCACGTGGGTTCCCCAAGCCCAACGCTACGTGGCCCATCCCACCGCCTCCAACCCGTTGTCGGAGCAGCGACTCGAAAGCGCCGCCTACACGCTCGCCATCGGGCCTGAAGGTGGCTTCATTCCGTTCGAGGTGGCCGCGCTCGAGGCGCAGGG
>JBNKHV010000153.1:0-5958 GCA_050290545.1 Polyangiaceae bacterium | reverse complement strand
GCGCTGCAGGCGTAGAAGTCACAGACGTAGCCCTGGAGCACCACTTGCCGCCTGAAGATAATGCCCAACTTCCCGCAGCGAAGCTCCTGCCACAGCAGCCATTCCGTGTGCGTGCATTCGTGCCGCATTTGACGTGCACGGATACGGTGCAAACCTTCGAGCAACTGACAGCGCCGCAGCAAGAGCAACTCGCGCACGACGCTTGGCACGTGGGCCTCCGGGCCCTGATGAACGCCTATCGTCAAGCGGAGAAAGCCCGTTTGCAAGACATCGGCAGGAGCCTGACCGAAGACCTCAACGAGCAACTCCGGCAGCACGCCGAGACTCAGGAAAAGGCCATCGCCGCGGCCCTAGGCCGCTACTTCGATCCCGAGAGCGGCGAGCTCGGCTCGCGCCTGCGTCAGTTCCTGGGTGACGAGGGCACCCTGACTCACCTGCCGCAGCAGCACCTGGGCCCACGCAACAGCGTGCTGGTGGAGACATTGACGAAGCACATTGGAGAGGGCAGCCCCCTCTTTCGTCGGCTGAGCCCGACAGACAGCGAAGGCTTGGTGAGTACTCTCGACGAGCGCTTGCGCGCCGTGCTGCAGCAGGAGCACGGCGAATTCCAGAAGGCGCTCGACCCGCTGCGGGAAGACGCCGCCGTCGGTCGCTTCATCGCCATGCTCCGTGAAGAGCTGGCTCGCGCCGAGGACGACCAAGCCAGGCAGCTGAAGATCGCACTCGCCGCGCTGGACACGACCCAGGAGGACTCCCTGTTGAACCAGCTCCGCCGAGAGACACAACAGGCTCGGGCGGAGCTCTTGCACGCCATCAATCCCGCCCGGGAGGGCTCGCCGCTGTCGGTCATCAAGACATCCCTCACGGACCTCCTTGCCGAACACGCCAAGTCGACCAAGGCGCAGCTCGAAGAAGCGCAGAAACAGAGTGCCGACTTTCAGCGCGATGTGCGTGATGCCGTCCAGCGCATCGAAACACGCCGTCGTGAGGAGCAGCGCAGCGCACGAGGCGTGGGGCGTGTTCGAGGACGCCGTCGCCGAGTTCACTCAAGCGTACTTGGGCGCGGCTGGGTTTCGGGTGGAGGCGACGGGCAACGTCGTGGGTCTAGGTCAGCGCTGCAAGGTCGGCGACGTCGTGATCGAGTTCCCCAAAGAACACGTGTTCGCGGGCTATCGCGCCGTGATCGAGGCCAAGCGGGACAGGAGCTACACCGTGTCGAAGGCGCTGAAGGAACTTGAGTCCGCCAGGAAAAACCGAAGCGCGGACGTCGGCATCTTCGTGATCGCACGTTCCCACGCGCCCGCCGGCTTCCCTTCTTCTCGCGCTACGGCCAGGACATCGTGGTGACGTGGGACGACGGGCCCCAGCCGGGATGCCGCACCTTCAGGCCGCGTTGATGCTCGGCATCGCACTGGCGCAGCGGTCGAAGGCAACGGCCGACGCGGGTGACATCGAAGCGCTACAGCGCGTCGAGCAACGTATCGTGGCTGAACTCACGCGCCTCGAAAAGATCCGGAAAGCTGCGGACGCCATTCGGCGGCAAGCTGAGCTCATCGAGAAGCAAGTAGGCATCGGCGAGAAGAACCTGGGCAAACTCGTCGAGGCCGCCAACAAGACGCTGACGGCACTCAACGTGGAGCTCTGTGAGGATGAGCTCGAGCGCGGGTGTCCGATCGAGTTTGGGGGTGATGTGGCGGACAATGACGTCGTGTTGACGGCGAGTGGTGAGGAGTGAGGGGGCTGGGTGAGTCGGCCGTTGACGCGACAGGTCAGGAACGAGCGGTGAAACGGCGGTAGTTGAGCGGTCCCTTCTTCGCCGGACTCAAACCTTTGCCGTAGACCGAATGCCTCCGTTCGCCAAACCGTCTTGGCACTGACCCCATACCTATCGACTTGACTGCCCCCGGCAAGCAGCCGCATCCTCTGCGACGCTACTTGGGTACGGCAAGCGCAGCGTTTGCGGTTACCGGTTTACTCTCACACGAGGTGGAGGCAGCAAATGGTCGGGGCGTCTGGCGGTTCGATGGTGTGGTGCGCTCTAAAGCTGAGGAGAGCTGTACTCCCTCTTCTGCTCTGCTGCGCGGGATGTTCTGCGCAGACTCCCAGCCCGTCACCGGAAACGGAGCAAGTCGGGGACTCACTGGAGGTTGCGTCTGAGCCCGAGCCGCTCCCGGTGCCGGTGCACCCGGGGTGCGGCGAGCGTCCGATGCCCCCGGAGTTGACGTTGCGTTGGGAAGTCCCGGAGGAAGCGACGGACACCGAGCTCAGGGGCACAGTGGTCAACCGGAGTTCACGAGAGATCACCGCCACGGTGAGCGTCCTGTCCACCGGCCCCGGTGGCCGTTTTGGCGAGCAGGCCTTGCAAAGCATCACCGTTGGACCGAACTCGGAAGCGCCCCTGTCGGTACCCACCTCTCGACTGCCAATTCAATCGGCCGGTGCTGCAACTGGTACCCAGGTGATGCTGACCTGGCCGCGGCCAACCAACACATCAGGAGAGGTTGAGGTTCAGGCGCAGCGCCGGGCGCTGTCGCCGACACTGTACCTGGAGTGGCAGCCTGGTGGCCCGGAAAAAAGCGTGACGATTCGGACGGAGGCGACACAGGCAGCGCGTGAGCGCCTCGACCGTCTCGTGGGGCGTCCGCGCCGAATGCTCGAGCAGCGGGTGCTCACGCCTGGGGGCGACTACCGAACGTTATCCGCGGCAGAGCTCGCGCAAGAAGCGATCGAGACGCCTGTGGACGAAGTGCTACTGGACAGCGACATCGAAGCTGATGGAGACGAACAATGAGCGGGTCGAGCATGCTGCGGTTCTGGGGATGGGGTTTGACTTCGTTGATGCTGATTGGTGTGTTGACGACGACTCGACAGGTGCAAGCCAAGTACTACTTCTGTGCAAAGGCGAGCCCCCAGTACGTCGACCAGGGTGAGGGCGACGACTATCTGAACGTTCCGAATGGCAGCTATCTGGCAGCGCAGTTCTTCTATGTACGCGTGATGCTCAACAACGTGAGTCAAGGGACGTTCGGGCTCGATTCGCAGGGGTGCACGACGACGGGTTTCACGTCCGCAGGGACCTACAGCCTCATCGTGGATCACAAGCTCACCTTCGGCGCGCTGAACCCGACGACGGTCACCATCCACGCCAACAACGTCAACGTGACGCACTCGAGCCAGTTTACTTGGTCAAACCTACCAGCGTCGCCAGGCACCACGGCCGATCGGCGATACGGCATCCTCGGCACGTCCGCCGACACCGCAGGGAGAATTCGGGTGGGCATGGCATTAACCCGCCTAGGGAACCCAGGTTCAGGTTACGACTACGGCCTCAAGAGTGGCAAGAACTACCGAATCTTGGCGCAAGCCACCAACGACGTGAACCGCTGTATCAGCTGCTTTGAGGAAGAGTCGGACCTGGTTAGACTCGGGACAGACTCAGCCACGGGCGTGCAGGACAACAACAGCAAGTACATCATCGGCCACGAGTTTGGCCACTATCAGGCTCACGAGCTCTATGGTTCTTGGAACGCTAACTACTGCGCTGCAGTGACTGATGTCGACTGCACCTGCGAACAAGTGGAGGTCAGCGCAGCTGACGGATACTACGACTGCAACAACAACGGCCGCCAGGATGAGGGTGAGCAGATCAACCGGTTGCACTGCCTGAACTCTCGAGAGCTCGACGAGGACTCGATGCAGGAAGGCTATGCGCATCTATTTGCGACTGCGCTGTTCAACAGCCCGACGCAGAGCGATGCGAAGTTCGTGTACTACAAGGACTATCGGACCTACACCGGGGGTGAGGAGTCTGCCCCGTACCCTCACAACGTAGTACCAACGACTCCGTTCCGCTGGATGGAGACCCTGTGCCCCGACTCGATGAGCGGCAGAGGCACGGAGCTGGATTGGCTAGCGTTCATGTGGCGCATCCGCAGTCAAACGACCAACAAGTATTCGTTCGTGGACGTGGCCAGGGTGTACCGCATTGCGTGCGCCGGGAACCAGACTTGCTCTAGCTCCAGCCCCTGCACTCTCGCAGGCGGCGGTGGGAGTTGCGTGTCGTCGGCATGCGAGGACTCCTGCGCCGACGGCGAAGGCGGTCGTGCGAATTGGAGCGTTCTGACGGGCGCCATAGCGCGCTCGGGCTTCAGCGTAAGCAAGAGAGATCATTGGGTCCTCAATGGAGACACTTACGGAGTCGAACACTGAGGGGTGCTCCGGCTGGCGTGTATGTCTTGGCCGTGCCAGGAATGCGGAAAGCAATGACGACCATGCAGCAGGCAAGTAAGTCCCTTGGGATGGTTCTGCTGCTGGCGGTGAGCTGCACGACCAATCCCGGCACCACCTCGTCCCCACCCGGCCCCGAGGCGGCAGCGACGTCACGCGCCGACACGCCGTCCGCATCGGAGGACCCAACAGTGGAGCCGCATGACCCAGAACCCGAGGCGTCCAACGAAGCTGCTGCTGGTGAGATCATCAACCTTCAACCCACCGCGGACTGCCGGCATCCAGACGTCGAACGCAACTGCAACGACGGCTTCTGCCGCATCCCCGCAGGCTGCTTCATCATGGGAGCGCCTCGAGACGAGTTCATGGTCGGTCGCTACACGGACGTGCAGGTTCAGGTTACCCTGACGCACGACTTCGAAGTGGGGGAGCGCGAGGTCACCTACGAGCAGTGGCTGGCGGGGGGCTTCGAGGCGCCAGTGCGTCGGGAGGGCGTGGGAGACTGCCGCGAGGCCCAATGCCCCATCAGCAACGTCAACTTGTTCGAAGCGATCACGTTCGCCAACGCTTACTCCGTGGCTCGTGGGCTCGAGCCTTGCTACGAACTAGACGAGTGCACGGGCACGTTTGGCGACGGACCGATCTGCACCGAAGAACGCGTCCCCGGTGAGCTCGAGTGCGAAAAAGACGAACGCGACGACTATTCTTGTGACGGACTCACGGTGACGGCGGCGAACGTCTACGAATGTGAAGGGTATCGCCTGCCAACGGAAGCCGAGTGGGAGTACGCCGCCCGCGCCGGGACACGGACGGCCTTCTGGAACGGACCCATCGCTTGGCAGGAAGATTTCGGCTGCCATTTCGACCCGACGCTCGACGCCGTGGATTGGTACTGTGCCAACTCTGGGCAACGCATGCAGCACGTCGGGCAGAAGCCCGCCAATCCGTGGGGGCTCTTCGACGTGCATGGCAACGTTCGCGAATGGGTGACCGATCTGAAGAGTCGAGGCGGGTACGGGACGGGGCCCTTGACCGATCCCATCGGTGCAGAGCTCGACGGTCGAGATCCCAGGGATCTACTTCCGGGTACGGTCAACGAAGGCGGTGACGAAGGGACGCCGTGGGCCGTCGTGCTCCGCGGCACTGCCTATGACCTCATCGCAGGAGCTGGCAAGTCCTCCTGGCGCAACGAATCGCCGCCACAGTTCTCGTCGTCTTCGTTCGGGTTTCGGTTGGCGCGGACACTGCCCGAGTAGTCGAGGGCGTGTCTGGGACCAGGCTACTGACACTTTCGAGTAAGCTCCTCCGCGATCCCGTCGAGCTCCGCAACGCTCGCTGGCGCGCAAGCCTCGGCCGTGCCAAGTATCGCGGAAAGCAATGACCACCGTGCAGCAAGCGATTAGCTCTGTGGGACCCGTCCTGCTGCTGGCCGCGAACTGCACGACGAGTCCCGGCTCCACATCGTCGCCACCCGAGCCCGATGCGTCCCTCGACGCTTCCGCCACTGAGATCATCAACCTTCAACCCACCGCAGACTGCCGGCATCCGGACGTCGAGCGCAACTGCAATGACGGCTTTTGCCGGATCCCGGAGATATGGTCAAGAGTTGTGTTTGAGGGGCTGCGAGAGCGCATCCTCCGGGGTGAGCTAGGCTGCGGCTGACACCTTCATCTCTCCGTCGGTGAACTTGACGCCCTCGATGACCTTGGCGATGAGATTGTGGCCATTGAG
>JBNKHV010000152.1:0-3269 GCA_050290545.1 Polyangiaceae bacterium | reverse complement strand
ACGATGCTTGGCGGACTTGACGACGGGACACCGATCGCAAAATCGCCTGACGCTGGGACGCTCCCCGTATCGAGACCTTGATCATAGACCAGGTCCAAGACGAGCCCGCTGGTGGACACGGTGGCACTGACTAGGACTGGGAGTGTCCCCAGAGCAGCCGCAAACGCGACGTGTCCCGCAAATGAGCCGAACGGAAGCAGCATTACGAAATCAAATCCGAACGAACCCAGCCCGCGTGTACGTACCCGTTCACCGTCTCGCCGGTGGCATTGGCAACGTTCACGCGTAGGTTGGAGGTTGAGTCAGAGATGGCAACGGTGATGCCGGTCCCTGTGCCGGTTGACGACGTGACAGCAGAACCGACCAGAGTCACAGTCGATGATGCGCGCGTGAAGTGGACTGCAAGATCGACTGTGCGGTAGTCGCCAGTCGTAGCGCGCTTGAGTGTTACCGTGACCGACCCGCGGTAGACACCGTCCGTGCCGATCGCAAAGTCGTAGTCGTTGTTTGTGGCGGTCGCGAGACTGGAGACTTGGGCGGTGTCCTCGGGGGCGACTTTCAGCGTAGGGTTGCCACCGTTTGCTTCGGAGTTCGTGAAGCTGTAGGCGTTCGGCGGGTTGTCGTCGACGTCACCGCCGGAGAGTCTGCCGAGGATATTCCCCTCGCTGATCTGAATCGGCAACACGTCGCCGCTGCGACGAACCAAAATGCCCTGGGTCAGCATCGTGATCGCTTCAGCTGGCCCGGTTCCCGTATCGGTTTTGCCAATGACTGAGAACCCGGACGTTTCGATCGAAGCGACTGGGAGCGCGCTCGCGGTTGCGCTCGGGGCAGCCGCTGCATTGAGAACGTCGATCCATCCGTAGGTCGTGTCCCTGGTCAGCTCCTCGCCGACAGCCACCGGCAAAATGCCATCGGTGTTGACCGCCCCCACAACCCCGTACGAAACCGCCGTCTCGTACTGTGACCGGGCCACGCACTTGATCAGAAACGATCGCCCAAGCCCGTCGCCTGGGTCGCTTGGCATCGCAAACGAAGCCGTCGATCCCAGGGGCGATCCGGCTTCGGTCAGAGTCGGAAACGTGGTCCCGGACTTGCTCGCTCCGATGATCGAAAACTCGACCGAGTCCAGCCCGGCGGAGCTCACGATCGCAAGGTCAACCGTGGTGCCGTATGCAACCGCGTGAGCCGCGGGGTTGCTCGCCCCTTCGATTGTAAATGCTGCGGAAATGGTCATACAGCGGTCGTGTTGATGGTTTCAACGCTGCCGTCGGTCAGCTTGATTGCGAGCGACGATTGCGTAGAGGAGTAGTAGAGGCTGACTCCGGTGGACGGCGTACTCACTTGCGAGTCCGCCAGGGGGAGCAGTCGAGTCGCGCCGATGGTGCTGACCGTGCCAACATTCACGGTCGCAATCCGCAGCACGTAGACAGTGCTGCTGTCGACCGTAACGGTGACGACGTAGTAACCTTCGACGTCCGGCTTGAACTGTGGGGCGGACGACGTGGACGACGTCAAAACGGCGCGAGTGCTGCCGCTTGGCGCTGACAGGGTCCACGCATACGAGCTGCCCGTCGGGGTCGTGGTGAGCGTAATCTGCTCGCCAGTCAGATAGCCCGAGACAGACGAATCCGCAGCAGTGGATGCACTGTTGTTCGTCGTCGCGGAGGTCGCGACAATGCCAGCCATAAAGGCTCCTTGTTAGGATTCGACCGCGCCCGTCTGCGTCATGAGCAGCACTGCGCCGGTCGATTGGGTATCAGGCACAGTCGGCGAGATGGAGGCCAGCTGTGCGAAGAACTGTCGGTGCACTTCGAGGAGCAGGGGCAGAGCTGTCAACGTGTTCGTTGTGTCTGCGTTATCGTGCACGGCGGTGCTTACGCGATGGGCTTCGTAAGAGCGCCAGATGTCACCAAGTGCCCGGTACGCTTCCGCAGTGTCAGATACAGAATCGAACAGAGGCATGTTCGTGAAGTCGAAGCGCTGTCCGGTGACATCGTGGTAAGGAGTCGATGTCCCGGAGCCGTCTGCGTTGAGGCCAGCTGTTCCCGCGCCGAGCCCGCCGTCATTCGTGTAATGGCGTTTCAGTGCGGACAGTACCTTTGACACCGTGCCCGGCATCGTTTCCGGGGTTGGCGCTTCCTCGTACTGGGTGCCAAGCGCATTGTCGTCGTCTGGGTTCTGGTGAGGTGAGACGCTGGGGAAATGATCGTCGATCTTTTCAACGAAGTTCTGGAGCAGCGTGCTCGGTGTCCCGACGGCAGTGGCTACTGCAACGCCGCCGCCGCTCTTGAGTGCGTCCACAGCGGTCTTGACAGCCGTAGCCGCGACCGCCGCCCTGGCCCGATCGCTTGTCCCGTTCTTGACGACCGGCGTTGCCTCGCCGTGATTGGCCAGGTTCGTCTCACGGATCGTGTCGTTCCAAACGAACGTGACGAGTTCGGCGGTGTGGTTCGCGTAGCCGCATGTCGTGACCATGCGCTGGCCGATGTACAGGGAAAGGCTGGTTTCGGCGCCGATCTTGGTCTCGGTTGGCGCGGCGTTCGGGTCGTCCTCGTAGGCGCCGCCGTGTGTGGCGCCGCCCCGGGTGTACTCCTGCGCGACGAGCTGGTACGCGCCGCCCTTGTCGAACGTCTCGCGCCAGATGCTGAGATCGTCCCCCTCGTGCACCTGGAGTCGCGAAAACTGCGTCGAGTCTAGGCGCTCCTTCAGCGCTGACCCCACCGGCGCGTCCGTGACCCAGATCCGGAGATAGTCCGCGGTGGAGTTGGACTTCGTGAATTTTACAGGGGTTTCACGCCCGGGGACGGGGTAGGCGGGCTGGGTTGAGAGGGTCGTCATTGACTGCTGAGCAATGGCGCGGGATTCTGCCGACCATGGAGTGGATGGTGATGCACAAGGGAGTCGTCCAAGGCCCCTACAAGACCGAGGACATAGGCAGGGCCTGCCGCGAGCGCCGAATCACATCCGACTCATGGGTTCGCGAGGATCCCGGCGGGTCGTGGCAAAAGGTGACAGACAGCCCGTTTTCCGGCTTCTTTGTCCTCCCGAGCACAGGTCGGATCCTGTTCTCGGTGACAATGTTTTTGATTCTGGTCGGCGTTTGGTCGCTGGCCAGGGCTTGACACGCCTTGACACTCGCCATTTCGTGGTGAGGTTGTAGAGATGGAGAGTTTTCGATGGGTCGGCGGCGTATTGTTTGCGCTGAGCGTTGCGTGCGGCGGGGTTTCTGGCGGTGCGCCCACTGGCGGATCTGGCGGAGCGCCGAG
>JBNKHV010000151.1:0-103820 GCA_050290545.1 Polyangiaceae bacterium | reverse complement strand
CGCGCACTTGATCCAGTACACGTTGGGTGAGCTCACCGAACAGCGAGTGCTGGCCCAGGTCGTCAGCAAGGATAACAAGCCGCTGGGCAAGCCCGTCTTGGTTTCGCCCCACGACAAGGACGCATACAACGGCGAGCTGATCCAGCTCGGTGACCACGTGCTGGTGAGCTACATGGTGCGCAGCGGAGCGAATCACGAGTTCTGGGCCACGACGTTGAAGTGCACGGTTGAGTGACGCGACCCACGAATGCCGGCGCGTGACTCGAGCCGCAAGCAACCGGGAGTTTTGCTGGTAGGGCGCTGCGTCTCAACTCAGGAACGAAGTGAGCTCCGCCGCCTGGCGATCCGCGTCCGCACGGCCCAGCTCGATCAGGCGGCGCGTGTACTCGGACTCGAAAAGCAACGTAGCGAGGATGTCGCTCGAGTTGCTGCGTAGGGTACCCCAACCGCGTGTCAGGTAGCGCAGCATCGGAGGTAGTGCGTGTTCGAAGTTGGCGGCGAGGCGTCCCAGGTCTTCCGAGGGTTTGACGACCATCACCTCGACGGCGCGCAAACCTTGGGAGTCCGGGGTCTTCGAGACGAGGCGCGTAATGCGTCGGGTGTACGTCACGTCGTAGTCGACACTGTCGAACATCAGCGCATTCAACAACACGCCGGCCACGCGTGCGGGCGAGGGGTATTGCTCGTCCGGCGGGACCGTCGCCAGCGGCGGTCGAGACGGAGCGACGACGAGCACTCGAGTGGCGCCGAGGTGCACGGCCGGTGACAGGGGGGCCACCTGTCGCACGCTCCCGTCGCCGCACCACTGGCCGTCGACGCTGACGGCCGGAAACAGGATGGGGATGGCGCAGCTGGCCATGATGTGCTGCGCGGTGAGCTTGGCGTGGCGCCCTTCGCGGTACGGTCGGGTCCAGCCGGGCATCGCCGGGCGGTCGGCGACGTCGGCCAGCGTGACGGCTTTCCCGCTATCGTAGCTGGTGACCGTCACTGCCAGCGCTCGGAGACGCCCCGAGTTCAACTTCTGCTGCACACCCGGCAGCGGCGTTCCTCGGGGGGATAACTCACGCTCCAACAACGTCTGCAGTGGCGAGGTGTCCAACAAGCCGCGGGCCTGGGATTCGTTCATCGCTCCACCACCAACGAGCTGCGTGCTCCAACGTAACACGTTGCGTAGGAGGTGGGGCGTCGTCGTCACCACCACACTTGCGGAGTGGAGGTTGCTCCAGAGTTCGACCAACGCTCGGCTCGACTCACGAAGCCCGCCCGAGTGATTGGCGACGAATGCGGCGTTGATGGCGCCAGCGGAAACGCCCGTGATGATTCCGGGCTCGAACTCAGGCAGGAGTTCTGCGAGGCGAGACAGCACCCCCGCTTGGTAGGCGCCGCGCGCGCCGCCTCCGGGTAGAACGAGCGCCGTGCTCATCTCATCGACCCCTCCGCGTGGCGGCGGTGGCGGCGTCGAACGTCGGCGTTCCTTGCCGGGGGCAGGGACCTGCACCGTCGAGGCATCGAGGCATGCGCGGCCATCTTAGGCTGGAAACCTCCCCGTCGGGGCAGCGTTGTGCTGAGAATTTTTGCAGTGGGGCACGTTCGGGGGCTCGAGACCCCGCGCAAGCTCGCGGCTAGACCGTGAGCGCTTTCACGCCGCGCGGCTGCAGGCGCAGCTGCGCGGCGCGTGGTCGCTCTCGACGCGCGCTATTCTTTGCCTGCCATTGCTGCGTGGCAGGTGCCGCATGTGACCAGGAGCTCAGCGTACAGCTCGGCACGTTCCTGCGCGGTCTTCTTGGCGGGTGCTTTGGCGACCAGCTTTTCGAAGTCTTTGGCGGCGCTGCGGACGTCGACGCCGCCTTCCTTGAGCAGCTGCGCCGGGAACGGTTCTGTGCTCAAGGCATTGGCGCCCTTGTTCCACGCTTCGCTGGAGGGGATAGCCAGACCTTCCCACAAGCGTTCCGTGGCCCACACGTGGTGCTGCATGCGGCTCTCCATCGTGTCGCCCTTGGGGGGCGGGGGCTCGGTCGAGACCTTGGGACCTCCATGGCGTTGATGGCACAGACCACAGGAGACGCCGAGATCGGCTGCGGCGCCGGCCGCGGAGGCCGCGGTCGTGCTGTTGCTCAGTCTGCGGGCGGTCGCCTGCATGTGTTCGACGAAGCTCTGCCAACCCGCCGGCAACTTTTCCAAGTCTTGGATGTTGGCGATGACGTAGGCCGGATCTACGGCGTCCTCTGGGCGTCCGTCGATCACCGCTTCGCGGATCAGCAACGCGTCCTTGAAGTGAGCTTGCATGATACGATCGACGGTCGCGCCCTCTGGGGGAACGTCGGGCTGCTCTGCAGGCTTCTCCGGTTCATCGGCAGCCGGTCCTCCCGGTGCTGTTTCAGCCGCCTCGGGCGGGGTCACCTCTGCCGGTTGTGAGTTATCGGCAGAAGGTGGGGCACTCGAAGCAGGTGCTGGTGGCGGCTGCGAGCCACCGCAAGCGACGAATCCGGCGATCACCACTGACCCTACAGCGAGGCATACTGTTGTTGCGCGCATTATGGCGCTCCTTTCGTTGCGACCTGCCAGCGGCAGGGGGACGAACCCGACGAGGTAAGTTTACGTATCGGGGCGAAGAGAGAGCACGCCGTGCCGGCGGGAGTCAAGCTGCCCGAGCACCACCGGCGACAACGTCTTGGCGATGGTGGCAAGACTTGCGCTGCCGCAAGCTAGCGTGTTGCACCGGCGAACTTTGGACGCAATTCTTTCGTCGACGAGATGCTGCGCCGGCACGTCCGTCCCGCTTCGAGCCGTTGGAGAGTGGTTTTCAGACCCGTCGCGAGGTTCCATTCGCGTGCACCCCTGCGCCGTCGTGGAGCGCTACCCGACGACTCCGGTTGCCGCCTTTCGCTAACGCCTTGCCTGGCGCCGAGATAGTGCGCAGGCTCGAAGCATGACGCATCCAAGTCCTGCGGTCGCGAAGTGGTTCTGGAGCAAACGCTCGCGGACCGTGCTGTTGGCGGGGCTGGGGGGCGGCGCGTTGGGGTATGTCCTCAGCTGGGGCTTCGCTCGGGCGCTATGTGCCGCGGGCACCTGCCCCATCGCGCGCGATGCCGTGCCGCTGATGTGTTTGCTGGCTTTGGCTGCGGCCTGGGGTGCTCTCAGCGCCACACAGCGCTGAGCTGGCACCTCCCCGGGTCGTTCACACGTCGACGGGACCGCCCAGGTAGCCGAAGAAGCGAGCCAGCCAGATTGCGATCAGCGCGGCGCCGAGGCCAACCCACAACCAACCCCCGAACCTGCCGGACGTCAGTCGTGTGGCCCAAGCGACGTTGCGCTGCTGCACGTAACTCGCGACGCCCTCGGCGCACAGCAATGCGACCAGGGGCACGCAGATGGGGCTCAATGGGTGCCACCGAACGGCCTCGGCCCAGTCCAACCTGAGCAGAGCCAGCGTGGCTCGAGTCATGCCGCAGCCCGGGCACGGGTGGCCACTCAGGCGGGCGAAGGGACAGATGGTCCACTCGCTGGCAACGACCAGTATGCCTACCAGGCCCAAGGCAAACACAGCAGCGATGCGCCTCGCAAGGAGACCCCGGACTCGAGAAGTCGGGCCAGCTCCCGCTTCGGTACGCATCGGCCAACGATAGCTCGCTCCGACGCCGCTGTCGCGAGCGACGGGCGCGCTCGTGCAAGGCCGTCGTCAGCTTTCGCCCGAGTGGGCTCTCACATCTGGTTCAGCGGGCCTGGCCTGAGCGGGCCGAGCACCGCGTTCTCACATCTTGTTCAGTGCGCTCTGCCGCATGGCCATGCCGATCGCACCGAGGAACCAGATGAGCAGGAACGTGTTGCCGGCGCTCAGCTGGCCTCCCGAGACCTTCTCCAGTCCTTTCGACCAATTCCACAGCCAGATCAGACCGAGAATCGGGATCAGCATGTGCCACCAGGGTGGGATCTCCGCACCCTTGGCAGCGAACTCGTCACCCGTCTTCTTGAACCACACCATGGCGTAGATGCCGCAGGTGATGAGGGCCAGAAAGAACACTGCAGCAGGTGAACGTTGAGTGAAGCCCCCCTGTGCAGGTGGCGCGCCGGGACTCACCATCTGCCCAGCTGCGGGGGCCAGTGCGCCTGGTTGTCCCGCGGGGGCGCCCATCGCCGGTGCACCGGGCTGCATGCCGTGCATTCCGGGTTGCATGCCGGGCTGTTGGCCAGCAAAGCCGGCGGCAGCTTGTTGCTCCACTCCCGGTTGTGTGGGGGGTACCCCGGCGACCGACTCGCTCTGGGGCTGCGGTACCCCGGGCCCCATCCCTCCTGCGGGTTGACCCATGCCGGGTGCTGGCTGGCCCGGGGGCTGAACGCCTTGCTGAGCAAACGGACTCAGCATCCCGGCGTCCGCCGCCACGGTGCTTTCGAGCGGGTTGACGGCCGCGGGTGCATTGTAGGGCGCGGGTACACCCGGTGTCGTCATGCCGGTCGTGTTCTGCGCTCCGTGCGCTGGGTTCACGGCGGACGGCTGCGTCGCGTGGGGGGGCATGACCCCTCCCGCAGACGGGGGCGCGACACCGATCATCGTGCCCTTGAGCTTCGAGTTGACCGACGCAGATGCCGCTCCGCCGCTTGGGGCCTGAGCTGGCGCCTGTTGTCCAGGAAGAGGGACTCCGCCGGGAGTTGCCGTCGGCATGGGAGGGGTTCCCTGGGCGTTCGGGGCGCCAGGTAGGCCACCCTGAGCGTTCATCATCAGCATGGTGCCCTTGAACTTGGGCGAGCCGGTGCCCTTGACGTTGAAGCCGCACTTCTCACAGGTCGTGGCAGTATCCGGATTGGGTGCACCGCAATTAGGGCAAAACACAGATAATCCTCTCCAAGCTTGGGGTCCGGCCGCAGGGTAATCGGGGCCCGTGCAAAGCACAACACTAGGATCGCCCCGCCCCAGGGAGGGGTTAGGGAGCGTCGAGAGCGAACTCGAGCTGTTTTTCCCCGACCCCGATCACGACCGGTGCGTACCTGAACCGCCCCTCGCGCAGGTCTTCCGGTACGTCGAAGGAGATCCATCCACGGACGGACTGTTGGGCTTGAATGCGTTTCGCCTCCAGCACGGGCCTGCAGCCGGCCAGCGTCGGTTCGAATCGGTCGCCTTCGCGATCCACGATCAGTGCGTAGAACGGATTGACCGGGACTTCGGCCTCGGAGAGAGCGGAAATCTCCACCTCGACACCCAGCTTTCGCACGCCGGGTGGTGGCTGGAAATGGGCTTCGACGGTGCATGTCTTGACGCCGAGTACACGAACCTGGAAGACCTCGTTCGTCGCTGTTTCTCCGATGCGGTAGAGTCGGTGCTCGAGGCCCACGACCTGTGCGGAAACGGGAGCTTGGGCCTTGGCCTCCTCCGTCTCTTGGCAGCCCGCTAGCCCGCTCGTCATCAGCACGATCAACGTCGTGGAAGCCAAAGGCACAGGAGTCGCACGCATGCTCGAACCAGTGCACACCAAGCGCGAGGGAGCAAGACGACCAGACCTCACGCACCCTCACGACGGAGCCGGCCAGCCCTCCGGGAACGAAACGGAGGCGTTGCCGCGGCCCCTCCGCTTGAGCAACCATCGCCGGATGAATCGCGTTTCGGCATTGCTGCTCGTTGCCTGCACCGCCCTGTGTTGCCAAAAGAAGTCCCCGGGAGAGCAGGCTGCACCCGAGGCGAGTTCCGTGGGTGCGCCGAAAGCCGCTCCGCAGGAAAAGAAGCGCCCGGTCGTTTCTGCGGAGGAGATCCAGCGCCAGACGAACCCCGGCAACAAGCAACCCTACTCGGGGCCCACCGGTGCGGTCGCGGGGGTCGTGCGTGTGAAGGGGGCGAGCTCGCCGCCGCTCGAACTCGGCAACAGCAAGATCCCACTGGGCAAGTGCTACGAGGCTCACAGCATGTACCAGTCCCTGTTTCGAGAGGGACCCAACCGCGGTTTGGCCGACGTGCTCGTGGCCGTGACTGGCTACGAAGGCTACCTACCGGTGCCTCGGGAAACGCCCACGGTGGTTGCCAAGGGCTGCGCGTTCGACCGCCGCACGCTGCCGCTCATGTTTGGGCAGACGTTGAAGGTCAAGAACGAGGGGGACGAAGCGGCCACTCCCCAATTGCTGGGCACGCGCACCCAAGCCTTGCTGATCGCCGTTCCAGGCGGCGATCCGATCGAGCTCTATCCCCGAAAGGTCGGGTTGCACCGCTTGGTGGATCGCTCGCACGAGTTCGCATTCGTCGATGTCTACGTCGTCTCCTACCCGACCACGGACGTGACGGGCTTGGATGGACGCTTCGAGATTTCGGGCGTGCCGGTGGGTGACGTGAAACTCAACGCGTTGCTGCCGGCAACCGGAGATACCGTCGAGCGCGCGGTAACGGTCGAGGTGGGCAAGACGGTGGAAGTGATTGTCGAGATCGAGCTCGATGAGAAGAAACTCGAACGGCAACAACTTGCCGATGAAGGCACGGGTGGCAGCGCCACGGAGTAGTCTCGTGCTGCGAGCCGGGTTCGCCGCGCCGAGCGCGTCACACGAACGAACTCGGCAGCCACTCACTCGTCGGCAGCCCCACGCGGCTCCTGCTCCATCAGTTGCTGAACTAGCAGAGCGCTTTCCTCGCTGACGCGCGCTTCGAGGAGATGCACGAGGGCTTCGCGCGCCCTCGGTGACAGGTCGTTCACATCACCCACCGGTGTCTTGGCGAGTTGCTCCCGAAATGCGGCGCTGCGATTGGCTTGATGGCTGGCGGTTAGCGCGAGCACGATGGCCTCCAGGTTGTCAGGGTCGGCGCCGAGCACCAGTTCTGCCTGCGCGAGTGCCTCCTTCGGGCGACCCAATGCGACCGCCAACCAGCCGAGATCCGTCGCTCCCAGGCGGAACTCGATAGCGGCGTTGCGCGCCGGAGTCAGGCCTTCGGCGAGCAAGATGCGTCCCACGATTTGCTCGGGGGTATCCCCCAGAGCGGGTATCGGAGCGTCGTTGCGCGTCAGACGATCCACTTGCTGCGCCGCCTCACGCAACCACGTGTCATCCCGCTGTCGCCGGGCCAGGTGGTAGAGCTCCGACCACGCCTCTCGACTGTCGCGGAAGCGCACGGTGTAGGCAACGAGTTGGCGCAGCGCGAGCTCTGGCTCCTTGCGAGCCTCGTAGACTCGGACCACGGTCATCGAGGCTTCCAGACTGTCCGGGGCCGCCTCGACTCCGCGCTTGGCCATTCTTAGGGCGCGTGTGAGATTACCGCGCCGAAGTTCACACAAGGCCCATTCTCGCCACAGCGCTTCGTAGTTGCCGTCCAATTCCTGGGCGTCTTCGAATTCGGGGTTGGCGTCATCGGGTGCGAGCTGGCACGTGAGGCTTGCGATCCGAGTCTGGATCTCGACGCTCTCCGAGTCGAAGCCCAGGGCCTCGCGGTAAGCCGTCAGCGCGAGTGCGAGCTTCCCGTTGGCTTCGAGCTGCGCGGCGTAGGCATACGCGGCGTAGGCAGAGCTCGAAATCGGGCGCTCGTCGATGGGCTTGCCGTCCACGACGCGCAGCGTTTTGGAATAGCCACCACAGGCCACCGCTGCGCAGCTGCATAAGCCCGCGATCGAGTGACGGAGCGTGGTTCTAAAGGACATGGTTCTGGATGAGCGCCCGAGCAGGAAACCGCACTTTGCCACGTCCTCGAGCAGCAGCTCAACCGCAGCGCAGGTCGACCAGGACTTTGCAAGCATGGTCGACGGTGATGACGCCGGACTCGCTGAGTAGCGCCGCTACCCGTTCGACTTCTTCTCCAACAGCGCCTGCCGCCGTGGCCACACTGCGTGCGTGCAGCGACATGTGGCCCCGCTGGATCCCCTCCGTGGCCAACGCGCGCAAGGCCGCGAGGTTCGATGCCAGGCCCACGGCTGCTGCGAGCTGCGCCAAGTCTTTGGCGGACTCGATCTCCGCCAATTCCAGCGCCAGTTGGGCGGTGGGGTGGACCCGCAGGGTGCCGCCCACGGTGCCGAGCGCGAGTGGCATCTCGAGGTGCCCCACCAGTGTTGCGCCTTCACGCCTCCAGATCGCCAGGGGGCGATAGCTTCCGTCTTTAGCTGCGTAGGCGTGAGCTCCCGCTTCGACAGCTCGATAGTCGTTGCCGGTCGCGAGCACCACGGAATCGACGCCATTCATGATGCCCTTGTTGTGGGTGGCTGCGCGGTAGCGGTCGAGTTCCGCGAAGCGCGAGGCCCGCTCGATGGCGTCGGCGATGAGCTCGCCCTCGTTGCGGGGGACCTCCGGCGCCCACGAACTCTTGACGTCGCGCGGAGGGCCCATCGTCAGCTGTTCCGTTGGGACCTTGGCGCTGACGCGCACGCGTCGTTGGTCGCTCAGGTTGGTCAAGATGCGCAGTCCGAGCTTGCCTCGGCTGAGCTTGGCGAGCTTCGGCCCCAGCGCTTCGGCGATGGTGTTGACGAGGTTTGCGCCCATCGCGTCTCTGCAGTCCACGCTGACGTGGACGACCAGCATGCCCCGTTCCAACCGCCTCACCTCGATGTCGGTCGGGCCTCCGCCGCGTTTGATCAAGTTCGGTACGGCGCGCGAGCCTAGGTCGAGCAGTTCATCTTTCGCACCCAATATGGCGCGGGTCGCGGCTTCGTCGTCAGGTACCCCCCACAGTTGGACTTGTCCAACCATCGAGTCGTCGGGACACTCCGCGACGAAACCTCCCGCTGCACGAACCATACGCGCCGCATTGGAAGCCGCTGCGACCACGCTGGGCTCTTCGACGACCATCGGAGCCAGTCGGTCCTTGCCGTTGATGGTGAAGTTCAGGGCAAGCCCAAACGGTAAGCTGTAGACCCCGAGCACGTTCTCAACCACCTTGTCGGCGGCTTCGGGACCGAGCCCCCCGGAGCGCGTCAACTGGCTCAAGCGCGACAGTTCAACGCCGGTCCGTTCGGAAATCTCGCGCTGCCGTTCTTCGATGGGCAGCTTGTAGAAGCCGGGAATGCGAGACGAGTCGATCATCCCGCAGGTGGTAGTATGCGGGCGTCCCAACGGCAAGGGGGGGTCTCAAAGCGGCACGTTGCGTGTATGCTGGGCACCCCATGGTGCAGCGGAGCAAGGTCTCGAAGAAGGCAGCGCAATTCACTGAGTCGGTAATTCGCGAGATGACCCGACTCTGCGTCCGTCACGGTGGCGTGAACTTGGCACAGGGTTTTCCCGATTTCCCCGCACCGGCGGAACTCAAGGCCGCGGCGTGTCGAGCGATTGAAGACGACATCAACCAATACGCGATCACCTGGGGCGCCAGCGAGTTTCGCCGTGCTTTGGTCGACAAGCATCGCAAGTTCGTCGGTCTCGAACTCGATCCCGAGACGGAAATCACCGTTACCTGTGGTTCGACGGAGGCGATGTTGAGTGCACTGCTCGCCACGGTGGATCCCGGCGAAGAGATCATCGTGTTCGAGCCCTGGTATGAGAACTACGGTCCCGATGCGATCCTCTCGGGGGCAAAGCCCGTCTACGTCAAGTTGCGTCCACCCAAGTGGGAATTCGACCCGCAGGAGCTGCGTGCTGCGTTCTCCGTGCGCACCAAAGGCATCATCGTCAATACTCCGCACAACCCCACCGGAAAGGTGTTCACCCGCGAGGAGTTGACGCTCATCGGCGAGTTGGCGACGGAGTTTGACGCTCTCATCTACACCGACGAGATATACGAACACATGGTCTACGAAGGGGCTGAGCACGTTTACACGCAGGCCTTGCCGGGGTTGCGTGAGCGAACCGTGATGATCTCCGGATTGAGCAAGACTTACAGCGTGACGGGTTGGCGCATCGGGTATGCGATTGCACCCCCGGAAATCAGCGCAGCCATTCGCAAGGTGCACGACTTCTGTACCGTCGGTGCTCCGGCGCCGTTGCAGCGCGGCGCCGTCGCAGCGCTGCAGATGGACGACACGTACTACGCCAAGCTCCGCGCGGGATACCAACGTCGGCGCGACATGTTTCTTCCGTTGCTTCAGGACGCCGGCTTTCGACCCTTCGAACCCGCAGGTGCCTACTACGTGATGGCGGAGTTTCCGAATCCCCGTGAGCTCGATGACGTTGCGTATACGCGATATCTGGTCGAAGAGGTCGGAGTTGCCGTCGTTCCCGCATCGAGCTTCTATCGAGCGGGCGATGCGGATGCTCGTCGATTGATCCGCTTCTGCTATCCCAAGCGAGACGAGACGCTGTTGGAGGCAGGTAAACGCCTTCGAGGCGTGCAGCGTTGAAGGCTCAGCCGCCGCGAATTTCCGTCATCAGCGAGATGAGGATGTCCGTCAGCTGGGTGACGTCCGTTGCCGTGGAGGCCAGCGATTCGCCGAAGGTCGTGTCATCATCGGCGTATTCGGCCAGCGCTGAGTCGCGCCAATTGTTGGGGTCGTAGCTCATACCCATCGAGCCCGCTTGTCGGGACAGGCAATCCTGCTGTTCGGGGCTCAACGGGGGGGGCACCGGCAAGCCGAGCCCAGCGTACGCAAGAGACTCCAAGAAAGGTTGCTGGACGGCTTCGGTCAACCCGACCGGGTGCACGGAGATGCCGTTGTTCCACGCGTTTTGGGCGATGGACACGGTGTAGTCTTGACCGCACTGCGGATTGGGATGCAGGCAGGTATCTGGATCTCCGTCCGTCAGCAAGATGATGTGTCGGGCGCCCGGCAAGTCAGCTTCGAGCAAGGCGTCGATGACGACTTGGAGAGACTCACCAGTCGGCGTCTGCCCCTCGAACGGCGGGGCAGCGCCCTCGCTGTTCGGCAGCGTATAGGTGATCGAGAGCGGGGAGCCGACGCCCGGCTCGATGATCTCTTGGGTCAGCGGGCAAGTGCCGTCGATCATGCCGGTGTACGAGTAGAGTCCGACCTCGACGCCGGTGATCACCGTCTCCAGCTCCGCCAATGCAGCTCGCACGCCCTCCCAGTTGTCGGGCGCCGTGCCAAAGGGCTCGCTCGAACCGAACGACGTGTCCGGTGAGAACATGCTCGACGACTGGTCCAAAAGAAAGACGACGACCGGGGGATCGGTCTCGGGTGGAGGCTCCTCGGTGGAAGCGCCTCCTGCGTCGGGTGATTCGTCCGTCGCGGACGCATCGCTGGGTGCCGGTTGCGGCGTGTCATCGGTGGGTGTCTCGTCGGGCAGAGGCTCGTCGGTAGCGGAGCCGTCCGGCGTGGCGTCCGTTCCGTTCTCCACCGGCGGCTCGCCTGAACCATCTGTCAGCGTTCCCGAGCCAGGGGCATCCGCGTCAGTGGGGTTGCCCTCGTCCATCGGTGCCGCCGAAGGCGCCCCGGAGCTCGTGCCGCCCGCTGACGGCTGCGCGTCCGTGCCCGAGCTGGCGGCGGGTGTGGACGGTTGGGTGGTCTGTCCTGCAGAGACTTCCTCGACCGAGCACATACAAGATCCGTAGCTCGAACCGTCCTCGAGACAGAGCTGCTCACCCTGACAGCGGCCCTGGGTCGCGAGACCGTTGCACTCCCGAACCTCCCCCGGACTGCAACCCTCCTCGTCCGTGGAGCAAGCGGCCAGCAGCAGGCAGGCCAGGATGACTGAGCGCTTCATTTGGTCGGACAGAGTAGCCTGATGTAGTTGCTTGGGCCACCCACAAATCGGCTAGGTTCTTTCCTACGCGCTGATGCGGCGCCGGGGGTTCACCTCCAGGAGTTTCACCGCTTCATTGGGGCGTCTTTCGGGCGCCCCGGGGCTGCTCCGCCGGGCGATTTTCTTTGTCATCTCGTGATGCTGACGCCCGGCGCTCCCAGGTTGAGCGAGACCGGCCGGAGTGCCGCCGCGCCCGCCGCCCGGCGAAAATCGGGACAGGAAGGTTTCGCGCCAACGAAGAGGTTCACGTCCCCGCCGCCGGCTCCGGCCGGGATCACGCTAGCGTGCTGTCTGCGCGCGAGTTCGTGCAAGCGCCACAGCTCGTCGCCCACAATCGGCACTCCGGCTTCGACTCCCAGCTCTCGCAGTGTGTCCACCTGTTGGCAGATACTGCTCACGAAGCTCGCATGCACACGGTTCTCGCAGCTGACGACGGCGGCTTCCGCTGCTTGTCGGGCCCGTCGGATCAGGTCGTCGAATACGCTGCGTCGCGTGTCGCGGAGTGTGTAAACCTTCCGAATAAAGTCGCTCGTTTTGGCAGACGTTTCGCTCGCCCAGACTTCGATCACCGTGGAGGGGGGCAGCTCGAGCGGCGTGATCTCCGGCCCGGGCGACTCTCCCATGCCCGCAGTCATTGCCACGCGTAGCGGGGCCCTCAGCCGGTAACTCAACACACCTCCGAACACGCTGGCGGCGACGTCCACCCCGCTACCCCCGCCCTGCGCTTTTCGGTGGGCGACGAGGGCGGCTTCGAACAGTCGTTGGCGCGCCCCTGCTTCGTCGAGAGCGACGTTCGGTTGGGTTGCCATTGCTGCCACCAAAAGGGCAGCGCTGGAGCCGAGCCCGAGTTTGCGGTCCCCGTCGCGCAGCGCGCTCGCGTCGATCCACGGGTAGGGGCCCTCGAAGGCCTGTCGCATTTCCTCGGTGACGTAGCCCGTTGCGTTGCAGGAATCGGCCACGGCAAAGCGATCGACGGCTGCGACGATGGCTGGCGCTCCTTCGAGCACTGAGTAGGCGCCGGAGATGACCAGCTTGCCGGGGGCTCGCGCAAGCGTCACTCTGCCGTCTCCAAGCGCAGGCTCGCATCCTGTCCCAGCCGGCAGTGGATCGTGCGCAGAACCCCTTCCTGTTCCTCGAGGGTCCTTCGTACCTCGGCAGTGTCTTCTGGCTTGGCGATGACTTTGACGTGCGGCCCTGCGTCCATGGTGTAGAAGGCCAGCGTGCCAGCTCGTCGCAATTGGGCAACGGCTTCCATCACGCGCAGGGTTGCGGGGTTGAAATAGATCAAAGCTGGCGCAGCGCCCCACATCGAGGCGTGCATCAGGAGGGCGCTCTGCTCCACCAGCGGGCCCAGGCGCTCGAGATCGGCCGCGAGCACGGCCTGTTCGATGTTGCGGGCGAGCTTCGGTGCGTGCTCGACCCAGCTCGCGTAGTAGGGACTCGTGTCGCGCGTGTGCGACATTCCTTCCGTCGAGCCCGTGTGTTTCTTGCCTGCTTGGGTTACCGCAACGATCAGCTCCAACGGAAAATGTGTAGCGTCCGCGACGCGTCTCGCAGCGCTCTCGCCGCGGTCGAGTGCCACGTAGCCGCCGAAGATGGACCGAGCGGCTGAGGCGGACGAGAGTCGTGCGAGCACACTCGTGCGTTCATCGTCTCGCGACAGCCCCGCGGCGGCGCGAGCTGCCAAGGCGAGTGCCGCGAACCCCGAGGCGCTGGACGCCAACCCTGCGGCAGTAGGGAAGTTGTTGCGGCTACGCACTTTGGCTTTCGAACTGAGCCGTGCCTCGGCGCGAACTCGGTCCAGTAACTTCACGACTCGGTCGTAGCGACGACCCTCTGCAGGTTCGCCATCCAACTCCACGTCGTCTGTCTCCAACGTCTCGCTGAAAGAGACCTCGGTGGTCGTTTGCATCGCGTCCAGAGTCATCGACAGGCTGGGCACGGCGGGCGTGTTGTTCGCGATGTCCTCCTTGCCCCAGTACTTGGCGAGGGCGATGTTGGAGTGCGCGATGGCAAGAGCTCGTTTCACGGGCAGCTTATAGCCACCTACACCGGGCGAAGGCAAACGCGCATGTCGCGCTGCCGCGCACCTCAGGGCAGAGACACGTTCAGCTGAGCATCTGCCGATTCGGATCGACTGCGCCGTTTCGGCATTGGGCTAACCGCTGCCAGCAAAACGGCGTAGTTCGAAGCGGTTGGCGGGGGGGCGAGAGCGTCGCCGATGCCGTAACTTGATCACGTTCCCCCCGTCGCTGGCGATGCCACAGGCACACCGAGGAGATCGTTGGCGAACCGACCCGAAAAAAACACCCCGGAGAACCATGCAAAGGACCATCATCAAACCCATCCTGACCGCAACCGTCCTCGCGTCGACCCTGTGCTTTGGCGACTTCACCTACGCTGAACCTTCCTCACCCGTCGCCGAGGATGCGGATGTCGACTATTCAAAGGCGTTCAACGAGATGATCTCTCGTCTCGACAAGTTCCTCAAGACCAGCAAACGAACCTTGTTCGGGATCGATATGGAGATCCCCAAGCTGGCAAAGCGTGCGGAGATGGCTGGTTATAGGGTAACAGCGGCGCTGGAACGGTTCAACAAGCAGAAAGAAGCGTTGGAGCGTGCTCAGTCGGCTAAGGAACCCGAGGCCGAGCTGAACAAGATCCGCGGCAAGATGGATCGCGAGCGCACACTTCTGTCGCAGGATGCCGCCAAGCTATCGGAGATCCTGGAGCGAGCAGATCAGATGCGCGCTGAGATGGACAAGATGCGCCCTGAGCTCAAGCGACTCAGCGACGACGTTGCGATCGAAGCCGATCGCTTCGAACCCGAAGATCCACGCCAGAAGAAGGTCGCGCAGTTGCTCGCTGACACTGAATGGGCGAACGCCAAGATCGACGAGTTGAAGGAGGCCTCACGGGCCAGTCTGACCGATCCTGCGGTAGAGGCCGTCAGCAAGTCGAAGGTGGACTGAGGCCCGTCGTTCGAGTCGGACGCAGGGCGACGGTGGCACGCAGGGCGACGGTGGGACGACCCACGTTGCACCCGCGACTCAAAGAGCCTTCGGGATCTTGAGCCAGCGTTCAGCGAGCTCCGGCTGTCCGGTGTAGCGCGCCAACTGAGCCAACAGGAGCTCACTGGCGCGCTCTCCATTCTCGGTACCGGTTCGGCGTGCGGTAGCGAGCGCGTGCAGGGACTCCAGCAGGGCCTCCGCGGGCTTGCCTGCCTTTGCGAGGCACACGGCATAGGCGAGCGCTAGCCTCCCGCGCTCTTCGGCATCGTCATGCTTGCCCTCGTGCAGCGCATCGTGAAGCTCTTGTAGGCTTTCTGCCATCGGGTTGCCGGAGGGTTGCGTCAACAGCTCAGCCTCCCGCATCAGGTGCGGGCGGCGCTCTTCGTCCCACAGTTGGTCGACGAGATCGAGCACTTGACCCAGTTCACCACGACGCAGCGCTTCGATTCGGCTGCGTCGCGGTGCGACCCGCGTTTCTCCGGATGCAGCGTTCGGTTTCGGTGGGGGCGTCGAGAAGCGTTCCCCAGTCTCGGGTTTCGGTGGCGGTTGGCTCAGCCGCCTCGGTGGTGCGGAACCCGAGACGGGCGGTGGCGGCCTGGTCGAGATGACTGGCTGCGGCCGTATGGGCTCCCCGTAATATTGGGCATCATTCCGGATGCGCGACGGTGAGTCGAGTGGGCTTGCGCCTTCGGTGGACGCTGCGCTTGCAGTCGACGCTGCGCTTGCAGTCGACGCAGCGCTTTCCGAAAGCGCTGGGCGTTTAGGCCAAGCTGCGCTTTCGGACAACGCCGCGTCCTCGGGCCATGCTGTGTCCTCGGGCAAGGCCGCGCTTTCGGACAACGTCGCGTCCTCAAACCATGCAGGGCCTTCTGGAAACACTGCGCCTTCGAACGCTGCGTCGCTTTCGAAGGACGCCGAGCGTTTGGGCCAAGCTGCGCTTTCGGACAGCGCCGGGCGTGTCCATTGTTGGGGGGCCGCTTCGGCTTCGGGCGGGGAGCCGCCAGTTGCCAGATCGTCGAGTTGGAGTTCCAGCGAGCTGGTCTCTGATACCAGCGTGTCCTGCACGCTGCGCATGGGCGGAGGGGCTGCTGCGTTTCTGGGCGCGAGGTGTTCGGGCGCGCTCTCTTCATCTGGAGGCCCGGCAGGCATCGTCAGCGACGCTTCGTGCTCGGGCGCCCAAGAGTGCATGTCGACCAAGGTTCGGTCTGCTGCCGGATCGGGCGGTGGGCACGTGGAAGGTGCTTCCAGGTAGGTATTGTCGAAGGGGGCGTTGCCGACCATCAACGCCGCTCGGAGCTTCTGTCCAGCGACCTCCACCAGCAAAGAACCAACAGTGGGCAGCACCTCTTCTGCCACGGCGTCGATGGCTGGATCCAACAGCACCTCGCCGGATCGCGTAGCGGCCGCGAGCGCCTCCGCCACCACCAGGCCTGGACCACAGCGATAGCCGTGCCGACCCACCTCCATGTCGCGCTGCGAGACACCGGCGCCGAACTTCAGACCCTCGCGCAGAAGGTTGAGTGTTGCGCTCAAGGTTACCGTCAGGGATGAAGGGGTACAGATGAACGCAAAGTGCGTCGACGACCACGCGATGGGCTCTGCGTCGATATCCGCCATGCGTTCGAATACCTGATCCGCTGCACGCAGGTACTCGCGCGGCAGCGTGTCCCGCTCATGCCAGCAGAAGGAGACGACCAGGTGATTTCCCACGGCGGGACAGTGACAGGAGGTAGCCTGGGAACGCAACCCATCCGAAGTTTGACGCGGGACTGCAATTTACAATCTGGCCACACCCTGGCGTTCCCGAAGCCGGCGAAATGAAGTGTACTCGCCCCCTACGTCCCAGCGTCGTGGCGCCACCGATGGGGACCTCCCGTCGTGGGGCCGCGAGGAGTTGTGCTGCGTTTTTCACGACCTACACCGTTCGTGGCAAGGCGCACTTCTGGCCTCACTGTATCGACCGACCGTGGGATCGAGGGATACGCGTGGTCTGCGACGGAATCCGAAGGGCGCCTCGTTGGGAGGATTACGGGCGACGTTCCTCAGCTGGACTGTCGCAGAACGGGCCACTTCGGCCAGCTCAGCACCTGGAGGTTTCAATGAAACAACGACTCGCACCTCGCAATTCCCACCACGGCAGCCGCAACCTCTCTTTGACGCTTCGAGTCATGACGCTGCTTTCCGTCGCGTGGGTATCTGCTTGCGCCGGCGTGCAGTTGGAAGCGCAACCGATGGCTGACCCCGGCATGGCCCCCCTCGAGTTGGTTGCAAGCGAGCCGACAACGGATCCGGTGGACGCGGCACTCGCGGAGCTGCGAGACCTGCGCGAGCGATTGAACATCCGCACCGAACTTCGAGTGAGGGAGCTAGGCAACGCCGACTCGCTCGTTTCGTCTTCAGCGCCAGCGACGAATGGGCGCAGGGTGGTCTCGAGTGGCAAGAACGCGTCGAAACCGGCAAGCAAGCGAACGCCGCAGGCCGCCGCGTCTTGGCGTACTCAACCTCCTGCGAACGCGGTAGCGGCCCTGCCAGCCGATCGCTGCGCTCCCGACGATCCCAACCGCTGGGACCCGCTCAACGGTTGTCTGCCGTAGCCGCGGTTGCGCGCTGCCACGTCAGCTCCAGCGCCCTGTTCCCGGCTGGGCCCCGAACGCGCACGAAGTCAATCGGGTTCGGCGGAGTCAAGACCAGGGCGCCTTGGGGTGCGGGTCGCCAGTTGACGATGGCGAGATCGTCCAGCCGGGCGATGCCATCACCTTCCGCTGGCGGTCGTTGAAAGTAGAAGAAGCGCAGAGCATGGGGATTGTCCGTCAACGGATCAGTGCCGGGCTCGTCTTCGGCCATGTCGAGATCGGCGCGGAAAAACGTCCAGCCGAATTCACCCGGGGCCTGCCGCCAGACTTCTTCCCGTCCGAACACCCGGGACCCGACGCTTGCGTAGTATTCGACCTCCAGCCACATCTCGCCGGCGTTGTTCCCTCGCGCGTAGCCAACCAGAGATAGGTCCTTGTTGGGTTGGTCGAGCTCCTCGCCGAGAACGCGGACGCGGTTGCGCAGTGCCACGACGGAGTTGGAGCGGTTGTCACCGCTGCGCACGGAGCACAGAGAGACCGCGCCTCGATGGGCCCCGCTCAGACACGGAAAGGAGGAGCCGCCGGTCACGTCCCAGCGCGCCAACTCGAAGTGCTGTTCGTCGACATCCCAATCTTCGAAATCGCCGTGCACCAGGATATCCTGTCCAGCTTGGAGTGTGCCAGGACCCGCCAGTAACTCGGCGCCGACCAGCGATTCGCCGGTGCGTCGAAGCGGGCGCAAATCGACGACCGTGTCGGTTTCTGCCAGGTCCACGAGCTGGCGACGCGTGCTCGAAGCGAGTGCTCGATCGATGGGCAACACCCTGGCCCTGCCGCCGTCCAGCACGACGTTCGCGTTTTCCGACACCTCCCCGACACGTCGGAACAGATGCTCTGCCAGCTCGCCCGTGGCCGGTCTCGGCGTGTAGTCTTCTAAGTACACGGCGTTAGCTACGGCAGCCACGACCTCCGAGCCGCGCAGGTCGATCTCGGTGAGCAGCCCGAGCATCGTCTCCAGGCGCGCCTGATCGAAGCAAAGGTTGCCCAGACTTGATACAATCAGCGTCCCATCTTCGTAGGCGAAGCCCTGGGCGACATGGGGATGGTGTCCGATGACCAAACTCGCACCACTCCGCACGCTCAGCGACATGCGGTCGCGAGCGAAGTCGCTGGGCCAATAGGTGTACTCCTTGCCCGTGTGCAGCTGCGCGATGACGATGTTGCCAGCGTCGCGTTCCGTCCCGATGGCGGTTGCTACGCGGTCGTCGTCGCGCAAATCAGCGGCGCCCCCCTTGGTCGGATCGTCGGTAGCGACGTACAAGGGGGGATTCTGGCTGCCGCTGACGGACGTCATCGAGATCAAGCTGTAGACGCTCCCCCCGAGCGCTTCTCGGTGGGGCAAGAACGCCATTTCCGGATCTAGCCCAGCACCGCTAGAAGAGATGCCGTGCTCATCCAGGGCAGCGAGTGTGTCGAGTACGCCGTCCTCGAGGTAGTCGTAGAGGTGGTTGTTGCCGAGACTGACGTAGGAGAGGCCCAACCACGGAAAGACAGCCATCGAGCCGGGCAGCGTGTAGAAAGTGTACTGCTTGGTGCTGTGGTACTCGCTGGGCGTGCCGGTGACTGGGGTCTCCAGGTTGACCACCGGAAAGTCGGCATTCTGAAACCACGGGCGTACATGGCGCATGGCGTTCCGAGTGCCCGATTCAGGGGCTTCTGCGTCGATGAGGGCGTTCGGATCGGAGCGTGGGAGATCCAGCGGCGGCGTGCGCTCCCCTGGATCGACGAAACGACGCCCGAAGGCGGTGTCCCCGCCGAACAGAAACCGCACGACGTCGGATTTTGCGGGGGTCAGCACGATCGGTGTCAGTTCGAATTGCTCGACGCTGATTGCTCGTTGCAGGTGCACGTGGGTGAGGGCGTCCTTGTGGTTCGGAGCGGAGACGTGCAAGGCGGTGTTTTCCCGAGCCAACCCTTCGACGCTGAAGAAACCGCTGGAATCGGAGGTCACGGATTGTCCGCCGACTTCAATCGTCGCGTTCGGTAGCGGGGCGCCACTCGCGTCGTGCACGCTCCCGGTCAGGCTGATAGGGGTGAGCTCGAAGCGGGCTCGCGCGAGGATTTCCGCTTCGAACAACTCGTTGTTCTGGTCGTTGCCGTCGCCGTAGCGGGTGGGATCGACCGCTCCTGAGTCGATGGCATCCCAAAGCTCTGCCGCTTCCGGGCTCGTATCGCTGCGCGCCGTGCTCCCCCCGCCTTCGGTGTCTCCTGAACTGGCACGTGACCCCGTCGACGGCGTCGTGTCGCTTGCGCGGGTGACTGACCCCGTGTCGGTCTTGCCGCTGCAGGCGCAGCCTGCTGCTTGCGAAAGGACGACCAGGGCTGTTAGACCCAGGGTGGCTGGCTTCGAGTCGAGTCGCATGAAGAGCGAAGGGCTGCGGCGTCATCACAGCGTAGCACCGGCGTGCTCATCGCTCTGCTTGCCGCGATACTCTTCCGGGCGAATTGAAGTCGGAACCGACGAGGCGTGTCGTTGCTCGGGTCGTGGTGTGGTCCTGGGCCCGACACGGCCTACGCATGCGCCCATCCGTGCAGGTCTTGCGGTGGCGTGAGCGCGGGTTCGCTACGTCGTCGGCGAGGGGACTTCGACATTGCTCTCGAAGCACTGATAACCAGCCGCACGCCAGCTGGAGAGGATTGACTCGCTCGCTCCAGCGCCGGGCAGGGCGATCACGCAACCGCCGCCGCCAGCGCCGGTCAGCTTCGCTCCCAGGGCGCCTGCCTCCCGTGCAAGGGTGCAGCACCTCTCGATCTCCGGTGTCGAGAGCCTCCACACCGCCAACAGCTCGTGGTTGAGATCCAACAGTGCGCCGAGAGCGCTCCAATCCCCCACCTCGAGACACCGCTGGGCCTGTTCGACGAGGTTGCCGATCGCGCTCAGGTTCTCCTCGAATGCTTGCCGGTTGCGCTCTCTCGCGAGCGCGACGGATTCGACCATCTTCTTGGTGGAAGATGGTGGACCGGCAACGGCGATCAGTAGCGGCAATGGGCGGGGAAGCACCACACGTCGATATTCCTCGCCCTTTTGGAAGCGAATGCATCCGCCAGCGATCGCGCATGCCGCGTCGATCCCGGATGGGCTGCCGTGAAATATTCCCTCCCACGCGTTCGCGGCCTGCAGAATCCGTTCGTCACGTTGGGCGAGGCTTTGCGGCGAGCATGCGTCTTCGGAGCTGGCAGCGGGAACGTCAGCGACGAGACCCGCGTCCACTATCGCGCGTGCAATCGCTACGCCCATGGCAGCCGACGCACCCAGCCCCACTCCAGTCGGCATCTCAGGTGCCACGTCCACCTGGCACGGCGAGGCCCCCAGCGACCGGCACAGCGCACGAAACGCCGCTGCTGCTTCGTTCTGCTCCGGTACCGGTTCGTCTTTGACGCGGAGGCGGAAATCGACGTTCGAGTGAGCGCTAGCGCTCATGCCCAGGTTCACACCGCAAGCCAAGGCCGGCAAACCATAGACCACGGCGTGTTCGCCGCTGAGGATGACCTTGCCGTTCGCGCGGGACATCAGCCCTGGCGCTCGCACAGGGCTACGACTGCGCCTCGCAACAAGCTGGCCCCTCGGGGCGCTAGCCGCAAGCGAGCCAGCGCCTTTTCGGACTGGGCGCGCAGTTCCGTGATCCGCGCCTCACACGCGTCGCGCGCGCCCGCGTCGATGAGGGCGGCACGAGCGTCGTCGATTTGTGCGCGAGTTGCCTCGGGGTTGCCCAACGCGGCCTTGATGGCGCGTTTGTGTCTCGGCTTGCCGTGGTTCAGCGCGTACTCGACTAGCCACGTCCACTTGCCCGCTACCAGGTCGTTGCCTGCGGGCTTGCCGGTACGCGCCGGATCCCCAAACACACCCAGCAAGTCGTCCCGGAGCTGAAACGCGACCCCGAGCGGGTCGGCGAATGCCGCCAAGGCATTGAGCTTGGCGCGAGTCGCACCCGCCAGGAGCGCACCCAGGGTCAAGGGGCCAGTGACCGTGTAGCTCGAAGTCTTGAGCTCGTAGACGCGCTCGGCGTTGGGCCGCTTGGCGACGACGTCGAGCTGCTGGCCGACGACCGCCGCCAACTGCATGTCGGCGAAACAACGCATCAGCGCGGGCATCTGTCGGCTGCGTTGAGTTGCCGCGGCAAAGTGCTTGGAGGCCAACGCGACGAGGAAGTCCCCCGCCAAGATCGCCGAAGACGCGCCTTTGTGCTCCGAGCGAAACTTGCGGGTCAGTGCGGCGTGCACGGCTGGGCCTCCGCGTCGTGTCTCGTCCTGATCCATCCAATCGTCGTGGATCAGGAAGTACGACTGAAGCAGTTCGACGGCGGCACCGCAGGCCAGGGCTGCTTCCCAACGGGCGGGTCGAGTGCGCTCGAAGGCTTTCTGTCCGACGACCACGAGGGCGGCGCGCAAGCGCTTCCCGCCGCGCCGAGTCAGCGCTCGAGCTTGCGTCAGCATCTGCACGACCTCCATGCCCGCATCGGCGTGCAGGTCCAGCTGTTCGTCGAGCAAGACGTCGAGCCGGCTATCGACGTCCGGCTTCACTTCACGCAACAGCGCCATGAAGGGGTTGGCATCCAGCGGTTTGGCTTTTTCACGCGATTGCCTTCTGCCACCTCGCGCCAGGGGCCTCGTCGTCATCGATGTCCTGCCGGCTCAGAGCACGTCGAAAACAGGCCCGCGGAGAGCCGGAGCCGGTCGATGTTGCGTGGGAGGGCCTCGTCTCGGTTCATCACTCGTTTCCCGTGGATGGGTTTCCTTCGAATTTCGACCTAGTTAGTGCCCACGGTAGCCCAATGCAAGGAAGCGCCGAATTGTCAGTTCGGTAGCTGTGCGGAAGTTCGTTTGGGCAGCGGTGGCGCCACTGGGCGACCCCTGCTGAACCCTCTGCGATCCGTTTGGACGCCAACGGCGGCGGGGCTCGAGGTCTGGCCGCGCGATTCGCGCGCCGTTCGACGTTTCGGTGCCCTTTGCCGTCGAAGCCGGCAGCGGGCGACTCGCGTCGAGATGAAATGTTCGTCCAGCGCGGACGTCGATCGACGGGATAGAATTGTTGATCAGCTCTCAGGCGAGCCGGCATCTATGAGCATGCAGTGCACGCGACATTCGCTCACGTCAGGCGACGTCAAACGGCGCTACAGCAGGTTCTCCCCGGGCCTGGAGCTCCTCATGCAGGGAGCGCGACCCGTGAACTACCAGGCCCAGGGAACTTCACTCACGGCATTGGACCGTGTCTTCAGCAAACAGCGAATCGATTGGGGGGCCTAAATGCACACCAATCCAACACGCACGAACGAAAAAGATCCGGCCAATCAAATACGGCCCGTATCGGGTGAGCGCGTCAGTGCGCATGAACCGCTGCCCTCTCCGCCTGCAAAGCTGCAGCAACTGCTGCGGCTATCAGTGCCAGAAGAATGCTACTTGCCGCAGAGTCGTCGCGTCGTCGGTCGCGGCTCCGTCGCCAATTGAAGGCTGGTGTCGGCGTCGATTCGTTAACCTGACGCGCTTAGTGAGCCCGGCTCAGCGGAGCGTGCCGAGGCGGCGACGATCCGTTCGGATGTCGGTAGCGGGCACCTCGCCAGGGGCGCCTGACCCGTGTGTCGGCCTGCCAGTCGCTTGCGAGTGGCTCTCCGCTGTGGAGACCTGAGGTGGTTTTGGTCGTTCGGGCCGCTCACCGCTGTCGGCTCCAAAGTGCCCGGATTTGGGGGGAGACCGCGGGGGCAGGCCACATTTCCATGGGGTAGGTCGCCAGGGCCCGGGAGGTTGCTGTTGCACCTCCCGACGAGACGCGCCATGTAGGCCACCGAAATCATGGCGAACATACAATCGCGAAAGACGGATCATCTCGACCTCGCCGCCAGAGGGGACGTCGCGTTCAGACAAAAGACGACCCTGTTCGAGTGTGTTCAACTGGTGCATGACTCCCTGCCCGAGCTCGCGATGGATCAAATCGATCTCGGCTTGCAGCTCTTCGGCAAGCGGCTCTCCGCGCCACTTTTGATCGCGGGCATGACGGGGGGCACCGAGCGGGCTGGCCAGATCAATCGAGCACTGGCAAAAATCGCGGCGGAATGTGGCTATGCTTTCGGGCTCGGCAGCCAGCGGCCGATGCTGCGCCAACCGGAGACCGTGGAGAGCTACCGAGTGCGCGACGTCGCGCCCGATGTCGTGTTGCTGGGTAACATCGGTGCCGTTCAAGCGCTGGAGTCGGGGGTGTCCGGCGTGGCTGCCCTGGTGGATGGGGTGGCAGCCGACGCCCTGTGCGTTCACCTCAACCCGGCGATGGAGCTGGTGCAGCCGGAGGGCGATCGCTCCTTCGTCGGCTGTGAGTCAATCCTGGAAGAGCTAGCGGGGGCACTGTCCGTCCCCGTCATCGCGAAGGAAACGGGGTGTGGCCTGTCCGCGCAGGTGGCCCGTCGGTTGCGCGCGGTGGGCGTCGCCCACGTCGACGTCTCGGGGGCTGGCGGCACCTCTTGGGTTGCCGTGGAAACTCAACGCACCCCAGAAGGGGAGCGGCGGCTCGGCGAGCTGTTCTGGGATTGGGGCATACCGACGGCCGCGAGCGTGATGGCCGCCGCGGGCTCGGCGTTCGATACCGTGTTCGCGACCGGAGGCATGAAGAATGGTCTCGAAGCCGCTAAGGCCATCGCTCTCGGCGCCGATGTCGTCGGCATCGCGCGCCCGGTATTGCAAGCCTTCGAGCAGGGGGGCGAACAGGGCGCTCGCGACTATCTCCGCGCGGTGGAGCTGGAGTTGAAGACGGCCATGTTGCTGGTCGGCGCCAAGAGCTTGCGACAGCTGAAGACCGTGCCTCGCATCGTCTCGGGCAAGCTCGCCGAGTGGCGAGAGCTGTGGTCCGGCGAAGGTGTCTTGCATCGATGAGCAGCGCAATGAGCTCCACGCGCGTCAAGATATGCGGCATCACTTCGGTGCAGGATGCCGAGCTGGTCATCGATGCCGGTGCCGACATGCTCGGACTGAACTTCGTGCCGAGCTCCAAACGCTTCATTTCCCGTGAGGAGGGCAGGCGCATCGTCGAACACTGTCGCGGGCGTATCGAGACAGTGGCGGTGGTCGCCGATCTTTCGACCGCAGAGCTGCGGGCGTTGCGTCGTGACACGCGGGTTGATGCTCTGCAGCTGCATGGCGACGAGAGCAGCGAGGTACTCGAAGAGCTGTCGGAAGCGGACTTCAAGGCCGTGCGGATCGCGACCGCCGAAGATGTGCTCTCGGCTCGGCGATATCGAGGACCGCGGCTGCTCGTCGACGCCAAGGTGGGTAGCGCATTGGGCGGTACAGGACACGTCTTCGACTGGTCGTTGCTCGGCGAGCTGGTTCGAGAACGTCAGGTGATCCTCGCCGGGGGCTTGTCTCCTGACAACGTGGCGGAAGCCGTGCGCCAGGTGCGACCGTGGGCCGTCGACGTCGCCAGCGGCGTGGAGGCCGTTGCTCCGCAAAAGGACGCAGAGCGTGTCCGCGCATTCGTCGAGCGCGCGCGCCAGGCTGCACCCGTCGAGGCCTAGCGACGCGTCCGAGCGTCAGAAGCAGCGTGCATCCGGCGCATCGGAAAATAACAACTCGTAAAACGCCGCCCAGCTGACCTCGCGAGCGTGATTGTTGTTCACCCATTGGACGCCGGTCGATTCGCCGAGTGACGCTCCCACTGGTAGCAGGCGGATGCCCCAGATCGGCCGCGCTTGGCGGGGCTCGAACGAGTAGCGTAGATCGCCGAGCAGCGTCGGGTCCTCGGGATCGTAGGCAACCCAGTCCCTCGAAAACCAGCGTATCAGTCGCTGCCCTCGCGCAACTTCCGCCGGTAGGTCTTCGCGTTCGACGGGACCAACGATGGGTACGGAGGTGCCGGGACTGGCGCAGGCGCGCAAGCTCCAGGGGACCCGGATTTTATCGACGTAGTACCTGCCGCCACTCTGGTACAGCGAGCGCCAGGTGACGTTGTTCGCGAAGGAGGGAAAGACGCTGGCACGCTCGACCGTGTGACCTCTGAGTCGTGCCAGCCGCTGTGCGACGCTGGCGGCTCGGGCGTGTTGCCAACCGCAGAGCGCCAGATAGACACCGATCCAACCCAACCCAGCCCATACCGCCCGGCGGGAGCATCGTTTGGCGGCGACGATCACCGCCGCTAGCAGCGGTAGCGTGAACAGGGGATCGACGACCGAGACGATGCGCCAACTCACGCGATAGTTCGACCATGGCCACAAGAGCAACGTGCCGTAGGTCGTCAGCGCATCGAGTAGCGCATGGGTCGCGTAGCCCAGCGTCGTTGCCGCTAGCACCCACCGCCAATGCCGGCGCAGCGTCGCCGAGGCCAGAAACGGCGCCCCACAAAGGGCGCCACCCAGTGGGATGAACGACAATGAGTGGGTGAAGTGCCGGTGGTATTCGATGCTCAGCAGCGAGTCTTCCGAGCTGCGGATCAGGACGTCCAGATCGGCTGCCATGCCGCCAGCCGCACCCAACCATGCGACGGCGCCCCAACTGAGCGGACTTCGTGGTCCCGCGATGGCCAAGGCAGCGGCCGCGCCCAGCGCGCCTTGTGTTACGGGATCCATGTGGTGTCGGTCGGATTCGGGTGTGCCCCAGGTTCGCTTCGCATCGTGTTTGCGTGGTCCGCTGCAGGGAATTTCACTCTCGACCCCAGCGTAGATCCAGTACACAGTAGTGTCACCAACGCGAGGTGAATGTATGTCTTATCTATCTTATGGGTTGCGCGCGCTGAGTCTGGCGGGCGCGTTGGGTGGAGTTTTTGCGTTTTCGGCGCCGGCGCAGGCTCAGCTGAGTTCGTGCGGCAACATCGATGTGGAAGCAGAGGCCGAATGCAAACTGGAGGTCGAAGGTGGCTGCGAGGTGCGGTGCACGCCACTGAACTTCGAGCTCGCGTGCGAGGCGGAGGTTCGTGCCGATTGCGACCTGGGTAGGTGCGATCTGGACGTGGAGGCCGACTGTGCCGCCGAGTGTGAAGGCGAGTGCATGGGAGAATGCGATGTCGATCCCGGCGACTTCGACTGCCAAGGCGAGTGCCGCGGCAGTTGCAGCGTAGACTGTCAAGCCGAGTGCGATGCTCACGTTGAGGCGGAATGCAGCGCCTCGAGCGAGGCGGGGCGTGCCGAGTGCGAAGGTGAGGCGCGCGCCAGTTGCGAAGCGAGCTGCGACGCGACGTGCGACGGCGAGTGCAGCGCCAGCTGTGAGGGCACGCCGCCATCAGCGCAGTGCAGCGGCAAGTGCGAGGCGAAGTGCGAAGGGCAGTGCAAAGTCGAGGTCAATGCGGAGTGCCGCATCGAGTGCCGCACGCAGGCACAAGCAGAGTGTCAAGTCCGACTGGAAGGGGAGTGCACCGCTGCGTGTGAAAAGCCGGAAGGTGCGTTGTTCTGCGACGGTCAATACGTCGATCATGGCGATAATCTGCAGGAATGTATCGCTGCTTTGAATGCCGTTCTCGACGTCGAGGTGGAGGCCTCCGGCTCGGCGGATGCCGAGTGCAGCGGTGGATCCTGCGAGGCGGAGGCCGAGGGCAAGGCGAGTGTCTCCTGCGCAACGGCACCGGGTGCTGGCGGGGGCGGTTGGGCAGGCCTGGGATTGCTCTTGGGCGGTGCGTTCATCGCACGTCGCCGCCGAAGCTGAGCTGCGGGAACTGACCGCTCTCCGTCCGGGGAGCGGTCAGCTCGAGACTCCGCGAGTTGGCTAAGCTAGCGTCCGTAGGGGTCGACGTTCGAGGCGGCTGGCCTTGCCGTCCGGGTCAGAGCAACAGCGGTTGCGCGCGGCGTTTGGGTGCTGGAAGCGCCAAGCGCTCGGCGACTTCGCTGGCGAGGTTGTCGAACAAGAATCCCACTGCCGCCGGCGCCTGCTCGTCCAGAGGGCGCAAGGGCGTACCTTCGAACGAGGCGTCGAGGAAGGCAGGGTGGCGAGGTATCGTGGTGTCGAAGAGCCACTGAGCCGTGTCCGCACTGCAGGCTTTCTGGAACACTGACAACGATGCGCTATGCCGCGTCTGGAGCATGTTCAGCACGATGCCCAAGACTTCGGGTGGCGTCGGTCCGACCAGAGCCAACCCTTGCAGGAAGCGTTGGAACGAGCGCTCGGCGATGGCTTCCGCCTGCAACACCCCGAGTGCATGGGTCGCAGCACTGAGCACTTGCCGGGTTGTACCGAACATTCCCGCCGGGGTGTCGACGACCACCACTTCGGCGAGCTTGGAGGCATCTTCGAGTAGGCTCCTCCAAGCTGGTCCGTGGTCAGCCTCCAACACCTCCAGTGGCGGCAGCTCGTTGCCCACCGCAGGGATGATCTTGAACTGGGGCAGGGCCGTGTCGAGCATCGCGTCGTGCAGCGGTAGCTTCTCGTTGATCACGTCCAGGGCGCCTACCTTTGCCTTCTCTCGCGCGTCGAGAGAAGAGAGGATGTCGCCGTTGATGTCCGCGTCGACGAGCAGCACCGAGTTGCCCCGACGCGCCAAGCTCAGCGCCAAGTTCAAGGCGATGGTGCTCTTGCCACAGCCGCCTTTGGGGCTCGTGACCGCCACCACGAAGCGGCTGTCCTCAGCGCTGTGCCGGACCAAGCTCCGCGGTTGCGGGAGGCGGGCAGCGGGCGCGGGGGACGGCGCATCCGGTACTGGGTAACCGGTGTCCGTCTTGGGTTCAGGGGCTGCGGGCGCGATCGTGTCGATCGGCGTTGCGGACGTCGGCTCGCTCTGAGTCGCGCCCGAGCGTGCTTCGATCAGTAGGCGACTCAGCGAGCCCACCGGTTCCGGCAACGCCTCGGGCGTCTCCGAGCGGAACACGTAGAAGTCTCCTTTGGAGATTCCGAAAAGCTTGGAGAGCGCCGCGGCTCCGGACAATTCGTCTGCCTCGACGCGCACGACCTTGCCGCTCTTGACGTACACGACGCCGCGCTGGCCGTTCTCCAAGTGGACCTCGACGCCCGTGTACTGACGTCCAAGGCCCACGACTTGCAGCACCGCCGCCAAGTCGAAGTCCTGCAGACTGCCCTGCATCACACCAACTCTCACTGTACGTCCTCCCCGATGCCGACGCTGGCATCGTCGACTCCGACCGCCGCCGACTGGCTCACCAGGGCAGCTTCCCCTTTTTGCTGAGACGATGCGGGATCGGTCCAGGAATCATCCCGAGCCACCATCGTCGAGCCCATGCGCATCGTCTGGGCCAGCAGGGTGTAGAGTTGGGTCCAGGCTCCTTTGACGTCGTCGGTGAACGCGTCTGCCAAGCCTTTGTCCAATGTCCACAACAGGGCTTCGCCGACGACCGCGTACGATTCGTCGGGGATCTTGTAGAGCTCGGAGTGGCGTCTGCCCATGGCCAGGATGACGAGCATCAGGTCCTCGTTCGCGGGCACGTCGTCACGCCAACTGTCCTCCGTCCAATCAATGGCTCTGACCACGAACGCGAGCATGCGCAGCAGCTTGCGTTTTTGAGCCGCCATGTCGTCGGGGAACAGCACTTCGTACTCGGGCCTGAGTTCGAACAGACGCTTGTAGAACAGGTCAGCGGCTGTTTCGGCGATGGGGACCACCAATCGCCAACTCGATTTCACGGCTTGTTTCTCTTGGTCGCTCAGCATCTCTACGTCACTCGATCTCTACGTCACTCGCTGGCTGCTGTGCACGTCACGAGGAAGGGGTCGTTGCCGACCTGCGTGCACCAGTCGTCGCACTGTTTCCGCACTGTTACCCGGCTATTCCACACGAAGTGGAAGCACAATCCCAGCTTTTGTTCATCCCTCCGAGGGCGAATGGTGCGGGCGGGTGGGGCCCCCTGAACTTTCGTTCAACGCCGACTCGCGTCTACTTACGGAGGAGGCGTCGCTTGCGCAGCTCCTTCAATAGCTGCTGCCGATGATTGATCACGAGGTAAGTTCCCTTGCCGGGTACACACCAGCGCTTGCGCTTGACGAAATTGCGCCCTTGATAGCTGGCCAGCCACCGTGCAAAGTTTGCGTTACCGACCTTCTTGCGACAGAACTTGCGGTTCTGGGTGATCAGCTCCGCCATCACGCGGATGTTCTCTTTCGGATCCAGCAGCCGTCGCTTGACTCTGCGACAGGCTTTGCTCGGCGCGCGGAGCGGATCTGCGTCTTTCTTGCAATCTCCGATGTAGCGAGCTCTGATCTGGGCGAGGCCGTAGTCCTCGCCGTTCTTGCTGACGGCTTTGGCGTTGAAACGACTCTCGTGAACGATGATGGACACGCCAGTCAGAGGATCGAAGTCGTGCTCTACCGCCTCTTCTTGGAGCGCCTCGGCAATGACCAGAGCATCCTCGTTGGTCACGCTGGGCTCGGAGAATTGGATGGCGGCCACGATGACGGCGATCTCTCGGAGCATCGAACCTGGCGTACCACGGGGCCCGCTAGCGGGGCAAAGTTGGGCCCAGTGGTAACGTTTTGTCGTTGTTCGTCGCAGGGAAGGCGAACTCCTTGAGCGCTGCCAAGCCTTCGTCAGCCGCGGAGCTGCGCGCTGCGGTAGCCAACATGGGCTGGCTCGGCGCCAGTCGCCTGCTGCAGATCGCGGTCGCCTTCCTCGTGGGTGCGTGGGTCGCGCGCCATCTCGGGCCTGACGACTACGGCACTTTGGCGTTCGCGCTCGCGTGGGTGGCGCTGTTCTCATCCTTGTTCCAAGTGGGCGCCGACTCGGTGCTCGTGCGCAACTTCGTCACGAGTCCGGAGCGAGCTGGCACTGCATTCGCGACAGTACTCATGCTGAGAACCGCAGTGGCGATCGTTGCCATGGGAGGGGCGGTCGTCGTGGCTTTGCTGGCCGGGTCGAATACGCCCGTCGTCTCTCTGATCGCGGTGCTGGCCGTCGCTCAGTGCGTCAGGGCGACGGACGTCGCCGAGTTCTGGTTTCAGTCGCGGGTCGAGTCGAAGTTCACGGTATTGGCGAACGCCTCAGCGGTTGCCGTCTCGGCCACGTTGCGTGTCGTGCTGATCCTTCGAGGCGCCAGCGTGGCGGCGTTCATTTGGGCCACGGCGATCGAATGGGTGCTGCAAACCGCACTCATGTGGGGCGCGTTCGCTCGCTACGGGCGTCTGGAGTGGAATGCGTTGCGGCCCTCTTCGGGCTACGCGAAGACCTACGCCGGCGACGTGTGGCCCCTGATCATCAGCGGCGTGGCATCGACGGTCTACTTGCGCATCGACCAAGTGATGCTCGAACGCATGAGCTCACTCCAGGAGGTTGGGCGCTACGCGGTGGTCAGTGGCTTGGTCCAAACAGGCTACTTCTTGCCCACGATGGTGTGTGCTTCACTCTTTCCCGCACTGGTGCGGGCACGTGGGCAGGACCGTACCTGCTACGAACTGGGCCTGCGTCGGCTTTTCGCGCTGTTGATTTGGTCGGCTGTCGCGCTCTCGGCGGTGGTCTCCGGGTTCGCTGAATTCATCGTGCTGGTGGTCTTCGGTGTACCGTTTGCTGGCTCCGCCCCGATGCTGGCGGTTGCTGTGTGGTCTTGGGTGTTCGTGTTCTTCATGCTGGCAGCCGGGCGTCACCTGGTCGTCGAGAACCTCACCCTCGTGCTCTTGGGGCGAACCGTGTTGGGCGCCATGGTCAATCTGACACTCAACGCCCTGCTCATTCCTCGCTATGGCGGTGTGGGGGCGGCCTGGGCGACCCTGGCGTCGTTCGCGGCGGCAAGCTTGATTGGCAACTTGCCTCACCCCCGTTCACGTCCGCTGACGCGTATGTTCTTCCAAGCGCTCGATCCCCGCCGCTTGCCCGCGATCTTCCGACGGTCTCGCTAGGGTTTTTTTTCGTCTCCGGCTCTGGCAAGTTATGCGCGTGGTAGCTCTGCATCTGCGTGACGGCGTGAGCATCAGCGAGTCCGATCTGGAGGTCCGCTACGTTCGCTCCAGCGGCCCTGGAGGGCAGAACGTCAACAAGGTTGCAACCAAGGTCGAAGTCCGTTTACACCTGGCGCGTACCTTGGCGCTGAGCGAGGCTCTAAAACGCCGTCTCGTGCACCGGTTCCCCAGCCACGTGACGGGGAGCGGCGAATTCATCGTCGCCAGTGATCGTTTTCGCTCGCAGCCGCTCAACCAAGGAGACGCCTTGGAGCGGCTCAGAGCGATGATTCTCGCGGTTTGGTCCCCGCCCCGGCCGCGCAAGAAGACCAAGCCCTCTCGCGCATCCGTGCGCCGGCGCATCGCTGACAAGCGCTTGCGGGGGGATCGCAAACGTGAGCGTTCGAGGACGGACTTCGGCTGAGTGTCGCGAGGTAACCTCGGTTGCCCCTCGGATGCGACGCTGGGCCCTGCGGCCCCCCTGGTGTGAAGGCTGGGTTCCTTCGAGCGTCGAGCACGGGTCGCCCGGGGTGACGACTGGTTTCCCTCGGACATCGTGCGCGGCACCCGTCCCGAAGTTGCTCGAGCGTGGGCGCCGACCCTCCGCAGCTGGTTGCCGCTGGCGGGGGGTCGGGCCTTGTGGTGCCGCCGGGGCCTGCGTGGCGACCTTGCTGAGGCGCGCGCACGGGTGCGATCCCAAGGGTATGCAAAAAAGGTTGCGGAGAGCGACCAAGTGGGCCGCCGGGCCACGTTTGGGGGGGCAAACGGAGGCTTGGGGGGGCGCCGATGCGCTCTTTACGCGGCCTGCGGAATTGTTCAGTTCCGCCCGCACGGCGTTTTTGCTCATCGCCACGGAAAACGTGATCAGTCTCACCTGCATGCGGCCTTCCGTAGAAGGTTCCCATGAGAAAGAAACCACCTGGCGTCGTCGAGGTATTTCGGAGCAGTGCCGAAGCTCCCAGTGTGCCTAGCTGTACACCCGCGACAGCATCGGTGTGGTTGCCCCACTCAGAAGTGTGGAGTATTAAGTGATCCCGCACTGGCCGCTTCTATCGAGAGATGTACGGCCCTGTCCTTTCGGGTCTCTTGATGCGCAGTCGCGAACAGCGTTTGACCAAACTGGTGAATCAACACCTCGGCTTCGTCGAGCGCGTGCTGCGGAACATGGGTGTGCCCGAGGCGGAGCTGGACGATGCGGCTCAGCGCACGTTCATCGTCGTGGCCAACCGCCTCGACGACATCGTCGTCGGTGCCGAAAAGAGCTTCCTGTTCCGTTCTGCGAAACACATGGCGTCTCACGTGCGACGCAGCGCCAATCGCCACAGCCGGTTGGAGCCGTTGGACGACGAGTTGCCGTCGGTGCAGGAGTCTCCAGAGCAGCTCATCAACCAGAAGAGAGCCCGAGAGATACTCGACCGGCTTCTCGAGGGAATGCCTGAGGAGCTACGTTTGGTCTTTACGCTGTACGAGTTTGAAGGTTTGAAGATGCCCGAGATAGCGGAATACCTCGAGATCCCGACCGGAACGGTCGCGTCACGTCTTCGCCGCGCTCGCAAGCAGTTCGAAGCGGGCGTACGTCGCTTCGAGGCTGCCTCCAACTTCGGCAAGCCCAAGCTCGAAAGGAGGGTGGGCTCGTGAGCGACCTGGATAGCAACCTCGACTACGAAGAGTTGCCGCGCCTGATTGATCAGGTCAGCTCCCCGTTGCAGCGTGCGATTCTCGACGCCGGAAGGAACGTGCCTTCCAGTGACAGTCGGCGGCTGCAAGTGATGCTGGCTCTTGGTGTCGGCTCTTCCGTAGCGCTCGGAACGAAGACCTCGATGGCTTTGGCCGCGGGCTGGAAGAAGGTCATCTTGAGCGGTGCCATCGTCGCTTCAGGAACCGCGGGCGTGGTGGCCTACCAAGAACTCTCTGCGCCTCCCCCCGAGCGAGCCCCTGCCATGCAGGCGGTCCAGGAGGTGGCACCTCGCGCACCGCTGGCAGCTGCACCCGTCGTCGAGGAGTCCCCGACGCTGGTGGAGGAGCCAGCAGAGGTCGAGGAGTCGGCGCCGCAACAGCAACCGGCGGAAGCGGAACCCACAGCCCGCAAGCGGGTGCACCGTCGCGTGGCGAAGACCGAGGTCGTGGCGCCGAAGAGCGTTACCGGTTCGGACTTGCAGGACGAGGTTGCCGCTCTGGACCGAGCCCGTTCTTCGCTGAGGGCTGGTAATGCCCAGCGCGCTCTTGGTCACTTGGGGGACTACTCCAAGCGCTTCCCGAAAGGCAGCTTGCGACTCGAGGCTGAAGCTTTGCGCATTCAAGCACTCGCGGCATCGGGCAACGAAGCGGAGGCGTCGCGCAGAGCCAAACGCATCTTGGAGCGCAGCCCGAACAGTGTGCTTGCTTCCCGCCTGCGCCGATACGTCATCGATTGACGGGCAGGCGGTCACCATGGGTCGCCGTCCGAGGTTCGAGCTAGCGCAAAGATTGCTTCCCCGCGCGACGTTTGCTCCGCTGTTGGGCGGACTCGTGATGTTCTCTTGTTCGACACAGGAGAACTTCCTGGGCTACGACCGCATTTCAGTCGCCGACCCCCAATTCACGGGAACGGATGCCGGCCCGCTCGTCGCGACCGTTGCTACGCCCACGGTACCGAGTCCGGGGCAGAGCATCGACCCAGATGGCGACGCTGGGAGCACCGGTGGAGCCGGGAGTGTTCTCCCATCCGCCCTGCCCGTCGAGGCGGGCGCGCCGAGCGGCAGCGTCAACTCTCCCTTTGGCGGCGTGGATGCTTCGCCCCCAGAGCTGGAAGCTGCTGCAGAGGTGCCGGAGCTCGACCCGTTGGTGCCGCGGGAGGACTTGCCGAACCACCTGACGGAAGCGTTGGGGATCGGGCAGGGAGAAGTCGATGCTCGCATCGCGGCGATCTACGAGCAGCTGTTCTATGGCGACCCGGACACGCAGGCCATCTACTTCGAGGTTGGCGACGACGAAGCGTACATCTACGACGTGCTCCACAACGACACCCGTATCGATGCGCTGGGTTACGGAATGATGTTCAGCGTCCAACTCGACCACAAGCCCGAGTTCGACAAGCTTTGGACCTTCACCAAGCGGTACCTACAGATCACGGATGGGCCGAGTGCCGGCTACTTTCACTGGACGTGCGACGTCACCGGCGAACGTTGCCAGGATGGACCAGGGAGCTTCGGAACGTTCTACGTGACCACCGCTCTTTTCTTCGCTGAGGCGCGTTGGGGCAACGGTGAGGGGACATATGACTACGGCACGGAAGCGCGCGCGGTGCTGGACGTCATGCGCAACAAAGAGACTCAAAACGGTGGTGTCAGTGGGGGGATCACCAGTCTGTTCGATCCCGTCACCTTCTTGCCGCAACACATGCCGGACGAAGAGCATCGTCGAGTGGTCAACCCCGGGGCGTTGGTCCCGGGGTTTTTCGAGGTTTGGGCGGCAGCGACGGGGGACTCGTTCTGGTCCGCCTCCGCCGCTGCAACGCGGCAGTTCTTCATGAAAGTGCCCGACCCAGGCACCGGTCTTCCACCTCGATTGGCAACGCATGCCGGAGAGGGCATCGATGGGGAGCTGATTTACACGGACGGCGTCTATCCGTTCGGGTTCAACCTGGCGCTCGACGAGACGTGGTACGGGGCGGAGCCCGGACTGGTCGAGGTGGCGAACCGCATGTTGTCCTTTTTTGCGGACTTTCCAGCGCAGCCCTATCCATCAGGCTTCTCGACGACGAGCGGCAATGCTCTCAGCATGAACCCGTCGTTCTCCCTCATGGCACTCAACGGTGCGACCGCCGGAGTCACGACGATCTCCGAGAGGGAGGCGTTCATTCGCACCGTTTGGGAGCTACCGTTGGCGCAAGGTGAATACCGCTTCTTCGACGGCGTCAACAAGATGCTCGCGTTGCTGCTGCTGAGCGGTCAATTCAAGCCGTATCTCACAGCCGGTTGACGAGGCCCAGGCCCACCCACGGCACGAGCGCCGGAGTGCGAGCCAATTCTTGTCTCGTGTCTGCGGGCAACGGGCTGTCGCTCGAGGTCTCGGTGAGCACGTAGACTTGAGGCGTCATGGGCGCATGCCCTGCCAGCACGAGTTGTAGGTAGACGTTCGAACTCATTGCGTACTCCACCTCCAGGGCAACGCCGAGGGAGAGCCACGTGCGTTCCGTGCCTTCTGGGTTGCTGATGTTGCGTCCGGCTGCCGTCAGGACCCCGCCTTGAACCACTCCACAGGGACGCAACGTCCAGCTTTCCGCTTGGAGTCGTAGGGGGCAGGCCTGGAGATGGCCCGTGTAGAGTCCGAAAGCCGCCACTTCGGAGTCGTCGAAGATGTCACTGCGGAGCAGGTTCACTCCCAGGCTGATTGCTGGCGCCCAATTCGGCCCCCCTTCGCTGCGGAACGACCAAGCTGCGGTGCCGCCCCAGCTCATTCGCAGATCGACCGGGAGCGCGCTGAGGGCCCCCACGCTCAGCGCAGTGTGCCAAGTGAGCGGTGTGGTCGGCAACGGGTCTGGAGCGTCGTAGTAGCTGGGAGTGGTTTCCGGCGGCTGGGATTCGGGCGGAGTTTCGTCTGGTGGACGGGTCAGTGCTTCTGGATCGATACCTAGGGCTGCCGTCAGGGCCAGTGCCTCCAGCACGTCACGACACTCGGTGGCCCTGACGTAGCGAGGTTCCGAGATCAGGCCGTCACGCACGATTTCCAAGCGTCCGAGAACGCTGTCGCCGCCTGGTTGAAGGTCCACCTTGAGTCGAATGGGGGCGTCGTCGGTTTGGGCGCGGCTGACACGTCGTGTGCGCGCTTGCAACGCACCCCAGAACGCCGTCGCAGGTGGGCATTCCTGGGGCGCGGAGTAGTCGACAGCCACCTCCAACACGCCCTCGGAGGCCCGGGCGCGTCCCGTGAACGAGAGGCCGAGAGCCAACGCGATTGCCAGAACCCAACGTGCCACTGCCTCCCAACGTCTCTCATTCCTTGTTCTGGTGCAAGCCGCACGCCGGGGCTCAGTGCCATGGTTGGAGCCCAGGCCACCCCAGTCGGACAAATGCAGCGGGCGGCGCTCGCTTCGTTGGGGCACGGGTCTCAGCATTGCGATTTGTTTGAACGCGGAGGGGGGCGAAGGGCACACCTTCGCACAATGCTGCGTGTTCGCTCATCGCTTATCGTTGCTGCCCTGCCACTGTGGCTCGCGTCCTCCGCCCTGGGACAAAGTACCGAGACTTCGGAGCGGCCAGCCGCTGCTGTCGGCGGTCCCATCTGGGTGAAGGTGGACGCCTCGCTGTACCAGGTGGATGAGTCCGCAATTCGGGTAGCTATCGCCAAGGAGTTGGGCGTCGCGATCAGCAGCGGTGAATCAGGCGCGAAGACCCGTGCCTCGGTGCTCATCGGAAGCGACGGCAACATGGTGGTCAGCTACGAAGACGAGTCCGGCCGTCGGCTGCTCAGAGCGATCGAAGCCCCCAAGAACCCAGCCGAAGTGCCGGAGGCCGCTGCGCTGCTGCTCGGAAACCTCGCCCGAGATCAGAGCAGCGCGCTGCTCGAGGAACTCGCTCCGACCCCGGTTCCCAGCCCCGAGCCCGCAGAGCCCGAGCCCGCGGAGCCGGAGGCGCCTCCGCCCGAGGAAAAGCGGCCAGCGACTCCACCCGTCGAGGAAACGCTTCCCGAACTGGGGAGCGCTCCTTTGAACCTGGCGTTGGTTCACCCCATCAACACGGTCCCATCTTCCGAGGAGCATCGCATCGCCGTCGACCTCAGCCTGTTCTATAGCCGCGTGGGTGCGATCGATGCGTTCGCTGTCAGTGGTGGGGTGGTGCAGGTCGAGCGCGACAGCAACGGACTGACGGCCGTCGGAATAGGCAACGTGACTCATGGCGACGGGTACGGATTGTCTGCAGCAGGGCTATTCAGCGTGCGTGGTGGTTTCGCAGGGCTCTGTGTCGATGGGATCTTCACCAAGCAGCACGGTCGATCCGTCGGCCTCCAGGCAAGCGGCGTCGTGAGTGTGCGGGAGGGGCAGCTCGAGGGCGCGTCCGTCGCGGGTGCGGTGGGGGTCTCGGAAGGGGACGCGACGGGGATGCTCGCCTCGGGCGTCGTCAACGTCCATCTGGGCGAGTTGGAAGGCGCTCAGTTTGCCGGCGCGCTCAACGTCCAGGAGGGGGCAGTCGCGGGGGCTCAGGTCGCCGGGGCTTTGAACGTGCAGCACGGCGCAGTGAGTGGCGCTGAGGTTGCGGCCGCGGCCAACGTCGCTTCGGGAGATGTTGCTGGTGCGCAGTTCGCGGCGGCGAACGTGGCAGGGGACGTCACTGGAGTGCAAATCGGCATCGTCAACGTCGGTGCTCGGGTGCGCGGTCTGCAGCTCGGGGTCATCAATTGGGCGCAGGAGGTGGACGGAGCATCCGTCGGCGTGGTCACCTACAGTGGCAAAGGCAGAACTCAGCTCGTCGGCTGGTTCGACAGCGAGCGCCCCCTGAATGTCGGTGTGCGCTTCTACACCGGCCCGCTCTACGCGATGCCGAGCATCGGCCTGCGTCGTCGCGGGGGGGCCGACGAATACGCTCCCGGGTTTTCCTTGGGTGCTCGTTTACCTTTGGGGCGCCTGTTCGCGGACCTCGACGTGAACTATTCGACGCGAGCTCCCGACTTCCAGTTCGACGAACACAACATCGACCTGCGCTACCGAGGCCTCGTGGGCTACGAGGTGATCGATGGGGTGGCTCTCTTCGCAGGCGGCGGGGTTCTGCACCACATGCAGACCGATTCGGGTCAGGGTGCTACGTTCGACCCGATTTTCAGCGGCGGCGTGCAACTCTTTTAGCTTTGTGACGCAGAAATGCCCAGTCTTCCCCGTGGTTTGCAGTTTTCCGCGAGTCGAGATGAACGGAGCAGGGTCTTGCGGGAACCAGCCATGTCACCCTTGTCGAGAATGGACTCTGCGGTTCGATGACGCTACCTCACCTCGGAACAGCGATGCGCTCACTGACCTGGCGGCGACCCAGCGAGGCTGACACACTGCTGGGTCGTCTAGCGCGCGGCGAGCCGGCGGCCGTGGGCGAGGTCTACGACCTTCACCACGAGGCGGTCCGTGCCTTCGCGATGCGTCTGTTGGGTGATGTTGCGAGCGCCGAAGACTTGGTGCACGAGGTGTTCATTCGCTTGCCGAAACTGATCGGCAAGTTTCGAGGGGAAGGCTCGCTGCGGTCGTTTCTCACCGGAATTGCTGCCAACCATGCGCGGCACCACATTCGAAGCGCTCGTCGACGGCGTGCCGCGAGTGAGCGCATGGGGCAGGCCCAGCAGATGGCACCCACACGGCCAGACAACCCGGAGGAGAATGCCAGCAACCGTCGCCTGGTCGAAGCGCTGAACCAAGCCCTGGACCAACTGCCCGATGCGCAGCGCGTCGCGTTCGTGATGTGTGAGGTGGAAGAGCGCACGGCTGCCGAGGCGGGTTCGATCCTCGGTGTGCCGGAGGCCACCATGCGCACCCGTTTATTCCATGCCCGCAAGCGTTTGCGCGCTCTGTTGCAGGAGGTCGTGGCATGAGTCGAGACGATCTGCTGCGACAGGCCGCGCGTGCGATGCGGCAAGACGTCCGAGGCGAGAACAACGGCTCTGGCTTCACGAGGGCGCGCATCATGCGCACGCTGCAGAAGCGACGCAAGCGGACGGGAGTGGCCTGGATCCTCGTGCCATCGTTGGGCATCGCGCTGGGAGGGACGGCTTGGGCATCGGCGACAGGCAAACTCCCGGTGTTGGTGGAGCGAGTCGCGGTGCTGCTCTCCATGCCTCAGCACGAGGTTACGGCCTCGAAGGGGCAAGGTGTCCCGCCGCCCGTGGTGCCGCGTCGCCAGTCGTCTCGGACGCTCCTCGAAGACAAGCCGGTTCCGCAGGTGCAGGAGGTCGAAGCGCCGCCGGAGCCCGTCGTCGAGGTAGCGCCGACGCCATCCTCCGTCGCGGCAGCGCCGTCGCGGGGCGAGCACGGCGGCGTCGTCGCTCGGCTTCCAATTCCCAAGCAGGTACCGCTGGACGTTGCCCCAGCGCCCGATCCGGAATTGCGTGCGTTTCGCTCGGCACACGGCACTCATTTCGGGGGAGGCAGTGCGGCGGCCGCGCTGTCTGCATACCGGGAGTACCTCGCAGCGTATCCGTCCGGTCGTTTCGTGCCGGAGGCACGCTACAACATCGCGCTGAACTTGATCCGTCTCGGACGTTTCGGTGACGCCAAAGCGGCGCTCGAACCTTTCGCCGATGGGGCATTCGGCGAGTACCGCCGCCAGGAGGCTCGTCGACTGCTCGACGCCTTGTCCGCGAAGGCTGCTGAGCAGCACGTCATGCAGCCCTGAGCGGCCCCATATCGTCAGCCCTGTGATAGGGGCTTCCTTCCGACGGTATGCCGTGTCAGGTTCGGTGGGGCCAGATGCGGGTGCTCTGCTGTACGATCGCGGCGTTCAGCGCCATTGTCCTCGCCACGGCGTCGTTGTGTGCGGAACAAGCGGAGGCGCGATCGCCGACCGAGCAGGTGCAGCCCGAGCCCTCGCAGGTCGAGCCCGTTCGGGCGCAGCCCGAGCCCTCGCAGGCGCAACCCGAGCCCGGCAGCACGCCGTCATCCGCTGTGGCAGTTGCTCCCGAGTCGACGAGCGCGGCTGCAGTCGCGACCTCGACGCCCGTGCCTCAGTATGCCTACGGCGATCCTCCCGTGACGCTCGTCGGTCCCTGCCCGTGTCGCGACCGAAAGCTGGCTCGCAAGCGACGCTGGTTGGAGCTTTCATTCGGAAGTGCTCAGAAGTTCTTCGGGCAGAGTGTTTCGGATCCGACAGGCATCATCCGCAAGCGCACTATCCCCGTCACGACGGTCAGTGTCTTCGGTGAATGGCTCTTCCACCCTTACTTCTCCGTCATGGCGCTTTTCGACTTGCCGTTGGAACCTCGTTCGACGTTGAACGATGGCCAGCTCCAGCAAGAGTACGTTCCCCCGTCGATCAGCGGGGGCATTCGCGCCACGGCGATTCAAGCGTACATTCTCGAAGATACGTTGGTCGAAGGCCAGTTCGCTGCACTCGTCGGTTCGACCTTGGCGGACATCGGCGGTGATGCGGTGTTTCCGACTCTCGGGTGGCGCTTGCACCTGCGCGACGACAAAGGCTTGACTCTGTACGCGGGCACGACCTTCGAGTTCCGCCTCAACCGCATCGCGTTGATCTACGGCGTGGGTCATCGGTTCTAGACCGAGCGCTCGGCTCAGATGAGCCGAGCGCTGGCAATGAAGCAGCCCACCGGCTGAGACATCACGCCGCGGAGAAGCCGGGGAGCCTCACGCCAAAGAGCTCTCGGGCTTCGGAGTAGCTCGACACGGCCGAGCAGCGGGGCTGGTGTGAGGTTTCTCAGCTCCACGCGCGTCAATGGGGGGCGATGTCTTTGCAGCAGCGGAAGCCCAAGTGGTAGCTGCGGTGACTCTCGTCGTCGTCGATCCGCGTGGTGTGCCAGTTCTTCGCACGCCAACGACAGTCGTCGGGGTGCGTCGCTTCGTTGGCAAAGATGAACCAACTGCCTTTCATCTCCGTCCAGCCGTGGCCGCCCAGTTCCGACGGGTTGAGGGGCAAGCTCATGTGTTCCGCGACGTTGCCGTGCTGGTCGTAGACGCCCAATGCGCTCCTGCATTCGGGAAAGGCACCCGTGGGGTAGGTGTTGCTGCCGCAGTTTTCGAACGAAGCATCGGTGCAGCGGGCCCCTTTTTTGGAACTGGTGGCGCACAGTTCGTGGTGTTGCTCCGCGCCATAAGCCCAGAGCACCTCACGAGCCTCGTTGTGCTCGTGCTCCATGAACAGGCGCTTCTCTTTCCATTGGCTCGGCGCGTAGCGCTTGGGAACGCGATCGAAGCCGTAGTCGACCTCCGGTGCGAGCGGACGAGCAGCGCAAGCGCCCTCCCACTCGTGGGCATCACACAAGCGCTTGTCGAGCGCTGCACAGATGGCTGCCGCCTCGGACGCGCGCGCCCACACCACCGGATACTCGCACGGCTCGTTGGGAAACTCGTACTGGTCGATGCACACCCGGGCGTTGGCTTCGCTCTGCCCACTGTTTACTTCGTGCACCGGTACCATGTTGGGCGCCGAGCAACGCGGGTGTCCGCGTGAGGGCTGAACGGACTTTCGCCGTTGGCGGCATTGCGTCTGGGTCATGGCTGCGCGACTCACATCGGGGTTGCCGTACCCGATCCTACCCGAGGCTTCGAAAATAGTGCGGATGGTGGCCATCGCTTCGGGTCGTGTTCCTTGGCCTTCGAGCAGCGCCAGGATGTCCCGCTGTTGTTCCGCGATCGAAACCTGGTGCAGGTCCACCAGCTCGTGTGGCGCGGGCTCTGTTGCCGTCGGAGTTGGCTCGGGAGCATCCGCCGTCGGCGGCGGCTCGGGTGCCGGTTTTCGAGGTGTCGCATCCCCTACGTCCGAGTCGTGTTCACATGCCGGCAACAAAAGACATACTGTTGCCGTCAAGCGCCACAATGCCCTGCTTGCGTTCGAGTTGCCGATGCCGATTGCCAATACGCAGTCGACCATCGCCGTGCGCGCTGGCGTCGTCAAGCTCATCGCGCCAAGAGGCCTCGCGAGCCTTGCGCAAGCTCAACCGTGAGGCACACGCGCCCTGGGGGAAGGCCTGGCGTCTTCCACACTCGTCGCGACCGAAAATAGGTGAAGGGGCAGCGCTGGGAACGGCGCTGCCCCTTCGGCTCGACGGAGAGTGGTAGGCTCGGAACCGATCTAGAAGACCAGAGACCGGTTCTCAGTCCGCGGGCCAAGGATCTTCCGGAATGAAGACCGCGGTGGGCTCGGGTTCCGGAACGCTATTGTCGATCATGACGTCGATGAGTTGCTCGACCAGGGCGATGTCGAAGTCGATGTCGGTGTCCTGCACCTCTTCGTTGTAGTCGTCGAGGGCCGCCAACAGCGCCGTCAACTCGGCAATCGACTGCGTCGGGTCCATCTCGTTTTCGTGGTAGGCGGCCACCGCCTGCTCGATGCCGACGAAGACGTTGAGCATCACGAAGCTCTTGGTAACGACGGAGATGTCGTCACTGTCACTGTTGGCGTTGTCGAAGAAGCCTTTTTCCGGGGTCTCCCAGGGGGCGTTGGGGTAGTTGACCACCACCGTATCTTCGACGACCGCGTCGGTGCCCGGCTCGCGGAAGGAGACGTCGATGATGGCGATGTCGGCGCTTTCTTGCCCAGCTTCCATCTCTTCGACGGAGCGTAGTCGTGGCATGAGTTCGAGCAGCAGCGCTGAGCCACCGCCACGTCGGCCACCGTCTTCGGTGATGTCGTCTGCGGATTCGCGGTGAGCGAGGAACACGCTGGGTACCTCCAGCATGCCACCCGCCGTGGTGTTTTCCCACAGGGGGGAGCCCACGGCGCGGCCGAACTCGTAGTCGTCTCCGGCGCGGACCTCGAGCTTCAAGTCGAAAGCGATGGGCACGGTGAAGAAGCTGAGCTCTTCGTCGAACACTTCACTGACGGCGCCCGCGTTCTCGAGGAAGTAGAAGTTGCCGTCGGCCTTGAGCGCGAGCTCACGCATCAAGTCGTAGTTGAAGTCGGTTCCCAGGCCGATCGTCGTCAAGCCCACGCCTTCGGAGTTGTAGCCCTCGCTCATGCTCACGATCTGCTCCGGGTCGACGACGCCGACCGTCGGATTACCGTCGCTGAGCAGGATCACGCGGTTCTGTCGCCCGCTGTCGTAATTGCTGAAAACCTCCCGGTAGCCGTCCTCCAAGCCATCGTAGAGGTTGGTGCTGCCGTTCGCTTCCAACGCCTGGACGAGCTCTCGCATCTCCACTCGGTTGCCGGAGACGTCGGCCATCTCGAAGACGGTGCTCGAATTCGTGTCGTAGGTGATGAGCGCGAAGCGGTCTTCGTCTTTCAAGCCATCGATCAACAGCTCGAGGCCTTGGCGCACGAAGTCGATCTGTCCGTCGGTGTTCATCGAGCCCGAGGTATCGACGACCACGGCCAGCGACAGAGGGGGCCGCTGGTCGGCATCTGCCGCGATCGGCGAGTTCAGACCCAACTGGAGCATCGTGCAGTTGGAGCCGTTCAGCAGGTTGCCCAGCACGCCCACCATTGCTTGGAGGCACACGCGGTCCCCGCAGTCGGGTGTCGGCAGCTGGGTGTGGTGTTCCGCGAAGAAGCCGGCGGCGTCGAAGGTGCCCGGCTCCGGGATGAGGCCCGCGTCCAGCTGTTGGCGGAAGTAGCCGAAGTCCTGTGAACCGCCGAGACTGACGTTGGTGTTGGCGACGGGCTCAGCGGCGGCCCCGCTCGCAGGGCTTTCTGGTTCGGACTCCACTGCCGATTCGCCGTCGGCGCTGAAGTCGCCTTCGGCTATGAGTTCCGGTGAGGCAGCGACCGGATCGGCAGGAGCCGGGGTGCCGGCCATCGCGGCGGGGGCCTGAATACCGGGGGACGCGCTAGCCGCGCCTGGTGCTGAGCTTCCTGTACCCGAAAAGGAGGTTCCGCTCGGGGAAGCCGTGCCGCCTGGAGCGTCGCCGTTGCTCGAGTCGCTCGCCTCGGAGCCCCCACTGGGGCTGGTGCTGCCGCTCGAAGGCTCGGACTCGTCCGCGCTGGAGCCCTCTCCCGAACAACCGCTGAGCGTGCTCAGCAGCAGACCCACTCCCAAGAGCTTCAATTGCGTTCTCAACATGGCTTCTTCTCCGTCCTTGTGGCACGCCGCGGTCCTCGCTGCGTCCTCCACCGGGGGTCAAAGCAAGTGGTGTGCCACAATATTTGTTTAATGATTTCAATAGAATGTTTTCCGACGGCCCAACGTGGCAGGACACTGCTGCGGGCTCCGACAGGTGTTGGCACAGGGTGACACACGGCGATCCGGGGTCCGTCACTCGCCGCCGACAGCGAGCAACCCATGCTCAGTGATCGCAGGTGCGGGCGTTCGCTCGCGGTGCCGAAATCAGAGCTCGCCAATTGCTGCGTCTCATCTAGAGTCCCCCGCCGATGACCACCGTCGAACAAGCCGTCGCACCCGAACCGCCGACGATCCATCCCGAAGTCGCCGACATGCGTTGGAAGGATGCACCGCGCATCATTGCCAGCGGTGCGTGCATGGGGACCGCCGATCTGGTGCCAGGAGTCTCGGGCGGCACGATGGCGGTTGCTCTGGGGATCTATCGAGAGTTCTTGGCAGCCATCACGTCCGTCAACGCCGAGAGCGTCAAGGCTCTTTTGCAGTTTCGCTGGCGCCGCCTCAGTACGGTCGTGCATTGGCGATTCATTCTGTGCCTGGGCTTGGGCATCGTCTTTGCGTTCCTCTTGATGGGCAAAGTGTTCAAGTTGCCTCAGATGGTGACTACCGACCCCAAGCCGGTCTACTCCGTCTTCTTCGGCTTGGTGTTGGCGTCAGTTTTCGTGTTGGTCCGGCGGGTCTCGGCCTGGTCTCCCACGGCGCTCTTCTCTCTGCCCGTCGGGGCCGCCTTGGGGTTCATGGTCGTGTCGCTGGTGCCGGTGCAGACACCGGAGAGCCCCGCGTTCGTGTTCTTGTGCGGTGTGATCGCCATCAGCGCGATGATCCTGCCCGGCATCAGCGGGTCGTTCATTCTGTTGGTCCTCGGCAAGTACGAGTACATCATCACCTCGACGCTGAACCTGGAGCTGAGCGTTGCGGTGCCCTTCGCGCTCGGGTGTTTGGTCGGGATCAGCGTATTTTCGCGCGTGCTCGGGTGGTTGCTGGACCAGTTTCACGACCCGATGGTGGCCGGCTTGACGGGACTGCTCGTCGGTACTTTGGTTCGGATTTGGCCCTACCAGAACTTGCAGATCGAGGTCATCAGGGAGAAGCCGCGGGTAGTTTCGGCGCGAGCTTTCATGCCCGAGTCTCTCGAGCTCAGCGTCATCGGGCTCATCGTGTTGGGCATAGCGATGGTGCTGGTCGTCGAGTTCCTCGCGTCTCGTCGCGCCGAGACCTGAGCTGCTATAGTGTCCCTCGTCTTGAGGTGCACGTTCATGGTCACGCTGCTCGCCATCACGCTCGGCAGTTGTGATGCCGTCGAGCTGCGGTTCGCCGACTTGGGCGTCGACGGGCTCGGGCAGGGTGACGACGTCCAGCCGCTGCGACTGTGCGTGGAGCCGCAAGACCCAAGCTCAAACCCCCCACCGGATGGCGCCGCGGTGCCCTTCGAAGTCGGACCTGCCTGTGAGCCCGCCGGGGCGTGTCCGGCGCCCTTCGACAAATGCACGCTGGTCGATGCCATCCAGGACGTGCCCTACGAGCCCGTCTGCGTCGTGTCGGCGGGTCGTCGGGACATCGGCGAGTGCTGTGAGCGCAGCGTTCCCGGCAACGACGATTGCGCTCCCGGCGGCTGGTGCACGCCGCTAGGCATCGGGAGCGTAGAAGAGGGCCCGATGGCTTGCCGCGCGATCTGCCGTGAAGAGAGCGAGTGCGGCCAAGGGCGTTGTCTCGCAGTCGGAGACGGCGTGGGGCTGTGTGTCTCGTCGTGCCGCATCTTCGGTGCGGACTGCGTGGCGCCGGGGATCCGTTGTGTTGCGGGAGCGACGGTGGACGGGAACTACTTCGGCTACTGCGCGCGCTTCGGAAGCGGCGTGAGTGACGAACCCTGCGGCTCCGACGCGAACTGTGGCGTGGACTTCGTCTGCGAGCAAGACAGCGCCACCTGCCGTCAGATGTGCGACGACGACCACCCTTGCCCTGGCGCGGAACGCTGCCTGCCGTTGGGTCTCGGCGATCCGAAGAGCCCGAGGATTTGCCGACGTTGAGGGCGCTCAACGAGCGACGCCGCCGTTGACTTCCGTCCAGTAGGTGGCCTCGACTAGCAGGACTCCGGTGGGATCGGCCACGAGCAACTCACAGGCACTCGGACACAACATCAACCACAAGCCCACGTCGTCCTTCTCCAAGTACCACTGGGGTTCGTCGCTGCAGCTCGCCGTTGCCGACCAAGGTTGACCTTCGAAGGCGACGGTCAGGTCCTCCGGAAATAATGGGCTGGTCGTGCCGTCGAGCCAAACCCGGCACTGCCCGTCGTCGGGCAGGTCGCCCGCGTCGAACGAGTTGGTGACGATGGTCTTCTCTTCTTCCGTGTCTTCCGTCGTGTCAGCGCTGTTTTCCGTCGTGTCGGCGCTCACGCCCTCTGCGTCGCTGAGCACGATCATGTCGCCACTCGGTGCAGCAAGCGTCGCGCTACCTGCACCCGACGCGCCTTGTTGTTCACTCTGTGCTGCCACGGACGAGCTGGGTTTCGAAGGCTCGGCGAGGGGAGAGCCCGCGCTCGCCTGCTCGGCGTCGAGCCCTTGCGAGGGGACCGCACTGGCGGCCTGTTCGCCGTCATCCTGTGCTGCTGCCCCAGAGCCCAGCACCAGATCGGCCCGATCCATTTCCCGGGCATCCGTCTGGCCGCCGCACGCCGCGAGCAATGCGAGCGGGACGGAACAATGGGCGAGCAGGGCGCGCATCAGTCGCGAGTCTAGCACCGTCGTGCCTTGCTTCGGTGGCGGGTTGCTCGCTTTCTATTGCGGGAGCATTTTCTCGTCGCTTCACTGCTCGCGCCCGCGGCTGTCGGGCACCAACACCAGTCGGAGCACCACGCCCGGCCGCAGGCTGGGTACCTCGACGGTACGAGTTGCACCGCTTTCCTCGGTGTCTGCACGCGCGCTGATCGAGCGGGCCCAAGCCAGTTGCGCTGCGATCTCGGGACGCCAGGAGCCGCTGCCGATGCTGTAAGACAGCTCGGCGAGTCCGCCCACGAAGCCACAAAGTCCGCCGTTGTCGCCGACGTCGACGTTGCACAGGGCAGCGTCTTGTCCTCCAGTGAGGAAGTAGTTGGCGGGCGCCTGCACCTGAGTGGCTCCACCACCCAGCGCCAGCGTGGCGCTGAGACCGCCGAGGAGCTTGCTTCGCACTCCCGCGGCTGCGCCGTAGTTGCGGGTGGTGAAGCCCTCCGTTCCAAAGGCTCCTTGCATCAGGGCAGCGTTGGTCGTCAGCGCGATGTGTCCTGTCAGCGGCACGATGGCGTTGAGCTCAGCGCCCAATGCCAGCTGACTGCCCCAAGAAGACGCAGCGGCTCCGACAGACCAACGCACGGACTGGGGCTCGACGACGGTCGCAGGCCCAACGTCCTCCGGGGTTGCAGGGGAGCTTTCCTCAGTCTGTTTGGCCTGTTTGGCCTGTTTGGCCTGTTTGGCCTGTTTGGCGGATGCCTGGGCAGTCGCATCTGGAGACGGAGGTGGCTTGGCCTGGGTGACTGCGTCGTCGGGGAGCGGTGCAGGCGTGGCTTCGCCCTCGTCTGGTTCTTTGGTTTGGGGGTCGTGCGGTTCGGTGGCGGACGCTTCGTCCGACGTCGGGGTCTCAGGTGGGGGCGCCGTGGCGGCGGGGGTGCCCGCGAGTACCTCGATGAACACCTCCAGCAATGCATCGGAAGACACCGAGGAAAGCGCGATCTCGCGTTGTACTGCTGGCCCGTCTACCGAGGCCCAGGTGAGCAGCACGTGTGTGCCTGGGTCGCAGGAGAGGGTGAGCCGTCCTGCCGTCTGTCGCACGGCGAGTTCCGCTCGAGCCCGAGCTTCGAACGCATCCAGTGTTTCACGAGGGATTTCGTCGCAGGCCAGGGAGACCTGCGCGGTCTGCGCAGCCGCGTCGACCGCGACGCTGAGCACGAGGAGGAGTCCGACAAAGGCACGCACCAAAGGCAGCGCTGCCGCATTGTGAGAAGTTTTACAAGGCCCCAGTCCCCGGAACGAGGTGGGTGGGGGGATATTCCTCCCGAAATGAGGTAGAGAATGGCTGTATCGTGGAAAAGCTGCTCACCGTCTGGGGCAGCGGGCACCTAACTCATCGTCAACCTCATGAACACCCCCACCCTGCCGGCATCAATGCCCGAAGGCGTGATCACGAGCGAGGTCAACACCTCGCTCGAAGAGCAGATATTCAGTCTGGTTTATCGACAGATGCGCTCTCTGGTGGGTGGACGTGAGAGGGATTTCGACGATTTGGTGCAAGACGCGATGGAACAGGCTCTCCGTTCACTACCTGCCTTCGAGGGGCGTTCCAAGTTCTCTACTTGGACCTATCAGATTTGCTACCGCACCGTGCTCAAGCGTCGGCGTTGGTATGGCCGCTGGCTCAAGCGCTTCACGCTCACTCGTGAGGGACAGTTGCCCGACCACGCGGATGCGGAACCCTCGGCGAGGCACAGCATGGAGACCACGGAGCGCGCAGCACGCTTGCGCGGCGCACTGAGTCAGCTCAGCCCCAAGAAGCGAGTCGTCGTCGTTCTTCACGACTTGGAGGGGCTGCCCAGTGAGGAAATCTCCGAGGTTCTCAGCGTCAAACTCGGCACCGTGCGCTCACGTCTGCGCGATGGTCGACGGGAGCTGTTGAGTCTCCTGCAAGACGACCCCTACTTCGGTGAGGAGGTGGCAACATGAGTTCGATGTCCGACGAGGAGCGCTTGGCGCGCATGCGCAAGGTTTGGGTCGCCGAGGGACCGAGCGGTTTCGAAATCGCTACGGCGCGTCGGCGATACCTCCAGAGGACCCGCCCGTTGCCCATGTACAAGTTGGTCTTGGACATGGGCTGGGGTGTTGCCCTGGCGACTGCCTCGCTGTTCGCGTTGGATCACTGGAGCGACGACGCCCCTTCGAATCAAGAGCTGGTCACCTTTCCCTCGGCGGGGGGTGAACAGGTGGCGGCGGTGGCAAATGACGAAAGGGCCGCCGAGGTTCAGCCGCGAGGAGCCGATGTCGTCGAGGCGGCGCAGGTGCCGCCGTCGATCGTAGCGCCGCGCATCGAACGAGACGGAATTGCGACCGTCGCAGTACCCGGGGTCAGTTATCACGTGCTGCCTGGGCAGCAAGTGACGGTCTTGCTCGGTGAGCGACGAACGGTGGTTCGAGGTCCCCAGTTGATCGAGTTCACCTTTGAGGCTGATCGGGCCAGCGGATTCAGAATGCATCTGTCGAATCCGGCGGATGTCGCTCCGAGCGCGTATGGCGAGACGCCAGGTGACCAATCGGGGAGAGCGGGTCGAAGCACTGGGAGCGCGGGCGGTGTCGGAAGCAAAGCCGTGCGCGGTGCCGAGGACTCCGCTGCCGCTCGAGCCCGTGGCCTCAGCGCTTGGAGTCGTGCGGCCGACGCGATGCGCCGGGGGGACACGCGGGAGGCAGAACGCGCCCTGACGGAACTATCTCAGGAGAAGGCTGCTCACGGCGCCGATTCGGCAGCCCTGGCCTTGGCCCAGCTGTGGCTGGCCAACGGCGAGGTCGAGCGGGCCCGGCCGGTCTTGAAGCGTCTGAGTCGGAGCGCCGACAGCCGCGTCGTGCGCCGTCGCGCGCGTGAGCTGCTCGTCTCTCCGAGCAAATAGTCTCGCCGGCCCGGTGTGCTGGCCCATTTTCGCGCCTCTGGGGTTTCGTGGTACACGGGGCTCGCGGAGCGGTTCGCGGAGCTCCGCTTTCTGAATGGAGGCGTACATGCGTTGGTTGTTTCTGGGCGTCGTCGTGCTGTTCGCATGCTGGCCGGGGCTAGCTGAAGCCAAACCCGAAGACTGCAGCACGGCTCGCAGGGCCGCCGACATGGTTTTCTACTGGCAGCAACCCGGCACCACCGACTTGAGCAAGGCAGCGCGTTGCTTCGACCCATCCGGGCGCACACCGAGCCAATTGCAGGCGTTGGCGAAGAAGACCAAGAGCGTGTATGACACCCGTGGCCTATTCGTCGACATGGACGCGCTGCCGGACGACCCCGAGTTCGCGCCTGCTGCCGACGACAATCGGGTCGCCGTCCACCCCGATCTGCCGCGAGTGGTGCTCGCGCGCAACGACGATGGCAAGTGGTATTGGACGGAGGCGTCGCTGTCGACCATCGAGCGTCTCTTCGCTGAGGAGACGGGATTGCTGCAGGGTTTCGTGGCAAGCCTGCCCCAAGCCTTCCGTCAGCCGGTGATGGGCGTGCAGTTCTGGCAGCTGCTCGGGATCGTGCTGCTGGTGGTTGTCGGGATGGTCCTGCGCGTGATCGTTCGAGCGATCGTCGCCAACCGCGTCAAGCGGCTAGCGCAGGCCGTCGGTCAGCGGTGGGCTTCGAATCTTGCCGAAACGGCGGCGGGGCCGCTGTCCACACTGGCGATGGCCGTGGCATTCCGCGTCACGTATCCAGTGTTGATGCTGCCGGTGTCGCTGGCGCTCGTGCTCTCGATTGCGGTGCGCGTCCTGATGGTGCTGGCCGTGGTGTGGGGGCTCTATCGATTGGTCGATCTGCTGTCGGATCGGATGCAGGCGCGGGCCGCCGACACCGACACCAAGCTCGACGACCAACTCGTCCCCCTGGTTCGCAAGTCGCTCAAGGTGATGGTGGTCATCGGCGGTGCGCTCTTCGTCTTGCAGAATCTGCAGGTCGACGTGGGCTCGCTCCTGACTGGACTCGGTATCGGCGGCTTGGCGTTTGCCTTCGCTGCCAAAGAGACGTTGGCGAACTTCTTCGGCAGCATCATGATCTTCGCCGATCGCCCGTTTCAGATCGGCGATTGGATCGTGGTTGGCGGCGCGGAAGGCATCGTCGAGGAGGTGGGCTTCCGTTCGACACGCATTCGAACGTTCTACAACTCCGTCATCACGGTTCCGAACGCGACCTTCAACGACGCCCAGGTAGACAACTACGGTCAACGCGAGTTCCGCCGCACGTTCACGACGTTGAACCTGACCTACGATACGACACCCGACCAAATGCAGGCCTTCTGCGAAGGCGTCCGCGCGATCATCATGGCCAACCCGCACACGCGGAAGGACTACTACGAAGTCCACATGTCGGGCTTCGGCGCCCACTCGCTCGATGTGATGGTCTACTTTTTCTTCAAGGTTGCCAGCTGGTCCGACGAGCTGCGAGAGCGCCACAACATCTATCTGGAGATCATGCGGCTAGCTCGCGAGGTCGGTGTCGAATTCGCCTTTCCCACGCAGACGCTGCACGTGGACAAGTTGGCAGCCCCTGGCGCCCCGCGCGTGGTGCCGAACCCGAAAGTGCCGGCCCAGCTCACGGAGGTGGTCGAAGGTTTCGGCCCCGATGGCAAGCTGGCACGACCCGCGGGCCCCGTCCTCGTCCCCGGGGGCTTTCGTGCGGACACGCGAGTTGCAGGCAGCGAGGACGCTGGCTGACGCGCGCGGCTAGACCCTGGGCTCACCCCATCTTCCCCCGCCGGCAGGCATAGGCGTGGCGGTGCGCAAGCCGCGCCTCCGCTCAGGTCTGACGCTGGCGATCAGCCCGCGTTCGCTTCCAGCTCGGGATTGGTGTTGGCCGTGCCGAGATCGATTAGGGTCTCCAACGCCTCGATGGTGCGCTTCGTACGGATCTCCTTCTGACGCAGTTTCTTCTGCTCGCTCTCCAGCTTGCGCTGTTCGTTCTCGAGGTCCCGAAGGGTCTCCTTCATACTATCTCGCTCGACTTTGAGCGCTTCGACGTCGATGGCCAAACCTTCTCTCCTTTTGCGGTGCGCCGCAGGATAGCGCTCCGTACTTCAATTGGGCACCAAAAACTCGTCAGTCGGTGCCGACACAACGGTTCCGGCCGCTGCGCTTGGCCTGGTACAGCCTGCCGTCGGCGCGCTGTACCAGACTTTCGGCCGTTGGCCGATGGCAGCATTCGAGCGTTGCGCAACCGACGGAAATCGTCACGGGTATAGAAGTGCCACCGAATTCTGTCGGGTGTTGCTCGACGGCTTGGCGCAGGCGCTCGGCCACGATCAGCGCGCCATCGAGCGGAACGTCCCGCAGCAGCACGATGAACTCCTCCCCACCGTAGCGAGCGAACACGTCCTCTCGACGCAACTCGGCGTGCGCCAGGGTAGAGATCGACTTCAACACTGCATCTCCCGCGAGGTGACCTCGCGTGTCGTTGATGCGCTTGAAGTGGTCGACGTCGAAGATGAGCACCGCCAATTGCGTCTTATGGCGCATAGCGAAGGAAAGCTCGCTATCTAGCTGATTGCAGAAGTACTGACGGTTGTACGCTTGCGTCATCGGATCGCGAACACTGGACTCATACAGTTGCGTGAGCATGCGCTCTTCGTCGCTGCTGGCGATCGTGAAACGAAAACAGACGCGTGGTCCGAGTTGCAGGGTGTCGCCATTGACGAGCTCATGCCCGCTGATCTTCTCCCCGTTGACGTAGGTGCCATTGCTGGAGTCCAGATCCTCCAAGTGGTAGCGGTCTCCGATCGCCGTGATGCGGACGTGGTGTCGACTGATGCCCTGATCATCCACGCACAGGGTATTGTCCGGGTGGCGTCCGACGCGGAAGCTCGACCCGCTCACCGAAAAGACCTGGCCGGCATGGGCCGAGTCCATCCGTACGAGCAACGCACGGTCCCTTCCGCTGACGGGGGGTTGCACGTGTTGGGTGACGGTGCGCCCGAGCTCGTGATCACGCTTCCTCATCGGGATCGTGGATGAGTCTGTCACCTTTTCCCGTCTTCGTCCCGAGCCCGCGTTCGCCAATCGACCTCCGGGAACGTTGGGCCGGGCCCTGCAAGCAGATGGCCCTGCAGCAAATTGCGGCCGAACGCCTCCGTCGTGGGCGCCCACGGCGACCCCGAAGCCGATGTGCAGTTACTGCTGAACGCGGTTGCCGATGGCCCGGCCTTTCTCGTCGGTAGAGGTTCCGTGGTCTCGCCCACCACGCGGGCCGCCTTGGTGGCCAAGGGTGAATGGTCTGAGATCTGGTGCGCGGCCAGCAGGTCCGTCCCATCAAGCGTGGCGAACAGGGGGGCTGTGCAGGGTGCGCCAAGTACGCCTTCGGCCGCCTCGTCGCGCACGGCGCGCCCTGCCCACCGGATTTGGGAAGGCCGCCCCAAGCTTGCTCTCATGCTGCGCAGGTATCGGTCGCCGAGCTGATGTTCAAGGAGTTCTGCGTCCTTGCGCTTCATTGCTGCCGTGCGTCGTAAGCACGCCATCCGCTTCACACCCGTTCGAGGGGGTGTGAGTCGACGGTCCTGGTGAGATAGTGAAACGCCCCGTACTCCAGCGCTTTTCTCAGGGTGGTACCCGCGGCCAGTTCTCCGTGGATTCAGGACCATGGGGATGTCGGGCTCTCGAGCGTGGACTGAGCGAAGAAATTGGATGCCGTCACAACCTGGTATCGAAATGTCGCTCAGAACCACGTCGAAGTCGTACTCATCGGACGGCTCCGTTGCTTCGACGCCATCAGTTGCGGACATCACGTCGTCACTTCCGGGGTGCAGCTGTCGGGGAGTGCTCCGTCGCGGTTTGGGCTCATGGTCGACGACGAGCGCACGCCCTTTGCTGGGGCCTCCCTCACACACTTCGCGACCCGGATCGGCCGCGGGACCAAGCCCACCTCGTCAGTCGTCCACCTCACGGCGGCAAGAACCATGTCAAAAACGAACGGTTGCTCAAACCGATCGTGAAGCAAAATAGTTCTAGACGTGAGCACACGGGTCGTTAAACCTCGCACCTGTAACTCGGTAGTTTCGTAATGCAAATGGGGGGATCGCTTGCCACCTAGTAATGCTCAAAGTGTCTATAAACAGCGGGAGATTGCCTGGAATGGCTACCATCTGACGTCGGGAGACGTCGCTCGTCTGTTAGAAGTCGACTTGAAGACCGTACACAACTGGGTCAGTCGGGGTCATGTCGTGGGTCGCCGTACGGAAGGACGGCATCTGCGTTTTCAACGGTCGGAGATCGTGCGCTTCATGCGGCGCTTTGGGTACCAAGTGCCGTCGTTCTTCGGTGACGCTCCGCCAAAGGTCGTGCTCGTCGGTAGCAAGGCAAATATGCCCGCCGTCAAGCGTGCGCTCAGCCGAGGCTTCGAGGCTTCGCCGTGCGAAGATCTGTTCCGTGCCGCACTCTGTTTGGCGGACGGCACCTACGAGGCGGCGGTCATCGACTTGGATGAGTGCGCACGCTCACAAGTGAACTGTTTCTCTCGTGCCCTCAGGTCTTGGAATCAATCACAGCAGGTATGTCTGGTTGGCGTCGCTGCCTCCAGGAGTGCACGTCAGCAGTTCGTGACGAACGGCGGCGATGCGGCATTGGCACCCTCCCGCTCTCGGGATCTCAAGGCCGTCATCAGATGGCTGGTGGGCGCCAGCAAGACCTGTCCCAGCAGCGTACACCTTTGCCGCGAGAATTGAGTCACTTCGGAAAATCTGTTCCGAGCGCCGGATTTTTCTCCCATGCGCTCCGCTGTGGAGTGGCCTAGGCTCGGCGTCGGCGCTGCTTGCCGCTTCTCGGGCAGCCGAACGGGAGCTGCGCCGTTGCGTTAGTCCTACTCGGGCGCGAAGTCCGTTGCCGGCGGGGGTTCTCTGTCCTTCGGGGGTGGCTTCAGCTCACCGCGACGTCCCACCACGAAGTAGCGACGCAGCACGTGTTCGCGGGCGCGCCGCACTTCGTTCTCCAGATAACGCAGTGGGTCAGTGAAGGCATCGCCGCGAGGTCGCCGCCGGATTTGAATCAACCAGGAGCCCGGCTCCAAGCTGAGTTCTGCTTCTGTTTCCCAAATCATGCCGGGCCCGGCGTCGAGACGGGTCAAGACCACGTCGGGCACGTCCCGCGCGAGCATCCAGCTGTCGTCGACGTGCACGAGCCAGCTGACCCGCTCCGTCCCCCGGGGAACGACGGCCTCGTAGGCCGTCAGCCGGACGCGGACCTTCACTGAGCGTAGGTGTCGCTCGCCGGGGGCGGAACGGGCTCTTCTTCCGCTGCCGACGTTTCGGCGGCGCCAGCAGCCGGCTGATCCGCTGCAGCTGGGGTTGCGCCGTCTTCGAGTGGCGTTGCCGCGGGCTCCGCGGGAGCATCGTTGGCGGGCACCTTCAGTGCTACGCCGGCTTTGCCGAAGAGTGGTACCGTGCTTGCGTCACAACCGCTGCTGAAGCCCGTAGCGTTGAAGGTGAAGTCGGTGGAGCCAGTCAGTTTCTCGCCGTCCCCTTTGAACTTGCTGACTTCGACCATCACCGTACGCTCACCGGAACGTGCTGGCGAGCAGTAGGACAAGAGGTAGTAGCGACTGTGGTCACGTTCGACTTGCGTTGCCACGTCCGCGAGGCTGTTCTCCAGGTTCTCGAAGACGGTCGTTTGGGAGTAGCCAGCGGGGCCGAGGGTTTCGGCCAGGTTCGTATCGTCCTTGGTTCCGATGGTGACGGCGAACACCTGGTGCTTGGTGTCGTCGAGGGCGGCTTGCAGCTTGTCTTCCTTGGTTCGCCCCGCCAAATCGGGCCCGCGAGCGATCACAATCAAAGTGCCCAGCTTGATTGGGTGGGACTTCCCAGTGAGCTCCTCGTTGACCTTGTTCAACCCGGCGATCACCGCGCCATTGAGGTTGCTCGAGGAGTCTCGCTGCACGAACTCGGTGATGGTCGAAAGCGATTCCTTGGTCACGGGCTCCGCGGGTTCGCCTTTGACGAGCATGTCGAACTTGCCCAGCGGTACCAGACCGTCGGCCCCGTCGAAGCCGTAGAGGCTGACGCTATACTTGTCGCGCAGGCGCTCGAGGAAGGGGGCCAGTTGACTCGCCAAGAGGGACAGCGCGCCCGCCTCTTGTGACGGCCCGCTCAGATCCACCAGCACGACGGCGTGGTGAGCGACAGCAACGTTCCTGTCCAGCAAACGCAGCCCGATCTGCTTGGAATCCAAGACTTGGTCGTTCTCCGACACGGCGAAGTTGTCCTCGGAAAGTCCGTAGACTGCTTCATCGCCATCCTTGACCGAAACGTAGACGGCGACGTTGCTCGGCTTCTGAGTCGAGGTCGCGACGGAATCGACCTGCATTCCTCCCAGCAATTGGCAGCCCCACAGCGCTGATGCGGAGAGCAGGCACAGCAGGGTCATCTCGATTCTTCGAATGAAGTCTTTGGCTTTCGTCATTCCCACACGACCTTTCCTTGCAGGGCGTTGTTTAGCATATCCGTCATTTCGTGGGACAAAGGGCCTGGTAGGTCGTTCTGCTGAAATAGCCCCACGTCGGTGATCTCCAACGGATTCTTGGGTTTGCGCAACGGTTCGGTCACCTTGGCGCGGACCACTACGGTGATGGCGTGGAAGCGGAAATCACGGTCGGGCCGGGAATAGACTCCGAGGAGTTCGCCGACGCTGATGACCTCGACGCCAGCCTCCTCGGCCAATTCCCGGCGGATGCAGCGGTCCAGCGGCTCGCCCCACTCCACGGTTCCTCCTGGTAGAGCCCACTGGCCGGTATCGCCACGCTGGATCAGCAGGTAGCGCCCGTCGGCGGTTGTCGCTACGGCAACGATCCCAACCACCGGGCGGCGCAGCACGTGCCGCGCCGCCTCCTTGCCGATCGCGAAGAGAGCTTTCGGGATCCTCATGCTCGCTCCACAGTTCGAGCGCCGGGGATTGACCACGTCGGCTTTTCAGGCATAAGGCGGTCGTGCCGCGTCTTCCTGGCCAAGGCAAGCGTGCAGCGGTCCTCGGACTCCTGCTCTGCTCCCCGCTGTTGCTGGCGTGCGGCCGGCCCAAAGACCCTCCAGGCGTTCGGAAGGAACCCCGGCGGGTGGTCGTCGTCACTGCCGTGAGCGGACCGCCGGCAGCTGCGACTCCTTCGGTTTCGGAGCAAGCACCCGCCGTGGAGCCCGGCAGTCGAGAGGACAGCCTGCCGTTCGAGCCCACTGGCGACAAGCTCGCCAGCATCGCTTGGCGGACCTGGGTCTACACCGACGTAGGACCGAAGCGCACTCGCTACGGTTACTTGCGCTCCGGCGCGATCGTCGACCGTCGAGATCCCCCGATATTCAACGACGGCTGCATGGGGGGATGGTACCGGATAAACCCCAGAGGGTTCGTTTGCATCGGAAAAGGGGCGACGCTCGATCTCGAGCACCCCGTCGTCGTCGCATCCCAACGCCGCGCAAAACGAGGGGAGGGCTTGCCCTACGTTTACGCGCTCAGCGACCAGCGCGCTCCCTACCTGTACTTCACCCTCCCTTCGAGTCAGCAAATGCGTGAAGTCGAAGGGGCCTACCGCTCCCGCGCTCTGACTTGGTTCTCAGCTCGTCAAACTCGCGATCAGTTGAAGTTCATGGACTATCTGAGCGAGCCCCCGGCGTTTCTGAAGAGCGGACCGCTGCAGAAGCCCTACGGGGTGGACAGCGGCTTGCGCTACGCGGTGCATGCCGGGCAGGCCAGTTCGGACAGCGGTTTCGCTCTGGTGTCGACGTTCTCGTGGGAAGACCGCGTGTTCGGCCTGACCACCGAGCTGGACTTGATCGCGATGGACCGCACGACGCTGGTCGTGCCGAGTGAACTCGAGGGCTTGCCGCTGGCTGCCGACGAGGACCTGCCGGTTGCCAGGGTGACTGATACTTGGCTCGCTCGCTACGAGCAGGCGGAGGGCGGGGAATTGGTCAAGGTCGACGCCCTCCCCAAGCGATCCATCGTCAAGGTGGCGGCGGAGAAAGAGCGTATCGGCGGCGTCGGCTACTATCGAGGCAACGACGGCTACCTATTGCCGGCCGCTGGCGTCGAACTGATCGAACGCCGCACGAGCTTTCCAAGCGTCGCTACCGGGACGCGCAAGTGGGTGGACGTCTCCATCAAGCAGCAAACGCTCGTCGCCTATGAAGGGGAGAAGGCGGTCTTCGCAACCATCGTGAGCACGGGCGCGGGTGGGCTCGGTGATCCCGAGAAGTACCCTTCCACGATTCAGGGTACGTTCATGATTCACTCCAAGCACGTCTCGACCACGATGGATGGCGACGACGACAAGAGCGACTCATTCAATCTCCACGACGTGCCGTTCGTGCAGTACTTCCACCGTGGCTACGCGCTGCATGGCACCTACTGGCACGACGAGTTCGGGCGCGCTCGCAGCCACGGCTGCGTCAATCTCTCTCCCCGAGACGCGGCGTGGCTGTTCGAATGGACGGATCCACACGTGCCGGAGGCCTGGCACAGCGTGCTCAACAAGGAGCGTGGCACGGTGGTCGTCGTCCGCCGTTGAACGGCGCCGCCGATAGCCCAGCGCTCGCCTCGGGCGAGCCGGGCTGCGGGGCATGGGCGGAGCAAGGCGGCTCGTCGAGGCCAGGCTCTACAACAACTCCTCGAGGTCGGCGAACAGCTCGAAGGCCTTGGGAACCTTACCGTCGGGGTTGTCGGTGTCGATGGCCACGACGGCGATGGTGCCTTCTTGCGGTGCGAGCTCGCCATCCAGCTGCACGAGTTTTTCGGCGATCACGGTGGGAGGGGGGGCGACCGGGTTGCGGTAGTCGAACACGCGATCGAGAGCTCTCGCCTTGAGGCCGATGTGACTCAGCCGTTTGCCGCTGGTGTTGAAGACGCAGGTACTCATCTGGCGCACGCGTCCACTGTCCGCCACTCGCCAGTCGCAGGTGATCAGATCCCCCTGGGTCGCGAGCACCCGATCGAGGTACGGCGCTTCGGCTTCGCGTAGCGCTTCTCTCAGCTTGAGGGCGCCGCCCTTGGATCGGGGATCGCCCAAGTAGGCAAGCATCATGGCGCCGTGCAGACGTACTGGACGATGGTTCGCTTTGAGCAGCTCCGCGAAGGTTTCCGCATCTGCTAGCTCCTTGTCGTCTTCGATCACCTCGCGAATGGGGTTGTGCACCGTGAAGCTGGTACCTCTCGCTTCGACGTGCCATTTGATCGCTTGCCCGGGACGCAACGTGGCGCCGTAGTGCAGTGGGCGCTCCTTGGTTGGGGTCTTGCCCTCGTTTTCGTAGAACTGGACCAGCAGATTGACCTCGGGGATCTTCGTGTTGCCGTTGTTGATCACCGCAAGCTCGATCTCGAGGTGGTGATGCTCCTTGTGGGCTCGCGACTTCTGCTCGATCAACAGCGTGCTCAGGCGCGGGAAGCGCAGGCCCCACAACGCGGATTCCGCGCGCTGACACTGACAACTGTCGCCGGAGGTGACCGTCTCCGCATCGTCAGCCGTCGGCTCTGACTCTGGCTCTGACTCTGGCTCTGGCTCTGGCTCGGGGACTGGCGCAGCCGCGGCGGGCGGTGGCGGTGCTGGCTCGGGAGGGGGAGGAGCTGCAGCGATTCGCGCCGGGCGTTCCGAACCGCGCAAGAGCCAATTCGAGGTCAAGACGACGGAGAGTGTCGTCGCCGACAGCACGATGATCACTGCCAGCGTCGAACGCGGAAGAAAGCGAATCAAGTCTCCGAAGGAGACAGGCTCGGGTGATGCTGCCGGGGCAGCAGGGCCCACCAGCACCGGCTTGGGGCGGTAGAGTTTGACCTCGGCGAGGAAGCGACGCTGCGCGCCGTCGTCCTCTTGGCCCCAAAGCAGACGATCCGCCACCAACCCCAAGAGCAGCACGACCACGGCGCCCGCCACGCCCACCAACAGCGCACTCATCTGGCCCGGGTTCGCGTTCCACGCATCCCACTGGGTCGCCAACGAGAAGCCAACGGCGAAGCACAAGGTAGAGGTCGCGATCCAAAGAAGACGGCGCCGTCGTTTCAGCTCAGCCTCGGGCGGGCCGGACCCCTCGCGAAAATTGGTCAGACACAGCTTGTTGTGAGGAGTGAGTTGCGGCGTGACCGTGAGCAAGACGTGTCGCGGAAGGGCCCGGACTTCTTCGACGTTCTTCCAAGGTACCAGCACTTGCGTCCCGGACGTGACCGCGCCCGGTGCGTAGCCGTCGGCGTAGGCGCCGACGCCGAGATAGACGATCAGCAGCCCGGCCGGTGCGCACTCGAGCTCGAGGCTGCCTACCGCATTGCTTTGATTACTGGGGGAAGCAACTGCGCGGATCCGCATGGTCAGAGGTCGCACCATAGCGGGGATCCACCCGCCGGTGCCAAGCGCCGTCAGCCTTCACTTGCGGCTCCACTCGCGAGCCCGCGAATCGAGCGGCCGGAGCTAGACCAGCTCGGTGATTAAGTGTTCGACTTGACTGCGGATCTTCGGGAGGCATTGCCTCGGTGAGACCTCGTCCACGTCGGGCAAGTCCCAGTATTCGACCAGCTCCGAATAGTCCGGAAAGCGACGTTGCATCATCGGTTCGTGCTCTCGACGATAGACGGCGATGATGCGATTTGCCGACTGGAACAGCCTCGGATCTGCATCCTTGGGGGAGCGGGCTTCGCCTCGGATGGTGATCTGGAGCGTTCGTAGTTCCTGGACCGTGTGGGGTGAAATCAGGCCGGTGTTCTGAGTCCAACAGTTCTCGGCCAAGCCCGCCGAATCAGCCTCCCAAGGAAGGTCCAGCTCGGTTGCACGATGATTGAACCATTCCTCGGCGAAGCGGCTGCGATAGTAGTTGCCGGTGCACAGAAAGAGGATCGTACGCTGCATTGCCTTCAGCATACGGCAGGTGGCAGCTCGGTTTTGAGCCAAAAAACTCGAGCGCCAGATCGGAGCTCGGCGCCTTGGATGGGCCACGCACGCGTTTATTCAGGCACTTCTGCTCGAACAAAACGAAACCGCCGGTGCGTTGGCACCGGCGGTTCGAGAGGACGCGGAGAGAGCCGCCAGCGGCGGCTCCTTCACACGGTTCAGCTCTCCGAAGAGGCGAGCTTGCTGGACGTCTCCACTGCGCCGGGAGCTTCCGATGGGGGGCTGGCGTGACGGCCACCACCGAGCTCGAAGGCGTAGCCGTGGCCACCGTGCTCGCCGTAGTCGAGTCCTTCGGTCTCTTCCTCGGCACTGACGCGTAGTCCCATGATGGCCTTGACGCCTGCGAACAAGATGAACGCACACACCAGGGTGAACACGGCGTAGGCGGCGACACCGATCAGCTGCGTGACGAAGCTATGCTCGGGGTTGGTGGAGAAGATGCCGACTGCCAGCGTGCCCCAAATGCCGCACACCAAGTGCACGGAGGTAGCACCGACGGGATCGTCGATCCTGAACTTGTCGAACATCAGCACGGAGCCGACCACGAGTCCACCAGCGACGAGGCCGATGATGATGGCGCTCACCTCGGAGACCGAATCAGCGCCGGCAGTGATGCCGACCAAGCCCGCCAAGATACCGTTGAGAGCCATCGAGAGGTCCGGCTTGGGGGAAATGAAGCTGTAAGCGATCATCGCGCCAATGGCACCGGCAGCGGCTGCCAGGCAGGTGGTCACCAGGGTGAGCGACGTCGCGCCTGGGTCAGCCGAGAGCACCGAGCCGCCGTTGAACCCGAACCAGCCGAGCCACAGCAGGAAGACGCCGATGGCGGCTAGCGGTAGGTTGTGACCGGGGATGGGAGTGATGCGGCCATCCTTGCCGTACTTGCCTTTGCGAGGGCCGAGCATCCATGCGCCGACCAGTGCACCCCAACCGCCGACGGAGTGAACAAGCGTCGAACCGGCGAAGTCGTAGAAACCCATTTGGTCGAGCCAGCCGCCGCCCCACTTCCAAGAACCCGCGATGGGGTAGACGAAAGCGACGAACAGGGTCGCGAAGAGCATGAAGCTCGTGAGCTTGATGCGCTCGGCAACGGCGCCCGAAACGATCGTGGCACACGTTGCAGCGAACATCGCCTGGAACAAGAAGTCCGTGTGATACGTGTAGCCACCGTCTGCGTAGCCAGGCGTGTTGCCATTGTCGGGCAGCGTCAGGCCGACGCCCGCGAAGCCGAAGTAGCCGTTGAAGTCGCCGGGGTACATCAGATTGAAGCCGACGACGAAGTAAGTCAGGATGCCGATGGAAACGACGAACGTGTTCTTGAACAGAATGTTCACCACGTTCTTCGCCTGAGTCAGGCCTGACTCCAGCGTGGCGAAGCCCAGGTGCATGATGAACACCAAACCGGCGCTCAACATCATCCAAACGTTGTTCGCCCAGAACTGGCCTTGAGTGACGGTTTCGTCATCGGCAAGGGCGATACTCGGCACGAGCAAAAGGCCCAAGAAGGTCATCAGCCAAAGGGTCTTCCGAATCATGATCTCTCCAGGGATTTGGGTTGGGGCTCCAACCGCGTTACGGGGCGATTCAGGTCGCCCGGAATCAACTATTAACCCCTGCCATGTCGCGGCAGGTGAGATGCAGTGTTCCAGTCGAGTGTTTCGGCCCCATTTCGAGTAGGTTCGAGGAAACCATCGTTTCCAACTTTTCCTGACCCGATTTGATGGAGCGACGAAACGCGACTGAAACACTCTGAGAGCGACGTATCAGAACAGCTTTCGCTGTTTCGGGCTCTCAGTCGTCGGAAATCCCAAGTGATCGTAGGCTTTGCTCGTCGCGACGCGACCCCGCGGGGTGCGCCCGAGGAAACCTTGCTGCAAAAGATAGGGCTCGTACACGTCTTCGATGGTGTCCCGCGGTTCCGCCAGCGCTGCTCCCAGCGTGTCCACTCCGACCGGGCCCCCGTCGTAGTGCTCGATGATGACCGACAGCAGGCGGCGGTCCATTTCGTCCAGACCTGCCCCGTCGATTTCCAGACGCGTGCAGGTCAGCTCGACGATATCTCGCGTGAGTCTACCGTCACCTTCCACGTCAGCGAAGTCGCGCACGCGACGCACGAGGCGATTGGCGATCCTCGGTGTGCCACGGCTGCGTCGGGCCAGCTCCATGGCACCCGCCTCGTCACAGGGCAGCCCGAGCAGCCGAGCGCTGCGTTCCACGATGCGCTTGAGATCCGCCGGGGGATAGTAGTCGAGGCGAATCGTGACCCCGAAGCGTTCTCGTAACGGCTTGGTGAGCAGGCCCGCGCGCGTCGTTGCACCGACCAAGGTGAACGGCTTGATGTCCATCGAGATGCTCTCTGCGTAGGCACCTTCACCGGTCATCACGTCCACGCGGAAGTCTTCGATCGCTGGATAGAGGTTCTCCTCCACCGGTGCGCTCAAGCGATGGATCTCGTCGATGAACAGCAAGTCCCCACGGCTGCATCGTGTGAGCAAACCCGCGAGCGCTCCTTTGTGGTCGATGGCGGGGCCACTGGTCAGGTGCAACTGCACGCCCATCTCTTTGGCCAAGATGTGTGCCAGCGTGGTCTTGCCGAGGCCCGGTGGTCCGGCGAAGAGGATGTGGTCTAGCGGCTCGTTGCGGCGTCGAGCGGCTTCGACGTAGACCCGCAGATTGTCCTTGTGACGATCTTGGCCGACGAAGTCGTCGAGGGTCTCGGGGCGAAACAGGCGGTCGAGCTGCTCGTCGTCGGTGTGCTTTTCGCCGTCGATCAACGAGTCGGAGCGTGACGAGCCTTCCATGAGGGAGTTCTAGCCGGCGATCGCGGGTTTTGTAACGGGGTTCTGGCCGACAGGCGAAGGGGCTCACTCGACGTCGCTGCCGGAATCGGGTGGCGGATCGGAGGAATCGGGGTCGGCCTCCTCTCCCAAGACGAAGAGCTTCTTCGGTTGAAGCGGCCGTGATGGCGCGGTTCGCAGCAGTGCCGCTGCCGAATTAGGCTTCGGCGGTGGATTGGATAGCCGCCTCGGAACCGGTGCGGCTTCGGGCCTTGCCGTCAGGCTCGTGCTTGGCGGTACCTGCGGCACGTGTGGCGTCGGTGGAGCTGGGATGGTGGACGGGTCCACGGAGGGCGGCACGGAGTCCCTCGTCTGCGCGCGTCGACTATCTGGCGGCGGTGGGGGTTGAGAGAATGGGCGCGACGAGGGTGGCAACGGCGTCTCGCTGGGCGATAGCGGCCGGTGGGGCGCGATGGGCAGCGGTGAGACTTGGAGTTGGCTGGGCGGCACCGAACTCGGAAATGGCGGCGGTGGGGCGTCGCTTGGAAGCGGTGGCACGGGTAGGCCCGGCTCGCGTTCGCTCGGGGGGCGCCAACTGCCCGGAATGCTGCTTGGAGCGGAGTCCGGTGGCCGTGAAATCCTGGGTGGTATGTCCCAGCTGCTGCTGGGTCCGGATGGCAGTGGCGGAGGAGGGGGGATCGAGGTGCTTTCGGAGTTGCCGCGTCCAGATGAGGGGGGAGGTGAGCTCGACGGCGGCGGTGGCATCGAATGAAATGGAGCACTCGCCGACGGGATGGGGGCTTCGACCGTCCTGAGCTTCACGCAGAACATCGCGCCCTTCTTGCCGCGGTCGACGACCCGGACCGAACCCTCGTGCAGCTGGACGACGGAACGCGCCAAGCGCAGGCCCAGGGCCAAGCCCCGGTGCTCACGGTGACGCTGCTCGCTGGAGGGCGAAAGCATCCACTCGAGCTGCGTGGGAGAATGGCTCGGTCGCGGCACGTCGATGTCGATGCGCAGAACCGTTTCGGTTTCGCGTTCCGCCCGGATCCACATCTTGCCGCCCTCGTTGCTGCGCACGCTGTAGGCTATCAGCGTCGCGATCGCGCGAACGACTCGCGTGCGGTCCACCAATACGGGCGGAATGTCCTCGTCCAACTCCTCGAAGATGTGCGCGCTGAAGCTCGCGCTCAACTGCCGCGCCTTGTCGATGGACTTGTCGAACAGCTCTCGGAACGGTACCTCGTCCGTTACCAGCGACAGCTGCCCTTCTTCCACGCGGGCCGCGTCGAGGATCGTCTCGATCAAGGCCAGCAGTTCCTGGGCGCGGGTGTGGATCGCCTCCAAGCTCTCACGTTGTCCGCGAGTCAGTGGTTGCTGACTGACGAGGTGGGTGAAGCCGAGGATGGAATTGAGCGGGGCTTTCAGGTCATGGCTGACGGAGGCAAAGAACAACCCGCGGGCGCGGACGGCGGCTGCGCGCGCCTCGATGGCGTCTTCCTGGGCTTGCGCAAATACGCCAAAACGAGCCGTCAGACGATCGATGGCGGCTGCCAGTTCGCCGACCAAACGCAGGCGAGGTGGCCTGAGGACCCCCGTGTGCTGATTCATGGCCGCAGGACTGGCCCCCAACAAACGCACTCCCCGGGTTGCGAAGTACAAGTCCATGCTCAACACGTTGCCCAACAAGAAACCGACGATGGCGGCGGCGACGGTTGCCAACAAGCTGACCAAAACCGGGGCAGCGCTCAGCACTCCGACCGTCGAGCGATTGAAGCGGACTCGAGCGCTCCCCGTATCCAAGGGCGTGGTGAGTTCCACGACGCCGCCACGTTCCACGATCATGCCGTGGCGCGAATCGGGGGCAGCGATCTGCGCGAAGAAGCCGAGGCTCGTGGCGCGCTCCAGCGCCAACTCCAGTCCCTTGATACCTCCGGGCTCGACTTCCAACGCAGAGCGGGCGAGGACCCGCGCCGTTTGCTCGCGGGTCAATTGATCGTCGTGTCGCAGGTGAGCGTTGACGATCAGCGCAGAGCCGAGCGCGACGAACAAGACTGGCGTTGCGACGGCGATGACGATGCGACGATTGATGCGCCCCTGTGCCCGAGGCGCTTTGTCGAACTTCAGCATCAAGTCGCGCATCAGCGCGCCGGGCGCCAACTCGAGCACACCCAAGAAGTCGCGACGGATCAGCACGTGCATGGGCAGGCATGCCGTGGCCAGCATCAAGCCCGTCAGCAGCACCACCGCGCTCGCCGTCGTCAGATCCAACGCATCCGAGCGCACCGGCGAGAAGAGCGCTGCAAGCGTGACGCCGTGAACCGCGAGCCACTGGCGCGTCAAATGTGACGGTTCGTTCGCGAAGCTGGCGATTGCATCGACGGACAACGCCGCGCTGCCTTCTCGTCGATCGAGGGACAAGGCCTGCAGTACGAAGCGGTACTTCTTGAAACGGAGCCAGGTCGCGGCCGCGGCTAGGCTGGAGCCGATGAGGATCAGTGTCGCCAGCGTCCATGCCACTTCACTCCGGACCTCACCACTGAGCTGCAATAGATGCGGTACGGCCAGAGCAAACACCAACGCTGCACCCAGGGAAGACCCCGTTTGCATCGCATGCACGCGCCTCGGCAATCGTTCAGGCGTCACGACAGCGACTCCTCGGGGTCCGGGGTCGGCCTCGGGTTCGTGGGTCGGGTCGGATCCGCGTCCCTGACGTTGGGTAGGATGATCGTAAACTCGGCGCCCTTACCCAACTCGCTCCTCAGCGATATCTTGCCACCATGCATGCGGACCAATCGGCGGGTGATGGCGAGGCCCAGTCCGGTGCCGGCGCCGCGCGCTTTGAGATCACCGACTTGCGAGAAGTCGTCGAACACGGCTCCTTGATCGCCGACGGCGATACCCGGCCCGGTGTCTTTGACGATCAGGGCGGCCCCCTCTCGACGCCGTTCGACGCGGACTTCGACGCTGCCTCGTTGCGTGAACTTGACGGCGTTGCCCACCAGGTTGCCGACGATCTGACGGACACGAAGCGGATCGGCGAACGCAACCGCGTCGTGGCCCAGGATCCGCAGTTCCAGGCCCTTGCTTTGGGCGGCGACTCGGTGCTCGTTGAGCACGTTGGTGGCGATCACGTACACGTTGGTCATGCCGCGTGCGAGCGTCATCTCGCCGGACTCCAATGCGGACAGATCGAGGATGTCTTTGATCAAGGCCTTGAGGTGGGTTCCCGAGTCGCGAACGGTGCTCAAACACTCTTTGGCTTCGTCCGTCAGCGGTCCTTCGACCTCGGCGAGGAGCACGTCGGTGAATCCCAAGATGACGTTGAGAGGCGTTTTCAGCTCGTGGCTGAGCGCAGCCAAGAAAGCGCTCTTGTCGTGTTCGAGGGTCACCGCCAGGCTGAGATCCTCTCGGTAGCTCTTTTGGGCCTCGCCGAAGCGGTGGATCAGGTCGTTGAAGGCGTGAGTGATGGCCCCGACGTCGTCCAGCGTTCGCACGGGGACGCGTGCGCCCGTCGGGTCCGAATCGCTCCTGGCCATGTCGCGGATACGGCGTGTCAGATAGGTGACATCACCGTTGACGTCACGGGCCAAGGCGAACGCCACCAGAGCGGCGATCCCGAGCAAGATGGCGCTGTAGGCCCCCAACGACCGCAGCATCGATTGCGCGGCGACCGGGCTGCGAGGTGCAGCCACGAAGGCGATCACGTTTGCGTCCTGATACGGAGCGCGCAAGCGTTGGGCGGCGAATCTCGCTCGTCCGAGAGAGGTCTCGGTCTCTCCCTCGCGCACCACGAGCAGCTGTGAGATGCCGGGGGAGGGCGGAGCGCCGACGCTGCCGTCGACGAGCAGTCGTCCGGACTCGTGCACGAGCAGGATCTCCGCACCGGAACGGATCGAGGCCTGGTCGATGATCGCCGCGTGGCGTTTGCGGGGCGCCGCGCTCAGCCGTTCGCTCAGGGTCTTTGCCAGTAGCGCACTTCGGAGCGCTGCTCCTCGGTCGTTCTGGTGCTTGAGTTGATTGATGCCAATGGCGGCGATGGCCACCGCGGCAATGAGCCCAAAAACGACCACGATGGCAGGAACGAGCGAGGCAAACGGCATGTGCCCGCGACGCAACCAACGGAAGCGCTGAGCCTGCCTGCGCAGGCGGTCGGAGAGTCCCTTCACTTGGAACGCCACGGTCGCTCGTCGGTGGACAAGAGGCTGAACACGGAGTGATCGAGCCACCGGCTGCCGACGAACTCCGCCTGTCGCGCGGTGCCCTCGAAATGGAATCCCAAGCCTCGGATCACCGCCAGGCTGCGTTGATTGTCGGTAGCCGCGGCGCAGCGGACCCGGTGTAAGCCCAGTTCATCGAAGGCGAAGTCCAGCGCTAGACGCGCGGATTCGGACATGATGCCGTGGCCCTGAGCTTCGTACTTGAGCCAGTAGCCGAGCTCGCAGTTCTTGTGAATGTGGACACAGTTGTCCAAGCCGACGATGCCCTGCAGGCGGTTCGTACCGCGTTGTCGGATCGCCAAGCGCACGGCGCGTCCGGAGTCCCAGTCCGCGGCACAGCTTTCGGCGTAGCGTTGGCTAGCGGCAGGGGTGTTGTTGAACGGGACCCATGGCAGCCACGTTTCCAGATGCGCGCGGGAGCCATCGACGACCTCCCACAGCTCGGGGCCATCCGCCGGGTCGACGGGCGTCAACAGGACGTTGGCGCCGATCAGCGGAGCGTTACGAACCCGGCTGCGCGATGGAATACGTAGGTGATTCGGTAGAGGGACCGTGTTCTGTGCGAAGGGGAGCTTGGGCATGACGCATACCTCACTCGCAGCTAACCTTGGCCACGAATGGCTCGGGCACTGCTGCTTCGTAGCCTCGCCAACCGACGTACCACTGCTCGTTCGAGTCTTGCGTCCTCACCACCCAAGGGGGCGGTTGTTTCAGTGCGGCGCTCACCCGGCCGATGACGGTGGGCGTGTCGATGGTTTGATTGTCGAAAGGAGCGACGAGCACCCGTTTCTTGTCGAAGTAGGCAAGCATTCCGCGCTTGGCGCCTTTGGCCCACGCGATTCCGGGACGCGCCGTTCCAGCTCCCAGCGAGCGGCGCCACACGAAATTGCCCGAAGCATCGGCGTACGCAAGGTAGCCGGCGTTTTGTGCATCGTCCCAAGCGACGAAACAACCCGCATCCCCGCAGCGCACGGTACTGTAGCCGTGGTTGCCTGCCGCCTCGTTGACGGAGACGACCTGGCCCAAAAAGCGGTCGCTCTCTTCGTCGCCCAACGTTTGCGGGCGGTCATCGGGGACGACGCTGGGGCCATGGGCTGCTTGCTGCTTGTTCACGCGCAGCATCATGACGTGCTGTTTGGTTCCTCGACGCAAGGTGTAGCTGATGACCAGCAACTTGCCGAAAACCGCGATCGACGGCCGCGCCGCCTGCGTCTTGCCGCCCACCGGCGTGGCGTATCCGGTGATGGCGACCGCTGCGTCCAGAGGTTCCAGGTTCTTGTCGAGGTGCCGGACGACCAAGTCGAAAACCCGGTCGCGGCTCGGTTCGACCCACACGACCCAGAACGTGCCATCGTCGTCTGCAGCCAGTGCCGGGTAGTAGGGATGCGTGCGTTCACTCGAACTCAACAGTCGAGGCGGGCCCTTGGGCGCACCCTGCACGTCGAGCACTCGCGTGTAAGCACCCGGGCGATCCCCACCAAAGTCCCAAAACAGAAGCCCCAGGCCGTCCTCGAGTCGGAAGAGTTCGGGGTCACGCGTGGTGTTCGCTTCTGGTGTCGCGTTGACCACGGCTGTCGTGCGCCTCAGCGCCTCGTCGAGGAGCGAAGTTCGGGCTTGGATCATCCCGGTGCTCGCAACCTTGTCGGCCCAGGTGACCAAGGTGCCCTGCTCGGTCGGGAGCATCGTAGGCTTGGAACTCTCCCCGGAGCTCTCGAACGGACGCGGATGACCGATACCCGTCAGGGTGCAGCTGCCGCCGGGCATGTCTTTGGAGGCGGATACGTGGGTAAGAAGTGAACGCGCCGCCTTGCCTTGCCCCTTGTCGAAGGCCACCTTCAACTCGTTGATCGATTCCTGAATGTCGCCGTTTGCGAGTAGCTTCTGGGCGCTAGCGATCTCCTTCGAGAATGGTGCGGACTCCGCGGGGGCCTCGCCACCAGGCAAGGAGAAGCCATCGAAGACGAACCAACCCCCGACGCTCCCGCCCAAGGCAAAGGCGACGGCAGCATACCACCAACGACGGCTGCGCGGTTGTGAGGGGTCCGTCGTGCGGGCAGCACTTCGCTCTGCCGCCCCCGGCGCCACTGGGGGGCGAAAAGGCATGGGAGAAGCGGCGGCCGCTGGTGGCAGCGGATCTTCCGGAGTGATCGGCCCCGCGCTGGAAGCTTCTTCGGGCCGCAAGGCAGCTTGGAGCGCGACCACGAACTCGTCGGCGCCACTGAAGCGTGCTTCGGGTTTGCGGGCTAGCGCCTTTTCGAGCCAGCTGTCGAAGGAGGGGGGAAGGTCGGGCCTGAACTCGGTGGCCTTGGGCAAGGGGCTGCTGGCGATTTGCGCCAAGATCATCGCCACACCTTGCTCGACGTCCCAAACGGTTCTGCCCGTGAGCATCTCGAAGACGATGCAGCCCAGCGCCCACAGATCGGAACGTTGATCGACGTTGCCCTTGCCCTTGGCTTGCTCCGGGCTCATGTAGGCGGGCGTGCCGAACAAGGCACCCTCCTTGGTCAAGCGCGCGGAGGCTGCGTCGTGAGCGGGCTCGTAGAACTTGGCGAGCCCGAAGTCCACGAGCTTGGTGTGCGGTCCGCCGTCTTCGCCGGTCGTGAGGAAGATGTTCTCCGGTTTGAGATCGCGATGAACGACGTTCATCTCGTGAGCTTTGCGGAGGCCCTTCGCCGTTTGGATGGCGATTCTCAGGGTCTCATCGACTGACAGTTGTCGATCCCTCGCCAGGCGATCGTACAGGCTCTCGCCCTGCAACAGCTCCATCACGATGAACGGTCGCCCATCGTAGGTGCCGACGTCGTAGACCTCGCAGATGTACGGACTGTGGATCTTCGCTGCAGCACGGGCCTCACGCAAGAAGCGCTCGGTCACCGTCTTGCTCGTCGCCAGATCCTCCGAAAGGATCTTCACCGCGACCCGTTTGCCGATGTCGACGTTCTCAGCAGAATAGACAACCGCCATCCCGCCGCGCCCGATCTCCCGGGTGACCCGGAACTTGTCGTCGAGGATCTCTCCTATTGGGGCGGCGAAACTAGTGCTGACCATGCTCGGTGTTGGATGGGGCTCACGCCGGAGCTTCCGGCAAACGCAATTGTCACTCGTTACCAGCTGCGAAGGTACCTCGCTCCCCGACTTCTGGGAAACTCAACGCGTCGAGATCAAAAGTGATCGCAGCTCCGCGGGAAGGTCGCAGAGGTGTGGAGCTTGGGCCAAGAGCGGCTCCATCGGCGCGGCCGACAGCGTATGCCAGTACAGCGTGGTTCCGTCAGCGTTTCTGCACAGATCGAGGGCGACGGCGAATGCCTTGGCAGTGTAGGTCGGGTCCAGGGCAAGCCCGGCGGTTTGGGCGATTTCGGTCGCTCGTTTCCCTGCGGGGGTCGGTACGCCGTAGCCAGCGCCCACAGCGTCGCTCCGAACGATCAGTGTCCGGTGCGCGGTGGCGAGGGAAAACCCGTGGCCTTCAGCGCGGGCGAGGGCGAGGGCCTGACCCAGGACCATCGGTCGGGCGACCGGGTTAGGTGCCACCAGTACCCCAACCAACTCGCACTCGAGCTTCGCCCGTTGCAGCCCCACCAGCAACCCCGCGGCGGTGCTACCCGAGCCGAGCGCGACGACGATGCGTTGAGGACTCGGCAGCCGTTGCTCTCGCACCTGAGTCGCCAGTTCCAACGCAGCAGCGGAGTATCCGGTCGCGCCGGTGTTGCCCATCGCGCCCGGGCCGATGCGGAAGCTTTGCTTGTCGAGCAACTGATGCAACGCGAGATTCGCTCCGTGCACTCCCTTCAGTGGCAGAACGCGCACGCCTTGGGCCAACGATGCACGGAACACACGTTCGGCGTGAGGAGTGTGATGCTGCGGTGCCAAAACGGCGCTGACACGAAAGCCTGCCTCGCCACCATAGATCGCTGTCGCCAAGACGTGGTGGCTGCCAGCCGCACCAACCGTCAACAAGTGGGAACGCTGGCGCTGCTTGGCGAGTGCTAACAAGGGAGCGAGCTTGCGCAGCTTGTTTCCGCCGTACCGTTCCCCCGTCAAGCCGTCGTTCTTTATCCACAGCGGTGAGCCATGGGTGTCTGGCATCTCGATGATGGGGGTTGGGAGCTTTCGGGCGAGCTCGCTCGCCAGTGGCGTTGTAGGCACCATCAAATCACTTTGGTTTTGCTGGCTTCGTCGATACGCTGCGTCAATCGATATGGCTCGACGAAGGATAGCGGTCAATACTGGCGGTGGAGATGCGCCCGGGCTCAACGCGGTGATTCGCGCCGTGGCTCTGAGCGCTCGTGTTCGCGGCTGGGAGGTGTTGGGCATTCGCTACGGCTATCGTGGTCTGATCGAAGACGACCCCAGCGGCATCGTCAATCTCGACCGTGATGCGGTGCGCGGCATCACGCACCTGGGCGGCACCATCTTGGGCTCGACGAATCGCGGCGACCCCTTCAACTACCCCGTCGAAAAGGACGGCAAGAAGGTTCCAACGGACGTTTCCGGTCGTTTGATCGCGCGCTTCGAGGAGCTCGGCATCGACACGCTGGTCGCGCTGGGCGGGGACGGTTCGATCAAGCTCGCCAAGCGCCTCCTGGACTGTGGCTTGCCGCGTGTCATCGCCGTGCCCAAGACCATCGACAACGACTTGCCCGGCACCGACGTCACCTTCGGTTTCGAGACGGCCGTATCGACGGCCACCGAGGCCCTCGACAAGCTGCACTCGACGGCTCAGGCACACGAGCGCGTCATGGTCGTCGAGGTGATGGGCAGAAACGCGGGCTGGATCGCACTGCACGCCGGCATTGCGGGCAGCGCCGACGTGATCCTGATCCCCGAGATCCCGTTCAACCTCGACGTGGTGTGCGAGAAGATCATGCGTCGCGAACGACGCGGACGCCGTTTCTCCATCGTGGTCGTGGCGGAAGGCGCCACCATCGACGGCAAGCACATCACCGTCGGCGAGAAAGACCAATTCTCCCAGCACATCCGTCTTGGCGGTATCGCTCAAGTCGTGGCTGGCGAGATAGCCAAGCGCACCGGAAAGGACACGCGTTCGTTGGTGCTGGGCCACCTGCAGCGCGGAGGTTCGCCCGTGACCTACGACCGCTTGCTCGCGTTGCGCATGGGCACGGCCGCGACGCGCTTTCTGGCGGAGACGGAGCAGAGCGGTATGGTCGCGATTCGCAACAATCGCCTGGAGTTGGTCTCGATGGAGGAGGCGACCGGACACATTCGCACGGTGCCCGAGGACTCGCCCGTGGTCCGAACCGCGAGGGATCTGGGCTTGTGCTTCGGCGATGAGGCACCGGGCACCTTCCTGAACGAAACCATCTACCCCGTGCCTTGAAGAGCACTCATCTCGTCGCTGGGACCGCTCCAACGCAGCGCGTTGCTCCGTCGACGAGCCGCGGAGGAATACTGGACTGCGGGTAGCGACCAAGGGGGTCGATGGGCCGCTCTCGGGGCCGTGCAGCTTTGGCCTGGCTGCTCGACGCCAACACCGGACCCGCTCTAACGCTCGGTGATCACGACGATTGCTGACGAACCGCAGACGGAGGGTAGGAGGTTTCCGTCAGGTGTCGGATGCGCGGGAAACAACCGGAGAAGTAGTTCGAGAAGAGAAACATTTTGGAAACCTGGCACCCGTTACTCGACAAAACACGCCGAAGGACGCACATGGGCCCAGTTCACGCTGTGGCTTGGAAGACCCGAGGAAGGGATGCTTCCGCGGCTATCTGCTCTTAGCCCGATTAGCGAAGGATCAAGAAAGATGAAGAAGGTCGAAGCGATCATCAAGCCGTTCAAGTTGGACGAAGTCAAAGACGCCCTCTCCGAGGTAGGAGTGCAGGGTATGACCGTCACCGAGGTCAAGGGCTTCGGCCGCACGGGCGGCAAGAAGGAAGTCTATCGTGGCTCTGCCTACGTCGTCGATTTCGTCCCCAAGGTGAAGATCGAGGTCGTCGTTGCAGACAGCCAAGCGCAGTCCGTCCTCGACGCTGTGGAAAAGAGCGCCAAGACGGGCCGCATCGGTGATGGCAAGATATTCGTCAGTCCCGTCGATCAAGCGGTGCGTATCCGTACCGGTGAGCAGGGCGACGACGCCATCTGAACGTTCCCGGCGGCCTCCGCCGAGGCTGCCCAGCGATCTGAGTACTTCTCAGGCGCTTCGATGACGCCCGCACTCGGGTGTAGAAAACGACAGAGCCCCGCGCTGCCGAGCGCTGGGGCTTTTGTCGTGGCTTCGAGCAAACCGAGAAAGAGAAGCCCCGACGCTTTGCAACGCCGGGGCCGCTTCGTGCTGCACGACGGTCACCGAGGACCGCGCTACGGCTCGCTCAGAGGAACGCCGCCGCGATTTCCTTGGCCCGATCCGTTCGCTCCCAGCTGAACTCGTCGCGACCGAAGTGTCCGTAAGCGGCGGTCGGTCGATAGATGGGCTTGAGCAGATCGAGCTGCTCGATGATGGCGCGAGGACGCATGTCGAAGTTCTTCGCAACGAACTTGGCGAGCTTGGTTTCGTCGACCTTGCTGGTGCCGAAGGTATCGATGAACACGCCCATGGGCTTGGCCACGCCGATCGCGTAGGCGAGCTGAACCTCGGCCTTGGACGCGACACCCGAAGCCACGATGTTCTTGGCCACGTAGCGCGCGTAGTACGCTGCGGAACGATCGACCTTTGACGGGTCCTTGCCGCTGAAAGCACCGCCGCCGTGACGCCCTGCGCCGCCGTAGGTGTCCACGATGATCTTGCGACCCGTCAGCCCGGCGTCGCCACACGGACCGCCGATCACGAAGCGACCGGTGGGATTGATGTAGTACTTGGTCTTGGCGTCCAGGAGCTTGCTGGGAAGAGCCTTCTTGATCACCGACTCCATCACCAATTCCTGCAGCTCCTTCTTCTTGATGTCAGGGGAGTGCTGCGTGGACAGGACGACCGTGTCGATGCGCGTTGGGCGCCCGTCGACGTACTCGAAGGTGACCTGGCTCTTCGCATCCGGGCGAAGCATCGTGCCCTTCTTGCTCTTGCGGATCTTGGCGCACTGCCGCATCAGGCCGTGGGCGTACATGATCGGCGCCGGCATGAGCTCCGGTGTCTCGTCGCAGGCGTAGCCGAACATCAGGCCTTGATCGCCGGCTCCTTGTTCCTTGTACTGGCCCTGGCCCTCGGTCACACCTTGCGAAATGTCCGGAGACTGTTCTTCCAGCGCCAGCAAGATGCCGCAGGTGTCCGCATCGAAGCCCATCTCGGAGCTGGTGTAGCCGATGTCGCGAATCGCTTTGCGGACCAAATCGGGGTAGTTCACCGTCGCTTTGGTGGTGACCTCTCCGCCCACGACCACGAACCCAGTCTTGCAGAAGGTCTCACATGCCACTCGGCTGTTCGGATCCTGCTCGAGGAGGGCGTCGAGGACCGTGTCCGAAACGGCGTCGCAAAGCTTGTCTGGGTGTCCTTCGCCAACGGACTCGGACGTGAAGAAGTAGTCCCGCATAGATATCGTGTCTCCTGTGTGTTCGGGTGTGTTCGGGGTCGGCGCGGACATTATCAGAGAGTTGCCGTTTGACCAGCCCCGGGAAGAAGTTGTCTTCGGCTCGACTCATCGCAATCGACTACGGGTGCGACTCGTTCGGGTCAGCTCAGTGTCTGCCGCTTCGTGTTCGGTGCCGCTTTCGGACTGCTTGACTCCGAGACTTTGCTGCGTACACTCCGCGCTCCCCGCCAACTTAGCTCAGTCGGTAGAGCAACGGTTTCGTAAACCGTAGGTCACCAGTTCGATTCTGGTAGTTGGCTCCAAGAATTTCGCGGGGTTAGGGTCTGTCCCGGGAGCGCGCTGGATGCCGCTTTGGAGCAGGCGCGATCTGGTATTGGGACGGTCAACGTTAGCTCGTTGGGGCTGAGTGGGGCGCTCACTGTACTTCCACTGTTTCCTGTTGTAGGCCACTTGCCGCCGTTGCGACGGCACATTGCGCGCGACGGCGAGAGGAAACACATGCAATTCGGTCATTTTGACGACGAAGCCTACGAATACGTCATCACCCGCCCGGACACTCCCCGCCCCTGGAGCAACTACCTCGGCTCGACGGAGTACGGTGCCATCATCACCAACCATGCAGGTGGGTACAGCTTCTATCGCAGCGCACTGAATCAGCGGTTCCTTCGCTTCCGCAGCAACTCCGTTCCTCTCGATCAGCCTGGTCGCTACTTCTACCTGCGCGACCAGGACACGGGTGACTACTGGAGTGCCAGCTGGCAACCCGTCGGCAAACCACTGGATCGCTACGAATCCACCTGCCGTCACGGCACGGCCTACTCGATTCTCACCTCGCGCTACGAGGGGATCTCGACGGAGGCAACCTACTTCGTGCCCCTGGGGCAGCTCTTCGAATACTGGCGCCTGCGCGTGACCAACGACGGCGACAAACCGCGGCGCCTATCGGTGTACACCTTCTGTGAGTTCACCAACCAAGGCAACATCTTCCAAGACCTTTCCAACCTGCAGTACTCGCTGTTCATCGGCAAGGTGGAGATGCAGGATGGCATGTTCAGTGTGATGTCGCATCCGAACGAGCCGTACGATCCCAAGGTCATCACCGGTGAGCCGGGACGCTACTGGATGAAGGTTGCCGGCGGCGACGTGACGGCGTTCGAGACGCTGCGCGAACATTTCATCGGCAACTACGGCAGCTACGCTGCACCCAAGGCTCTGGCGCAAGATGGCGGCAAGCTCAGCAACTTCGAAACGGCGGGAGAGAACCTCGTCGGGGTGCAGCAGGTCGACATCGAGCTGGCTCCGGGGGAGACGCGAGAGCTCCGCGTGTTGCTCGGCATCGGCACGCCGGACACTCACGGCAAGGCCGTCGTCGAGGAGTTCGCCAGCCCCGAGCGCTGTGAGCAAGAGTTGGTCAAGCTGAAGAGTCACTGGCACTCGCTCCTGGGCTCGATTCGAGTCAGGACGCCGGACCCCGAGTTCGACAGCATGGTCAACGTGTGGAACGCGTACAACGCTCTGGTCTGCTACGCATGGTCTCGTTCCGCGTCGCTGATCTACAACGGTGAACGCGACGGGCTCGGTTTCCGTGACACGGTTCAGGACTTCCTCGGCGTGACCCCATTGCTCAAAGAGCAGATGAAAGAACGCTTGGAGCTGATGCTCACGGGTCAAGTGGCGAGCGGTGGAGCCATCCCGGTGATCAAGCCGTTTTCGCACCAGCCGGGGAGCGAGTCGACGCCGGACGATGAAGTGTACCGAAGCGACGACAGCCTGTGGTTCTTCAACGCGATCCCGAACTACGTCGCCGAAACGGGTGACGTCAGCTTCTACGACAAGGTGTTGCCCTTTGCGGATAGCGGCGAGGCCACCGTGCTGGGGCACTTGCGTCGAGCGCTGGAGTTCAATCTCGAACGCACCGGCAAGAACGGCTTGCCCTGTGGTCTCGCGGCGGATTGGAACGACTGCTGCAAGCTCGGCTACTACGGCGAAAGCGTGATGGTTTCCTTTCAGGTGCGCTATGGGCTGGGAGTTTACGCAGAGATAGCCGACGCTCTCGACCGGCCCGAAGAGGCGGCGTGGGCGTTGGCTCAGCGTGGGCAACTCGATGCCAACATCCAGAAGATCGCGTGGGACGGCGAATGGTTCATCTGGGCCACGGGCGCGGACGGCACCATTTATGGCACCAAGGACATGGAGGAGGGGAAGATATACATCAATACCCAGGCCTGGGCCGTGATCAGCGGAGCTGCCACTCCGGAGCAAGCGACGACTTGCATGCAGTCCATGAACAAGCACCTGGCCACGCCCTACGGGCTGACGTTGTGTGCTCCGCCCTTCAAGAACACGCCGCGCAAGGTGATGGATGGTGTCGTGTTCAACGCTGGGATCAAGGAAAACGGTGGCATCTTCAATCATCCCCAGAGTTGGGCCGTGATGGCGGAATGCATGCTCGGCCACGGTGACCAAGCCTACGAGTACTACCGAGCCTACATGCCCGCGGCTTACAACACTCGAGCGGAGGTGCGGGATGCCGAGCCCTACGTGCACACCCAGACGACCTACGCGACCGTCAGCCCCAATGCTGGTAAATCGCGGGTGTCGTGGCTCACGGGCACGACGTCCTGGAGCTATCACAGTGCCGTGCAGTACATTCTCGGTGTGCGTCCGGAGGTGAACGGGTTGCGGATCGATCCGTGCATTCCGTCGGACTGGCCTGGCTTCGAGATGCAACGCGAGTTTCGCGGCAAGATGGTGACGATCAAGGTCACCAATCCGAACAAGAAGAACCGCGGCGTCACCCGTCTGCTGATCGATGGCGCTCCGAGCGACGGCTCGTTGGCGCCACTGTCGAAGTTGAAAGACGGTTCGGTCGTCGAAGCCGAGATTGGCGGTTGAGCGTCAGCTCTCGGGCCCGGCGATGCCGGGTCCTCGGGAGCGGATGCCTTCGCGTTAGGAGTCGGTGCTCTGTGGCGGGGCTGGTGGCGACGATTGCGCAGTCGTGCGCTGCTTGTTCGAATCGTGCCAGAATGCGAGCAAGGCCGCGCCCGCCATGATTTGCACGTCTGCCACGTTGAAAATGCCAGTGCGCAGGCCCCCGATCCCCAGATTCATGAAGTCCACGACGGCGCCATCGCGGGCGACGCGATCGATCAGGTTGCCGATGCCTCCGGCCGCCAGCAGCAACGCTCCCCACAGTGATGGGCTGAGATGTAACCGATGCACTTGCCGCAGGTGGTGCAGTTGCCGGATGTGGCGGACGATGAACACGAGCGCCACGCCCACCATCAAACTCGAGAGCAACGTGAAAGCCAGCCAACGCGCAGGCCCAGGCCAGTCGGCGCCCATGCCGAGAAACGCGCCGTGGTTTTCCATGTACGTGAGGCGAAACGTATCGGCGAGATACGTGCTCGTTTCGACCCCTTCCAGCCAACGGATCGCCGCCTGTTTGGTCACTTGATCACAACCCACGCAGCCGAAGAGCAGGAGCGAGACGATGAGGAGCTGACGCTTCATGCCCCTGTTATAACTCAGGTCGTTGCCATTGCATCATCGCCTTCGTCCCTGCCGCTGGCCCCTTGGGCCAACCTGCGCGCCGCAGGGGTCCGGAAGCCAAGCGTACTGCTCGGCCGTGCGCGGAGCTCCTCCTCAGCCCCCAGGGAGCGCTTTCGGCCGCTTCACGAGCAGGATGCCGTCAGCCGAACGCTGCACTCAGGCTGCCCCTTCCACCGAGAGGCGTTGCGCTAGCAGCTGACACAGACGTTCTGGTTCGAAGGGTTTGGGGAGCAGAGTTGCGTTTTGGGCGAGCAGGCCCCTGTCTTCGAGGTGGGAAGGGAGATGGCCCGAGATCAGCAGCACGGGGCTTTCGGGGTAGCGTCCCGCAAATGCGTCGATCACGTCCGCGGAACTCGCCCCGGGGATGACGCCGTCCACGCACAGTGCCCGGCAGTGAACCGTCGTCGATGCCACGAGTTCGAGTGCGGCATCGCCGTCGGCAGCTTCGATTACGGAGTAACCCGCTCGGCGCAGTGTTCGAACGATCAAGGAGCGCACCTGCGGTTCATCCTCGACCACCAGGATCGTTCCCGTGCCAGTCGCCAGCGCCCTACTGAGCGTCGCGGAAGGCGTCGGAGTCTTCCAACTCCCCGCCTCGGCTAGTGGCCAGGAGACTTCGAAGCGAGTACCGGCACCGAGCTTGCTGCTCACGTGCGGCGTACCAGAGGAGCGCTCCAGGACTTGAGCTACGGAATGAAGTCCCAACCCGGTGCCCTGGTCGCTGGGCTTGGTCGTGAAGAAGGGCTCGAAGATGCGGACTCGAGTCGTGTCGTCCATGCCCTGGCCGTCATCGTCCACCTCGAGGGAGACGCAGCCGCCGGCCCTCGAAACGCTAACGTGGATGTGCCCCTCACGTTCGATGGCATCGCGCGCGTTGGTCACCAGGTTGTACAACAAGCGCTGAAAGTCCAACTCCAGGATCCGTACGAAGCAGTCGACTTGTACGTCGATGCCCAGAGTTATCCGGTCGTCGAGCAACGTTTGGAGTGCCGACGTCGAGCGCTGCAGGCTTCGCCCGAGATCGATGGCATCGACGTGGAGTGGGGCGGCGTCTGTGACGATGAACTGCGAGGAAAGCGCGCGTGCGTGTTCGTAGCCCTCCCACAGATCGGCGATGACGCGTGCGAGCTCGGCATCACTCAGCTCTTCGCACTCGAGCTCTGACGCGGGGCCGACGATGCGTTGGAGGGCATTGTTGAGATCGTGGGCCACGTTGCCGAATGCTCTACCGGTCGCCTCCATGCGCTCCGAGCGGGCGACGTCTCGCTCCAAAGAAAGCAGCTTCTCGGTTTCCCGGTCTTCCTCCTCTAGGGCGCGGGACACTCTTCGCTCGGCGGCCTCTGCCGTCAGCGTGGCGCGGCGGGCGTGCTGCAGAATACTCAGCACCGATAGGGCGAGGGCCAGCTCGACCAGAGGTAGAGTGCCGGCAATACGAAACCAGTTGTTTGGTTCGTCGAGTGCCACCCGCGACAGATCGACGTTGACGATGCGTAGCTCGTGGAGTCGGCCGGCGACGAGCATTACGCAAGCGCTCAGCACGATGTGGACGGGCGCTGCCCAGCGGGGCCCCAGGAGCGCCAGCCATGCGACGAGCAACGCCATGCCGGCAAGGATGGAGGGCTGCAAGTAGGAGCGCTGCACGAGCATCATCCAGGTCGCGACGCACGGAGCCGCTGCGAGCAAGGCCAGTCTCGTGCCCAAACCTGCGCGGGGCAGAAAGCCAGCCAACGCGAGGCCAACCGTGGCGAGCACGGGGGCGGCCCAATCGCTGGAGCGGTAGTGGCCAGTCACTGCTCTCACGGTACTCACCGCCAACGCCACTAGCATCCCAAACTGGGCCATGCGACGCGTCACCTGAAGCTTCCACGCCTGCGGATCGACTTCGTCCTCGTCCTCGTCTTCGGTCGACGGGGTTTCAGTCGGAACCGGGCCGGGATTTGTCTGGTTCCCCACGCCCAGTTCAGGGTCGTGCATCAACACGACGTCTCCGGGAGCCGGCAACGGTTCTTCGAGGGGGAGTCGAACGGTGACGCGGGTGCCGAGGCCCGCCTCTGAGACGATGTCGAGTTCGCCGCTGGCCTGATGGGCGATGCCTTCCGCCATGGTGAGGCCTAGCCCCACGTGTTTTTGAGGGTTCTTGCTCGAAAAGAAGGCGTCACGGGCACGCACCAGCGTTTCGGGATCCATGCCCGCACCGTCGTCCTCGATGATCAGTTCGGCGACGGTTGCGCGTTGCGCCTGGTGCCTCGGGCGTTCGGGTGAGTCCGTCGTTGCCTGCGAGCCGGGAGCGCTACTGGCGAACGTCGCGCTGGGACGCACACTGAGCTGCACGCGTCCGCTACCTCGTACGGCGTCGGTCGCGTTGAGCAGCAGATTGACGATGAGTTGGCGCAGGCGGGAGGGTTCGAGGCGCACCCATTGCCCGGCGACGCCTCGAACGTCGACCTGACACGTCTCCGGCAAGGTCGGACGCAGACCGTCGACGATGGCGTGAACCTGCGCCAGAAGATCCAGCCGTCGCGGCGTGACGGATTCGTTCCTGCCGACGGTTATCAGACCGCGCACGGCGTGCGAGACGCGGACCACGGCTTCGCCGATCGCTTCGCTGGCGTTGGCGCGGACCGCGAGGCTTCGATCTCCCTCTAGGTCGTCCAGACTGCTGCGCACGACGGTCAGGGCATTGTTGAGCAGGTGCGCGAGTCCTCCAGACAACTGAGCGATGGCCTGTATCTTCTGAGGTTCTCGCAGCTGGCTTTCCGCCTCGAGCCGAGCGAGTCGAGAAAGGCGAGAGTTCTCGAAGCGCAGAGCCGCGAGCTTGTGACTGCGTCGCGCCCGCGCGAATTGTCCGCCGACGATGCTTTCCGCCTCTCGCATCAGGACGAAGAGCAAGGCCGTCAGTACGATGAAGACGACCGCAGCACGCAGCCAATTGTCGAACGTTCGTGGGTCGAGCGCGGCGAGCAACGCCGAGTCGACGTGTGGCGCCCGTTGGAACCCGCCCCAGACGAAAAAGCCCGATTGCGCGAGTAGCAACCCCAGTACCGCGACTCGCCCAGCGACGAGCCCCACCTGGACCACCAGCACACAGCTGGCGATCACGATGCCTGGGGCCCAACCGTAGTCGTGTGTCCAACCGAAGACGGCAGCAGAGAGCACTGCGAGCGGCGGCAGACTCCGCCAAATCGTGGGTACGTGTGTCGGGATTGCCAGCATGAGCAAGGCCACCCCCGCGGAGACGAGGACCGGCCAACTAGAGGGCCACTCGCCGAGCGCACCGCGATGGAGCATCACGATGAACAAGCAGAGGATGCCTGCGACCCAACACGATGCGCGGCTGAGCCGCGCTCGCCAGCGTTCCAGCTGCGAGTTCTCCACCTCGGACAGGTGTACCTCGTGTCGCGCGTCGAGTCACCCGGCGTCGACCAAAAGCTGCGCGGTCGGTGGGTTCGCGTTGCAGATTCACTCGGGGCCGAACATCCCGACACACGGCGTCCGGCGACCGACGGGCTCGCTTTCTCAGTTTGAGGTTGGGCTCCGAGCACTTTCCGTACCATCATCGGGGCCTTGTTCGACCACCCCTCATCGTTTTTGGTCCTGGCCGTCGTGCTCTTGGGGGGCCTCGTCTTCGGTACCCTCGCCAGGCGACTGCATTTGCCCAGCATTACTGGCCAGATCGTGGCCGGCGTCTTGTTGGGGTCGGCAGGCTTCGACGTATTCGCGGCACACGACGTGGAGCGCCTCTCTCCGATCACGGATTTTGCTCTCGGTCTGATGGGCGTGACCGTCGGGGCTCACCTCAGTTTTCGCCGCTTGCGCAATGCACGGCTGCGCTTGGGCTTGCTGGTGCTGATGGAGTCGCTGCTGGTGCCTGGGCTCATCTTCGGCGGGCTTGCCGTCGCGGGAGTGCGTTGGAGTGTCGGACTGCTGTTCGGTGCGATCGCCGTCAGCACCGCACCGGCGACGATCGTGGCACTGGTTCGCGAAGCGCGCAGCAAGGGGGTTTACACCAAGACGCTGATCGCGGCCGTTGCACTGAACAATATTGCCTGCATCGTTCTGTTCGAATTGGCGCGTGTTGCCGCCCACATCGACCTCACGAGTGCGGAGTGGTCCGCGTGGGACCTGCTTCTCACCCCTCTGTCTCAGTTGCTGCAGGCGCTCTTGCTGGGCTGCAGCACCGCGCTCGGAATGCGCTACCTGAGTCGTTGGAGTCGACGACCGCAGTTCCTGGTCACCGGGGGGTTGCTGGGCATTTTACTGACGTGGGGTGTGGCCACCCAGTTGGGCATTTCGCCGCTGTTGGCCTGCGTGTTCATCGGATTGGCCCAGACGAATCTCATCTCGGATCGCTCCCAGGTCATCGACCGGCTGTTTTCGGACTTCGAACAGGCGATCTTGGCGGTGTTCTTCACGCTCGCGGGCATGGAGTTGAACTTCGACCATTTCGCTCAAGTGGGGTTGGTGGCCTTGTTGTTCTTCGGCTTGCGCATGGTTGGCAAGTTCTCCGCGGCTTGGCTCGCCATGCGTATGGCGGGGGCGACCGCGAAGTTGCGCAACTTTTTGGGTCTGGCGTTGGTGCCGCAAGCGGGAGTTGCCATCGGCCTGATCCTGCTCTTGGAGCAGGATCATGCGATCGTGGACAGCGGTGGCAAACTCCTGCCCCTGTTTGCAGCGGTCGTGCTGACCGCGGTGGTGGCGAACGAGATTGTCGGTCCCGTGCTCACTCGCTTCGGCATCCACCGCTCGGGGGAGGCGAATCGCGACCGCACGCGCCTGATCGATTTCATTCACGAAGAGAACATCGTTACCGACTTTCGCGGTACGTCTTTCGCGGAGGTCCTAGAGAGCCTCAGTGACCTGTTGATCACCAGCCATCACCTCGATCCGAAGTTGCGACAACCGATCTTGGAGTCGATTCTGCGGCGTGAAGCCGAGTTCTCAACCTGTCTTGGCGGCGGCTTGGCCGTGCCGCACGGTGTACTCCCCACCGGAGATGCCATGCTCGGCGTCTTGGCCATCTCACGCGAAGGACTCCCGCTGGAGACTCCTGACGGCGAGCCCATCCACTACATCGTGGTGATCGCAACTCCGGAGAGTCAGCGAGATCGGCATCTGCAGGTGTTGGCGGCCATCGCTCACACTCTCGGGCACGACACCAAGATCAAAGAGGGCTTGTTGAACGCCGCCTCTCCGGCAGAGGCGTACGAGATCCTGCACAACGAGGAATCGGAAGACTTCAATTACTTTTTGGATGAAGCTCCGGCTTAGTGGATTGCCGCGAGCGTGTCTCGAGAAGTTTTCAGTGCCACTCACCCAGTGGATCGCACTCGCCCGCCGCCAGAGCGTGGATCGACGGCGAGCGTGCCGAAATGTTCCCGCACGAGCAGGGGTGCTCAACAAAAAGTAACGCAGCTCGTGTTCCGGGGGGCATTCCATGGTGATGGGACTTGGAAAAGCGTGGAGTTGTCTGGCGTACCTGTTGTGTGCCACCGCGGTGAGTGGCGTGACGGGATGCGGGGGTTCCAGTGTAGGTTCCCGGGCAACGGGTGACGGGGATGGGGTCGACGACGGTGTTTCACCTGACGACCCACTCGAAGAGGCAACACAGGGTTCTGACGAGCAGAGCGCGAGCCAGGGCACTGACGCCGTTGACGAGCCGAGCCTTGGCGAGCCTGAAGCGACCGACGGATCGCCCGCACAGGAGACGGAGGGGCCGCTGGAGGACCCGACGGACGTGGTGCCGGAGCTCGTTGCCGACTCCAAGGGCATCCCACTCCTCCTCGGTGGAGATCCCGCGTTTCATCGATTCGTGCGCTTGACGCACCAGCAGTGGGCCAACAGTGTGCGCGACAATCTGAAGCAAGCGGTGCTCCCACAGCCCGAAGATTTGAGGCGGGACACGCCGTCCAGCACGTACTACTCGAACGACGAGGCGATTCTGTTCGTCGATGACGAGCTCTACTTCGACTACGAGGCAGCCGCGGAGGCGGTGGGCGAGGAGCTGGCGAGCAACCCGGATGCCTTGCTTCAGGTTCACGACACGACCGATCCGGAAACCTTCATCGTCGAAGTCGGGCAGCGCTTCTACCGAAGACCTCTGACCGACGAGGAGGTTGCGCGCTACCTGGACATCTACACGACCGGTGCGAGTTTTGGTCAAGGAGACGCGACCTTCGCCAAGGGGGCAAGTCTCGTCGTCGAAGTCCTGATGCAAGCACCGGCGTTTCTCTATCGCATGGAGTCGGCCGCCGTCGGAGAGCCAGTCGACGGCTACGAGATGGCGACCAAGTTGTCGTACTTCCTCACCAACACGACCCCCAGGGCGGATCTGCTGGAGCGCGTCGCGGAAGGTGCCCTGGACAGTGCGGAGGGCGTCCAGACTGAAGCGCGCGCAATGCTGGCTGAGGCGACAGCTGCTTTCCGCCAGTTTCATTCGGAGACCTGGCAGGTGGGGGCGCTCCAATCCCTGGACCTGTCGGTAGTTGAGGAATACGTGCCGGAAATGAACGGTGAGCTGCAGACGGTGGCTGAGCTTTTCTTCGACGACGTGTTCGAGGACGACCTCGGCCTCGACGCGATCTTGACTTCGACCAACGGCTACACGAGTCAGCGTTTGAGCAGCTTGTACGGCATCGATCCGGCCGCCGTGCCCGAGGGCTCTTTTGCCCAGGTGGAGCTCGGGCCTTCCCGGGTCGGCTACTTCTCTCAGTTGCCGGCTCTGATGGCCCGCAGCTACCAGGGCCAACCCAACGCGGTTCATCGCGGTGTCAGCCTCAACCAGCGGGTACTGTGCGTGAACCTGCCCCCGCCGTCGAGCATCGACGTCGCGACGTTGCCCCGTGCAGAAGGGCAGACGAACCGCGACTGGCTGACAGAAGCCACGTCGGCGCCGGATTGCGCCCAGTGTCATCACACGTACATCAACCCGCTGGGCCTCGCTTTCGAGAACTTCGACGGTTTGGGTCGGGAGCGGAGCGAGGACGAAGGGCAGCCCGTCGATACCGGCGGCAGCTATCCGCTCGCGGAGGGCGAGCTCGTCTTCGATGGCGCGCCTGCGCTGATGAACCAGCTTGCCGAATCGACCCAGGCGCACGAGTGCTACGCAGCACACCTGCTGCAATACGGCTTGGCGCGTCAATTGGTGGAAGGTGACCGACCCGTGGTCGAAGGCGTAGGCGCCAGCTCGCGCGAGGGGACCGCCATCAAGGAATTGGCGCTGATGGTCGCCAGCAGCGACGCATTTCGCCTCCGAGCGGGCGACTGACGCGCAACATCGGCCACGACACTCGAGGCCCGTGGGCTCGAAAACTCCGATTGACGGTCGGACTTTAGGCGTCTAGCCTCATCCGGTGTCACGGCGCGACGGCAAACTGCCCAAGCTCGGCGAGGTGGAACTCGCCGCGTTGCAGTATCTCTGGCAACACGGCGAAGCTGGCGTTGCGGACGTGCATGCCAGCATCGGTAGCCAGCGAGGGATCTCAGCCAACACCGTGGGCTCGGCGTTGGAGCGGTTGTTCAAGAAGGAGCTCGTCGCTCGGCGTAAGGTATCCCATGCGTTCGTCTATCGTGCGGCAATGAGCTCGGACGAGTTCGCCGCGCGGCGTGTGCTGGAGGCGACGGACGACGTGCGTCTGTTGTCCAAGGTTGGCTTGTTGTCCGCCTTCGTCGATCTGGTTGCCGAAGAAGACGCGGAGTCGTTGGACCGTCTGGAGCAACTGATCGCGGACAAGCGTCGGGGGCGCCAATGACTTGGGCCATCGCCACCATCAGTTTTGCGATGGCGACGCTGGTGGCTTTGACCAGTTCCGCGGTGATCGGTGTTTGGCTGATGCTCGGCGGCGGCAAAGAGCGCGCCAGGACGCCCGCGGCGGAGGCCCGCTCGTGTCTGCTGCTGGGCCTCTTGCCAGCTCTGTTGGGTGTCGCGGCGATGGTCGCGGCCCTGTCCCCGTCGTTGGGGTGGGTTGCGGATCATTGTGTGGTGCACCCAGGTCACGGGCACTCTCATCTATGTCCACGCCACCAGACGGCGACCTTGTCCTGGGCGCTGCTACTCCTTGCTGGTTATGCGGCCGCGCAGATCGGAGCGCAGCTTTGGCGTTTGGCACTTTCCGTTCGCACGGTGCTGCAGCTGCGCGGGGCCCTGCTGCGAAAGGGTGTTGCGACGGCCGATGGCGTCGTCGTCCTGCCCGTCGAGGCACCGCAGGCGTTCGTGCTGGGAGCGCTCTGGCCGACGCTGTTCGTCAGTCGCGGCTTGCTGTGTGGGCCCCATCGGCACCACCTGGGGGTCGTACTCGCTCACGAACGAGCTCACATCGCTCGTCACGACGGTCTTCGCCGAGTGATCGCTCGCTTGGGCTTCGCGTTCCACCTGCCTGTCGTCGCGGTTGCGCTGGAGGAACGACTGGTCCGCGCTCAGGAAATGGCGGCGGATGAGGACGCGGCGCGCGGCGTAGGGAGCAGAACGCAGGTGGCCGAAGCGTTGGTGGCGCTCGCGAGAAGCAAACAGTCTCCCGCAGCTGCGCTGCTCTTCGCCGATTCGGACATCGAGGCACGAGTTCACTCGCTACTGGCACCGAGTCTGCCCGAAACCTCTCCACAGGCGCCGACTCTCTTGCTCGTGGCCGCGGCAACGTTTGCCGCCATCGTCGTCAACGCCGAGGCGGTGCACCATGGCTTGGAAATCGTCGTCAGTTGGCTCGGAGGGTGAGTGGCGGTGACGGGCTCTGGGCGCAAGGTGGCCAGCGGCGGCCTGCTCGCGGGCTCTCTCGCGCTCGCGTCAGCGGTTTCGTTCCTGGTCACGTTGGTTGGGGCACCACGGTCCCTCCACGCCCAGCCCTTGACTGAGGCGCAGGTCATCGCGCGGGTCCGCCAGCAGGATCCGGAAGTGGTCGTTGCGCGTGCGACGGCAGATGTGGCTGCGGCCAGCATCGTGGCTGCCGAGTTGTATCCGAACCCGATTCTCAACGTGGGGCATGAAGACTTCTCGTCACCACAAAGCCAGGCTCAGTCGGAGACGGCCATCAGCATCTCGGTGCCCATCGACTTGTCCGGGCAGCGCGCGGCGCGCGGCTCCGTCGCCCGCTCGCTCGTGAGCAGCCGCCAAGCGGACGCACTTCGTATCCAGACGCAAGCGGTCACACGTAGCTTGTTGTTGTTCTACGCGGCGCTGGCTGCGGAGCAGCGGGCGGCACTGGCAGAGAAGAACGTGCAGCAGCTCGAGGCCGCGTCGCGCATCGTCGCCAGTCGCGTCGACGAGGGGACGGCCTCTGGCTACGAGGAGAACCGGCTGACGCTTCAGCTGGAACTGGCTCGCAGCGAGCGTCAGCAAGCGCGCGGGGACTTCAACGCATTGCGCACGGAGTTGGCGACGGTCTTGGCTCTGGACGTCCGGGGGGTGGCTCCCGCGGGCGATCTGCGAGTCGATGAGACGACTTTTCAGGATCCACTGGCGCGCCCGTCTTTGCAGCTGGAGCAGCAAGCCATCGAGCGAGCGCAGTCCGCGGTCGAGCAGGCCGATACTGCTTGGATCCCCCGGTTTTCGGTACTGGGTGGATTGCGTCTCGGCGACACTCAGGGCACGGGACAGACGGGCTACGTCGCTGGTCTGTCTCTCTACCTGCCGTTGTTCTCGCGGGGGCAAGACGTGCAGGCCAGCGCGACGGCGCAGGAGCGCTTGCAAGAGGCGCGTCTCGCCGCTCGGCAGCGGAACATCACTGCGGCGGTGGCTCGGGCCAAAGCCGACTTGGAGGTCGCCGTGCAGGAGTTACACAGGTTCGAAGCCGCGACGGCAGAACGCCTGGAGCGGCTCGAGCGGGCCGCGGCGCGCGGCTATCGCGAGGGCCATCACGGCATTGTGGAGCTGCTGGACGCGCAACGCGCTCGCGTCGAGGTCGAGCGCCGAAAACTGCAGTTGGCGTTCGCTGCGCGGCGCGCCCAGATCGCGCTGCGCGCAGCGTTGGGAGAGTTCGAATGAGACGAAGCCTCACGACGGCGTTACTCGCTCTTGGCTTGCTCCCGAGTTGTCGGCAAGAGCGTGAGTCCTACGAACATTCGAAGGAACACGTCGATGGTCACGACCACCACCGGGAAGGGCACGGTCACGGTGATACCCCGATGAATCGTGTCACGAAGTGGTCGAACGACTTCGAGCTGTTCGCGGAGATTCCACCACTGCAGAGTGGCAAGTTGGCGAAGATCTTGGCGCACGTCACCGTGCTTTCCGACTTCTCGCCGCTCGCGGCGGGGCGGCTGACGCTGCACGCAACGGGGCCCGAAACGTTCACTGCCATCAGTGAAGAGCCACTGCGGAGCGGGATTTTCGAGCTGGCGTTCACTCCAGGAGCACCAGGTACGTATTCGGCGGAGCTACGAGTCGAAGGGCCAAGCAGCGGCAGCATCGGTGGCATCGAGCTCGTCGTTGCTGCCGCTGGTGAGCAGGCTAGTTCGAAGCACGGCGAGTCGGAGCACGCCGAGTCGGAGCACGCCGAGCACGGCGACGATGACGGCCATGGCGAGCATTCCGCCGAGAAGGCGGACGATGACGGCGTCATCGAACTGCTCAAGGAGCAGCAATGGGGAGTGCCTTTCGCCACGGCGTTCGCCGTCGAAGGTTCCTTGGTCGCTGGTATCGAGGTTTCCGGTAGCGTCACGACGCCCCCCAACGGTTTCGCCGAGGTGGGAGCACCGATTGCAGGGCGCATCGTCTCGCCGCCGAAAGGCTTGCCAAGGCCCGGCAGCCCCGTCGCAAAGGGCGCGCTACTCGCGACGCTCTCGCCGGCTCCGTCGTCCCCGGAAGGGGCCGCACGGGCCCAGTTGGCGGTGGTCGAAGCAGAGGCTCGGGCCGCTGCCGCCAAGGCCGCTCTGGGGCGTGCTCAGCGGCTGATCGCCGACGAAGCGATATCGCAGCGAGAACTCGAGGACGCCCAACGCGAAGTGACGGTTGCCGAGCAGGCCATACGCTCGGCAAGAGAGGCATCCCGACTGTTTACCGGCGCCAGTGGCGGCACGAGTTCCGGCAGCTGGCGCCTGGTAGCCCCCATCGGCGGTACGTTGACGACGGTGGAAGCCAAGCCAGGTGCTTCGGTTTCCCCCGGAGAGGTCCTCTTTCGCATCGTCGATCAGAGTGAACTCTGGATCCGGGCACGGGTGCCCGAGCAAGACGTCGCGCGCGTGCGGACGGACCAAGATGCCCAATATCGGGTCACCGGTTTGGATGAACATCGCCCAATCCGCCTCACTGGTGATGAGCCGGGCGCCTCCTTGGTCACGGTGAGCAAGGTCGTCGATCCGGTGTCTCGCACGGTGGACGTCATCTACGCGCTGCATACGGAAGACCCTGCTCTGCGCGTGGGCGGGTTGCTCAGCGTGCACTTGCCCACCGGCGAGGCCTCCCACGGGATCCTGGTACCGCGCACGGCAATGGTCCGAGACCGGGGGCAGGAGCTCGTTTACGTGCAGCGCGACGGTGAGCACTTCGAGGAGCGCAACGTCAAGACGGGGGCCAGCAACGGCGATCGGGTCATCGTGCTGTCGGGGCTGTCCGTCGGTGAGCGCATCGTCGTCAAGGGCGCCCATCTGGTCAAGCTCGCGCGCAGTGCGGGCGCCGAACAACCGCACGGACACATTCACTGATGATTCAGTGGCTCCTGCGCGCCAGTCTGCAGCACCGCTGGATGGTGCTGTTCGCCGCGACGGCGCTGATGATCGTGGGCGTGCTTCGCGCGGCACAGATGCCGATCGACGTCTTCCCCGATCTGACTGCACCTCGGGTCGCCATCGTCACCGAGTCCACGGGCATGGCGTCGGAAGAGGTCGAGCAGCTGATCACCTTTCCCATCGAGGCGGCCGTGAATGGAGCTGCTGGCGTGCGGCGAGTGCGCTCCGCTTCCGCTCCCGGCATTTCCGTCGTGTGGGCGGAGTTCGATTGGGACACGAGCAACCAAGGCGCACGCCAGACCGTCACGGAGCGTTTGCAGAGCGTCAGCGGTAACCTGCCGCCGGAGGCGAGTGCTCCGCTGCTCGCTCCTGCATCGTCCGTGATGGGGGAAATCGCCTTCGTGGCGCTCACCAGCGATACCCTGACCCCGCTGGAGTTGCGTCGCATCGCCGACGTCACGGTACGCCGTCGGCTGCTGTCGACGGCGGGGATCTCGCAGGCGGTGCCCATTGGCGGCGCAGTCAAACAATACCAAGTGCTCGTCGACCCCCAGCGCGCGGAGCAGTACGGCCTGTCGTTGACGGAGGTCGTCGAGGCGGTGACCCGAGGTACCGCCAACGCTCCGGGTGGCTACGTCGTCGACGGTGGCCAGGAGTCGGTCGTGCGGGTGCTCGGGCGCGCTGATAGCGTCGAAGAACTCGGTGCCATCGTGCTCGCTCGACGCGGCGACATTCCCGTCCGAGTGCGGGACGTCGCGGACGTGCTGATCGGTCCTGGCGTAGCGCGCGGTGCTGCCAGTTACAATGCCACGCCAGCGGTGCTCGTGAGCATCGTCAAGCAGCCGACGGCGGGGACTTCCTCGACAACACGCAAGCTCGACGAGACCCTCGACGACCTGGCGCAGGACCTCGCGCCGCTGGGTGTGGCTCTGCACCGAGACATCTTCCGGCAGCAGGATTTCATCGACCGCGCCATCAAGAACGTGGTCGAGGTGCTGCGCGACGGGGCGCTGCTCGTGGTGCTCGTGTTGTGGTTGTTCTTGTGGAGTCTGCGGCCGACGTTGATCAGCGCGTTGGCGGTGCCGCTGTCGCTGTTGGTGGCGGTTCTGGTGCTCGACTTCTTCGGTTTCAGCATCGACACGATGACGTTGGGTGGGCTTGCCATCGCCATCGGTGAGTTGGTGGACGATGCGATCGTCGACGTCGAAAATGTCGTGCGGCACATGCGTTTGCGCGCGCGCTTACCCGAGGCCGAGCGCCAACCCGTCATCGCGACCGTGCTGCGCGCGTCCGTCGAGATCCGCTCGGCGATCGTCAGCGCGACGTGGGTGATCATGCTGGTCTTCGTTCCCCTGCTTCTGTTGGGGGGATTGGAAGGGCGGCTGTTGCGTCCGCTCGCGGTCGCGTACTTGGTGGCGATCTTCGCGTCGCTGTTGGTGGCGGTGACCGTCACTCCGGTGTTGTGCTCGTTCCTGCTTCGAAGTTCCCCGAGCGCGGGTGCGAGTGATGGATCTCCGTTGATGCGGGCCATCATCCACGCCTACCGTCCCGTCTTGCGCTGGACCATCGAGCGTCCGCGCTCGGTGACGGTTGCGACGCTGGCCTTGGTCGTGCTTGGTGCCACTAGTCTAGCTGGTTTCGGTCGCTCCTTCTTGCCCGAGTTCAACGAGGGGAGTTTGACCATCAACATGGTGCTCTCACCCGGTACGTCGCTAGCGGAGAGCGACGCCCTGGCGACGATGGCGGAGAAGACTCTGCTCGACGATCCATGGGTCCGTGCCGTCGGGCGTCGCAGCGGTCGAGCCGAACGCGACGAACACGTGCTCGGCGTCGAAACCAGCGAACTCGAGGTGCACATCGCTCCGGAGGATCCTCGACCCCGCGAGCAAGTCTTCGAAGAGATCCGCGAACGATTGCGTGCGGTGCCGGGCGCTCACTTCACCATCGGGCAGCCTATCTCGCACCGCATCGAACACATGATGTCGGGGCAGCGGGCGGCGATATCACTCAAACTCTACGGCGAAAACCTGCACCAGTTGAGGCAATCGGCCGAAGCGGTGAAGGCGGCCATTGCGCCGATCCCCGGGCTCGTGGATGTGGGCGTCGAGCAGGTGGTCGAGATCCCGCAACTCGACGTTCGCATCAACGCCCCACGAGCGGCGAACTACGGTTTGTCCCCTGGTGCGGCCGCCACCTTGGTCGGCACCGCGCTGTGGGGCAAAGAGGCCGCTCGCGTGTACGAAGACGGCAGCGCCACACCGGTGGTCGTCAAGTACTCAGCCGATGCTCTGGCGAGCCCCGAGGCGGTCGCGCGCATGCGCTTGCAGACTCCATCGGGGGCGCTCGTGCCCGTCGCTGCTCTGGCAGACGTCGAAATCAGCAGCGGCCCCAACTACGTGCTTCGAGAGAACGTCGAGCGGCGCATCGTGGTCACGGCCAACGTCGCTGGTCGCGACGAGAGTGCCGTTCACGACGAACTGCTGCGCGCCATCGACCAGGGCGTCGAGTTGCCGGCAGGGGTACGTTTGGAAGCGACGGGGCAATTCGAGCGTCAGCAGGAAAGCAATCGTCGCTTGATGCTCTTCGGTGCTCTGTCCATCTTGGGCATCGCGTTGGTCGTGGGTTCGACGCTGCGCAGTGTTCGTCGCACGCTGATCGTCCTGGTCAACCTTCCGCTGGCGCTGACGGGAGGCGTCGTCGGTGTCTACCTCGCTGGTGGTGTGCTTTCGATCGCGACGACCATCGGCTTCATCACGTTGTTCGGCATCGCTACGCGCAACGGGATCTTGCTCGGTACCCGCACCCGGGATCTGGAGCTCGAAGGACAAACCCGCTCCAGCGCAGCGCGCGCTGCCGCTGAAGAGCGCTTGGCACCGATCCTGATGACGGCATTGACCGCTGCGCTGGGCCTATTGCCCTTGGGCCTGTCGGTAGGTGAGCCGGGGAGCGAGATCCAGGCACCGATGGCCCTCGTGATCCTCACCGGCCTGGCCAGCTCGACCTTGCTCAACATGCTGGTCATCCCCACGCTGCTGGCTCATTGGGGAGGCGTGCCCGAACGTCCAGGGGAGACGATCCGCGTCACCTCAGACTGACGCGTCAGGGCTCTTCCCAGCCCATGTGCTTGAAGGCCTTGTGGCTGGCGCGGTGCAGAGCGTGGTCGTCGCAGTAGTGGGCGTGGCGCTCGCTGCTGATCAAATGGCGCCCACCGGTGAGATCGAAGTTGGCACCTTCGAGCCAGCTCTGGAAGCGTGCTGCGCGTTCCGGTTCATGCAGCAGGGCGTGGGCCTGGTGAGCGATCAAGCGCGCCAAGCGTGAAAGGTGAGGATAGAGGGCGCCGTTCAGCTCGGCGAAGCCGAGCGTGAACAAGTTCGGGAAGCGCGGGTTGAAGCAGGTCAAGACGTTGCTGGCGGCCCAGCTGCCGTCGATCGCATCTGGGTCGAGATACGCGATCCGCCGCGTGTAACCCGTGGCAAATAGTACCAAGTCCGCTTCCACCGAGCTGCCATCGGCGAAGACGACCCGCCCGCCGTCGAAGCGCTCGATGTTGGGCTTGATGGCAACGTCTCCATGTCGCAGGTGGTGGACGAGTTGGTCGTTCATCAGCGGATGTGACTCGAGGATCTTGTGATCGGGCTTGGGCATGCCGAGCTTGGTGACGTCACCGATGAGCAACTTCTGTATCAGCGCAAATAGAGGGATTTCGAGCCACAACGGGAGCTGGGGCCCGTCGGCAGCGAACTCGTCGGCGGGTTTGCCGAAGATGTGCTTCGGGATGAAGTGATAGCCGCGCCGCACACTCACGGTCGTCTCTCGTGCGGTGTGAGCCGCGTCGCAAGCGATGTCGGCGCCGGAATTGCCGAGGCCGACGATGACGACGCGTTTGCCGTCGAACTCCTTGGGGCTTCGGTAGGTCGCTGCGTGGCGCGCCGTACCCGAGAAGTGTCCCGGTACCTCGGGTTGCTGGGGTTCCCAGTTCACTCCAGAGGCGCACACCACCCCGCGGTACTGACGTTGCTCGCCGTCGACGAAGACACGGGCGTGCTCACCCTCTGGGGCCACGCGGCTGACTTCCGTGCCGAACTGAATGCCGTCGCTGAGCCGATGCTCTTCGGCGAAGCTTTGCAAGTAGCTCAGGATCTGATCCCGACGCGGGTAGTCGGGGTAGTCGTCTGGCATCGGAAAGCCAGCGAACGCACTCATCTTGCGTGAGGAAATGAAGTGAGCGCTCTCGTACATGGGCGTGCCGGGGTTTTCCAGGTCCCAAATCCCACCCACGGCAGAGTGGCGCTCGAAGTGGTCATAGGGCACTCCCTGCCGTTTGAATTCGGCGGCCATCGTCAAGCCCGAAGGGCCCGCTCCGATGATGCAGAAGCGATCGGAGTGAGTGCTGGCGGACTCGGCGCCGTGGGGACTGGGTTCTGTCATGTGACCCTCAGCGTTCGATACGCACCACGCCGAGCACGCGCGGTGTCTTTCCCGTCTTGAAGTGGACCTGCATCACGGGCGTCGTCTTCAGGCGTCGGCGCGTCCGCAAGCGGTAGAAATGGTAGCCCTCGTCTTCTGGGGTCGGGATACAGACGTGGCCACGCAGATCCACCAAACCATCCCACACCACCTCATCTTGGTCGTTCAGTACTTCGACCAGGCCGGAGGTGACGAGCTGGTGGTAAACGCTCAGATCGATTGCGCACAGCTGTCCCGGACGCATGCTGAAGTGATCGAGCGCCGTCAGCGTCTGCACGTAGGCGCGGCCGACGATCTCGCGTCGGCGGTAGAGCGCGTCGACGAGGTAGTCCTCTGCTTCCGCGTGACTCAACTGGCCTGCTTCGACGATGGCCCGCAGCATCTTCCGGTCGAAGCGCAAGATCAGCTTGGCAGCCCAGTAGGCATCACTGTCGTCTTGCTCTGCGAAGGGAAAGTATGGGTAGGCTTCCTTCCACTTGCGCGGGTAGAAGTGCTTCCAGGTAAACGCTCCGATCGAGGGCCAACGCGTTTCCTGTAGGTGCTCCCAATCGCGAACCCAGAGCCCCATGGAAAGGGTCGCTTTGCTCTGATCGGACCAATCGAGATAGTTCTCGTAGCCGTCCTCGTAGCGGCCCTTCTCCGCGGCGTGGCCACCCAGCGCTTCGCCGAAGTCGATCAGGTAGTGGCGCAGGAACTTCTTGCCGTCGACCTCGACGTAGCCGTCGAGGGTGTTGTCCTCTTTCACGTCAGTGTGGTTGAGCCAGGCTGAGAAGACTCGCAGAGCCCGCACTTCACGACGGTGTTCGTGGCTGACGACGTCGTTGGGGTCGTCCTGTCGCGTGCCTTCGGCGGACCAACCGCCCTTGGGAATGCCGGGAATGAACTCACTGGCGGAAGCACGGTAGTGCCCATCGGGGTAACGCGGTGCGAGGGCGAGCACGTCGGCCACGTCCTGTTGCGTGATGAGACGTTTGTTGCCGTATTCGTCTTTGAGCTCGGCACCCGGCGCGACGGACATCTGGTCGGGGGTGAAGGAGAAGATGGTATCGCTCGGAACGAAATAGCCGAGGGTCCAGAAGATGCGATTGACGATCGTATTCGTCGCCGTCTGCATCTCCGGGTTGTCCTTGGTGTCGAACTTGATGAGGAAGCGACGCCCGGTAGTGTCTTTTGCGATGACCCCGGGGTTGATGCCGCCCGCTTTCCCACCCACGACCTGCAGCGGCGGAACTGGAGGTCCGTCGGTGACCGGACCGTGTGCGGCCTCCGCCGGGGACACCGGCCGCACCCCGATGCGATTGGTGAACCAGCTCGAGTCGGGAACTTCACCCAAGGCGTTGATGTTGTGGGCGAGCTCCTCGTCGCGCAGCTCGAGAGCACGTGTCGAGCGGCGACCGACGAACCAATCGAAACCCTGCGTGAAACGATCGAATGGACGCTCCTCGGGCTCGTCGATGTGGCGCGCATCGTCGACTTGCCACACGATGGGCTGGTCGGCGAACCTGGGCGGGGTCGGGCAGCACGCGACTCCGGCCACCAGTGACGACAGAACCGTCAGGCGGAGTGCTGCTCGCCCGCGCGCCGCCCTGCTGCGTGTCGCTCGCGAAAACACATTTCGCCGAAGCGCAGTGCGATGCTGGATCATAGGCGCTTGTGCCTCCTGGCAAAGGCTTGTAGCGGGTCGGTTGCGAAGACGAAGACGAAGCCTTCACCGTACGCCCCCTCCAGCTTGAAGTAGGTCTTCTCCTCATTGTGGAAGACGAAGCCCATTCCGCCGCCGTAGCGGATCGACTCGAGACCGTCCCTGTCGAACATCTCGGAATAGGTCGAACCGACGGTGCCAGCTTCGAAGAACAGCTCGCCCGCGATGAGCTCGTGAATGGGGTAGCGGTATTCGGCGGTTGCGGCGACGGCGTGCTTGTCGCGAAAGCGATCGAGGCGGTAGCCGCGCAGTCGATCGGGCCCTCCGAGCTTGATCAAGTCCGAAAACGGGATCTCGTCGTCCTTGCCGTGAACGGACTCGGCGACGGCGCGCAAGGACAACACGCGAGAGTGCTGATACAGATCGAAGAAGGTCGCGAAGGTTGCCCCGTAGTGCCAGAAGTCGGCATTGTCCGAGATGGGCACGGTATGCCCGCCGAAGGCTTCGAAGTAGTTGCCGGTAGAGGTGAACCCTTCAGAGTCTCTCGAGTCGTAGACGAAAAGGGGGGTGACCTCCAGCACCGTCACCCCGTCGTCGAAGCCGACGAGCTGCGAGGTGTCGTACACCGTCTCGATCGATGGTTGACTGAAGGAGCGCTCTTCGGGGCCGTAGTTGCGAGCGTTGAACAACGCGTTGACGCCGACGCGCGAGCGGTCGCCTTGCTGACCGTAGACTCTACCTGCCGTGAGGTTCGCCATGAAGCGATTCTCCCGGTGGCGCGTGGCAACGGCGATGTCGCGGGGATCGGCGTTGGCCACCGCGGGGCGGAGGGAGCGATTGCCGATGCCGAAGAAGAGCAGCGCGGGTTTTGCCTCCCAGCGCGTATCCACTTCCAACCACAGCGCCGTTCCAGCGAGGCGCTCGGCCTCGAACGACGCCTTGTACGCTTGCTGGTAGAGACCCCCGTAGCGCGCTTCGCCGCTGATCTCTTCTTGATGCCCGAAGAGGTTCTCGTGGAAGGCGCCAACGCCGTAGCTCAAGCCGTAGCCCGTTTGATAGGAGCCCGCGGGGTAAACGGCCGCCGTGCGCTCATCGTTGTAGAGCAAGTCCTCGGTGTGTTCGACCAGGTGATGGCGATCGACCAGGGTCAACGCGCCGCGAATGGGAAGGTAGGCCACGCTGAGCACGAACTTGGGCGCAAACAGCAGCGCGCGGGGCAGCAGTAGGTACGCGTCCTCGGGTTCGGGCGGTTCGGGCTCCGCCAAGCCGCGCGCTTCATCCGGTTTCGTCTTTCGGTCACCGCGGCGCTCGTAGTCTTGGGGGGCAGGCAGAGCATCGCTGGGTGTCGTCTTGGCGTCGGCGTCTTGCGTCGAACTCGGGGCGGCCGGCGTTGTCTCAGCGGCGGAAGGCTTCGCAGTCGGTGTCTTCTGAGCCGCTGGCTGTGCGGCGGGCGCGGCTGTCTTGGGTGCCGACGCCGTGGCGGCGGGGGGTGTCGGCTCCGACGGCGTGGCAGCGGGGGGTGTCGGCTCCGACGTCGTGGCGGCGGGGGGCGCCGGCTCCGACGTCGTGGTGGCGGGGGGTATCGGCGCCAGCGTCGGAGAGGTATCCGGGGCGGGCTGCGCTGCCGACGGGGCCGCCGCGACGAACGACGTCGTCGCCACGAGCAGCATCAGTGCGCGGAACCTGGTCTGGCGGAGCACGGCGGGACGCTAGCGAAATGCAGGAGCCGCGACCAGTCAATAAGGACGGCTGGAAGGAGCGGGCTCACGACTGCGGCGGCGGGTGATCCCTTCGCACGGGCACCTGCGATAGGCCGTTTTGGCTACGTCACCAGCCTGCTAGTCCTCGGCATCGTCGAACTCGATCCAAACGCTGTCGAGCTCCAGCTCGAACTCGCCTGCTTCGACCTTCGCGGCAAGGGCTTCGAGAAAGTCGAGCCACGAGGGAAACAACGGCCCCTCCATCGTATCGTCGTGAACGTGGTAGTAGACGGCACCCGAATCGAGATGCACACAGAAGCCGTTGCCGTCAGCCTCGGTGGCGGGAATGAGCCGCTCGTCCCACCAAGGAGCGTCGCCTGTGCTTGGGCCCAAGTCGGCAAGTACGTCTTTTCGGAGACGCCAGACTCTGGCGATCTCGTTCGTGGAAAGAAGATACTCGCTGTCGAAGAGCGCAGCTGACATGTACGGACCGCGATGGCCATCGTGGACGGCAAGGGACGCCGCGAAGTCCTCGGGTAGAGCTGCGCCGACGAGCTCCTCGAGCTCTCGAATGGCTGCTCGTGTGGCACCCGGGTTGAGTGCGGCGATGCCAGCGGGAGCGTGTGGTTCGATGGCGGTGCGCACGCGGCTCCAGACTCGTTCTGCTCTGCTCATGTGTCTTCGAGAGGTAGCCTGCACGGCGCAACCGCGCAAGCTCGAGCGTCCGCAGCGTCCCGGCGCGTGGTGCCTGCAAGCCCCTACGCGGGTCAGCACCCGTTCGGTTCGGTGCTGACCCGCGCCCCGACGGCGACCACCTTTGGAGGGCGGACAGCAACGGGCCTATGGCGTCAAGCGCACCCACCTTCCCTCGGACGGCACTCGATTGCCGTCCAGGATGAACAAGAGGTGCCAGCCGGGTGGCATCAAGCTGGCGTTGGGCGGGGTGTTGACGTTGACGGAGTTGGCGCCTGCGCCGGTGATGTCGAGTTCGAACCCCCGTTGCGCCATGTTGAAGCCGTGGGTGACGGCCCCAGAGCGCAGCAGGACGACCTCGGCGATGCTGCCTGCCTCTGGCGTTTCGATGGTGATGTTGCCGGCGTAGTTGATGGTGCCCGGTGCGTTGGTGATGGTCGGGCGCGCCACCGTGAAGTAGTCGGGGAAGTAGCGCTCGTGCGGCGTGGGACCGCCCGCCGCTTGAGGATCACCGCCGGCCAGAACCGATCCGTCTGCGAGCAAGATCACCGAGGAGTGGTAGGTCCGCGCGTAGTTCATCACCGGGCCCTGCCTCCAGCCCGCTCCGGGATCCTTGGGGTCGTAGATTTCGCAGGGGCCGCCGTCTGCGCCCGTGACGCCGCCCGCGATGAAGATGCGCCCATCCGGTAGCAAGACAGAGGTGAACTGTTGCGCCCGTGCCACGTTGAGATCCGGCAACGCGGTCCACGCCGGGGACGCGTCGCCGAGGTCGATGACCTCGGCGGTTTTTTCAGTGGTGGGCGTGTTCCCGCCCATGATGTAAACACGAGGGCGGTAGTCCGGTGGGCGGAGGATCTCGAGGGTGGACGTGCCCTTTTCCCCAGACGTGGAACGATTGCCGCCAATGGTCGAGAACGAATCGAATGCTGCCGGGTTCGTGCGGTCGAAGCGTTGCGTCGGGACGTGCGGCCCGGAGATGAACAGTCGCGCGTCGGGCAGCAAGTAGGTCCACGGATAGTAGACGTGGTGGTTGTAGTCCGCGGGCATTGCCAGTGGTGCAGACCACCCGGCGCCGTGCGTGTACGTCTCGATGGACTTGCTCGCCGAGCCGAAGAGCGTCACCGCCCTGCCGTCCTCGACGACGAGGGTCGTGGAGTAGAAGCGGTCATCCGCGGTCGACTGCACCTCGGACCAGGATTCACTCGTGGGGTCGAAGATGAACGACTTGTCCGGCGTGAACCCGCCGTGCGCGAGCACGAGGCCCTCGGGGGTGTCGAGCACGGCGTGTTCAGCCGACCAGAGATTGGAGGTGTTCTGATCGTGGCCGGGCAACGACGCGGGCTGGTTCGCCGGCGACGAGTACGCTCCCGCTGGCGTCGAATAGTCCCACAACCGCGACTGGTCCGCCCGGGTGTAACCCCAGTAGAGTACCTTGTTCGTCTGCGGCAGCAGCATGGAGTGCATGAAAGTCACCTCGGGATTCCCCGCGACTTCTTCCCAGCGGCCTTCGCCGCGCTTCTTGCAGCGCTCTGGATCTGCTGCGGGACAGGCGTTGGTGCCGTCGTCTTCCGGGAAGCCCTGTGTGTCCTTGAGTTGCTGCACCATCTCGTCGGTGAGCCAAAGGCTCTGTTTGGAGCGCACCAGACCGATCATGCCGTTCATCATGTGGTGATGGACGTGGCAGTGCACGACGTAGTCGCCCTTGAGGTGATACAACTTGGCATCTCTGGGGCGGCATTCCGGGTCTTGGATCTTGTGCATTTCGTTGGTCAGCAGCAGCACTGGGGGGGCCTCCGTTTCCACGATGAACGATTCGGCAGGTCCGATGCTGCGAATGTCCAGTGCCTCTCCGCCGAACTTCCAGCGTTGTGCGTGGGGGTGGAAGTTGTGCCAGCTCAGCCCGAAGTCCAGGTTGAAGACGTACCAACGAATGCGTTGTCCCGAGCGCGCCACGATCGTCGGGCTGTTGCCCACGAAACCGCGACCGTTGAGGCAGTGCGTGGGCATGGACGCGCCGTCTTTCGAGGTGACGGTGTGGTGCATCATGCTTTGATTGTACCAGGTGACCGTTCCTCCTTTGCCCACCATGATTGTCTTGGGGCCGAAATCCATCGGTGGCCCATCGGTGACGTTGACCGCCACGTTCATGGGTTGACCGTTCTGCACGTGTACGGTGCCGGTCATGGTGGGGTGGTAGCTGCAGAAGTATTCGAACATCCCTTCTTCGTCGAATTGGTGAGCCCAAGAGCCGACCAACTCGGCGATGTCACCACTGTCGAAAAGGGGCTTGGACTCCCCGCTGGCCATGTGATGTAAGAACAGGGGCACGTGATCCGTGCTAGGCGGTCGCGGCCTCGGGCGGACCAGATCGGCGAGTGTGAACTCGTCGAGGAACTCCAAATGGTCTCTCAGCTTCACACGGGCTGGGGCTTTGAGTGTTCGGACGTGCAGCGCCTCGCGCCCCTCCAGTTTCTGTAGTTGTCCGAGCAGGTCGCCGAAGAACGGGCGGGGGAGTCGAGGGGGCTTGGGAAGCGGCTCGTTGCGCGGCAAGACGACGATGCCTCCGAACAATCCGCGGTCCGTGCCCTCTGCTACCTGTCTTACGTGCGAGTGAAAGGGCCAGGCGCCGACCATGTCCTCAGTGACTTCGAACGTATAGGTCCAGGTCTGCCCTGGGCAAATCTCGTCGGAGCGTCGACCATCCGAGGCCTCGGTTCCGAAGGGCCAAGCACCGTCGGAATCAGCGCCGTACCGCAAGCCATGAGTATGAAATGAGCGCGGGGTGCTGTCGCAGTTCCAGACGTGGATGCGCAATCGCTGCCCGGGGTGGGCATAGAGCACGGCGCCTGGAACACGATGGTTCCACGTGGGCTCGTTGATGTCCGCGTCCACCAACTTGCTGGTCTTGGGAAAAAGGTAACCCGCGTCCAGGTACTCGCGATAGACGACGGCGGTCATCGAGCGTGCTTCGACCTCAGCGTCGGGGATGAGTCCGCCGGGATGTCCCATGAACTGCATGCAGTCCCGACCGTATTGGATTGGCGGGGCTGCTTTGGGCATAGGCTTGACGGGGCTGTAGTCCTCGACGCGCTCGATCTTGAGGTAGATGTCGCGCTCCACCCACGTCTCTTCGCCGCAGGGAAGATCCACCTCGATCGTGACCTCCTGAGGGGTGCGCACGTTCCATTGCACGGCGTTCTGGGTATCGGCGATCTTCACGCCGTCGTGGAAGACCTTGAAGTACAGATCCGGCCAGAAATCGGTGAACAGTTCCCACCATAGGAATTCGCTGATGGTGAGCGAGAACTTTCCCTCGGCGTCCGTCAACGCGTAACCCAAGTAGTCGTCCGCGCCTGGGTCCATGTCCCAGGCCTCGACGCGGACGCCTGGAATGCCGTTGCCTGTGGTTCTGTCGACGATCTTGCCGGTTGCTGTGATGGGCATGCTGTCTTCCCCTTGCGATGCGCACCGCCTGGTGCGGTAGTTGTTCCGGTTGCGAGGTGAACACAGTTGCCGAGTACGTTCAACGCGAGAAACGCGGTTCGAACTTTTCACTACGTGTTAATACGGTGCGCGGTGTGGGGTCGATTTCGAAAGGCTCTCCCAAACGGGAGGTTCTGTCGGTGTTGGTCTGATGGCTTTGGGAGCGACGACGGGCGAGGTTCGTCGCACGGGCGTTGGTAGCCTCGTGCCGTGCCGTGTCCGTGTCGACCGGGCGAGGGCTTCGCGCCCGCTTTGGCGGTGCCTTCACGAAGCGTGGCGCTGTGCGGGTGAGAGTTTCTGAGACGCCTTTTGTGAGCGCTCACCAAGTGCGAAGCGTCGAATTGCGTTGTGAGCGCTCACCGCGCGCGGAGCCGTGGAGGCACTGTGCGCGTGTGTCGTCGCATTTGCTACGCTGAGAGCACACCCCGTGGTGCGCTTTGGAACGCTCCTGCGCCGCAACTGAGCGATCGGCGTTTACCCGATGACAGCTACAGGTGATCGATGCAAGTACACTGCAGGATCGGGTTGCGCGTCGATTCGAGTTCGCGCGCTGAACATCGACGTCTCGCCAGGCGTCGTACTCTGACGCGTGGACGGCAAGAAGTGGAACTCGAGGAGGCAACGTTCGGGCGCGGCGGGCGCGAGCGTTTTCTGGCTGGGGCTTGGGCTCGTGGCTTGCTCTGCGGACGTGTTGCCTCCGGTACCGGAAGGCGCGGCAGACGACATGGTCGTGTCTGGTGAAGCACCAGCGGCCGCCGAAAGCAACGCTTCGGCGGCGGCCGAGTCGATGGCGAATCAAGAAAGCCAGGCCAACAGCCTGCCGATGCCGGCAACGCCGAGCGAACCTGCTGTCGCCGACGACACGGCCGCGATGCCAGAAGTGGAAGAGGAGAAACCACCTCCTGCGCTGTCGTTGCCTGGGAGCAACGAGTCTGAGGCGTCTGCTGACCCAGCCGCCGAAGCGGTAGACGAGCCGTCGAATCTGCAGACCGCTGTGGACCCGGCGTCATCGCCATCCGCGGAGGAACCTGCGCCGGAGCCCGTCGACGAACCGAGCCCGCCAGCGGAGATGGTCGTGCCCGAGTCGAGCGCTACGACGCCGGTCGAGCCGGCACCCGTCGACCCTGCGCCGGTAGACGAGGGGACCGGAAGCATGGATCCGCCGGCGGGTCCTCTGCCGCCGGAAGTCGTCGACGGCAACCTGGTCCAGAACTCCAGCTTGGAAGATGGTCTTTCGGGGTGGGGGGTTTGGGGCGGTCAACTCGCTGTCACTCAGGCGTTCGTTCACAGCGGGGCCTTTGCGGGCGTCGTGACCGAGCGCACCGAGACATGGCAGGGCGGCGTCCAAGACGTGTTGGCAAGCGTTCAGACCGGAGTCACGTACCAAGCGCGCGCTTTCGCCACCGTGAGCGGCGACGCCGCAGCCGACGTGATCTTGACGTTGAAAGTCACCTGCGACGGGACGGACGACTACATCAACATCGTGGCGGCGAGGGCGACACCCGGAACGTGGACTGAGCTCAGTGGTAGCGTCACGCTTCCGAGTTGCACCTTGGAGGCCGCTGACTTGTACGTCGAGGGCCCGCCAGCGGGCATCGACTTGTACTTCGACGACGTGTCGCTCGCGCCGTGACTGTCTGAACCCGAGGAACGGTCGCTCCGTCTCGTTCGGTGCACTGGGCAGCGCAACGTCAGGCGGCTTGGCCAGACGCGCCATTGAAGCGGTGTCACGGCCTCACTGTGTTTCGTTGAGGTGGTCGGTCACCTCCGACACGCCGTTGCTTCGTATTTGCAGCGTCAC
>JBNKHV010000150.1:0-73097 GCA_050290545.1 Polyangiaceae bacterium | reverse complement strand
AGCTCGAGCGCCATCGACGCGCCCCGGCCGCGGCCGTCTTCGTGCAGCAACAGCGACGGCAAACGCTGGCTGCAGAATTGGATGTGGGCGTGCACCCGGTAGCCGACGTGCAGCTGGCACTCGTCGTAAAAGGCGACTTGCTCCGTCGAACCGGAGACGTCGCGGGTTTCGAAGCCCATCGCCCCTAGCGTGTCCGCCAAGCGTCGGTTGTTCTGCCTCTCCTCGGGGCCGAGCCACTCGCTATCCTCGTCGATACCGCGGTGGAAGGCGGCGATCAGCTCCGAACCAGCAAACAACTCAGCCAAGTGACTAGCCACCCGTAGCGCTTGCTCGGCAAAGAGGGGCTTTTGGGGAGGGGTGAACACCAGGCGCTCCACGCGCTCGGGCAGTCGCATCGGCTTGCCGATGCTCGGCAAGTGGTACCAGACGGGACAGCCGGTGAGCAGGGTGTTGTGGATGCCGGCGCGCTCCAGCACGTCCATCGACAAGGGGTCGCGACAGCCGAGCCAGCGGCTGTGCTGCGAGACCCACCGCAGGGCTTGCAGCGAGGGCTCGGAGAAGCGGTAGCTTTCCACGCTGGCATCGTCGCCGGGCAGACCCTTCCAACCCATGCCCATGCAGATCACGGGGCAGCCGATGTCGTCGAGCTTCGGTAGCAGGGGATAGACGCCGGGGTGGAAACTCGGCTGATAACCTGGCCCCCCCAGGATGATGACGGCTTTGGCGGCGCGGGTCTGTGCCGGATCGAGCGGCTGCCAACTGGGATGCTCGACCAGCTCTTCGCCGGGTTTGACGCGCTCGAGCAACGCCTTGGCGCGCTCGGTGATGAGGTAGTCGCCGAGGTTCTTCTTGGCGCCGGTCAAGACGACGTACATCTCTCGTTTCCTCCCGCCTACCCGAGTGGGGATTGCTGCTGATTAGCAGCTCACCACGTGGGCTTCTCGTAAGTCTTGTGCTGGAGTAGGAATTGGCCTTCGGAGAACTCGTCCGGGCTCAACTCGCGGATGCCGCTGTCGGACATCTCGAGCACGCGGGTGGCGACCTGGGAGACCATCTGCCGGTCGTGAGTGACGAAGATGCAGGTGCCTTCGTAACGCTCGAGCGCCTCGGTCAGGGCGCGGATGCCCTCCAAGTCCAGGTGGTTCGTCGGTTCGTCCAACAGCAGCACGTTCGGCTCGAGCAGCATCAGCCGCGCCAAGAGCAGGCGCACGGTCTCGCCACCGGAGAGCACCTTGGTCGGCTTCAAGGGCTCGTCCTTCTTGAACAGCAGCCGCCCGAAGAGGGCACGCAGGCCTTCTTCGTCCACCTTGTCGTTGAAGCTCCAGAGCCAATCCCGCGCCGTCTGATTGGTGCGCTCGACGAGCTCGGTGTGCTCTTGGGGCATGTAGCCGACGCGCGCCTCGTAGCCCCACTCGACGTCGCCGCGGTCGGGTTTGAGCTGCCCTTCGAGCATGCGCAGCATTGTCGTCTTACCGATGCCGTTCTTACCGACCAGGGCGATCTTGGCCCCGCGCGCGACGCTCAGGTTGAAGTCCTTGCAGATCAGCTTGCCGTCGAACTCTTTGCACAGGTTGACGACGTTGAGCACGTTCTTGCCGCTGGGTCGCGCCTGGTCGAAGCGAATGAACGGACGTTGAATGTTCGAACGCTTCAAGTCCGAGAGCGCCTTGCGCTCGCGCTCGAGTTGCTTGGAGCGCGACTTGACCTGGCTGGCGCGTGAGCCGGCGCGGAAACGCTGCACGAACTCCTGCAGATCGCCGATCTTCTTCTCGCGGGCGGCGTTGGCCAGTTCGAGGGAGCCGCGCGCCTCGGCCTTGGTGCTGACCATGTCGTCGTAGTTGCCGTTGTAGACGATGATGGTCTCGTAATCGATGTCCGCGATCTTGGTGCAGACCTCGTTGAGGAAGTGGCGATCGTGGCTGATGACCACCAGTGCACCGGCGTAGGTCAACAGGAAGCTCTCCAGCCAACGGATGCTGGCGATGTCGAGGCTGTTGGTGGGCTCGTCGAGCAGCAGCGTGTCGGGACTGCCGAACAAGGCTTGGGCCAGCAGCACGCGCACGCGGTCGCCACCTTGCAGCACGTCGAGTTTCTGCTGGTGATGCTCGACGGGAATGCCGAGGCCTTCGAGCAACTCGGTGGCTTCGGCTTCCGCCATGTAGCCGTCCTCTTCGCCGATCACGCCCTCGAGTTCGCCCAGGCGCATGCCGTCTTCGTCGCTCAGAGCATCGCCCTTTTCCAGCAGCTGCTCTTTCTCATGCATGGCCTTCCACAGCTTGGGATTGCCCATGATGACGACGTCGAGGATCTTGTCGTCGTTGTAGATCGAGTGATCCTGCTTCAGCACGCCGAGCCGGCCGCGATTGGTGATCGTGCCCGAGACGCCTTCGATCTCGTTCGACAGGATCTTCATGAACGTGGACTTGCCGCTGCCGTTCGGGCCGGTGAGGCCGTAGCGCTCCCCGTCGTTGAAGGTGACGTTGACGTTTTCGAACAGAACCTTGGTTCCGAAGTTCATGGACACGTCGGTGGCTGTCAGCATCGAAGAGCTCCTAAAAAGACGGGTGGCACGAATCGGCGGGTCACGAGGGGACCCGCTCCCGATTCGGCGGGAGTCAGAGGCGGCGCAACCTAGCAGAGCGGCCGCGGCTCGGTAGAGAAAAGTCGGCGCCTCCCGTTTCCGCTCTACGCTGCTCCGCGAATGGGCCACTGGCTCCACGGCCGTGGCCGGAAAAGGTGTACCAGAGTGGCGATTTCTCAGTTGGTGTGCGAAAACCTGCCCCCAATGCGCTTGTAACGGGCGCCGGTGTCGGCGCCTGACCGGGCCACGCCGTGGGACGCGAAAAGACACACTACGCAGAACGCCGAACCGGGGAATTGCTCCCCCGGCGTGCCAAAGAATATCTGCCGCCGCACTCCGTGCCGTATCAGCCGGAAGCGCGCACGATGGAGAACCTCACGGTCAAGCTCTCGCCGGAGCTCGATCCGCGCAACCAACGCACGCAGCTGTCGATCCGTCAGATCCGTTCGGAGCGGCGAGTCTGGTACGGCTTGGGCATCGGGGTGTTGCTCGGCTCGGTGCTCGGCTTGGGCTTGTGGTGGTGGCAGCGAGTCGCCGTCACGCAGACGGATCTCGCGCACGACAGCCTGCCGGAGTTCGGTGCCGAAGCACCTCTGACCAGCGCGCCCTTGAAGCTCGAAGCCGCGCCCGCTGCGCCGGCCCAAGACACGGAGGAAACGGAAGAAGACGTGCAAGAGGTGCGACCCGAAGCGGTGTCGGCGGCGAACCCCGCGGCCAACACGGGGGCCAAGCCCCGCGCCACACCGCGCCCTGCCGGCGGGCGTTCTGCCACAGCCAAGTCCAAGCAGGCGACGGACGCCGAGAAGAAAGAGAACCGCGTCTGGATCAAGCCCGAACCCGAACGAAAGGTGTGGCTCAAATGACCGTGTCTCGCTGTGGCGTTCACTACTGCCTGCGGCTGCTCCTGGTCTCGGCCCTGTGGTGCGTGGCGCAGATCGCGGCCGCCCAGACCGACGCCGATCGCGCGTTCGAGGAGGGCTCCGCGGCGTTCGAGGCTGGCGACGATCAGACCGCGCTGCGCAAGATGCGAACCGCGTTCAAGGCGCAGGCCAGCTACCGCAATGCGGCCGGCTTGGGGCAGGTGGAGTTGCACTTGGCGCGTTACCGCGACGCGGCCGAGCACCTCGAGTTTTCACTGCGCAACTACCCGGCGACCGGGGATCCCGAGGGGCGAGAGCTCGTGATGCGCGGGTTTGCGGAGGCGCGCAGCCACGTCGTCACGCTGACGTTGGAAGCTCAGGTCACGGGCGCGGCGCTGCTCGTCGATGGCGAACGATTCGCGACCCTGCCGGTGGAGCACGATCTGTTCGTCGATCCGGGCAGGCACCGCACGTCGTTCGCCAAGGCTGGGTTCGAGAGCGACGAGAACGAACAGTACTTTGCCGCGGGTAGTCAACACACGCTGCGCGTCGAGTTGCGCCCGCTGCCGGCCGACGATTCCGGCACGGCCGGCGTCTCCTCTGGCGCTGCCGCGCCCGATCCCGGCATCGGGCCGGCGATCGTGACGGTCGGGGGCTTGGCGACGCTGGTCGGCTTGGGGCTGGGTGCGGGTTTTCACTTCGGGGCACAAGCCGCCGCCGATGACGCGGACGCGCTGCGCTTCCGGCTGCGCGAAACCGGTGTGGCGTGTGAAGCGGGCAACTTCCAACCGGGTTGCGAGAACCTCGAGCGCACGTTGGAGCGCTCCTCCGATCGGCAGACGGCCTCCACGGTCGCTTTCGTCGGTGCCGCAGGCACGGCCGTCGCAACGCTCGTCGCCTACACCATCGCCGTGTTGGCGGACGATCCGGAGCCGGCAGCGAAGCCAGAAGCGAGCGCGCTCTCTTGGAGTCACTCCTTCGGCGTGGGTTCGGCCTGGACTGGGGTGACGGGGCGCTTCTGATGGAGCCCGCTGATGGGTGCTGAGTTTCGAGGGGAGCCGTGAGAGTGTCGATGAGGATGAAGGGTTTTCGTCGCTGGGCCGTCGCCGCCGTGCTGGGTCTCCGGGCCACGACGTCCTGGGCAGCTCCTGGCGCCGAAGAAGTCGCGGTGGCGCAACAGCTCTACCAAGAGGCGCGACAGAGCCAAGAACAGAAGCAGTGGGCCTCCTGCGAGACTGCCCTCAAGCGTGCGATCGCGATCCTAGAGACACCGGGGCTGCGCTTTCATCTCGCGTTCTGCAAGGAACAGCAGCACCGCTGGGTCGAAGCCTTGGTGGATTACCGGCGTGCCCAAGAGCTGATCGACGGTGGTGTCGAGGCGGACGACGTGGCGCAGCTGTTGCCCGGAGCCATCGCCAACCTGGAAGAGCAGACGCCGCGGCTGAGCCTGATCGTCGACGAACCGCCAGCGGACACGCAGCTGTATCTGGATGGCAAGAAGGTGTCGGTCGAGCTGCTCGGCACGCCGATCCCGGTCGATCCGGGCCTGCGTCGCGTGGAGGTGGCTGCGCCTGGTCACGTGGCGTTTACTCAAGCCATCAATTTGCTCGCCAAGGACCGACGCGAGCTGCGCGTCGAGCTGGTGCCCGACGAGAGCCAGGTCGAGCCTTCCGCGCCAGCGCTCGCCTCCGGGCAGAGTGTAGCGGCTCCGAACGCTTCGGTGGCAGTGGCGGAAGAGCCATCGAGGACTGCTTCGATGGGCGCGGTGCTCGCCGTCGAAGGCGTGCTGACTCTGGTCGCGGTCGGTATCGGCGTCGGCTTCTCGATGGAGGCGCAGTCGCGCGAGGAAGATCGGGATACCCTGCTCCAGTCCATTCCCAGCGAGAGTGCGTGCTCCGGCGGTCGAGACGAACATCCTCTGTGCCAAGACGTGCGTTTGGCCGACGCGGACGCGCGCTCCGATCGTGACATCGCGTTGATGGGTTACGCTGCCGGCGGCGTCGGTGCTGTGGCCCTGCTCGTGACCTGGTTGGTGTGGCCCGAGCCCGAGCCCGAGGCAGCGAGCCGAGGGGTGCAACTGCTGGCGACTCCACAGCTCACGGGGCTGGGTTACTCCGGCGTGTTCTGAGTGCCGCGAGCGCGCGTCTGCCGGCTGAGTCAGGGCGAGCCTTCGTCACCCAAGTCCACGAGTTGCACGGTCGCGAGCACCACACGTTCCATCGGCTCGGATTGCGCGACGATGGTGCGCATCTCGTTGAAGTAGGCGGCCTGCAATTGTCGCAGTCGCTCCAGGTCTTTCGCCGAGACGCTGAACAGGTTGTACATCATGCCGCGCCGCCCCGCGGCGGCCCGCTCGAGCCCGACTTCGCCCCACCACGCGCGCAAGCGACGGGCCGCGTCGGGGTCTTTGCGCGTGTCGAGGGTGGAGACGTTGTCGAGCTTCCAGCGTTTGCCGTCGCGTTTGATCTGGCCCGTCTGCTCCAGCAGCTCGAGGCAGCGCCGCTCCTCTTCCGGCGGGATCCCGACGCGCTCGGCGATCCAGCCGGGTTCGATCGCGTCGAGCTTCTGCGCTTCGTCCAACTCCAAGACGCGCAGCACCGCCTGCGTCCAGGGCGCGTCGTAGGCCAGGCGGCGCGCGATCTCCATCGATTGCCAGCGCTCACGGATCGAGGGCACTCCTGCCGGATCGACCAAGGTTTCGATGAAGTCGATCAAGCGCAGCGAGGCGGACTCGATGAGCAGGAAGAACTCCGGTAGCTTCGGCTCGGTCTCGCCCTTGAGCCAACGCGCGATGGCGAAGCGACTCTTGCCGCTGTAGCTCGCCAAGTCCACGATGCTGGTGTGGCCCTTGAGATCCGTCAACAGCTCCGCCACGCCGTCGCGCGAGGCGAGATCGATCTTGCCGAGCCAGGCCGGCGGTTTGCGGTAGCGATAGAAGCGGCTGATCGCCTCCTCCAGATCGATGCCCACCTTGCGAGCGGCTTGCAGCGTCTTGGCCGCGGTGGGAAAACCGCGCTTCGATTCCCAGGTGTAGACGACGTTGCTGCGGTAGCCCAGGCGCCGACAGAAGGCGACCTGAGACCGCTTGCCCCGGAGCGCGCGTAGGAAGTCGGCGGCGACCTGATCGTAGTCCACGTATCGGAGCTTTGCACATCGTTGGGCGCTTTGCCGCCACGGAATGTGCAATCCGGCGCTGGACAGTGATGTAGGAGCTGGACATAGTTCTAAGAAGGCCGACGCTACGCCCCAGGAACGAGACCATAGATGACGCCCCCGCTACGTATCGCCTGCCTGCCGCTGGGCTTGATTTGCCTGATTTCGGCTTCCTGCAATGGCAGCGACGAGCCGGGTGCTGGCACGGCAGACGAGCCCATTGGGCCGGGCACTCAAGTCCTCGGCGGACAAACCGGGGACGGGTCGGGTGGCATCCTCGAAGCTGCTGCCGACACGACGTCGGCCACTGGCGACTGCAACAACGACAGCGAAGAGGTCGACGATCCGGAACAGACCGTGCCCGAGCTCGGCTTTTCCGCCGACGATCTGCTGGCGGCGATCGAAGCCGGCGAGACGAGCATCGCGTGGCAAGCTGCCGGCGCGGCCGCGGCGCCCAGCGATGAATCGGTCACCATCACCGTCGCGTACGCGGGCGGACCGATAACCCACCGCTTCTACAATGCGGAGCAGGTCCCCGAACAGGACGCGCTGGCTGGCGACACGGCGGCGGGGGCGATGACGAGCCGAGCGGCTGCCGAAGGCGATTGTCCTCCGGAGATGACCGTCGAGGTGGAGATGACGCTGAGCACCAGCGATGGCACGCTCGACGAGACCTTTACCACCACCCTGCGCGCGAGCGATCCGTCGCTCGTGCGCTTCGAGCAGGAGTTGCCGGCGGCGGAGCTGAACGGCAGTCTGGAGTTCGAGCCCCAGAGCGACGGGCAAGAGCTCTCCGCCTTGCACGTCGAGGGCATGTTCACTGCGTACGGCTCCTCGGGCAGCATCACGTGGCAGGCGAGCGCTCCGACGGATGTCTCGAGCGAGCCGCTGGAGCCGCCGACGGATCCGTCCAGCGAGGAGCTGGAACTCGTCGACGTCGAGGTCTCGCAGGGCCTGCTGGCGCTGTGGCCCTCCGGGCGAGAGTGTGCGGCAGCGGAGCTCGGCTACGGTCCGCGCATCCCGGTTGCTGCCGAGCAACAGTTCGCTCACTTCAGCGCGGACGAGGCACGTGCGGTGTTCGCAGGGCTGGAGCCACTGCCGTTGCGTTGGCGCCTGCCCGCCGATTGGGCGGGGGAGACGGCCGAGTTGACGCTGGAGGTGGAGCCCGGCGAGGGCTTGTGTGTCGAAGTTTACGGTGGCGGTGATGAAGCCGTGCGTTACCCGGCGCGTGTGAACGCGGTTTCGAGTGACGGCAGGCTCGATGGGCAGTACCAGGGCGCCGTGCTGGTCGCGAGCGAGGAGGGCACCCTGGGACGGGGCGACGTGAACATCGAGCTCTTGGACGTACCCGTGGACGAAGCCGACGCCTTCGGCTTGGCGTCGTTCGACCCAGGTGCTCAGGAGCGGGTCAGCTTCTCGCTGTGGTTGCAGTGGAACCAGCTGACGGACGACGTCTCCGGTGGGATCTCCATCGTCGCGCTTTCCGACTGCCCCGAAGAACCCGCCGCACCCGATGCCGTCGTGACTTCGGACTGCGGCTTGCAGCAGCTCGTGATGGCCGAGTTCGGGTCTACGGCGGAAGAGTTTGCGTTGCAGGACGAGACGGCCGACGACGGCGCCGCGGAACTGCCGCCCGCGCAATGAGTGCGTTCTGGCGCGGATGAACGCTTGCGCCGCGGCGTCCGCGATCGCGGCGGGCTGCGCCGCGACAAGCGCGTAGTGCGGCAAGTGCGTCGCAAGCGGCTTACACTAGCGCCGAGAGATTACACCGGCGTGAGGGGTGAGCGGCGCGACGCGCTGCGCCGCTGCTGTGCTACTCATTTTGCTTTTTCGTGATGCTCGGCTGCCCGAGATGGTGGGCGCCAGTTACTGCATCTCCATGCGGCGAAGGCGCCCCAGCGGTAGCTCGGTCAGAGGCATCTTCTGCTTCGGAGCCGTCGTCCCTCTTGCCGCCTGCGGAACGGCGGCCTTGGAGACGAGTGCGCCGCACAGCGAGCCCGCTCGCCTGGCGCCGGCACTCGCTCCCGTCGACGACGAGAGCAACGAGCCCGAGTCGGCGGCAGCGGTCGAGTTGGAACCCGACGACATCTCTCTGGTCGTTTTGGGGCGCTACGAGTCCATCGGTGGCTGTCACACCGTGCAGTACAGCGGGAGCTCCGAGGCCGAAGGTGCACTGACGTTGGCGTGGAAGATCCGCCCCGACGGCAGTGTTGCCGACGCCAACGTGGTCGACTCGTCGTTCCGCAGTTCGACCTTCCACGATTGTGTGCTGTCGATCGTTCGCGACATGCGATTCCCGAGCTCCGAGACTTCGACGGAAGTGGGCGCCTGGAAGATCAGCTTCGCTGGACGCGAGCAACACAGCCGTCGCTGAAGACACGCGCTGCTTGGCGCGCCGCAACACAGCCGTCGCTGACGACGCGCGCTGCTCAACGCGCCAAGGCGTAGCAGGCGTCGCGCGAGTAGTCCGAGCAGGCGGACTCGAGGTACTCTCGCGCCTTGGCCGGATCCTTCGCCACGCCCACGCCATCTTCGTACATCTTGGCGAGGTGCAAGCAGCCGTAAGGGTCGTGGTGGTGGCAGCTGAGCTCGAGCAGTTCTTTGGCGCGCTCCACGTCGCGTTCGATGCCGGATCCATCGCGGAGCATCGCGCCCAAGTGCGCGCAGCCTTCCATCGAGTTGGCAGCGCACGCCTCCTCGTACCAGTCGATGGCTTTGGCGTAGCTCAGCGCGATGCCTTTGCCGGCCTGATTCGCGAAGCCGAGACGTGCGCAGCCGTCAGCCACGCCCTTTCGGCACAGCTTCTCGTAGTTCACCCGCGCCAACTTGTAGTTCAACACGACGCCATGACCGTGCCACAACAGATCCGCTTCTCGAACGCAAGCTCGCGTGTCGCCCGCTTTGCACGCGGCGATGTACATGTTGCGCGCTTTTTCGTTGGAGCGTCGGCTGGTTTCGCCGAACTCGAGACGTTCGGCCAGATAGGTGCAGGCCCGGGGGTAACCCTCTGCGCAGTGGGTTTCCAACAGTGAGCGCGCCGCGCCCGGGTCGGCATCTTTGGCCTTGCCCGTCAGCTGCAGGTAGCCCGCGTAGACGCACGCCTCCGGATCGCCGGCGATGCACGCCTTCTCCACGTTGGCGGCCCCTTCTTGGACCTTGCGCTCCGTGCCTCGTCCGATGATCTGTCGGCGCCCGTAGGCGTGGCACGCCATGTCTTGGCCCCCGTCGCAGGCGTAGCCGAGCACTTCGGAAATACGCGTCTGTTCGATGTCGCGGAAGGTCTTGTCGTCGTAGCGACGCGCCAGGGCTTCACACACCTCGGGCTTTTCGGGGCTGCAGTTGTGCTCCAGGATTTGGCGCGCTTCGCGATAGTCCACGTACACCCCATCGCCCTCGATGATCATGTTGGTGTACTCGATGCACGCGAAGGGCTGACCCCGGTCGCAGGCATCCTTGAACAACTCCGCGGCACGCATGGCGTCCTTGTCCACGAAGCGCCCGACGCGATAGAAGATGCCGAGGGTGCCGCAGGCGTTGGCGTCTTTGCGCTCGCCGCAACCTTCGGTGAACAGTTCGAAGGCGCGCGCGTCGTCTTGTTCGACGAACTCGCCGTTCATGTGTAGCAACCCCAGGCGGTAGCAGGAGGCTGGCACTTTCTTTTCGCAGCCCTCCTTCAGGTAGCGAACACCGCGTTCGACGTCGACCGGGACGAACTTGCCGTAGAGGTAGTTCTCTGCGACCTCGTAGCAGGCCTTGCCCACTCCTTCGCCGCACGCGCTGCGCAGCAGCTCCGTGCCGCGCTGTTCATCTTTCGCGATGCCTTTGCCGTACTTGGTCATCACACCCAGCGCGGCGCAGCTCGGGGCGTGATGGCCGTAGCAAGCTTGGCGCAACTTCACGGAGGCTTGCACCGGGTCGTCGTTGCCGAGCTTGCCGTCGAGCAGCATCTCGCCGAGCTTGGCGCAGGCGTCGGAGTGCTCCTCCGCGCAGGCGAGTTCGAGCATGTTTTGGCCCCGTTTCGACTCGGGTCCGCCGACGCCGTCGCCCCGAATCAGCGCCAGTCCGCCGCTGACGCAGGCGTCGAAGGACTCCTTGGACGTGCAGGCGATCTCACAGGCAGGGATGTCGCCATCGTCGCAGCGCTGGCTCGGGCTTTTGGTTTGTTTCGGGGCGGAGCCGCAGGCGATGAGCAGGGCAGCGCTGAGGAGGGTGGGGAGGAGTCGTCGCAAGGTCATCGGATTGTTACTATAGCCTTGTAACGGCAGGGCGAGCCCGCGGCGGAACGGGTGCGAGTCAGTTCGGTGCGCGGCTGTGCGTGGGCCCGGCACACGACCCGATCAATCACAGTGAAAACGTGGCACGACATCCGCTCCAGCGGTTATAAGCCGCGCGTCATGTCGATCGGTGCCAACGAATTCAAACAGGTCCTGCGCCAGTGGGCGAGTGGGGTCAGCGTCGTGACGGCGTGCCACGAGGGCGCGCACCACGGGATGACGGTGTCGGCGTTCAACAGCGTGTCCGTCTCACCTCCGCTGGTTTCCGTCTGCTTGGCCAGCAGTGCGCGCGTCGCGGAGCTGCTCGCTGCGTCGGGGCGCTTTGCCGTCAGTGTGCTTTCGAGCAAGCAGGGGCCCGTTTCCAATCACTTCGCCTCGTCGAAGGAAGAAGACCGCTTCGTGGGTCAGTATTTCGTGGCCGGCGTGGACGGCTGCCGCTTGCTCGGCGGTGCTTTGGCGCAGCTCGAGTGCAACGTGGTGTCCAGCTACGAGGCGGGGGACCACGTGATCGTCATCGGCGAGGTGCAGCACGCGCGCGTCGATGCAGGCGCGCCGCTGTTGTACTTCAACGGCAGCTACGGCGACTTCCAGAGCCAGGCCTGAGCCCTAAGCCCAGCTCGAAGAGCCTAGGGGCTGGACGTGGGGGGCGCCTCTTTGCCGGCTCCCTCTTGAGCGTTTCCGCCGCCTTGGGAGTCGGGTCGAGCACCCTCGTCGTCGCGGATCTTGCGTCGGGGGAAGGGCAGCTTGGGCAGCTCCGGAAGTTTGGGCAGCTCGAGCTTGGGACGTTCGCTGGGAGGCGGCAGCTTGCTGGGATCGGGCAGACCCGGCAGCTTGGGCAGGCGTTTCAGGACTTCACCAGGCAGGTCCTCCAGGCCCTTGATCGGGAGGGGCTTGAGCCCGCAGCCCACGCCGACGGACTTGATCACGGTGGCTTTGGCGAGGGCGTCGGTGCGCGCCTGCACGATCGCCAGGATGGTGACGGAACCGTCGAGCGCCAAGCGCGCGATGCGCCCGGCGACCTTGGCGAGCTCGCTGTCGACGTGAGCGGCCGCCGCGGAGCGCACGATCGCGTCACAAGGCAGATTGCCGGTCAGACTCGTGTCGAACGCGACGGCGGTGCCGTCGAGCTCCGCCCGTCCGGCGCCGCGCATGTTCAACGCTCCGACGGAGAGTCGTAGTTTCGAGAGCTGTGCTCGCGTGAAGCTGCGATCGAGTTCGAAGTTACCGCTCATCTCCAGCGGGGTGCCATAAACCAGACCCTGCAGCTCCAGGGGCACGGGGAAGTTGAGACCATCGAGCGTCAGCCGGAAGTCGCCTTGGGCGCGCTCTGGGCTCAAGCCGATGGGGATCTTCGCGAAGACGTTGGTGCTGGCGCGCACCTCCTGCAGGTCCTTCGGGATCGGCATCCAGGGGCCATCCAACTCCGACAGCGCCAGCTTTTCGAACTCCAAACGGAGCTCACCGACTTCCTTCGCCTGCTGCACGCGCACGCTCACCTTGGCGCTCGGGTTCGTCTTCAGGGCGAGCTGCAGGTCGACCACATCCCCCTGGCGCTCGACACTGCCTTGCAGGATCTCGGCGATGTCGACCTTCGACGACAGCGCCCCCGAGGGCATGCTGTAGCGCACGTCGGTCAGCGACAGGCGCGGTGGCTGGCCCACCACGGCGAGCCACTCCAGCTTGCTTTGGGTCACCTCGACGGGGATCTCCGCTTCTTGCCCGGGTTTTCTGTCTTCGAACAATTCGTCGAATTCAGGCGTCCCGTAGATGGCCACGGCGGCACCTGCCAGCTCCAGCTTCGACGGCTTCAGACCTTCGAGGTAGACGTCGATCGTTTTGATCGTGCCGGCGACCTGGGCCGTCTTGGCCAGAGAGAACTCGCATTCGCGTAGCGTCAGGTGCTCCCAACCCAGCTCCAGCTTGCACTGCTTCAGGTTCACGCCCCGAGCAGCCGCCTCCGCCTGGATTCGCTCGAGCACGAAGCCGGGCAGCGAGCGCCAGAGGAAAAAGCCGCCCCCGAGCGCGCCCAAGAAGCCGACGAGTAGGACCGCGATCAGTACTTGGATGCCCCGTTTTCCCTTCGCCACGTTCGGTTTCCTACAAGCTGCGCTATACCAAGGCAATGACGAGTTTCGAGCAAGTCGTCCGCCAGCGGCATTCCACGCGCGCTTTCGACCCTGCCCGCCCCGTGCCCGAGGCGCAGCTACTCGAAGTGTTGGAGCTGTGTCGCTGGACTCCGTCGAACTGCAATGCTCAACCCTGGCGCGTGTTCGTGGTGGGGGGTGAGCGCTGCGAACGCCTCAAACGTCGCCTGCACGCGACCGCTAGCAGTGGCACCCCCGTCGAAGAGAACGCCACGCCCGCGTTCGAAGGCGTACATCGCCAGCGGCAGGTGGCCTGTGCAGTGGCCCTGTACGACAAGATCGGGGTCGCCCGCCACGACGCCGAGGGGCGAACGCGGGCGGCACTGCGCAACTTCGAGTTCTTCGACGCGCCTCACGTCGCCATCCTGTGCATGGACGCGAGCTTCGGAGTGGGCGTCGCGCTGGACGTCGGGGCCTACCTGCAGACGTTCTTGCTGGCGCTCGCCGCGCGAGGCATCGCCAGCTGCGCCCAAGCGTCGATGCGCTGCTACGCGAGCGTGGTCAAGGACGAACTCGCAATCCCCGACGAGCTTCGGGTCATGTGCGGTGTGTCCTTCGGTTACGAATTGCCTGAGGCCGCAGCGAACCAGGTGCGTCAGAGTCGAGCGCCCCTCGAGCAGAACGTCGTCTTGGTCGGCTTCGACGCTGCCGAGGAGAGCTCGTCCATATAGAGCGTCACAGCGAGCGCGCGTGAGCTGCAATTGCTCATTCGATGTAACAGAAGAGACGGAGTCGAGAAGACGACTTCAGCGGTGCGTGCTCTCGAATATCTTGTCGGCGCTGGTCGTGACGAAACCCTGGTACAAGTTGCCGTCCGCGTCCGGGTAGCGCAGGGCGAACTCGTAGTAGCAGGTGGGGATCTGAAACTCGCCGTCCGCGAACTCGACGGGCATGCGGTCGGCCAGGGTGGAGCCCTGCTCCAGCAGGACCTCGGGCGAGCCCTTGATCCTGCCGCCGGCTTCGTTGATGCCGTAGCCCGTGCGCTCGACGAAGTCGAGCACGGCGGCAATGCCGTCGAAGTGAGATAGCTCGTTGACGCTCACCGTGAAGTGGTTGGCGTGCAGGCCCAGCGCGCACATCCACGCGGCGTACTCGCTCTCTTCCGCCAAGCGCTGGTAGTCGGCAAAGGTGATCGCTTGCCACAGGCGTCCTGCGCAGAATACCTGCGGCGTGGTGGCGGCATCCGTCGGTACCTGCTCCAGACACGCATCGATGATGCGCTGCGACGCTTCACTCAGCTCCTCGACGAGTAGCTCGCTGAGGAAGATCCGGGGCGCGCCGGGACATAGGTAGGCACGCGCCCGCAGGCGCTTCTCCTCGAAGTGGTACTCGTCGAAACGATGGTAGCCCAGTTGCAGGATCAGCGGTTCGAGTCGCTCCAAGCCGATGGGTCCACGGTTGAACGTTCGAAACGCGACGTGGTCGTTGTTCACCGTCTCGCCGCGTTCTTCGAACGCCGTCTTGATGCGCGCGGCTGCGGGAGCGATGTTGACGAAGTCTTCCCACAACCCATCGAAGAAGCCCTGTCGATCCGTCGTCATGCTGTGAGTGTGACCTACTTTGGTCACGGCGGCCTGCTGGACAGACCACTGAACGGCCTTTCGAGCGACCGGCGAGGTGTCGGCCCGAGCCGATGTGGAGCTCCTTCAGTTTTCTGCTCGCACAAGTGCTCGTACCAGGCGTTCGTTTTGGGGGGGCTGCGACGTTGCGACTCTCGGAGGAGCGGGCTAGCGTTTGGGCGATGGGACATCCGGACGACGCATTCCAGGGCGCGCTCAGGCAGGTTGCCGACGTCTTGATGTACACCTTCGATTTCGAACCCCTCGCGTCGGTGCAACGCACGGCGGGTATCAGCGTGCCGGGGGCGGATTGTCGGGTGTTCGCTTGCGACGCGACTGGCGGTCAGTACGTCTCGTGTCAGCTGCCGGGCGAGCAGTACGTCTTGCACGTCGAAGACCGCGGTGTGTACCGGGTGTTGGCGACGTCCATACCGCGGGCGCTGCGCACGATCGTGGAGCTGCCGTACTTTCGCGAGTTGTTGGCTGAGGCTGCCCACGGCGGCCTGCCTCGCATGCGCGTGACGGCACGTCGTTTGGAGCAAGAGGTGCTAGACGACATCGGTGCGCTGCCCGAAGCCCGCGCGTTCATCGTGCGTGAGCTCGAACTGCCGGAGCTCGACGACCCGGTTCAGGAGCTCTACCGATTGGGGCTCGCGAGCCCCATCAGCGTCTCGAGTGAGGACGGCTTCGAGTACCGCTCCGAATTGCGCCCGCCGGCACGACGCACCGCCTGAGGTTCGTCGCGCCCGTTGGGCTCACTGCCAGCGCGTGACGTGCCAGGCTTTGCGACCGCGCCGCAGGAGCGCCAGCTTGCCGTGCAAGAGGGTGGCGGGGGTCAGTCGGTCTTCCACCTGCGCTTTGTCGCCGTTGACGCTGATGGCGCCGTTGCCGAGGAATTCGCGCGCCTCGCGTTTGCTCTTCGCCAGCGTGGTCTGCGGCAACAGCTCCACCAGGGGCAGGCCGTCGCCTTCCAACGCGGACAGGGAGTGTTCACTCGATGGCGCCGCGGCGAAAGCCTCATTCAGCGTCGCCTCGTCCAGGTTCCCGACGTCGCCGGAGAACAGGGCGGCAGTAGCAGCGAGCGCCCGTTGCAGGCCGTCTTCGCCATGCAAGAAGCGCGTCGCCTCCTCCGCCAGGCGGCGCTGGGCTTGGCGCTTGCCGGGATCGCCTTGGTGCGCCTCGAGCAAACTCTCGATCTCTGCACGTTCGAGCAAAGTGTAGATCTTGAGGTACTGCTCCACGTCCGCATCCGCCGAGTTGAGCCAGAACTGGTAGTAGGCGTACGGCGGGGTGCGTTCGGGTGTTAGCCAGATGGCGCCACTTTCCGTCTTGCCGAATTTTCCGCCATCGGCCTTGGTGATGAGCGGTGCGGTCAGGCCGAAGACCTCGGCGTGTTGCAGCCGACGCACCAAGTCCACCCCGGCGACGATGTTGCCCCACTGGTCGGAGCCGCCGACCTGAACGCTGACGTCTTCGTTTTTGCGCAGGTAGTGGAAGTCGTACGCTTGCAGGATCATGTAGCTGAACTCGGTGTAGCTGATGCCCTGCTCGCGGTTGTGCAAGCGCTCCCGCACGCTGTCTTTTTGGATCATCATGTTGACGGCGAAGTGTTTGCCGATATCCCGCAGGACTTCGACGAAGCTCAGCTGGGAGATCCAGTTCCCATTGTCGACGAGCTTGGCCGCGCTCGGTCCGTCGAAAGCGAGCGCGCGCTCGAAGATGGGCCGGATCTTGGCGACGTTGTTGGCGATCACCGTCTCGTCCTGCAGCTGGCGCTCGGCGCTCTTGCCGGACGGATCGCCGATCAGGCCCGTTCCGCCACCCATCAGTGCGACGGGGATGTGACCGGCGCGCTGAAAGTGCACGAGCAACATGATGGGCACGAGGTTGCCGATGGTCAGCGAGTCCGCCGTTGGGTCGAAGCCGGCATACACGCGGCGCGGTTGCGCCAGGTGTTGCTTCAGGGCATCGAGGTCCGTGGACTGGTGAACCAATCCACGCCAACTCAGATCGGAGAGAAGGTCAGTCATGGTGGCGGGGAACATACATGCCACTGCGGACGCACACACTGGAATAATCTGTCTGCTTTCGATTGACCGGCGGGGTAGCGCATTCTGTGCGCCGACCAGTCTGAGTGAGCTCTTCGGCCGCGTGCTTTCTCTCGAATAGGGACGGTCGTGGGCGAGAACGCGGGGGACGAAAATGCGATCCAGACCTGGGCGAGTCCTCGATTTGACCTTACTCTTACGGGGATGTCGCGACCGTGGCGTAGCGTGGGCTCAGCCGAACGTCGGGTAGCTACCCGCGCCAATGCCGGATGGCTCGCCCCGGCGCTCGTCGTAGCCCTGCTCTCGGGCGCTTGCGCCGGTGCCGATCCGTTGGAGACGGGCACCACCCAGCAAGCTGTTCTCGATGGTTACGTCGATGATGCAACGTCGGGTGTCGTCGGCCTCGGCGTCTCCTTGCGTCGCAACGTCTTTGCCGGTCACTGCACGGGTGCGTTGATCGCGCCCAATCTCGTGCTCACGGCGCGCCACTGTGTGACTGAGATCGGCTTCGATGACCCGTCGGACATCGTGTGCGGGGAAGCCGACTTCAACGCCACGCGCGAGGCCACGGAGCTCAGCGTCAGCCCCAACACGGAGCGACCCGCGAGCCCCACCGATCCGAGCTTCGTGCAGGGGCGACGTGTGTTCGTCGCTCCCGGTGGGCGCGACATCTGTGGCTTCGACGTCGCGTTGATCGAGTTGCAGCGTTCCTTCAGCCCGAGTGAAGCAACCCCACTCATCCCGCGCATCGATCAGCAGGCGCATGCGAGTGAGCTCTTTTCCGCTGCGGGCTACGGCTTGACGGGGGTCTCGCCCGCGTCGTCTTCGGGCACGCGCATGCGCACCGACGAGCGCTCCATCATCTGCACCGGAGAGAGCTGCAACGCGTTGGCCGCCGCACCGATCGCGACCGAGGGGGAGTGGCTCAGCAATGATGCCAACATTTGCCAGGGCGACTCCGGGGGGCCCGCTCTCGATGACGAGGGGCGCGTGATCGGTGTCGCATCGCGCGGGCCTGCCGACTGCGCGGCGGCGGTCTACGGAGACGTGGCTGCTTGGGGTGAGTTCATCATCGACGTTGCCTTGCAGGCCGCAGAAAGTGGCGGCTACGAGCCTCCGTTCTGGACGAACGGAAGCAGCGATGCGCCGGAGCAAGCCTCCGAGTTGGCGGTGGAGGACATGCGCCTCGATGACGCCGAGGCCGTCGACGTCGAGCCCGTGCAGGAAGAGGAAGAGGTCGTCGAAGTCGCGGACACCTCGAGCGAGCAGGAGGAGCCGGCGGCCCTCGCCGCGGAGAGCGCGTGCAGCGTACAGGCCGGGCCTGCTGGTACGGGCGGGGTCGGAACTTGGGTTGGATTGCTGCTCGCAGTGGGCGGGTTTTGGCGGCGCAGGCGACGCTGAGTGCCGCAGGCTGTCGCGACGGCAGTGTCGCAGGCCGTTGCGACGGCAGTGTCGCAGGCTGTCGCGACGGCAGTGTCGCAAGCCGTGGGAAATTTCCGTGCTCGTAGTGCGATCTCGCGATGGGCGCGCCAAGGGCCGTAGGAGTCTGTCGAACTGTGTTGGGACACAGCCCATGCGGTGCGTCATCGCGCGACGAGCCATTGACACGTCGGCGGCCGTGACGGCTAGGGTGGTAGCGTGACGACCAATTCCAGTGAGTTGCCCGGCGACTGCCGCCATCGGCCGCCGTGTCCGGGCTGCCCGCGCTGGGGCGAGGTCGGGCTGCCCGCGGAATTGTTGGGACGTATCGAGGCCTGCGCCGATCGCCTGGGGGTCGCCGTCGGGCCCGTTCGCCAGGGACGTGTCGCAGGTTATCGAAAGCGCTCCCGCCTGGCGGTGCGAGGGAGCTCCCGCAGACCGCAGATCGGTATCTTCGAACGCGGCACGCACCAGGTCGTCGACGTGCCTGAGTGCGTCGTACACGATCCGCTGATCAATCAGGTCGTCGATGCGTTTCGTCGCAGCATCGTGAGTACCGCCACCCCCGTTTATCAAGAGCCCGCACACGTCGGCTTCGTGCGCTACCTGCAGGTGGTGGTCGAGCGCGCTTCGCGCCGGGCTCAAGTGGTGGTGGTCGCCAACAGTCGCAGCGCCGACGCTATCGCCCCGCTCTTGTCCGACTTTGCGCAACGGCTCGGCCCGTCCTTGCACAGCCTGTGGTTCAATGGGCAAACCGAGCAAGCCAATCACATCCTCGGCCCGCATTGGGAGCGTGTGCAAGGACCGGCCGCCGTCGAGGAAGCGATCGGTGGCGCTCGCGTCTTCTTTCCTCCCGGTGCGTTTGGGCAGGCGAATCTGGACTTGGCCGACGAGATCGTGGAGCAGATCCACTCTTGGGTGGTGCCCGAGGCCCCAGTGGTCGAACTGTACTCAGGCGTCGGAGCGATCGGCTTGGGCCTTCTGGCGTCGGGGCGCAACGTCGTATTCAACGAAGTCACCGCCGACTCCCTGCTCGGATTGCGGTTGGGGCTAGAGCAACTCGAGCCAGCGGTACGAGAGCGAGCGCGTGTGGTGGAGGGACCCGCGGAGGTGGCTCTCGACGCCATAGATACGTTGGGTGCTCAAGTGATCGTCGACCCGCCGCGCAAAGGTTTGCACCCGGACGTGGTCAGTCACCTGCTGCGCGCCCCGCCGCGAAGTCTGATCTATCTGGGCTGCGGCTTTCCGTCGTTCGAGCGAGACGCGGGCGCTCTGGTCCAAGGCGGCTTCCGTTGTCAGGAGTTGCTTTGCTACGACCTGTTCCCGCTCTCGGATCACGTCGAGACGCTGGCTCGTTTCGTACTCGCCTGAAGGGCTCGCGTCGGCCGAGGCGGCAACGAGTGCCGGGGGGAGGATTACGGCTCGAGCCTCCCAAGGCTTGAGTGGGTAACGACTATTCGCGTTTGCGTCGTGGCATTTTCCCGTAGTTCTCGACGGTTGCCCACGCCGCGCCGCGTAGCAGGCGGGCGCTATCAAAGGAAAAATCCAAGCCGCCCGGCTTTTGTGTCGTCTCAGAACACGGACCCAATTGAGCCGCGCACAAAAAGCAAATAGCCAGGCATCTCGGTGTGCGTCCGGTGAAAAGGCAGTTTACGCTTCCGGCCAACCCTGAAGGAGACCAACACACATGTCGCAAGATCACACAGCTGAGAGCGAGACCTGGCAAGTGGCCATTGCGCCCAACAACGTGCAAACGATGACGTTGGAGCAGTTGGATGCCGCCTACCAGGCGGGCACGATCACGGAGCAAACATTGGTGTGGACGGACGGCATGGACCAGTGGGCTCCACTGGCCGATGTGGCCGGTGGCGATGAAGAGGAAGCCCCCGCGGCTGCTCCCGCCGAGGCGACTCAGCCGGCGCAACAGGCCCCGGTCGCACAGGCGTTGGGTTCTCAGGCTGTGGCTTTTCAGGCTGTCGCTTCTCAGGCGCCCGCACCCGTGGCGGCGTCCTTTCCCCCTGTTGCTTCCGTGGCGCCGTTCGCGGGCGCGGCACCCGTCGGCATCAGTGCTCCGCCAGGCGTCTCCCAGGCTCCGGCGGCAGTGAGCATGGCCCCCGCCGCTCTGAGCTCCGCTCCGGTCAGCACGGCTCCGGTGGCGATGAATCTGGACGGGCTGGATCTGGACGATCCGAGCTTCGGCAAAAGCGGCAAGTCCAAGCTGCCGTGGGTTGCGGCGGCGGCGCTGGTGCTGCTCGGTGGTGGAATCACGGTTGCGAACATGGGTGGCGGTGGCGAGGAAGCCAAAGCGCCGGTGGCAGCCGCGGCTGCTGCAGCGCCCGTAGCAGAAGAAGGCGCGTACGTCCCGCCCCAGAAAGCCGATCCCAACGCTCCGTTGGACCTCGGCAAGGCGGGTTACGAGGTGACGGCTGCGGAACAGAAAGCCTTCGCCAACGAAGAGGCCAAAGAGAAAGAGATGCGCGAGAAGATGGCGGAAGCGCTCGCTGGCCAGAAGGACGCCGAAGAGACCAAGGAAAGCGCCAAAGCCAAGGTCAGCAAAGCCAACTGGCGTCCGCCAAAGGCCAAGAGTGGCGGTGGCTCGGCCATGAAGGCGGGTGGTTCGGCCTACGATCCGCTCAACGCGTCACTGCCCTGAGTCGGGCTCCAAGAGCCCCCAACGAACGAGGTCCCGAAGCACTGCTTCGCGGACCTCGTTTTGCGTCCAGCGGCGCCGTATTTCTGCGCAGTGAGTGCGGCGATGGCAGAGCTCTCGGGCGAACGAAGCTTCGCTCGAGCAGTCGAACTCCAGCTCGTTGACGTACAGATAGGCGCGCTCGTCCGTTGGGAGGTAGAGCCAACGGCTACCCTTGCGGCGCACGAGCTCGGTGTTGCCTCGTAGCACTGATTCGATTTCTTCCGTCTCGAGTTCCTCCAGTGCCAATTCTGAGGCGAAGAGCGCCTTGGGTCGGGTCACGAGTCTGCCGAAGCTGCGCGCCAACTCCTCTTCGCCCAGCGCGAGGGCGCGGGACAGGGCTTGCTGTGCCCGACGAACCGCGTCGAGGGACAAGCGATGGCGGTCCTCACCCAGCTGTAGGTCGGGATCGGCGTACGCAGCACGCGCGTCGAGCCGCTCGACGACCTCGCCAGCGACGTGGGTGACGAGTTCACGCACGCTCGGCGCGCGACAGCCGAGCGAGACCGTCATGCACGGGCTGGTGGCGCGTCCGAAATGGGCCACGTGGGGCGGCAGGTAGAGCATGTCCCCCGGCTCCAGCTCCCACTCTTCTTCGGCTTCGAAGTGAGAAAGGATGCACAGCTCCGTGTCCGTGCGCAGCTGGTCTGCGTCGAAGCGAGCGCTGAGCTGCCATTGGCGTGTGCCGCACACTTGTACCAGGAAGACGTCGTACGAATCGTAGTGGGGACCGACGGAGCCTCCAATGGTTGCGTAGCTCGCCATCACGTCGTCCACACGCCAGCTCGGTAAGAAGTCCAACTCGGTCAGTGGCTCTGCCGCTTCGGGCAGATGTTCCTCCACGTCGGAGACCAGCACCGTCCAGTCGTTCGTTCCCAGCGCGCGCAGGTCTCTTTCGTGAAAAGGGCCGGGCGTCAACGACCAGGTGCCTGCTTCGTGCTGGACGAGACGCGACTCGACCTCGCTTTCACAAGCGAGGCCGAGTAACTCTTCCGGATTAATGTGACAGCGCTGGGGCGCGAGGGCTCCTCGCACGAGCAGAGGCTTCTTTTGCCAGTAGTTGGCCAAGAAATCCTCGGCACTTCGACCACCGAGAAACGGGCGCAGCTTCTCCACCCCCGGACTCTTGCCGCGGTGCGCCGGGTCGCGTCAAGCTCCCCGACCCACAGAACCCCGATTGCGGGGGCCTCGACCTTCGCAGCCCCAAGCAGACCCACGAATCGCCTGCTAGTTGACCCCGCTAGTTGACCCCGCTAGTTGACGAGGTCGCGCATGACGCGCAACACGTCTCGTCGACTGACGATGCCGGCGAGTTCGCCATACTCGAGTACCGGCACTCGTCGGATCCTGTGCGCGATGAAGATGTGCGCGATCGTGTACAGATCCGTGTCCGGACTGATTCCGTGCAAGTCACGCGTCATGAGCTCCTTGACGAGCCGTTCACCGGGACGCCCCTCTTGATGGAACGAGCTGGCGACGACGACCTTCATGCAATCGAACTCCGAGATGATGCCCACGAGCTTGCCGCGACCATCGAGCACCGGCGCACCGCTGAGCTTCTTGCTCACCAGCACGTCGAGCGCCTCGGAAAGGGTTTGGGTTTCGCGCAGCACCACGACGTTTTCCGTCATGAAGCTACGAGCCTTGACCGCCATGCGACGGCTGGGTGCGGGACGAGAGCTGGCGTTGCCGGCCTCGATCCCCTCCTTGAGAGACCTCATTGCAACCTCCTCCAAAGGCGTGAGTATCACACGTTCCGGAGACGCGCGCCAGATGCCTCGAGCGAGAATTCGTCGTTGGTGGCAACGTCCGAAAACGGCTGGACACACCACAGAGGGACATCAACAATCCTCCGGTATTTCCGTCGTCTTGCTCGCGAATGGACACATGGCATGGCTAGCTACAATCGTCACATCTTCTCGCAAACCGCCGGATTCGCAGCGCTTGCGAGGTTGCTGGTGTCAGGTAAACAGGCTGCGGCAGCAGTGTCCGCGCCTGGGCCAGTCGTGAAAAAACGGCTTGCACCACCGTCCTCCGCGTTGATCGACGATTTCGTTCGCTTTTCCGGAGGTGACCCGGGAACGTATCGACAATTCCTTCCGGCACCGCTGTTCTGCCAGTGGGCGCTGCCTCTGATGCTGGAGGTGGCATCAACTTTGCCTTACCCGCCGACGAAGGTGATCAACGTTGGTTGCCGATTGCAGAGCCTCCGGCCGTTAGCTCGTGGCACGTCCTTGGAGGCTGGTGCTCAACTGACCGAAATCGATGAGGACGAGCGGCGCGTGAAGTTGACCATTCGGGTCGGTACTCGACCCGTCGGCGGCGAGGACGCGCTGCTGGCGGATCTGCGGGTTCTGATCCCACTCGCCCGCTCGTCGAGTAGTGGGGGGGCCGAGCGCAAACCACACAAGCCCAAACCTTTGGTTCCCGCCTCGTCGAGGGAACTGAGCCGCGCTCGGCTATCGCGCTCGGCTGGCGCGGATTTCGCAAAGCTCACGGGTGACTTCAATCCCATCCATTGGCTCGCTCCCTACGCCCGGGCAGTGGGTTTTCGGGGCGTGATTCTGCACGGCTTCGGCATGTTCGCTCGTGCTCACGAAGCGCTCGTGCGTGGTCTGCTCAGTGGTGACGCCTTGCGCATTCGTTCACTATCTGCGGACTTCACCCGGCCCCTGGTGTTGCCGGCGGATTGCGGGGTGTATTTGCATGGCGACGACGAAGTCATCGTCGGTGATGCTCCGGGTGGTGCGGCCTACATGATGGGCAAGTTCGAACTCAGGAAAGACGCAGGCTGAGGCTTGTCGGGCCTCGACGTTGGGAGTGATGAATGGACTACTTGTTGGAACTCAGTAAGAGTGCTGGTGCTCGCAACCTGGTTCGCACGTTGGGGCTGCCCCTGCCGATGCCACCGGTGCTGCGGCGCGGGAAGGAACCCTGGGCGGAGCGGATCCTGAACGACGAGACGGTCGTCGTCGGGGCGCACGCGCCGACGGCGCTGCTCGAGGCCGTGGCTTCCGTGATTGCACCCGCTGGGGGACGTGTGATCTGGACGGGGGCTCAGGCGTCCGATGGGACCTTCGCCCAGCCCGCGGAGGCTTGGGCAGAGCCGGTGGTCTATCGGGCAGAGCCGGACGATACGACGCGCGTGAGCGCGCTGGTGTACGACGCCAGTGCCATCACGAACCCAGCCCAACTCGCGAGCCTGTACGAATTTTTCCACGCGTGGGTGGGGGCGTTGGCGAAGAACGGTCGTGTGGTGGTGTTGGCGCGGCCTACGCCCGAGGCCCCGGTCGAAGCGGCCGCGCAGGCAGGCATCGAGGGCTTCGTGCGGAGTCTATCCAAAGAACTCGGGAGGAAGGGCACGACTGCCAACCTGTTGCGCGTGGCAAGCGGCGCGGAAGATCGCGTGGCGGGCCCACTGCGCTTCTTCCTGAGTCGCTACTCGGCGTTCGTCACAGGACAACCCCTCGGCGTCAGTTCGCTGGTGCGTGCCAATGCGGTTGGCGAACAGCGGCAGTCGCTGGCAGGCAAGGTGGCGCTCGTGACGGGGGCGTCGCGCGGTATCGGTGCGCAAACAGCGAGTACTCTGGCGCGCGAAGGGGCGCACGTCGTCATTCTCGACCGGCCTGGCGCCGAGACTGAAGCGAGTCAGTTGGCAAGGCGGCTCGGCGCTTCGTTGCTGCTCATCGACATCACCGAGGAGGGGGCCGGTGACAGGATCGTCGAACTTGCCGAGCAGAAGGGTGGGCTCGACATCGTGGTACACAACGCGGGCGTCACTCGCGACAAAACCTTGCGTCGGATGAGTCGCGAGGCGTGGGACATGGTCATCGACGTCAACTTGCGCGCCGCGCTGCAGACGACCGAACGGGTCTTGGCGGCGGGGGTGCTACGCGACGAGGGAAGGTTGATCGTGCTGTCGTCCGTGGGCGGTATCGCCGGTAACCCAGGGCAGACAAACTATGGCGCGTCCAAAGCGGCGCTGATCGGCTACACGCGTGCGTTGGCACAGCAGCTCGCCGACCGAGGCATCACTGTCAACGCCATCGCCCCTGGCTTGATCGAAACGAAGATGACTGCCAAGATGCCCGTCGGTGTGCGCGAGGCAGCTCGTCGGCTCAGCTCGCTCAATCAAGGAGGATTGCCGACAGACGTGGCAGAAGCCATCACGTTCTTGGCGTTGCCGGTGGCTCATGGGTGCAGTGGCCAGGTGCTACGCGTGTGCGGAGGAGCACTGATCGGAGCCTGACCCGCACGCGCGATTGCCAGTGCCTGCCTTCTGGGGGCGCTGTTACTGAGCGATCATGCGGTTTCGGACTGGTCTGGTTTTGCTCGTCCCTCAGTTAGCAGCCGCGTGCGGAGGTGAAGCCTTCGACAGTCGCACGGACCTGACCGTTGCCAACCCAGCCGCGGTAGCGGAAGAAGTGGAAATGGTCGGCACTTCTTCGGCTGGCGAAGCTTCGGTTCCCGGTACATCAGGTCAGACGTCAGGTACGACCACTACTGGTGGTGCGGCCATGGGCCTAGGCGAGGCGTCGAGTGAAACACCGAATGATCTGACGGTCGATGGTGGCCCAATGGTCGCGGACCAAGCGCCCGTCGCGGACGCGACGACTCATGATACCGCGCCGGGTGGAAGCGCGGAGAGCAGTGTGGCCTCGACCGCTGGGGTCCCGAGTGGAGGGGCCGAGGCTACCGCCGAGGATATTGCGGGCGACGCCCCGTCGGTGCCGGCGGAGGACGAGAGCGCGGCTTCTGCGCCAACGGACGAAGTGAACGCGGAGGCGCCGGATGACGCGTCGGTGGAGGCGCCGGCAGACGTCATGGGAGCGCCGGTAACCCCTGAAAATACTGGCGATACGAGTCCAGCGATCGATCCTGAAGCGGCCGTCGATGTCGAGCCCGCGCCCGAACCTCAGGTAGACCCAGAACCCGCGCCCAAGCCGGACCCCATGACCACGTCGGACCCCGCGCCCGACGCGTCGGACTTCGTCGAGTGCGAAGCTGAACAGCGTGGGCTGGTCATCTGCACCACGGAGTACGCTCCGGTGTGTGGCGTGCGTGTGCAATCGGTGCAATGTTTCGCCCCGCCGTGCGAACAGGTCATCGATTTCGGCAACTCTTGCGCGGCTTGCGCGACTTCGGAAATTTCGGGGTATTGGAGCGGGACTTGCGAAGTGAACGGACTCTCGGAGTCGCAGGTTGCCGAGCTCTCCCGCTGAAAGCCTCGACCTCGACGAAACGCCGAGACAAGGCGAGCGAGCTCGACCATACTCATCGCATGCTTTCCTTCCGTATTTGGCCCATCGTCATGCTCGCGCTGCCCGCTGCCGTCTCCGCTTGCGGTGAAGACAGCTCGGGTGACGACGCGAACTCGAGCATGGTCATCGGGGCGCCCAGCGGCACGACGCCGACGGGGTCGACCTCCGCTCAGCCGACGACCCCAGGTCAGACTCCGACTCAGCCGACGCCCACCCAGACGCAGCCCACGCCGACGACGCCCGCCGCGACGACTCCCATGCCTACCGTTGCGCCTGGCGTCGGGGGAGCGCCGAGTACACCGATGGATGGCTCCGGAGGAATGGGTGGCGCAGCAGCTGATGAGCCGGCCGCCCCTGCGGTGGCTCTTCCAGCGGACGAATCGGAGGCGTCGATGACCGCCTTCATCACCTCCGAAGGTTACAAGGGAGAGGGCTGGGTCGCAGAGACCGAGGCACCGCGCGACCAGTCGATGAGTGTTTCTCCTCACGGCAGAGTGCGCGTTCATCAGACTCAAATCCTGCTCGACTCACTGGAAGTGGGTAACGGTGGTATCGGGTCGACCAGCGGCGTCCCCCACCCAACCGGGAGCATGGCCGTCAAAGAGATGTACGACGACGCGGACACCCTCGTCGGAGCGGCGGTGCTCTACAAATACAACGATGAGTCTGCGGGTTGGGCGATGTGGTGCTACGGGCCCGCTGAACGCTGCGCGACGGGTGTCGGCGAGACGACCGCGGACGCGCCGTACTACGGGCTCAATCCGATCGACTGCGGCGCCTGCCACGGCGGCAACATCTTCACCAGCCCGTTCGCTGCGGAGTGAAGCATGCCTGACCGACCCCAGGCGGCGGGCAGCGGTCAGGTGTTCTATCGTTACGAAACGCAAGACGGACGTCTCGTCATCGTCGATGCGCTGAGCAAGGTGCCGAAGTCGGTGCGCGGAGACGTGCAGCGCATCGACTTTACCGGCAACGGCGCTCCATCCGAAGCCGGGTCGTACAACGTCGTTGCAGCGCCTCCTGTAGAAGGTGCAGCGGCGGGTGAGTCGTCGCCTGGCGGCTTGCGAGTCGACCCGGCCTCGTTCGGCATGGGCGCGGGTGCTGGGTTGGTCGGAGCCGGCGTGTTGTACTTGCTGTTCGCCCGTCGGGGTGGGGGGCTCACCCGGTTGCTTCTCGGTAGCGTACTGTTGCTCGGCATCGCGGCGCTGGGGATGGGCGTCTACCTGGGCTCGATGCGGCGTGTGACGGGGCTCGGTGACGATGCCGTCGTTTCTCCAATTCAGCTCGTCGAGGACGCGAAGGAGGCCGTGCGCGAAGTCGAGGCCCACCGGGAGGCCCAGGACCGGGCCATCGAAAGCGCGCAGGAACTCGCGAAATGAGAGCATCAATGCGGCTCCGCTAGCTGCAATTGCAATCGCAGTTGCAATTGCGGGGTGGGTGCCTCATCCTCCCCAAGTGGCACCCGATCCAAGCGACGCTTCGCTCAAGGAGGAGCTGCGAGCGGCGGGTTTGCGTGCGACCGCCTCGCGGATAGCGGTCTTGAGGGAGCTCCGTCAGGCGCCGCGCCCCGTCAGTCACGCAGAGGTCGTCGAGCTCTTGGCTGGGGAGCCGTGGGATAGGGCCACGTTGTATCGAAACTTGGTCGATCTGGCGGGAGCCGGTTTGGCGACGAAGATGGAGTTGGGGGATCGCGTCTGGCGCTTTCACAGCGGGGATACCCAGCACCACGATGCTGCGATTCATCCGCATTTCATCTGCACCGAATGCGGCGACGTGTGCTGCCTGCCCGAGGTATCGGTAAATATCCCACGACGAGGAGTGCCCCGTTCACTCAAGGAGCGTGGTGTCGAGGTTCAGCTTCGTGGCGTCTGCGACACCTGCGCGTGAACATGGCGCGGTGCTTGCGGCGAAGTCCGTGACGGTCTGAACCTCCGCCGCGGTGAAATACTCTCCCGCCGAAGCGCGGGCTGCGATCGAAGCTGACGCGCATTCATCCGGTCGCGCAGGCGTTCCGCTGATGTGGAAGCAGGCGGAAACACTTTGGGTGCAACGCGAGGCGTCATCGCGGGTTTTGGCAACGAGCAGGTCGTTCGGCGCTGCTAGGATCCGTCAATGAGGTACCAAAACGCGTGTTTCGCTCTTCTAGGGTTGTCTTTGCTCACCTGTGGCGGCGAAGACGAAGGCGGGGAGGGTTCCGCAGAGCAGGAGAGTCAGGGCATCGTCGGAGGCGGGCCAGACGTCGGAAGGGACGAGCTGCTGGTCGATGACGACGGCACCGCCAGCGGTGGCAGCTCCACCCCCTCATCCTCCCTCGGACGAGACGACGACTGTGCACCGAACTTCACGGGCATCGTGCGTGATTTCACATCGAGCCATCCGGATTTCGAGGCGTACTCGGGAGATGCGATTTCACCCGGTATCGTCGAGGAAGACCTCGGCGACGATCAGAAGCCCGTCTACAACGCCAACGGGCCCAACATGCGCGATGAGGGTGGAGAGCGCGCCTACTTCGACGATGGTGGCGGCCGACAGACGACCTCAGAAGCCGACTTCGACCAGTGGTACCGTACCGTCGATGGGGTCAACGAGGAATTCGAGTACGCGTTGCCATTCCAGAACGAAGGGGGCCGCTTGGTGTTCGACAGCAGCGCCTTCTTCCCGATAGACGGTCGAGGTTTCGGCAACGAAGGCAACGACCACAACTTCTGGTTCACCTTCGAGCTGCATACGGAGTTCACGTATGAGGGCGGGGAGGTGTTTACCTTCACTGGCGACGACGACCTCTGGGCGTTCGTCAACGGCAAGCTCGCGGTCGACGTCGGTGGCCTACATCCCGCGCGATCGGCGATGGTCGATCTGGATGCCGAAGCGTCGCGTCTGGGGATCGAAATTGGTCAAACCTACGCGCTGGATCTCTTCCACGCCGAACGCCACACCGACCAATCGAACTTCCGGGTGGAGACGAACATCGAGTTCACCAACTGCGACCCGATCTTCGTCGACCGCATCGTTCGCTGAGGCGTTGGCGAGCAGAGTGCGTCATGCCTCGTCCGTCGAACGACTCGGGCGCGGTGCTCGTCGCGTGTCTGCGCGCGGCGTGCTTCGGCGGCCGGGTTCCTCAGCGTGCATCTGTGCGCGGCGCTGGCTCAACCGCGGATGCCGGGCAGAATTTCGCCCACCTGGGATAGGTCGTAGTCGGTCGGCCACAAGCTGGGGTCACGGCCGTTGACGCTGGTGGAGCCGTAGCCCGGCTGCCCGTCACGCTCGTAATCCTCCGGCGCCAAGCCCATGGCCTGCATCGCCGTCACCAGAAAGCGGTTGTGAGGAATGCCTTTGATCACGTTGCCGTCTTCCTGAGAGAAGTACGATTGGCCGTCCCAGTCGATGTAGTCGAGATAGCGCCCGGTTTGGATGTAGCCGCCGGCACTGCCGGCGAGCAGGCACGGCACGCTGTGGGCGATGTGGTTGAAGCCCAGTTCATTTCCCCAGTACACGAGGGAATTGTCCAGCATCGTGCGGTCGCCCACTTCGGGAACATCGAGCTTCTCCAGCAGTTTTGCGACGACCTCGCGAGCGACCCAGGCGTTGATGCCCTCCAGCATGCGCCGCGAGTTGTCGTTGCCCCAGTCGTGCGCCAGGCCATGCCAGGTACCGCCGCTGGCGTCTTCCGAGTGATAGTGACCGGCGAGGGTTGCGTCGTCGGGATCGGGGCCTGGACCGAGGGCTTTGTGTACTCCGATGGTGATGATGCGGGTACGGTCGCAGGCTACCGCCGCCGTGACGATGTCGAGGAAGAGGTCCCACTTGGTGCTGATGTCCGAGGGATCCGTTCCGGAGTTGTTCTCGAGTGATTCCGGCTCCAGAGGCGGGGCGCACGACAACGACGAAGTGGTGCCACCCAAACGCGACTCGATCTCGGCGAGCAGGTTGACATGTTGGTCGACCTTCTGCTTGTCGTCTGCCGACAGTCGTGGGCTGTTGCTCAGCGCGCGGTATTGGTCGATGACTTTGTCCACGAGCAACGCGTCGGGATCGGGACCGGTAGCGGGGGCGTTGCCGTCGGCTGACGGTGCCTCGAAGTCGCCGAAGACGTCGTTGAAGGCGTCGCGGGGGTTGGTTCGTGCCTGCAGTTGCTCCACCGGACCACCCGCCTGGCCGTAGTCGGTGTATGACATGGAGTCGACGACACCCTGGGAGATGTGCAAATAGCGCTGGGCGGGCGTGTTGGGATAGACTTTGCTAGAGTAGGCCATCACTTGGTCGATGGTGGGCACGCTTTCGAGACCATCGGCGTCGCATGGCGTGGCCGCGGTGCAGGACGAGAAGTTACCGAGCAGCCCACCGTAGTTGTGGTTGACCGAGGGCAAGAAGTCCAAACCACGAATCAGCGTGAGCTTGTCCAGGAACGGGTTCAGTGCCGGACCCAAGATGGCGGAAATCCCGCTGTCGGTGCGAAGTTCGGAAAGCGGCGCTTGGGTGTACGCCGTTCCGTCGATCGTCTGAGTCAGCAGGGTTGTGCCATCCGCCTTGCTGCCGCCGTACACTTCGTCTTTGAGGACGTAGCCGTTGCCCTCGAAGGCTGGGTACCATTTCTTGATCAGCTGCGTGCTGAAGGTCTTCAGCGTGATGAAGCGTTTGGGGGCCATCGCTTCCTGAGCGGTTGCGCCGCGCGGCAACAAGGACTCGAGGAAAGGCAACGCCAGCGCAGCCCCTCCTGCTCCGCGAAGAAAGAAACGTCTCGTCACGTGGCGGTGTCGCTGGGACTTCATCGGGGGCCAACCTTTCGCTGAAAGAAACCGTCGTACTGCGCGACGCGCCGGAAGGCAGCGCGCAGTCCCTGCTCAGGATCCGCCAGCAGTGCGGCCAGATCGCCCACCATGCAACCATCGGCGGAACCACCTTCCGCCAAGCGCCGGACGGAGTACTCGAAGTAGTTCTGCGCCAAGCAGGCTTCCACCTTTTGGCTCTCGACCATACGTTGCGCGAGGTCGACGGCGTCGCTCACCTCCGTCTCGTCGTCGAGGTCGACGCGCGCCACGGCGCTGGTGTCGAGCGGCAGTTCCGCGAGCAGTTCCCCGCTTTGCTCGTCGAAGACGAACTCCGTCGTGCGGTGACGGCCCAAGGCATCGAAAGACTCCAAGACGTAGCCGATATCGCTGAACGCACCGTGACAGCCTTCGCACAAGGAGTTGCCGTCCACCTTGGCTTCGAAACGCTGTCGGGTCGTTTGGGCTCCATCGACGGCAGGTGGATCCAGTGAGCCCGGCGGCAGACTGTTGGGATCGGGTTGGGGTAGGTCGTCACACAGAAGAGCACGACGCACGAAGGCCCCGCGATGGAACGGGTTGGTCTGCTCCAGGTTGGAGACGAGAATCGCAGCGCGTTGGAACAAGCCCACGCGTGTGCCTTCGGGCAAGCGCGGATAGTCCCCGCTGCCGCTGTAAGGTTCCACGCCGTAGAGCGCAGCCAGATCATCCGATTGGGTCACGGAGATGTCGGTCAGCAGCAAGTCTGCGACGGTGGCGTCTCGCTCGAAGGTGAGCACTTCGGTCAACTCCCGGATCTCCTGCACCATGTCGCCGTAGTAGTCGTGCCCATCCTCGCCGACGTTCGTATCTTGCGTCAGCGCGATGAACGCGGGGCGTGCCGTCTCGAAGCCGGTGAAGCGCTCCAGCTTCATCCACTCGTTCCAGAACTGCCACAAGGTCTGGCGTGTTCTCGGATCGTCGAAGATGCGATCGAGCTGCTCTTGGAAGCCCGCCTCGGTCGCGAGCGAGCCGTCGTCTGCTGCGGCGAACAATTCAGCATCCGGCATGGTTTGCCAGAACGTGTACGAAAGCCGCGAGGCAATCTCGTAGGACGTCAGTTGCAAGATGTCCGTGCTCGACGAGGACGCCGTGCCGTCGATCTCGAGATGGTTGACGAAGCGAGGCGAAGATAGGGCCACGACAATCATGGCGCGCACGACCTCGGCGGGGCTTCGCTGCCCGTCGTTGAGCTCCATGTAGGCCGCAATCTCGTCGCTGTCGACTGGACGCCTGTAAACCAGCGGCAAGAAAGTCTCCAAGAAGTCTTGGGCACAGCCGTCGGAGAGCTCCGTGTCCAGCGCGCAGCTACCGATGGCGCTCTCCAAAGCCGATGGGTTGGCGGCGAGTGCGTCGCCGATCGCCCTGCCGACGTCGAGATAGCCCTGCACGTGCTCCATCGAAACCCGCTCATCCAGACCACGGAAAGAATCGACGAGCGTGTCGGCGGGGATCGAACTCAGAGCGGCGTCCGTGTCGGCAACGACGCCTCCCATGTTCGCGGCCTCCAACAGATCGCGCACCGTGTTTCGGTACTGAACCGTCGACAGCTTCATCAGCGGACTCACCCCAGGTTCGGAAGCATCACAAGCGACGTCGACGCCTCCGGGATCGGTACCTTCGGGCAGTGCACCCGGACCGCTCTCGTCGCCGAGGTCCTGCGAGGTGCCCGGCGAGTCAGCGCCAGGGGTGTTCGGGCTGGGATTGGAGCTGCTACCGGGGCTTTCATCCCCCGCACCATCGGCGCCCGAAGGCTCGCCCGTGTCGGAGTTCGGTCCGGAGTCGTCGTCCGCCGGCCCATCGCTCACGGCGCCGTCGCTGGCGCCGCTCTCGTCCCTTGTGGCGCCGGGGCCCTCATCGTTGGTCCCCACCGCATCGCCACACCCCGCCAAGAGCAGGGCGCTGCCGGCGACGAACGCGGAGACTCTCACGCATTTCACAGTCAATTTCATAGGAGTTGCGCTCTCTCCCGTTGGTACCCCCAGCCCGCCGAGGCAGCTCAGCAAAGTGCTCGCAGCTTTCCCCGGCGCCGACGCAGCCGACAGACACATCCGCCCACAAGCACCCCACGGAACTTCGCGGGGTCAGCTGCCTTCAGCTCCGGGCTCGGCCCAGCCCTTCGGCGAACGCTGCCTCTTCGTACGCCAGTCGCGCTTCGAGCTGCTCCACGTGGTGGCTCTCGGGCAGGATGCGCGCTTGCTGCAGTTCCGTCACGCGCCCGTCGATTGGGACGTCGAAACGATACTGCTCGATGGCTTCGCCAGTTCGCCCCACGTGATCCCGCAGACACTCGAGCTTGGCGAAAACGCTGCGAGCGTCGGGCCTGCCGCTCAATCGCCTCAGGGCCGCCTCGCGATAGCCATCATCCAGCTCGGCACCGAGTCAACTGTCGAGGCCTTGTCAACCGCCGAGGCCCTGTTCGAAGGAGTTCGGCTCGGTGGCACGCTCCCGACAATCCACGCACAGGAGCTGCTCGTATTGGTCTTTGCCCAGGTGCGCATCGGAGCCGCAGCAGGTGCAGACCACTTCCGCCAAGTGACTCCGGCCGTTTGCCGAGCGCGCGAGATCCGCGCGCGTGATGATGCCGGTGACGCCGTCTCCGTCGGTGACGAGCAGTGAGCCCACGACATGCTCGCGCATCAGCTCAGCAGCCTCGCGAATCGTGGCTCGGCATTCGATACTGACGTACGGCCGCGACAACAGGTTGCCCAACTTTTCGGACAGAGGTGCTTCGCGTAGGTCGCAGGTGCACAGTACGCCCAAGGGAGCCTTGGCGTCGCCGACGGGGAGATGGTGGATCCTGCGCTCTCGCGCGGTGTTGAGCGCCTCGAGTACGCTGGTCTCGCCGGATAGAAAGCTCACCGGTTGCGACATGAGGCCGTCTACGAACTCGATTTCTTGGAGCAGTGCTTGATTCATGACCCATTCCTTTCCTGCAACATTTGCGCGATGAGAAGAGACACAGGCGCTCCCATCACTTACGGGTGCTGAGGTAACATGCGCGTTTCGCCACGAAGACGGGTTGCGCATCGCAGCCCTTTGCAGGTTCAGGTCGAGGTGCCCACCTTTCGCGGCAATGCCCGCGGGCACCTAGCAGGGCAAGGACCGGGCCAGACCGCGCGCGTGGCTGGGGCTGGCGACCCCCTGCCTGCTCCAGCGCGCAGCCCGCAATGATTCTGGGCTCAGTTGCCCGTGGAGCGCCCTTTGAAGAGCTTGGCCAGGAAAGCCCCCACGCCAATCACCCCCAACAGAACGAGCTTCTTGGCAGCCACGAGCACCTTCAACAGGCCGGCGAACAAGCCCGCCTTCGCCAACATCTTGCCCGCGATCAAGCCACCGATGCCATAGGCCGCGACTTCGTCGATGTCGGGGTCGAAGTCGGTGTACTTCGAGCCGGAGTCGAACTCGGCGCGAGGCAGCACGCGTTCCATCTCCTCACGCACCATCTCGAGCTGATTCATGCCCGCGACTGCATTGAGCTCGAGCACGCCCTTCCGCCCAAGGACCCGAATGGCATAGTTCAGCGTGTGGTCCGGCGCAGTGCCGAAGGCCAACTCTTTGGCCCAATACAGGCGGTGCGTTGCCGCATCATAGCGAGGCGGTGCGGCCCAGCCGACGAGCTCGATGCCTTCGTAGCCTTGGGCGACCCGCTGCTTGCTGTCTTCGGCCGTGTCCCCTTTCATCTGCTCGAGGAGCTCGTCGTAGTCGATGTCTTCTGCATCGTCATCGTCGACGTGACCGTCCTCGTTGTAGCTGACGACAACTGCCCAGCCCTTCGTCGCATGCAGGGGACTCGAACCGTTCGGCACGATCATGCCCAACGTCTGTGAACCGGGCGGGTTGCCCCAGCCTTCGACCAGCAACTTCTCCGCATCTGCCTCGTTCAAGTAGCGAAACTCATCGCCCAAGTGCAGGGTAGCCAGGCCGTCGCCGATTGCGATGTCCCCCGTCTCGTACTCGAAGGAACTCTCGAAGGCCGCCTTCGCGATCGCGTTGCGAATGGACTTCTGCTCTTCGCTGAGCTTGCTTTCGTCCTCCTCGTCCATCAAGGCACCAACCGCTTCGTTGCCCATGCCTTCGAACGAGGACTTCTCCGCTCCTTCGAGGTGCTCGCTTGCGGCTTTGCGCAGTGCAGCGAATGCCGCCCGACTCGCTTCAGCCTCGGGAGCCGCGTTCGGCTGCCCGCCTGTCCCTTCAGCGAGCACGTTCGCCGTCGTCGGTGGGGGCTCGGCGTGCGAATGCGCTGTGCTGAAGAGGAAGAGGGCGGCCGTCGCGACGGCCGCATGTCGGATCGGGTACAAGTACATGTTGCGGATTAAAAGAGCCCGCGTTGCCCGAATCAAGCAGTGTTTGGTCTGGAGTGCCCTCAGGTTCGGGTCTGAGCGCAAAACCTATCGCGTTCGAGGGCGGGGAGTGTGGCCAGTTGCCGGGTCATGTGGGTGTGTGTTGCGCTGCTCGAAGGCTGGTGTCTCACCGCGTGTGGCGTGCGGCGTGTGGTTGGGCGGAAGGACGTGCCGAGTGTTGGTGTGAGGGTAATGTCGGCTTGGGGTGCTGGGAGTGATTCTGGTTCGCTTGGGGTTGGTTGTTGGGTTGGGTGTTCTCTCGTGGGGGCTACTGGTCCGTGCTGTGTTGGGTGGGGGTTATCGATCGATCGAGAGTTGGTTGCTGCTTTCCCGGCCGGCATCTGTCGCTGACGGATTCGGATGCGCGCTGCCCGTTGGTGCTCGAGGCGGGAAGCTCGCGGGCCTCCAGTGCGCGGTACAATCCCCCGCTACGTTACTAGCTTGGGCGGGCGCGACTTGGCAAGAGATGCACCGCGTCAGCGGTGTCACGGGGTTTCCACATAGGTTGGCAGCTTCAGCCGAAAACGGGCATTGGTTCTGACGTCACTGTCCGCGGACGTTTTCTGGACAGTGTCACGCCGGTGCGGCAACGTGTCCCAACACGCCTCCAGGTGCCAAAGAGTGAGCCGCGAATGTGGCTGCCGGGTTACTAGAGGTGTGAGAATTTGCGCCGACCGTAGCACTGCGGAAACACTCCCCGGTCTATCCCCGGTGCCACCCGAAAGGAACGCCTAGAAATGAGAGTAATTGCCGTATCTTGTGTGCCAATCATCGCGTTTGCCGTGGCTCTCGCGGAAGATGCTTCTGCTCAGAGTTTCGGGGTCGGAGCATCCGCTGAGGCCGACGCAGAGGGCGTCGAGGCTGAGGCTGACGCCGACGCTGATGACGGGGATGAGGAAGAGGACGAAGCCGAAGAAGAAGAGGAGAAGGAGGAAGCCGAAGAGAAGAAGGCTGAGCCCGAGGAACCCGAGGCGCCCAAGGGCGAAGGTGCCGTCAAGGTGTCGGCGTTCGTCGATGCCTACCTCGGTCTGCAGACGGCACGCATCGACACTCCCGCGCCACCTCATCGGGCGTACGCGTCGAACGTCTTCGTCCCGGGTGCGGGAGGCATCAACGAGAACGGCTTCTCGCTTTCGTTCGCGGGCGCGGACATCGTCTATGACGGTGGGGCGGCGGGGGCCACCATCAGTCTGCGCGCGGGGCCGTCAGTGCCGATCTTCTACGGCGCCGACAATGGCCCGTTGGGCATCGACAACATCACCCAAGCGTTCTTGACGTGGAATGCGACGGAAGCCTTGACGCTAGACGTGGGGCAGTTTGGAACCATCTACGGCGCGGAAGTCGCCGAGAGCTGGCAGAACCTCAACTACACCCGCGGCGGCCTCTACTACGCGATGCAGCCCTTCTGGCACACCGGGTTGCGCGCCGGCTACGAGTTGAACTCGTCGATGGGGTTGAACTTCCTGCTCGTCAACGGCGTCAACACGATCACGGAGGTTGGCGAAGTGCGCTTGGATGACGACGGCGTGACGCCGGAGCCGGACCCGGTGTTCCTCCCGAGCTTCGGGGCGCAGTTCACCTACGACGATGGGCCCCTGTCGCTGGCGGTGGGTGGCTTGCTCGGGCCGGAGGATGATGCGGACGCTTTCAACATGTTCTTCGACGTCGTGGCCACCGTCGACCTAAAACCCCTCACGCTGGTGTTCAACGCCGACTACAACCAAAACAGCGTCTCGGAGGGCGACGCGACGTCCTTCTGGGGTATCAGTGCCGCTGCGGGGTATTCGCTCACCGACCAGTTCGGGCTTGCGTTGCGTCTGGAACACCTGAGCGACAGCGACAACGCGATCTACGGCGCTGTAGACGACATGGGCGTCCCGGTGGACTCGGTGTCCGTCACGACGGTGACGGGGACGTTCGACCTCAAACCGCTTCCCGACTCCGACGTCCTGGTCATCCGTTGGGACAACCGCTACGAGATGGGCAGCGAGGACATCTTCTTCAACAGCGACGGGGATGCCGACGGTAGTTGGTTCCAATCCGTGCTCGGCTTGGTCGTGCACAGCGACTGAGCGGCGTGCGGCTGCTCCGCGGGCAAGTCGAGCATCCGTGCTCGGCGCGTCCGCGGGGCGAGCGTGGGTTTCAGCCGAAGCGCACGCTGTAGATCGGGGGCAGGTTGTTCGCGATCGTCGCCCAGCTCTCTCCGCGATCCTCACTGACGTAGAGATTGCCGGTGGTGCTGCCGAACGCGACGTGATCACCGCTGACGGATAGGGCGTGACGGTAGACGACGTCGTAGGCGTTGTCCTGTGGCAGACCGCGTCGCAGCTGCTGCCACGATTCGCCGCCGTCTTCCGTACGCGCCACGAAGAGCCCGCCGCCGATCGCCATTCGCTGTTGGTCGGAGATGCCAGGAACCACCCACGCGGTGCGGCCATCGTCGTCGGCCGCGGCGATGGGAAAGCCGAAGTGAACACCCTGCTCGGGCTGACTCACCTTCTTCCACGTGGCCGCGCCATCCGAGCTGTAGAAGACTCCGCAATGGTTCTGTTGCCAAATGTGCTCCGGCTCGGCCGGGCAGCATTGGATGAAGTGGGCATCGTGGCCCCACTCCGCGTTGGGGTCAGGCAAGTAGTCGTTGGTCATGCCCACGTTTCGACCGTACCAACTCTCGCCGCCGTCGGTGCTCTCCAGCACGCCGGCCGTGGAGATCGCGACGCGGAGACGGTTTGGGTTGCGGGGATCGACGTCGATGGAATGGATGCCGGGGGCAAACTCGCCACCCTCGGACGCCGGGGTTCCAAACCAGTGCGTCTTGCCGCTTCCCGGGCCGATGAAGAGGTCACCACCGCGGCTTTCGTGGTTCCACAGAGCGCGATTGAGCTCGAAGTGCTCGCCGCCATCGTCGCTGACGAACAACCCACCCGGGATGGTTCCGACGTAGATGTGCCCGGGTTTTCCAAAGCCGAGGACCCAGAGCTTCAGCAAGGTTGCCGTGCGCAGGGTGAAGCGTTCGGGCTCGTCGCCCGCGGTCTCCTCGTCGGGATCGGGCGGCGCCAGATAGCGTGCTCCTTCGGGGTACTTGATCTGTGAGGCATCTGCCCAAGTCTTGCCGCCGTCGTCGGAGCGGGAGAGTTTCGCGCCCCAATGACCGAAGCCGAGAGCTGCCCAAAGAACCCCGGTGTTGGGATCGTTGGCGAGGTAGTTGACGCTCACGCCGGCGTGACCGCTGAGGCGGGGCGCGTAGTCGCGGCCGGTCTTTTCGGCGATGAAGCTGCCCTTGCGGGTACCGATGAGAAGTCGTTTTGCCATTGGCGTACTCTTTCTTGGTGAGGATCGGGCTTGCGCGTGGGGTGAAGGCTCAACCTCCGCTGAGTGCCTGCGCGATGAACACGTGGGTGCTTTCAGTGATGCGGTCACTCAGCTCACGGCGGTCGACCAGCATCTCGTCGTCGACGAAGATGTTGACGTGGCGCCGAAGACGCCCGCGTTCATCACAGATGTAGAACGCGATTCCGGGAGCGATGGCTTCCAACGCTTGCACGACGTCAGCAACCGTGGCGCCGTCGAGCGAAAGCGGCTCTCGTCCCAATTGCGGAAAGAGGGTTGGGAGGTGTCGAGTGAATTCGACCTGGGCCATCGCTAGCGCGAGCATCGCTTTCTGCGTTGAAGGAGTCGAGGACAAACGCCGCGGGTTGCCAACTCCCGCGCCTCGCGGGTTCGTCCGGCGGCAATTCAGCGGAGCTAGCTGCCGACGAATTCTGCCACGAAGTCGTTCGGGGGCGCCTCGGTCAGCGTCGCGAGGTCCGCGTGCACCAGAAGCTTGCCGTGGTCCAGAACGGCGACAGACGCCTCCATGGCTCGAACGTCGCGCACGTCGTGGGTGACGATGATGCTCGGTTTGTTCACTTCGCGCAGCCGATCGCCGAGGAATCGCCTCATGCTGCGTCGGGCACTCGCGTCCAGGGCCGCGAGGGGCTCGTCCAACAACAGCACGCCTGGGTCGACGGCGAGCGCTCGTGCCAACGCGACGCGTTGCTGTTCCCCGCCCGAGAGGCGAGCCGGGTAGCGGTTGGCGAGGTGACCGCAGCCCAGCTCCTCCAGGAGCCTTGCCGCGCTGGCGCGCCTTTCCGCTCGGCTCGTGGTGCGCCGCGCAGACAGACCAAATGCGACGTTGTCGATCACGCGCAGGTGCGGAAAGAGTCCGCAGCCCTGCGGTACGTAGCCGATTCGACGTTGCTCGATGGGTACGTCGATCTGCCGTCGACTGTCGAAGAGCAGCCGATCTCCGACGCGGATCATGCCTTCGCGGGGACGAACCGCCCCGGCAATGATCCTCAGAAGTGTCGTCTTGCCGCTGCCGTTGGGTCCGATCAACGCGACGGGAATCGTGTCCGCCGAAAGCTCCACGTCGAGGCTGCCGCTGCCAATCGGGGTGCGAACTCGAAGCTGGAGCTTCACTTGTCGTGGCTCCGATGCGAAGGATCCTGCGCCGGATACGCCCCCGCAACCCTCAGCCACAGTCCCCTCGCGGCTTGAAGTGTCACGAGGGCCAGGGCGCCAAAGGCGGCCAAGACGAGCGACAGAGCGAGGGCGACTTCGACGTCCGATTCGAGCGCCGAAAAGATCGCCAAGGGCATGGTCTGTGTGGACCCTGGGGAGTTGCCGGCGAACAGGAGGGTTGCTCCAAACTCGCCCAGCGAGCGGGCCCAAGCCAAGGACGCACCCGCGACCAAACCAGGTAGCGCTACGGGCACGGAGACTCGAAAGAAAGCTGCAGCACCGCTCGCGCCCAACGTGCGCGCTACCAGCAACGAGTCTTCGTTCACCTTGCGAAACGCATTGGCCGCAGCTTGCACGTAGAACGGTGCGGAGACCACCAACTGAGCAATGACGACGGCGTAGGTGGTGAACGGTAACGATAGGTCCAATGCCGCCAAGGCTGGACCCAGAAGTCCACGGCGGCCGAACGTCTGCAGCAGCGCGACGCCGACGACTGCCGGCGGAATGACGACTGGCAGCTGGACCAGAAGCTCGATGCTTCGGCACAGCTTCGACCGCGAGGTTGCAAGCCACCAGGCCAAAGGCGTGCCAAGCAAGCAGACCAGCGTCAGGCTCAGCAGTGATGTCTTCAGGCTCAGCCAAAGTGCGGGCGCGAACACCGGGTCTTGCACGCCAGCCCTCAGGTCGGCGACGGAGGCCGAAGTCGCCAGCGCCAGCAACGGCAGCGAGAGCGCGAGCACCAGTGCAGCGCCCAATGCAGCGCCGACCCGGCCAGGTAGCGTCGGCATCAGCCGGGCCCTCGCAAGAAGCCGTGACGAGCCGCGATGTCTTGCCCTTCGTCGGACAGCACGAAGCGGACGAAGGCCTCGGCCAACTCGGGTTGGCGGCTCGTCGTGATGGTCGAGATGACGTAGCTACTTCGGGGATTGAGCTCTTTTGGGATGGCTACCGCGGCGAGGTGCTCGGACGACATGGCATCCGTTCGATACACGATCGCTGCGTCGGCTTCACCCAGCTCCACCTTGGCACGCACCAAGCGGACGTTGCTCTCACGTGAGACGACTGCGGACTGTATGTTACTGGTGAACGATTCGCCGAATTTCGCGCGCGCTCGTTCGAGCAGTGTGGCCGTGTAGACCCCGATCGGGGCGTTTGGGTTACCGACTACCAGCCGACTTGCACGTGGGAGATCGGCGAAAGCTTCGAGCTTGGCCGGGTTCGTGCGTGGCACGACGATCATCAACTCGTTGCCAGCGAAGACTCGCGGCGGAGTAGCCAGCTCCGCATCGACGAGCGTTTGCACGTGTGCCACGTCCGCGGAAGCGAACACGTCGCCCGGGGCCCCGTGCTCGAGCTGGAGACGAGCGATCTGGCTGCCCTCGAACGTGAGAGCGAGCTCCACGTGGGGGTGCTTCGCTTCGAATGCGTCGGCGAGGTCGCGAAAGACATCGGTTAGAGACGATGCTGCATAGACGGACAGGCGCTCCGGGGCCGTCGCCTGGGAGTCGCATCCAGAAGCGACGAGCAGTACCATCAGGACGCAACCTAGGACCCTGAGCGCCGCCGGCTTGACGTGTCGGCGGCTCATGGCGTCGCGTCGAAGTGAGTTGCCCGCCCGCTGTCCGTTGCGTCGTACCCCGGCAGGTCGAGCAGCTCTTGCCGAAACCAGGCGTCACTCAGTAGATCGAGGGCGCGCTGCGTCGGCGCATGACCCAATAGTTCGGTTGGTACCACCAGCTCGAAGCGTTCTTCTGCGAGCGGGACGAAATCCAAGTCCGCCGCTCTTGCAACGCTCTCGATGGCAATGCCCGCATCGACGACCCCGTAGCGAACGAGCTGCGCGATCGAGTCGTGGCTGGATGCCCAGCGCGTGGGGTGGACGTGCTGTGGCGTTGCTCCGGCCGCGTGAAGCAGCCTGCACAGCAGTTGATCTGCCCCGGAACCCGCTTCTCTTCTGGCCAGTCGCAGGTCGGGGCGCAACAGGTCCTGCGCACTGTGCAAGCGTAGTGGATTGCTCTTCTGCACGACCAAACCCTGCCGCCAGCGGGTCAAGTGAATGAGTGTCAGAGAGCGACCTGGCAACGCCCTTCGCGCGACGGGGGCCACCTCCCCGGTCGCGTCGTCCACGGAGTGTAAGCCCGCAACGTGAACGAGCCCATTGCGCAAGAGCTCCAAAGCCCGTTGGCTGTTGGCCCCCAACCAGGCTATGGGCGTGTCGCGATAGTGACGGTTCGCGCGGTTGGCAAGCAGGCCCAACACTGGTGCACAACCGGCGACGAGCACGTTCTTCTCCAACCTTTCGACGTCGGTCAGCGCCTGAATGGTCGCTCGCTCGACGGCGGTCGAAGAACGTCGGGCCCGGCTTGGCACGAAGCCGGTGAGGACACCGTCGGCGGCCGTGGCCGTGTCGGCACCCAGCCGATGTGCGACCCAGCGTCCGCCGACCTTGCCCACGACGACGCGCGATGTGGCAGTCGGTTGCAAGTGAACGTCCTGTGGCGCGAGCGCCGCTTGCAGCGTTCCGTCGGGGGTCAGCTGGAAGAGCTCTTCGACGCGACAGCTGAGCGCTCGCGCCAAGAGCAAGGCGAGTGCGGTCGACGGGATCTGTCGCCCGGCCTCGATGGCAATCAGGGCCTGGCGCGAAACCCCCACTTGCTGGGCCAGGGTCGCCTGCGCGAGGCCCGCCGCTTCGCGGCGCGTACGAACCGCATTCGTGACCGTCGGCGACACGTCCGGAGTGTTGTGTGGTAATGACATTTTGTAAAGCTGACATTACGTGTCCGGGTTTGATTTCCGCTACTTGCCGCGTCTTGGCGCCCCGACCAGGAGTTTCTTCGTGTGGACTGTGGCCTGCGAGGCGCCGGCGCCCTGCACACACCGGACCGGCAGGGGCGCCGGCCAGTCGGAGAAGTGAGTCAGCTGTTGCGGTTCGGGGCGACCAGTGCTGCCGTCCGAGCGGTCACGCGGAGCGACTGGGTTTCCGCTGATCAGAAACGGTGAGTTCGCATGAGTGTGCCCGGCTACTATCGATATCCAACCATCGCCGGAGAGCGCTTGGTTTTCGTCAGCGAAGACGACCTTTGGTCTGTACCGCGAAGCGGAGGCACCGCACGGCGGCTGACGACGTCCCTCGGCGCGGTCAGCCATCCGGTGCTCTCCGATGACGGTGCTTGGTTAGCGTTCATAGGACGCGACGAAGGTGTCAGCGAGGTATACGTGATGCCTGCGGAGGGTGGTGAGGCGCGTCGACTCACATACCTCGGGGCTCGCACGGCGGTCGTCGGTTGGCACGACGGGGCGATCATCATCTGCAGCGATACCGGATTGCCGTTCAGCACTCCGTCTCGAGCGTGGCGGGTCGCGCTCGATGGTAGCGCTCCCGAACTGCTTGCGACAGGGCCCGCGGAGTATGTTTCTTTTGGCGGAACTGGGGGTGTCGTCGTTGGAAGGAACGCGGCTGATCCGGCGCAGTGGAAGCGCTATCGTGGTGGTACCGCGGGCGATATTTGGATCGACAGTGACGGTAGCGGCAGCTTTCGACGTCTTTTGACGCTGAAGGGCAACCTTTCTCGACCGATGTGGATTGGAAACCGCATCTACTTCGTTTCCGATCACGAGGGCATCGGCAACATCTACTCGTGCACGCCACGTGGGGCGAAGTTGCGGCGTCATACCCATCACGAAAAGTACTACGTGCGTCACCCCGCGACGGACGGGCGGCGGATCGCCTACCACTGTGGGGCGGATCTGTTCGTCTTGGATCCGAAGAGTGACCCGGAGCCTGACGACACGGCAGCACCGGTAGCCATCGCCCACGCGGGCTCGCGAGTGCAAGCTCGTCGCAAGTTCGTGCACGCCGACGAGCACCTCACCGACTTCGAGCTGCACCCTCGAGGACACCTGCTGTGCGTCAGTAGTCGCGGCAAATGCGTGTCCTTTGGCAACTGGGACGGGCCCGTGCACCAATTGTCGAGCACGCCACCAGGACGCCGGCGTTTGGCGCGCTGGCTGAGCAATGGGCGCAGTCTGGTGCTGGTCAGCGACGCCAGTGGGGAGGAACGCTTGGAGGTGCACTCCCAGCAAGGCCGCGGTCGCGCACGAGTCTTGCGGCGCTTGGACATCGGACGGGTCGTCGAACTCGAAGCAAGCCCGGTAGGCAACCGTGTTGCGCTCGCCAATCATCGCAACGAGTTGATGCTCGTCGACCTGGACAAGGCAGAGCGCCGAGTGCTGGACAAGAGCGACTGGGGTCCCATCACGGGGCTCGTATGGTCTCCCGATGGGCGTTTCGTCGCCTACTCGTTTGCCGAAAGCCAACACACTCGAGCGATCCGTCTGGCCGCGGTTCGCAACGGTGCGGTCAAGAACGTCACAGAACCCGTGCTCTTGGACTTCTCTCCTGCCTTCGATCCCGAAGGCAGATACCTCTACTTCCTGGGTTGTCGTCACTTCGACCCCGTCGCTGATTCCTTGCATTTCGACCTCGGGTTTCCGCGAGGTATTCGGCCGTACCTCGTGCTGTTGCAGAAGGGATTGAAGTCGCCGTTCGTCGTCGAGCCCAAACCGCAGGAAGAAGACGCTTCGGACAGACAATCCGATGGCAAGAAGAGCAAGGGGCGTCCCAAGCCGATCGAGATCGACTTCGACGGACTCGACAAGCGCGTGCTCGCGTTTCCCGTCAGAGATGGCCGCTACGAGCAGATCGTCGGCATCGAAGGCAAGGTGCTGTTCACCTCCACGCCCATCGAGGGCATGCTTTCCTCCGATGGCTGGGACGAAGCCACCTCCGCCAACGCAACGCTCCACTGCTACGACTTGGAGGAGCGCAAGCACGAGACGTTGCTGAGCGGCATCACGAGCGTGGCCCTCAGTCGTGACAACAAGACGATGATCCTGCGCGTCGGCGACCGCTTGCGGGTGCTCGAAGCCGGCAGCAAGCCCGACGAACAGCAAGACGACGACGCCCCCAACAAGAAGAGCGGCTGGATCGACTTGGATCGCATCCAGCTTCAGGTCGAACCCGCGCAGGAATGGCGACAGATCCTGCGTGAAGCCTGGCGCTTGCAGCGCGACCACTTCTGGACTCCGGACATGTCCAAGGTGGATTGGGCCGGCGTCTATCGTCGCTACGAACCGCTGGTCGAGCGAGTGAGTACGCGCGGGGAATTGTCGGACCTGCTGTGGGAGATGCAGGGTGAGCTGGGGACGTCCCACGCCTACGAGCTGGGCGGTGATCACCGAGCTCCTCCGAGTTACGACGTGGGGCTGCTCGGTGCGGATCTCGCCTTCGACCGCAAACTCGGCGCGTGGCGCATCGAACACATCGTCGAGGGAGACGCCTGGGACCCCAGGTCGCGTTCGCCCTTGGCCGCACCTGGCGTCGAGGTCAAGGCAGGTCAAACCCTACTGGCCATTGATGGGCGAACGCTCAGCCGCACCACGCCGCCCGGCGCTCTGCTGCTCAATCGAGCGGGCGTCGAGGTGGAGCTCACCGTCGGCAACACACGAGGGCGCAGCCCGCGTCGGGTCGTCGTCAAGACACTCATCAGTGAAACACAGGCGCGCTACCGCGAGTGGGTGGAGAAGAATCGCGCTTGGGTTCATCTCCAAAGCAAGGGCCGCGTGGGCTATGTGCACATCCCCGACATGGGCGCTCGAGGCTACGCCGAGTTCCACCGTTACTTCCTCGCGGAACTCGATCGCCAGGGCATGATCATCGACGTGCGCTTCAACCGAGGGGGCTACGTATCCCAGCTCATTTTGGAGAAGCTCGCGCGCCGCCGCATTGGCTACGACCTGGGACGCTGGAGCGGGCCGGCGCCATACCCTGCCGACTCCGTTGCTGGGCCCCTCGTCGCGCTGACCAACGAGTATGCGGGCTCCGACGGAGACATCTTCTCTCACTGCTTCAAGCTGATGGGTCTCGGGCCCCTCATCGGCAAGCGCACCTGGGGCGGTGTGGTGGGTATCTGGCCGCGGCATGGTCTGGTCGACGGCGGGGTCACGACCCAACCCGAGTTCTCGTTCTGGTTCGAGGACGTAGGCTGGTCGGTGGAGAACTACGGGGCGGAGCCAGACATCGAAGTCGAGCTGACTCCCGGTGATGCCATTCGGGGCAAAGACCCACAACTCGAGCGGGCCTTGTCGGAGATCCGACGTTCGCTGCGGGACAAGCCCGTGGTGACACCGAAGCTCGGGCCGCGGCCGGATTTGTCGCTGCCACAGCTGCCCCGCACTCGAGAGCTGCGGCGCTGAGCTTCGTCGTGGTCGCAGGCCCCCGCGCGGCACATGTTTCGCCACGAGACAGCCGCGCGCCCAGTGACGACTTTGCGTTGAACATGCCGTCCCTCGTGTTTCGTCCAGGAAACCGAGGGCGTTCGGTCGTCCGGTGAGGGCGGAGGCACCATTGGTGTTCTGTTTCTACGGCATTTCGGCTTGGCGTCGGAATGTTTTGTCAGCGCATCGGGCGGGTAACGAAACTGGGTCGAGGTGCGTGATGTTTCGTGATGGGATCGTTCATGTTCCGCGACACACGATCGTGTCGCCGGTGTTTCCTAGTTGCAGGTGATTAACAGTTGATACTTGGCGCGAAGCGTTTCACTAGTGGGGTTGCGGAAACAAACCCGAGCAGGAGTTCACCGAGAGTATGAGCCAACGCATCAACCTGTTTGCCTTCAAGGATCCGAAGGTTCTCACGCTGCACCTTTCGTGGGTCGCCTTCTTTCTCACGTTCGTCATCTGGTTCAATCACGCCCCGCTGTTGGCTTCGATCCAGCAGACCCTCCATCTCAGCGACGCGCAGATCAAGGCGCTGATGGTGCTCAACGTGGCCTTGACGATTCCGGCGCGTATCGCGATTGGAATGCTCGTCGACCGTGTGGGCCCGCGGCGCACTTTCAGCGGGTTGCTGTTTCTGGCTGGTCTCGTGTGCCTGGCGTTCGCAGGCGCCACTTCGTTCGCGCAGCTCGCGTTGCTTCGTTTCTTGCTCGGTTTCGTGGGCGCGGGCTTCGTGATTGGGATTCGGCTCGTTGGCGAGTGGTTTCCGGCGAGGCAAGTCGGGATCGCAGAAGGGATCTACGGCGGATGGGGTAACTTCGGGTCTGCGGCAGCCGCCATGTCCTTGCCCACGCTGGCTTTGGTCTTCGGTGGTGATGATGGCTGGCGTTACGCCATGGGGCTGACGGGTCTCGTTGGAATGGCCTACGCCGGGATCTTCTACTGGAAGGTGCGGGACACCCCGAAGGGCTCAACGTATTTCAAGCCCAAGCGCAATGGCGGCCTGGAGGTCACCAGCAAGCGGGACTTCGTTTTTCTCGTTTTGATGAACCTGCCGATGTACGGTGCTCTCGCGTTGCTTTCGTACAAGCTCGGGCCGGGTCGCTTGGGGCTGATTGCTGAGAGCTACGTGGTGCCGGTCTACCTGGCGCTCGGCGCTCTGTTCGTGGTGCAAACGTGGCAGCTCTACCGAGTCAACAAGGAAGTCTTCGTTCACGAAGTGCCCCGCATTCATCGCTACGAGTTCCGGCAAGTGGCCATTCTCGACGTTGCCTACCTGGCGAGCTTCGGCTCCGAGCTAGCGGTAGTGTCGATGCTGCCCCTGTTTTTCTTGCAGACGTTCGAGGGCTTGAGCCAAGTACAGGCCGCTCTGCTGGCCTCGGGCTTTGCCTTCATGAATCTCGCGGCACGTCCGGGCGGCGGTTGGTTGTCGGACAAGTTTGGCAGGCGCCGCACGCTGATGATCCTGATCGCCGGCTTGATGCTGGGCTACCTCCTGCTGAGCCGCATCACCTCCGCGTGGCCCATCCCGGCCGCGGTCGTGGCGACGATGTGCTGCTCGTTCTTCGTACAAGCCGCTGAGGGCGCCGTCTTCGCCATGGTGCCATTGGTCAAGCGGCGCATGACGGGTCAGATCGCCGGCATGGTCGGCGCGTTCGGCAACGTTGGGGCTGTGCTCTTCCTCACGGTGCTGGCGATGGTGAGCTACTCCACGTTCTTCGTCGTGATCGCCGCGGCCGCAGGCGTAGCCCTGGTCAGCGCCTTCTTCCTGAAGGAGCCCGAGGGACACATGGCCGAGGTTCGCGAAGACGGGACCGTCGAGCTGCTCGAGGTTGCCTGAGCCCCTTCTGGGGCGGTTGTCGAGGGAGTGTGGTAAGTAGTTCCGACATGCATCTCGACGCCGCCCTCCGGGTGACCTTTGGACAGCGATCCGAGGCGGGATGCAAGGAAACGAACGAAGACAGCATGGGCGCGCTGTGTCCGAGCGAGCCCAACCTCTTGACTCACAAAGGCGTCGCCGCGGTCATTGCCGACGGCGTTAGCACCGCCGACGCCGGGCGAGAGGCCGCGGAGCTGTGCGTCAAGACGTTCCTCGGTGACTACTACAGCACGCCGGAGACCTGGACCGTCGAGACCTCCAGTCGCAAGGTCCTGACATCGATCAACCGCTGGCTGTACGAAAAAGGCGCGCGCTACCGCGAGGCGCACCATGGCTACATCTGCACGCTCAGCGCCTTGGTTCTGAAGTCGCGAACGGCCTACGTTTTCCACGTGGGGGATACGCGGGTCGTGCGCTGGCGCGATGGCGTACTCACGCGTTTGACCCGAGATCACACCGTGCAAGTCAGTGGTTCGGAGAAGTACCTCGCTCGAGCGATGGGCTTCGACTCGAAGGTCGAAGTCGATCTCAATCGTTCCTCACTCGTCGCCGGGGACATCTTCCTTCTGACGTCCGACGGTATTCACGACTACGTGCCTGACAGCAGGATCGCCGATTTTCTGGCGCAGGTACCCGACGGCGATGCCACCGCGCTCGAAGCGCATTGCCAGCAATTGCTGGACTTCGCTCTGAAGCGGGGCAGCAAGGACAACTTGACGTGCCAACTGTTGCGCGTCGATGAGGTGCCTGCGGCGAACGCGGCCGAATACATCGACCATCTCTGCCAGCTACCGTTTCCGCCCGAGCTCTCTGTCGGCGACGAAATCGACGGCTTCGTCATCAAGAAAGAACTCCACGCCAGCAGCCGCAGCCAACTGTACTTGGTGGAGGGGCAACTGACGGGGCGGCCCTACGTGATGAAGACGCCCAGCGTCAACTATGAGGACGATCCTGCGTACATCGAGCGCTTCCTATTGGAGCATTGGGTTGGGCAGCGGGTGAAGAGCCGTCACCTCGTGCGCAGCATCGACGCTCCCGCTGCGCGAACGTGCCTCTACAACTTACGCGAATTCGTGGCTGGGCAGACGCTGGGCCAGTGGATCGCCCAGCGTCACCGGCGTCGGGCGCCGTTGCGCGACACTTCCGAGGTCGTGCGCATCATCGGTCAGTGCGTTCGCGGGCTCATCGCCCTGCACCGGCAGGAGGTCCTGCACCAGGATCTCAAGCCCGACAACATCGTGGTGGACGACAAAGGGGATGTCACCATCATCGACTATGGCTCGTGTTTCGTTGCCGGCATCGAGGAGATCACTGCGCCCATCGTGCGCGACAAGATCCTCGGCACCGCTGCCTATTCGGCGCCGGAATACGTCCTGGGCATGAAGCCCAGCACACGTTCGGATCTCTACTCGCTGGGTTGCATCTGCTACGAGATGCTGACGGGCCAGCTGCCGTACGGCCAGGCCATCGAGGACGCGCGAAGCCCGTCCGACTTCGAGCGGCTGAGCTACCGCTCGGCGAGTGAGCTCAACCCTCACGTCCCGGTTTGGATGGACCGCGCCCTGGAGCGTGCCGTCAAGTTGGACGTGGCCGTGCGCTACGAGGAACTCACGGAGTTCATCTACGACCTAGAAAACCCGAACTCGGAATACCTGAGGCCTCCGTCGCCTCCCGTCACCGCTGCCGACGAGACGCCGAACCGTTGGCGGATCTTGGCTTTGTTATTGCTCGTCACGCAGGCCATCACCTTGTACCTGCTTGCGGTACGGTGATGGCCTGCTGCGGCAGGGTCATTCAGGCGGTCGGTTTAGATTGCGCGGCGACGCGTGCGGCCGAGCCACAGCGCGGCCCCGAGTGCCAGCATCGCTGCCCAGGTTGTCCGCGCGGAGCCAACAGGCTGACGTCCGATCACGGCGCACCCGCACCCGCTCTCGTCACCGCTTGCCGTTCCCTGGTCCATGCCCAGGGTGGGTTGCGCCCCAGGCATGCCGCTGGGATTCACTCCGCCACTGGCCCCGGGGGCGGGTTGCGGGGTACCACCAGCCGTCCCGGGCGGCGCACCCACGCTACCCGTCGTCGCTACGGGCGTCGTCGTGGGGGCGGGGGTGCCCGGTGTCGGGTTGGTGGCGGCGCCCGGTGCTGCTGGCGTCGTTGGGGCTGGCGTTGCGGTGCCTGGGGGTGCCGCTGGGTCCGTGCCTTCAGCCGGCACTGGAGTGTCGCCGATGGGAGTGCCAGACGCGGGGTCGTCGGCGCCCGCGCCGTCCCCCGGTGCTGCTGGGGTTTCCGTTCCTTCCTCACCGGGCACGGGCGCACCGGCGTCGTTGCCCGGAGCTTCGGGGTTCAGCGGGTCTTCCGCGGCTGGTTCGTCAGCGGGCACGTCGACATCGATGACCAGGGACGTCACGCTGCGTGCTGGAAGTGAATATTGAAACGAGCCATCGGTGACTGTGACGGGAGCTTGTGCTTCCAGGGCGAAGTCGTCAGAAGTGACCCACGGCACTGCGCTGCTGACTGTCCCGTCAAGCCCCTCGAGCGAGTACGTCTGTGACGACGCGCTCTGGCCGTTGTTGATGGCCACGATCACGATACGGTCGTCGCCGCTGTAGGCACTGGTCAAGACATCGCCGGTGCCGGAAGGGGCAGCGTCGATGCGCATGAAGCCCGGCCGAACGAACTTCGCGTAGTTCCCCATGGCGTAGCCGCGCTTGAAGCGAACTCCGCCTTGGATGAATGCGGGGTTCTGTCGCTGGGCATCAGTGTCCTGAGTGAATTCGCCGCTATGGACGATAGCCCAGTAGTTCCAGGCATTCATGTTCAACACGGTCACGTGTTCGTGCAGCATGCTGACCATCCAAAGCGCCGTCGTCATGCCGGGATCGGGGGTGTCGGTGGGCGTGCCCGCATGCTGTGCCTCCCAGGAAATCTCCGTCTGCCAGAACAGCTTGTCGTTGTCGGCAGCGCCGGTCCAAGACCAATCGAAGCCGTCGCTGCTGTAGGGGTGCGTGGCGACCACGCCCAAGTACTTCATCGCTTCCGGATCGGCTTCGAATGCGGCGAAGAACGATGGCATCTCGCGCAAGAATGCCGTGTCGGGAGCGGCGATCATCGTGTCCAAGCCGCGAGCCTCGAACACCGGACCCATGTGGTCCCGCACGAACGTCACCATCTCCTGGGGTGACCACACGCAACCATCCCAGGTGGCTTCCCAATCGGGCTCGTTCTGCGGTGAGATCGCAACCAAGGGCACACCTTCGGACTCCATCCACTCGGCGAAGTCGGCGAGGTGGTTTGCGTAGTCCTCGTAGTTCTCTGGTTTGAGTCGGCCGAGTGCTCCGTTGGCGTTGGCTTCTCGGGCGTTGTTCGTCTTCCATTCGGGGGGAGGGGTCCAGGCCGTCGCCCAGATCCTCGCGCCGTAGGAGTACGCCTGCTTGGCCGTCTCGAGCTCCGGCGTCGTCGCGTCGGTTTCGATGAGAACGCGGTGCAGCGTGAGGCCGATGCCGTCGTCTTCGGAGAACAACCACTCAGCGTCCTCGTCGGAGACCTCCGCACCGAAGAACGCCGACGAGGCGCCGAAACCATCGATGTGCTGATGGGTCTGCGCCGCATTCACGACGACCCCAGTTTGAGCGGCAGCGCTTCCGCTCGATAGCCCCACGAGGAGGGCCGTGGCCACGCTCCCCCATCGCACTCCAAAACTCCACTCGTTGCTCATTCTCATCATCTTCCAGTTCCCAACTCACAATCAGACGCCGCCCGCGAAGCTGATCAAAAACCCCAACAAGTGCTCACTTTTTTTGCGGGTTTTGGCACTCGAAGGGAGCACGGCGTGCCAGTGGCGGCGTCCACAGATGCCCACATGTCTGCCATCGCATTTCGCCAAATGCGGAAAACACCCCGCAGGATCCAGCGAGATCGCTGTCCGGAAGCGACGACTCGCCAGCCTCGGGCCAAGAGCCGCCCTCATCTGTCGGTAAAAGCAGCGGTTTTCTGGATTCTCTCCAGGCGGCTTCGGACCCGGATGGAGAGGAAACCTTTCCAGGATAGGTACAATGACGCAGGGTTCGGCAGCCCCACTGAAAGGGCAGCCGTGTGTCAGGTCATTCAGTCGCACTGACGGGCGCACTCCTGATTCGGCGTCCGTCTTGGTACGGCAAATTCGAAGCTTCAGGAGTGCATCGTACCAGGCAGCGGTTCACCGCACCTGGCTTGCTCGTCTTCCCGACCGGTCGCCTCGATGTGAGGCAAGCGAGCACGGGATCGTATTCGCGCTCTCGTGCGTGGTGTCGGGTGAACCGAGTTGGGGCATTCCGTGCGGCGGCTTGCGGTGTCGGTGTTCACTCTGCGGCAGGAGGTGAGCGTCGAGGGACTGACGAGACCCACATCTGCGATGAAGTACAGGGGTACGTTGGTGCGGAACACCCGGTTTCGTGAGCGGTCCTGTCTGCTTGATGAGTGCTCCGATGGGTGTGAACCCAATACGAGAGATCACTCAGCGGGGGAGGTGCCACATGCATCGCTTCTCGAGAGTGGACGACTCGGGCATCTGTCGCTCGACGAGGAGGCTGACGCGGTGCAGATTCAAAGGGTCACGGCTTCGCGCAGTCGCGCCTCGAGAAGGGAAAGAAGACTGAACTCTAGACTACATCACATCGTGCTCGTCGGCTGCACGCTTCCGCTCGCTTGTGGTGGCGGGAGCGCAGAGCCGGACTACATACCTCTGGACGAGACAGACGCCGCTGACGACGCGTCCAGCCAAGCCTCTCACACGGACGAGGCGGAAGAGACACCCAGTGCGACGGACGACGGCACCGACGGCACCGCGTCGGATGCATCAGAAGCGGACGAGCCGGAGCCCGAAGCTGCACAAGACGTGAGCTCCGAGCCCGGCGCCGTCCCCGCAGAACCGCCATCCGTCGCTGAGGGCGGGGAGTGCGGCGGGTGCGCGACGGGCACGGTTTGTTGTGACGCACCATCGATGTGCGCTGGCATGTGCGTGCCCGATTGCCGGGAACGAGGGCAGTGCCCTGACGGCCTTTCCTGCAACGTGGGCACGGGCGTGTGCGAACCACCCTCTGCTCCTCCTGCAACGATGACCGACATGCCGCCGCCCGATGACGGCACGATGAGCGATGGCATGATGCCGCCAGCTGACGGCATGACGACTGGCGACATGCCACCGCCAGACGACGGCATGACGACCGGCGACATGCCACCGGCAAATGACGGCACCGTGTCTTCGGATGAGACCTGCGTTCAGGCCGACGAATTCATCGACGTCTCGACCGGTTCGGCTGGGGACGGCTACCCCGCGCCGGTCTCCAGCGTGACGTGTACCGCGGACTCGGTGACGGTGGAGAGTAATGGCATTCCCAACTTCGAGTTGCCGCCCGAGAACACGTGGCCCAACGTCACGACGGAAATCGCCTCCACCTACAGCTTCCCGCGCTATCCTGCCGCCGCAGCGGAGACGTCGCCGGTACCGCTGCAGGATGGGATCGGGGTGACCATCACGGGCCTGCCCATTTTCGGTCCCACCGAGGCAGGGATCCACGACTACAAGGATCCGAACCTGGATGCTGCCATCTACTTGTACTGCGGTGGTCATCCGAGTGGACAGGGGCAGTTCCACTTCCACGCCATGCCGACTTGTCTGAAGCGCACGGTGGGCAGCGAGACGTTCCTGGTGATCGGGTACGCTTGGGATGGCTATCCCATCCTCGCTCACTACGACTGTGCGGGTGGCGCGTGCGGGCCGAGCGAATACTATGCGAGCAGCTGGCAACCCATCCCGGAATACTTCGATGCCGAAGGGCGACCGGACTACACGAACGCGACGCAGGGCTCTTGGGACATTCACGAATACGTCGAGGGCTCGGGGGATCTGGACGAGTGCAATGGCGGTGACTTCGGGGCTGGGTACGCCTACTACGCGACCGACACCTTCCCGTACTTCCTCGGTTGCTATCACGGAACTCCGACCGCCAACGGTGGGCCGCCGATGGGTGGGGGCATGATGCCTCCACCACCGTGATGTCCGACGCTGCGCCGATGCCGTGCCCGAGGCGTCAGCAAGCGACGGGGGCCGCTCTGGTGATTTTGGTCATGGCGTGCGCCCCCGAGGCGGCGCCGGTTGCGGGCGGCGCTACCTCGGCTGGCGATTCTGGTCAGACAGCTGCAGACTCCCGCGCCGAACCTGCGCCGCTCGAGGTGCCGCCAAGCGCTGATGAGGTCCGGGATGCGGGGGTAGATGAGGTCCATGATGCACCTGCGGTCGAAGCGTCGGCTGCTCGTGATGCGTCGGCTGCTCGTGATGCGTCGGTGGGCGTCGCGTTGCCCTTGAACGCGGTGACCTACTCCTTGGACTGGGAGTGGGGACGGGCGCAGCCGAGAGGGTCTGGGTGGGTCGTGATGACCGATCTGGGCTACGCCGTGCAGGTCGACGCGGGGCTGCTGATCAGCTACACGGCGTCGCTCTTGCCCTGCGAGATGGCCAAGACGGGGCGGGCGAGAGGTGAGCGGTGGTGGCAGCGTGCGTGGGACTACTTCGCCCCCATTCGCATCGCGTATGCCGGCCACGACTCCGAGTCTGCTCCTTCGATGCTGGTGGCGCCCGTCGCCGAGGACGTGGCCGAACCGGTATCTCGCGGCTGGGGTCACGTGGAGTTTCCGGTGCTCTACTACTGTCGTGCGCACTGGGCCGCAGCGGGTGCAACGGAGCTCGTGGAGGGGCTACCCGATCCCGGAGCGCTGCTGGGTCACAGCCTGTGGGTGCAGGGCAGCTACCGGCGTGACGGCACAACCGCGCTGCCGTTCGAAGTGCTATCGGAGGTCCCGACGGGGCAGATACGGTCCTTTGCGGAGGCTCCGAGCGCCGCCCTCGACGGACACATCGAGCTCACCTTCGTACGACGACTGGACACGCTGTTCGACGACGTCGACTTCGAGCGTGATGACGCATCGCGGGTGGCGTTTCAATTGGCGGAGAACCTTGCAGCCGGGACGACGATCCGTTTGCACGTGCCCTGAAACAGCGCGCGCGTGGTAACCCGCTTGCGGCGCGGGTGAGCGGAGGCGGACTCGCTCGAACTCGCGTCGTGCAGGTTGACGGGAACCAACGGCTGCCCCAGTCTGCGGCTTCGGGTCACCTCCGTGCTGTTGCGAAACTGCCTTGGATATTCGAGACGTCCGACAGGCCGCTCGTCTCGAAGTGACGCGGGAGTGGCGGATCGGGGTGCAACAAGGTTGCCGAGGTCCCCCATCTTATGCCTAGGCTATTTGGCTAGGCCCAGATCAGGAAAGACATGAAATCACGCCCCAACATCACCCGCATGAACTACTCACGCTCCAAGGGCTGGTACGTCCGAGTGCCCGGGCTGCCCCCGAAGTTGTTCAGCGACACGATCCACGGTGGCACGAGACGCGCCCTCAAGGCGGCCGAAGAGTATCGCGATAGCGCGCCAGCCCACGACCTCGTTCGTTGCGGCAAGGCGCCTGGACCCGGAAGGGTCTACCGCACGACGGATGGCGACATCGAATACTTTGCTGCCTACATTCGCGTCGCTCCCAAACGTTGGGCGCGTACTCGCGTTTCCATTCAAGCCAACGGTCCTCGCAAGGCGAAGAAGATGGCGACCCACTGGTTGGAGAAGAAGCGCCTGCAGCAGCGCATCGAATACGAAAAGATCGGCGTGATACTCGACGGCTACGTCTGAGTAAGTTTGAAATGGGTTTGGAATCGGCTTGAGCGATCTTAAGTAAACTTGAGCCGGTCAGACGCGCTCGAGCCGCCACGCGGCGACCGCCTCGATTTCGTCGCCAGGGACTGGCGTTCACTCGACGCCCATCGTTGGGGCAAGACCGAAGTGGTCACGCGATGCGCTCGGTGTTGCCGAGCAGCAGAAAAGCACCGCGCTCCGGCTACTCACGTAGAAGCGGATCGGACGGATGCCTTTCTGCTTTCGGTGCGTGCGTCTTCAGCATTCGCGTCTCTCGGTAATCACTTGAGAAGGTTCGCCAAGTCCCGCTCATTGAGTGAAACACGGCCAGCGACCGCACGAGAAGCTGAAATGTCGTTACTCGACGCCGCTTCCTCGGCGCTCAATGCCGGCGGCTGCGTCGAAGCCGGAGGCTGCCCACAAGGCACGGTGCAGGTCAGCCCTGCCACCAAGCAAGCACCAGCCGAATGCGATCCGTGTCCCGCTGGTAGCTATTGTGCGGGCGCGGAGACCGAGAACGTCGTTTGTTCCGATGGAATGTGGGACGACGATTCCGATCCTGCCACGCCCTGTATCAGCAAGACGAACTGCACTCCGGGGCAATTCGTCTTCATGGAGGGCACTTCAACGACCGATAGAACGTGCATCAGTTGCTTGCCGGGGTGGTTCAGTGACGTGCCGAACGCCGACAACTGTGATCAGTGGCAGATCTGCGAGCCAGGCACCTACGTCGAGTCCCCGGGTACCGGCGCTTCCGATCGCGAATGCTCCGAGTGTGCGGACGGCACGTTCTCCGACATGAGCAATGCTTCGAGCTGTACAGGCTGGTCGACGTGTGCGGCCCCCTCGTTCCGTGAAGCTGCCGCACCCTCTTCCAGCAGCGACCGCGAGTGCGAACCTTGCGCGCCTCCCGCGCGGACGGTAGAGGATGACGAGGCGAGCTGCTCGGTGGTCGAGTTCCAGATGGCCGACGGTGAGGTCGTCATGGAGGCCGAGCACTACGACCAGAGAACGTCGAACGGTTCCTTGAACAACTGGATAGCGCTGCCCGTCAGTGACGCGTCGGACGGCAGCGCCATGGCAATCGGACCAGATACGGGCGATGAGTGGAAGGCCGACGTCACCACGACCTCACCACGCCTCGATTACTTCGTCGACTTCACCGCAACCGGCACGTTCTACATACACGTGCGCGGGCGGGCCAGCTCCCCCACATACGAGTCGGATTCGTGCTGGGCAGGCATCGACGGCACGCCAATCAATTCCTCCTTCGCCGACTTCCCCGCAACTTGGACGTGGCTGTCGCGGTCGGTGAACGTGAGCAGCATGGGCAGCAAGACGGTGAGCCTCTGGGCTCGCGAAGACGGGTTTCGCGCGGACAAGATCGTCATCAATCAAAGCGCGACGGCGCCGGCGGGCACAGGACCGGACGAAAGTCTTCGCGAGTGAGCTTCGACCCCTCGATGCCGCGCGCGGTGTTACTCAGAGGGGACGATGCCGCGCCTGGTGTCGTATGACGCGCTGAGTGAAAATCGCTCAGAGCGCAAACATGCTGACAAACGGGATACACGCGCCTCGTTGGAACGCGTCGTCGCATGGATTGGGAAAAAGGGACTCGTGTCGTGAGAAAAGGGGCGCCCGCTGCCCGCTATCGCTTCGATGAACGCTTTGAATAAGTCCTACCGGTGTATTCTTCTTCCGCTCTCCAGCGCACTGTGTGCGCTCTTCGTCCTGGCCGCCTGCGGTTCCTCTTCTTCGGAGGGGCAAGATGGTGACGATGCTGATGGCGGAACCGATAGCGCTGCGACGGATGGCGCAGCGACCGACGACGGCAGCGACACGGCCACTGAGACTGGGGGCGACGTAGCGACGGACGAGCCCGTCGACGCGCCGACGGACGGCGTGGAGCCAGGCGCCACCGATGAGGTGGTCACCGACGAAGAGATGCCCATCGAGGAGGAGCCCGATGGAGGTGCCACAGGCGATAGCCCGGACGGGGGCGTCGAGATGGCGGACGTTCCCGATGGCGGAGTGGGAGAGTCGGATGGGATGGACGCTGGCATTTCCGCTGATCAAGACGCCAGCATGCCGCTCGACGCAGGCATGGACGCTGTCGACGCCGCCGCGGACGCCTGTGGTGGCGACGGGCAACCGTGCTGCGCCGACGACGTCTGTGACGATGGGCTGCTGTGTGCTGGTGCTGGCGCCATGCAAGCTTGCACGGCGAGCTGTGGCGGCATGGGCGAACCCTGCTGCGCGGACCGCATGTGCGACACGGGCATGTGCGTGGGTGCGGGTAACGGCACTTGCGCTGGGATGTAGCGTCAAGCGGTGGGCTGCGACTCAGAAACCCTCCAGTGCGATGTCCCTCGAGTCGACTCAACGCAACCGCGAGCGCGACGCTTTGTAGGCGGCGCCGCCAGCGAGCATCGTGCCGGTGAATCCTCCACCGGGTCGGGTGAACGCTGATGCCAACCACAGCCCGGGCACCGCCGTCTTGGGTCCCGGGCGGTGGCGGCCGGACTGTGACGGCAGGTGGGCGAAGCCGTAAGGCACCGGCGTGTTCAAGAAACGCTGCATGGTGCGCGCGGTGGCCATCTCCTGGTAGCGAATGGCCGCCCCGATGCCCGGATAGCGGCGCTCCAGCTCCCCGACCATGGTACGAAGCCAGGCGGCTTTGCGCGCCTCGTATTCAGGGGTGGAAAGGCCCGCCCAGTTTTCCAGGGCATCCGTCCCAGTCATCACGACGAGGTATCTGCCGCCGCTGCAGAGCCCACTGTCGAAGTTGTCGTAGTTGGTGATTGAGAACGACGGCAGACGCGACGGATCGGGATCCGCCGCCAGGAGCTGGGCGGACTCCCCCTTCTGTTCCAAGCGCTGCATCCAGTTCGGGTACACGAAGACGGTATGGTCATGCAGGCCGAATTGCTTCGGGGGCGCGTCCAGCCCGAGGTAGATGGACCACAGCGAGGTGGAGGGCTGCAGACCATCGTAGCGTTGAGCAAACTTCTGCCGCTCGGGTTCTGGTAGCAAAGAGCCTACGACGTTCGGGGCCGCATTGCCGATGACGATGGGGGCTCGGGCTTCGGCTAGGTCTGTCGCGGGGTGCGCGTGGGCGTGTCGGTTCTTCTTGGTGACGGCGGGAGTCGTCTTGCAATGCCGTACGCCGACGACACGTCCGCCTTCGACGATGAGTTCGCGGGCGGTGCGTCGCGTCAGGCAGCTGCCGCCCGCAGCTTCGATACATCCGACGAGGTGCTTGCAGAGCTCGCTCGAGCCGCCGTGAATGTAGCTCCCACCCCCGAGATGGTAGCTCGCCTGAGCAGCAGCAAACCAGCCCATGGCGAGTCTTCGGGGGCTGCCGGCGTAGTAGGTGACGTTCGAAGCGAGGGCGAATTTGATGGCTTCGTCGTCTCCGAAGAGTTCGTCGAGGTAGTCGGCGAGGGTGCGATGTTCGAAACGCATCACGTGGGGGAAGCGCAACGGAAAGATGGGCAGGTTGAACAGCCACCACAGCGGGCGGTCGAAGTTGTGCACCACGGGTGTCTGTTGTTTGCGCAGTTTCTGCAAGGTCTCGAAGTACTTGCGCACGGCGATCTTGTGCTGAGGGAAGCGAGCGTCACAGGCGGCGATGGCATCCTTCGGGGCGAAGGGCAGGACGAAGTCCTCACCCAGCAGCGGGTGCGAAACTCTAAAGAAGTCATGCAGGGGCACACGCTTGACGGCGTCGAGCTCGAGTCGGTCCACGATCCAGCGTTTGGGATCCCCCTCGTCGAAGCCGTCGAGCTGGTGCAAGCCCACTTCGACGCGCAGAGCGGAGCGTTGAAACACCGTAGCGGCTCCACCGGGGACCGCATGACGTTCGAGCACGAGCACACGCCGGCCGTCTTTGGCGAACAGCGCGCCGCAGGTGAGCCCGCCGAGTCCGGCCCCGATCACGATGACGTCGTAGCGATCGCTCATTTGCCGTTGCCGTCCGCCGTCGTCAAGTTCGACTCCAGAGCGAGCACCTCCGCCACGAACGTGCGCCGTAGCTCTTGGCGCCAAGCCTCGTAGCGCGCGTCGCCGCGCCCAGCGGGCGTCGCTTCCAGGCGGCCGCGAGCCAGTCTTCCGACCTCTTCGGCTGAGCGCTTCCAGATGAAGCGACACGCGACTTCCGTGTGGGGCACGATGTTCGACGCGCGCTGTCGGAGTTCCGTCGCGACGGCCAAGCCGGCTGCGAGCCGTGGCAAGTGTGGCGCCGCTGCTTGCGTCAGTCGGGCTAACGCTGGCGGCGTCAGAGCTCCCGCGTAGCCGCACGCGAGCCCCACGCCCTCCCAAAGATCGGCTTGGCGTGACGGCTCGAAGCGGTCCACGGTCGCTTTGATGCGCTCGACGTCCGCGGAGCGGGTGAACCAGATCGCACGGCCCAGCCCGTGATCGAACGCGCGCGAGGCGTAGCCCGAGAGGTGCTCCGAGCGCGCTTGGTCTCTGATGTATTGGGGCCAGAAGTAGCCTTCGTGAAAGCCGTAACCATCGACGATGGCCCAGGCCAACACGTCATCATCGAAGCGCTCGATCGTCTCACTGACTCCTTTGCGCAGGCGGGCGAGGCCAACGCCCGCGCCGACGTAAAGCAGCTGCGTGTAGGCCAAACCGGGGCCCTGGATGAAGCTGTGCAGGCGCTGCTCGCGAAAGCCCGTCAGATGGTCGAACAGGAACAGCCCCATGCCCGCGCCTTCGTACGCGAAGCCACGCAAGTCCGGCTCCACGCGCTCGAGTGGGAGCGGCATGTCGGCGAGTGCGTCGCTTTCCAGTCCGAGGTTGCAGAATTGCATGAACACGGAGCTGATGCGGTCGAGGCGCTGGCGCAGGTGCACGTGGTCGGGCCGCGGCTCGAGAACTCCTCGCCCGTGCACGACTTGGAGCAACTTGCCGATCAGCTCGCGGCGGCTTGCGATGGAAGGATGCATCTGGTCTCCGTTCGCTGCCTCACGCCTCGACGTTGCCCTCGAGTGCCGCCAGCAGGGCTTCGAGTTCGTCGGAGTCGGTTTGCGCGACCAGATCGTCGAGTTCTGCCTGGGTCAGCTCAGCCTCCTTCGCTGGCTCTTCCGAGTCGAGGTTCAATGTCGGCAGCAGGTTGGCGGCGAGTGCCTGTACGGAGTTCGGCTGAAGCAAGTCGAGCACGGAGATGCTCGTTTGCAGCATGGCATCGATGCGATACTTGAGCTCCATCGCCATCATCGAGTCGACGCCCAGGTTGGGCAGGGCTTCGCTGCGGTCGAATTGCGCCGGATCGAGCTGCAGGACTTGGACGAGCATGTCTTGCAGCAGTGATTCGATCATCGACTGCCGCTCTTCCGGTTTGGTGTCGCGGATCTGCTGCAGGAGCAGGGCCGCGTCGGCGGGGTTGTCCGTCGGACGGACTTCATGACGCTGCAACAGGGAGGAGAAGAGCGGCGGGAGCTCGGGCCACGGCGAGGCCGCTTGAGCCTTGGCCCAATCCACGCCACAGACGATGAGGTGCGCTGGCTGTTGGTCGAGGATCCGACTCAGGACTTTGGTGCCGACCTCCTCGGTGATGAGCTGCATGCCTTGGCGCGTGTAGCGCTCCTCCAGGTTCAGACGATCGACCATACCGATCGCCCAGGGACCCCAGCCCACACTCAACGCCGGCAAGCCCAGTTGGCGGCGGCGCTGGGCGAGCGCATCGAGAAAGCTGTTTCCGGCGGCGTAGTTCGCTTGCCCCACGGACGGCATCACGCTCGCGATGGAGGAGAAGAGAATGAAGAAATCCAAGGCTTCGTGCTCGAAGGCGCGGTGCAGGTTCATGCCGCCGCAGAGCTTCGGGTACAGTGCGCGGTCGAAGCGCTCCTCGTCCATGCGCACGGCGAGCTCATCATCGACGACCCCGGCGGAATGGACCACCCCGCGGATCGGGGCAGCACCCCGCCCGCGGTACGCTGCGAGATACGTGTTCAACTGCGCGGCATCTGCGACGTCGACGGCAGCGTACTCGACGTTCACCCCCGCCGCGGCGAGTTGCTCGAGTTTGGCAACGCTCGCTTTCTGGGCGTGGTCGTCGGCAAGGGTTGACCATTGCTCCCGCGGAACGAGGGCGCGGCGCCCCGTCAAAATGAGGGACTTCGCGCCGTGGTTCGCGAGCCATTCGGCCGTCAACAGACCGAGGGAGCCCAAACCACCGGTGACCAGATAGGCCACATCCGGGTCCAACCGCAGTGGCATGGGCGCCGACAAATGCGGACTCGGTACCAAGCGAGCTGCCCACAGCGCGCCAGCGCGCAGCGCGAGTTGATCTTCGCCGTTGGGTTGCTTGATGGCCTCGAAGAGGCGTTCGGCTTCGTCACCCGACGGCGCTGGCGCGAGATCTACCAGGCCTCCCCACAGGTTGCGGTGCTCCTGGTGTCCAATCAGCCGCGCCATGCCCCACAAGGGCGCCTGCTCCAGAGCCAAGCTCGTGGAGCTGGAGCCTACGGCGCTGGTAGTTGTAGCGTTGGGGGTGGCGCCGCCGGAGATAGCGCTGTCGGAGACCGCGGCGTTTGAGCTCGCGGTGCCGACCACCGGCACGACGTGAACACCACGAGTCACCACCCACAATTGGGCCGCGACGTTCGCTTGCGCCAGTTGCTTGACCAGCGCAAGCAGCGCTTTGCTCCCGCGGTCCTGGGCTGCGACGAGGTGGTCCAGCGTCTGAGCTAGGCCAGCGCTTTGGGCAGATGCTGCCGGAGATGCCGCGCTTTCAGGAGCGACTTCTGTGGGCGAAGTGGCGTTTGTCGAGGACGCCGCGCTCTGCATGGGCGCCATGCCCCAAAGGAAGAGGACCTTCGTCGAGGCGGGGTAGCCTTCAGCCTGCAGTCGCTCGACGAGGCCGGCGAACTGACCCTCGACCCTGGCGTTGAGAGAGTAGTGACCGTCACCACCGGTGAGCTCGGCTTGGGCGCCGGCCGAGACCGTCACGTGCGGGATGTTGCGGCGGTAGAGAACAGCGCTGAGCTCCTTCTGCAGCGGGCTGGGTTCACTGAGAATGAGCCACGTGCCGTCGTTTGCGGCGCGCCCGGAGTCGTTGGCACCGGGGCTCTCGTGAGGCACCCACTCGACTTCGTACAGCAGGCGGTCGATCGCCTCGGCGGATGTGGAACGCGCCGACTCCAGCGAGCGCGCACGGAAGCCCTGCAGGTTCACGAGCAGCTGGTCGTCAGCCCCGAAGATCTGCAAATCGCCGACCAGTGTTCCGTCCTCTGCCGGCGAGATGCGAGCACGCACCTGCATCTGTGGTTGCGCCCGACCGAGCACTTCGACGTGGTCGACCGCGACCGGGAGCATCGGCGTCACTTCGCCAGCCTCAGCGTCGGAACTCGGCGCTCCCGCGCGGATCGCGAGCAGCACCTGGAATGCAGCATCGAGCAAGGCGGGGTGGAAGTGGTATTGTCCGAGGTCGTCGCCGACGGCAGCGGGCGCTTTCAACGTACCGCTGGCGTGGCCGGGGCTGGTCTCGACCTGGTCGACACCTTGGAAGGCTGGGCCATAGTCGAAGCCCGACTGCTGCAGCTGCAGGTACAACTCCGCACCGGATAGCGCGGCCAGCGGCGTTTCCGTCGCCGCCAACGGCGTGACCCGACTGCTCGAGCCCGGCACGCGCTTGCGAAGGGTCGCGCTGCAGTGATGATTCCAATGCGTCTCCACACCGGGCACCCGGCTGTAGATGTTCAGCTGAGTCGTCTTTGGGTCCAACACGACGCGCAGTCGAGCGTCGGCCGCGTCGTTGAGGAAGAGGGCCTTGGCGAACTCCAGGTTTTCGACGGAGAAGGACCCCTCCCCAAACGTCTGCTGCGCCGCGGCCAACGCCAACTCGACGTAGGCTGCCCCCGGCATCAGGGCGTTGCCCTGGATCCGGTGGTCGGTCAAGTAGGGCAAGTTGGTGGTGTTCAGCTCCAGTTCCCAGGTGGGTAACGTGCCGTCGATGAACTCACCCAGGAGCGGGTGGAGCGGGTGGTATTCGAGGATGCTGCGAATGCGGACAGGCTCTGCCCAATGCCTCTTTTCTTGCCACGGATACGTGGGAAGCCGCACGAAACGCGCTTCTTCGGGCAACACGGCCTTCCAATCGGGGGAGTGACCGGCACAGTGCAACGCCCCGAGCGCCTCGCGAGTGCTCTCCGAGTCGGACTCCTTGCGTCGCAGGGTGGAGATCACAGTGCCGTCGCTGCCGGCACTCGTCAGCACTTGACGGATCGAGTGCGCCAAGACCGGGTGCGGGCTCAGCTCCAAGAAGTGCGTGTAGCCATCGGCGATCATCTGGCTCGCGGCTGCGGAGAAAAGTACCGTCGAGCGCACGTTCTGCCACCAATAGCGGGCATCGATGCCGGCACCATCGATGAGTGTGCCCGTGACGGTCGAGTACAGCGGGATGCGACTCGTGCGCGGCTTCAACTCGCTCAGCTCGGACTCCAGTTCGGCGCGGATCGGGTCCATGAAGTGGCTGTGGTAGGGCACGCGCACGTCCAGGAAGCGATGAAAGGCTCCCGCGACTTCCAATTGTCGCGCGACGCTCTCCAACGCCTCCGTCGTGCCAGCGAGTGTTGCGCTCTCGGGACTGTTGATGGCAGCGATCGAGACCTGCGAGGCGAGCTCAGGTCGGTCCTCCACGATGCGCAGCAGTGAGTCGGCGGAGAGACCCGCAGCCAGCATCACGCGCTCGTTCTGGGTGGTGGTCTGTTGCAAGGCGCTGCGGTAGTGAATCACGCGGACCGCATCGTCCCAAGACAGCGCCCCCGAGAGGTACTGCGAGGCGACTTCGCCAGCGCTGTGTCCGACGATGGCATCCGGCTCGATGCCCCAGCTCTGAAATAGCTTTGCCAAACCCACCTGTACGGCGAAGTTCGCCGGCTGGGCGATCTCGGTGCGGTCCATGCGCGAGGCGTCTTGTTCGGCGCAGAGCTCGTCCAGCAGCGACCAGTCGCTGAACCGTCGCAGACTGGCGTCGCAGCGCTCCACCTCATATCGAAACACGGGCTCACGTTCCAACAGTTCTCGTGCCATGCCCCACCATTGCGGCCCCATTCCCGAACACACGAAGGCCAGCTTGGGGCGTTCACGTGGCACGCTGGTCACCGCCGACGCAGCATTGGAGGCCAACCAGGCGTCGAGTTTCGAGATGGCTTCCTGCTTACTCCTAGCGACGAAGGTCGCGCGGTACTCGTGGTGTTCTCGTTTGAGAGCAGACGAATACGCGACGTCTGCCAAGGGGGCTGCGGGCTTCATCAGGAAATCGCGCAGGCGTTCGGCGCTCGCTTGCAGTGCGCGCTGATTGCGTGCCGAGACCGGAAGCAGGAGCGGGGCGGCGGGGGCATCGAGCCCTTGCAACACCTCCGTCGCCCGCGGCTTCACTCCTGGCGCCTCCTCCAAGACCGCGTGCGCGTTGGTGCCACCAAAACCGAAGGAGTTGACGCCAGCACGGGCTGGGCCGGAGCCCGGCCAGGCTTCGACGGTCGTGGGCACGCGCACGCGCAGTTCGTCGAAGGGGATGTCGGGGTTGAGCTCTCCGTGCAGCAGGTGCGGTGGGATCTTGCGATGCGCTAGAGAGAGCGCGACCTTGCTGATGCCCGCGATCCCGGCGGCGCCTTCGAGGTGACCGATGTTGGGCTTGACGGAGCCGATCAGGCAGCGTTCTTCCGCTGGCCGCCCTTCGGACAGCACGGTGCCGATGGCTCGCGCCTCCGTCGGATCGCCGATGGGGGTGCCGGTGCCGTGGGCTTCGACGTACTGCACCTCGGAGGGGGCGATGCCAGCCCGCTCCTGGGCTTGTCGGATGGCGCGTACCTGTGCCGCCTCGCTGGGTGCGGTGATGGTGCCCGTACGGCCATCTTGGGTCACGGCGGTGCCGCGGATCAACGCATAGATGGACTCCCCGTCGCGCAGCGCTGCTGATAGCGGCTTGAGCACCATGGCGCCCGTGCCCTCGCCACGGCTGTAGCCATCAGCCTTGCTGGTGAACGTCTTGCAGCGGCCGTCGGCGGCGAGGAAGCCGCCCTTGGTTTCGACCACGTACAGACTGGGAACGAGCATGATGTTGGCGCCGCCGCAGATCGCCAGTTCACATTCTCCGTTCGAGAGGCTTTGGCAGGCGAGGTGCACGGCGACCAACGAACCCGAGCAGGCCGTGTCGATGGAAACACTGGGGCCCTGGAAGTCGAAGACGTGGGAGATGCGGTTCGACAGCATCGTCATCATGATGCCGGCCGCTGTGTGCGCCTCGAGCTGATAGCGCGCGAGCTGAGTCAGGTTCTGCAGTACGTGATAGTCCAGCGTGAAACCGCCCATGAATACTCCAACGCTCCGCCCCGCGAGTGCGGATGGGACGAGGCCGGCGTCTTGCAGTGCTTCCCAGGTCGTCTTCAAGAGCAGTCGCTGTTGCGGGTCCATCCAGCCGGCTTCCCGCGGGGAAATGCCGAAGAAGGCGGCGTCGAACAGGTCGATACCCTCCAGGTAGCCACCCCGGCAGGTGCTGGTCTTGCCGGGCTTTCGGGGGTCCGGGTCGTAGAACTTCTCGAGCGCCCAGCGGTCTTTGGGCGTTTGGGTCGTGGCGTCTGTCCCCGAGCACAACAGATCCCAGTAGGCGGCTGGCCCCGTCACGTTGCCGGGGTAGTTGCAGCCGATGCCGATGATGGCGATGGGCTCCTGGGGCATCGAGTTCGGCACGGGTGAGCTCGCGGACGGCGTGGTGACTTGCGGGGGTGACATGGCTATGCGTTCCTCTCTGGAGAGCTTGGGCTAGCGGCGGCTTTCAGGTCGTCGCGTAGGGCGGCCAACAATGGCGGCGATTCGTGGATGAAGAAGTGCCCGCCCGTCAGCAGACGGAAGGTCGAAGCTCCAGTGCATTGCGCGCTCCAAGCGCGCAGGTGGTCGGGGTCGACGCGGGCATCCTCCTGTCCGCCGAAGATGGACAGCGCACAATCTAGCGGAGCGTCGGAGGTGTACTGGTAGGTGTCGTGAGTCTCCAGATCCGCGCGGAGCAGGGGGAGCCAGGTCTTCATCAGTCCAGCGTTATCGAGAATCGCGGCGGGTACCCCCTCCCGACGCAGCACGGACTTCAGGCGATCTTCGGGTAGGTGATAGATGCTGACGTGAGGATTCGGAAGCTGAGGGGCACGATGCGCAGCAACGCAGAGGCGAGTTGGCGACTGCCCGCGCTCGCGCCGCAGGCGGCGCGCCAGCTCGAACGCCACGATCGAGCCCAGGCTGTGACCGAAAAAAGCGAACGGCTTGTCGAGATAGGGCTCGATACCCATGCTGAGCTCGTCGACGAGCGGTTCCATGCGACGGTGGGGAGGAGCCGACTTTCGCTCTTCTCGTCCCGGCAGTTGGAAGGCGCAGACGTCGACGTCGGGCAGCATCTCCGCCCAGGGCGTGAACAAGGACGCGCTACCCCCAGCGTAGGCGAAACAGAACAGTCGCAGCTGCGCCTCCGGGCGCGGGGTCGGGCGATGGATGCACGCCGCCGCTGGTGTCGTCGCCTTGCTTCGCTTCAGAGCACTCAACAGCCTGAGCTGTTGCTGCTTGGGCAGAGCGGCGATGCGCGCCTTGTGGTCCGTCACTGGGCTGCCCGCTCGTCAGCAGTGCGATGGGCCAAGTTGATCCATTCGCAGGGAACGCTTCGGTGTCTGCTGTCCCGCCGATAGACCCCGCGCAGGTGTTCGATGTATGGATCGGTCTGCCACTGTCTCAATTGCTGAAGCACGGCGTCGCTGCTGGCGTGCTGGGCGTTGTGCTCGAGTACGATGCTGACCATCTCTCCGGCGAGGCGTTCGAGAAAGGTGAGGTGCTGTTCGAAGCGCGCTGCGAGCTCCTCCGGGCCGAGCTTGGCGTCCATGGCAGCGTAAATCTCCTTCATGAAGTCCAGCTCCCAGTAGTAGTCGACGAAGCGGTTGGTGACGTTCGTCTGGTCGATCGCGTCCCACTCACGGAAGAACGCCTGAACGCGGTCGCTGAGACGGTTGAAGTCGTGAAGCGTGCGCAGCAGGCGCGGGCTGTCGCCCAGACGCGGGAACGCGTCGTGAAAGTAGAGCAGGCAGAACACGGCCCAATACAGGGCGGTGTCCCAGATGATCTTCGCCGACATCACCTGGGCGTTACCGAGCAACGCATACTGCTTGCGGTAGATGCCGACCCAGATACCGACCAAGGTCAGAAATACGCGATCGCTGATCCCCGTTCTGGCGCGGATGTCTTCTCCGTCCAAGTCGCGGCAGACGAGGTCGCAGATGAGGCCATTGGCGATGGCGATGAAGTCGTTGCCGGGCGAGTACAGCGGGTCGGTGAAGACTCCGGATTCACCGCTGAGTGCCCAGCGCTCGCCGAAGACCTGGCGACAGCCGTAGCTGTAGTTCTTCATCACGCGGAAGTCTTCGAGGCGGTCCTTTGCGCAGGCGACATCGGCTGCCAGTTGCGGCTCGTGCTCTTGGAGCCACTGCAGACTCTTTTCGAAGGTGTGGAAGGACTCGAACGGGTGCTGCTCCGTATCGGCGACGATGCCGACACTGGTACGCTCGCCGACGAGACGGATGATCCACACCCAGTAACCTGGGCCCAGGAGATGATTCGTGCTCCTCCAGCGGTAGCCGTTGGTGACCCGCGACTGCCACTCGGCGTCATCCGACCAAGTCTCGACGTCGATGGGGTAGCCGATGCGAAACCAACTGCTGCTCGCCTGGTGTGGAAGCGGCTCGCCGAGCTCGAGCTGGCGCTTGAGCATGGCGCGTCTACCGGTGGCGTCGACCACCCAACGCGTGCTCACCGTCGTGAGCTCCTCGGCTTGGGAGTAGCTGACGTGATGCACCTCTGCACCGAGTTCCACGCGCTTGATCTTGCAGCCGTCGAGGAACACCGCACCGCTCTCTCGTACTTGTGAGCCGAGCACGTTCTCCAACAGTCCACGATCGAGTTGGTAGGTGGGTAGCGGCGGGTTACCTCGAACTCCGACTTCCACGCGCTTCGCGAGGTCCCGATTGCACGTGTGTGGCTCGTGGAGAAACATGCGCAGCCCGAGTTTGCGCAGCTGGTCGGTTCGCAGATGCTCCTCCAAACCCAAGACGTCTCTCAGGTAGTAGCCCGTGATCTCCACCGAGGATTCCCCGACCTTGTGCGTCGCCTCTGGCACGGGGTGCTTCTGTTTTTCGACGACCAGTATTCTGATGTCCGGGCGGTGCTTCCTCAGTTCCAACGCGAGGGTCAAGCCAGCGAAGCCTCCACCCAGGATCACGACGTCGTAATCCGTGTCCGCCGCTGTTCGTTCGGCGCCACGGGCGCGCAGTTCTTCCAGCAGTTTCTTGCGTTGGGCTTCTGGGAGTGAAGCGATTCTGTCTTTGATGTCGGTCATGGGGATCCGTGAACACGAGGGTGTGGTCTGAGCACGTCGTTGGAGCCGGTGAGGGGGGGCTAGAGCACACCCCACTGCTCACGGAAGCCGTCGCCGGTGCTGAAGAGGTAGTCCTTCGCCTGCACGACTCGGCCCTTCTCGACAGTCACCACCGTCACCCCGCTGTTGTGGCCCACGCGCCCGTCGCGGTTGACCAACTCGACCTTCCAATGGACCGACGCCACGTTCGTTCCCGAAAAAGAGAAGATGTTGCGGAGACCGATCTCTTGAACGTCGAACTGGATGCGCGGGAAGTGTTCGAAGAACGTGCGGAACCAGTTTTCGACGGCGGCCTTGCCTTCGTGTGTGCCGCTGGCGGGGACGTCTCCTGGGTAGATGAAGACGCCGTCGTCACTCCAAGCTGACAGAAAACCAGGGAGATCGCGGCGGCTCAGGCAATCGAACGCGTGCGCTGCCGCCCTCCTGACGATGAGGGAGCCAATCATGTTCTTTCCTCACGAGCGATCCCAACAACGCCGCAGCAGGGTGTCGGCCCCGAGTGGTGATGGAGGCTTTCGCCGCTGCTCTCGCAGGCGTTTCGTGGTCGCTCTTCTTCTCTATGGTGGGTTGCCGAGCCTGAGCGAGAGCGGCTCGTAGGTGGACCGAATCGGATGCGAACGTCCCACTGGAGGCTGGTTGCTTGTTTCCGGTTGTTTTCTCTTCCTGGAACGGGGAGTGTTGGGGGTTACTGCTGTGTGGCCGTTGGGCGGAAGCTAACGGTTGGCTTTGGTTCGGTCAAGTGCAATGCGAGGGCGTAGGAGATGATCGTGGGGCTTCCTCACCATGGTTGTGAGTTTGTGCTTCTTGGTTGACTCGCCTTGGTCAGGTTTGTGGCCGGAAATTCGGGTTCGATGCTGTCTCGCTGCAGGGTCGTGGGTCAGTGGGTCTGGGTGTTCAGCCGGCGCGCTGACGGCCGCGGGCGCGCAACGCTTGGGAGCTTCTCCGGGACAAAGCACCAGGCGGCGCCCTGCGGAGCGAACCTGCGTGGCGCGACGTGGGCGTCTTGCCAGGTGAAGGCAGCGTTGCTGGGTCCCCGTGCGGACGCGCTGTGCTCATCGGCTCGTAGAAGAAAAACGAAAAAACCGAGCAACTGTTCCTCAGCCCAGCCGAACGGCGTTCATCAACACCGTTCCCCGTCGCCGGGGGACATTCACCCAACCGTCCGGGACATGGACTTACTCGTCCGGGACACCAACCAAGCCGTCCGGGACATCTCCCTGGCTCGCGCGGGACACCACGCTTCAGCGTGCGGGACACGGAGCAACGCTTGCGGGACAAACTACCCGCGAGGGCGGATGGCCAAACGGAGGAAATATGATGAACAACGACAATATCGACAAATGGCAATCGGCAGCATACGCACTGGAGGCTCCCGTAGAGCACCCAGGCGTGCCCCATCACGTCCTGGTGGGCGAGGCTGTGGACGTGGCGCGCTTTTGCCAGTTCTACTGGGAGGCTCAGACCGACGACGCTGGCAACGTCGTGAGGCCGGGCTTGGTGAGTGCCGCCAGGGACGGAGCCTTCCACGAAGGCATCGCGGCGGAGATCTTGGAGCTACAGGATGCAGTGCAAGGTGCACAGACCCAGTATCGTCTTGCGGTCAGAGCACCTGCCGATCCGCCGATGGGGCGCTCAGGGTTCGTGTTGGGTGAACTGAAGGACACCCTGGAGTTCCACTTCGACGACGGCAAGCTCGACGAGGACGATGCGCGCTTGGAGCGTCTGGCGGACGCGCACGAGCAGGCGCTCTCTCAAGACGCCGTAGCCGCGGCACTCGAAGACTACGCGGCTCTCGCCGAGTTGCACCGAGACGACATCGACGGGCTCGGTGGCTTCGACGCTGCCTTGATCGACGAAGCCCGACGGCTGGCGGCTGCTCTGCGTGAACGCTCAGCTACGGCACTCACCGGTGAGGCAACCAGCGCGTCCCAAACGGCTCTCGATCTGCGCAACCGTCTCGCGACGCTGCTCTTCGAGCGCATGAGTGCCGTGCGCTCCGCCGCCCGCTTCGTCTTTCGCAACGACCCGGACACGGTGCGCAAGGTGACGAGCGCCTACGAGCGTCAGCGACGCAGCGCTTCCCGGCGCCGAGGCAAGAGCAACGAATCCGACACGCGCAGTGCCGTCGACTCCGTGGAGGCAAAGCCCGCGAAGTCTTCGGAGTAGCGGCTTCGGACTGAGCGGCTTCGAAAACTGAACGCGTGGCGAGAAGGCCAGCCCTTTTGGGCTGGCCTTTTTCGTTGGGGGGCGGGGGCCGAGCCCGCGCCGACGAGTCCGGCAACGGCCGTCTGTCCTGCGCTGATCGCATCGGACTGCGTCCTTTTCCGGCGCTGACCGTCTTTGTCATTAGGAGACACCGACCATGACCGAACAGACAGATGACAAAGTCCGCGCTACCGTGCGGGAGCAATACGGAAGCATTGCGCGAGGCGCTACCGCCTCGTGCTGCGCACCGGGGATGTGTGGCCCCGGGGCGGAGGCGAGCCTGGCCCTGGGTTATTCTGCCGAGGATCTCGCAGCGGTGCCGGAGGGGGCCAACATGGGTCTCGGCTGCGGCAATCCGCAGGCCATCGCCGGGCTCGAGGAGGGCGAGACCGTTCTCGATCTCGGTGCGGGCGGCGGCTTCGACTGCTTTCTCGCTGCCAAACAAGTAGGCCCAGAGGGGCGCGTCATCGGCGTGGACATGACCCCAGACATGGTGTCGAAGGCCCGAGCCAACGCGCGCAAGCTCGGCGTGAGCAACGTCGACTTCCGCCTGGGGAAGATCGAGCACTTGCCCGTCGCGGACGGCACGGTCGACGTCATCCTCTCCAACTGCGTCATCAACCTGAGCCCCGACAAGGCTGCCGTATTCCGCGACGCCTTCCGCGTGCTGAAAGCCGGGGGACGTTTGGCGATCTCCGACGTCGTCGCGATGAAGACACTGCCCGAGAGCTTGCAGCACGACGTGGCAGCGCTCACCGGATGCATCGCGGGGGCCGCGGACGTGGCGACCGTCGAAGCCCTCCTCGCGGCAGCTGGCTTCGAGAACATCCGTGTGGCGGTCAAGCAGGAGAGCCGCGAGTTCATTCGCGACTGGATGCCCGGCTCGGGCGTCGAGGACTACGTGGTTTCGGCGACCATCGAGGCCACCAAGCCCGGCGCGGCATGCTGCGAGCCGTCGTGCTGCGGGTCGGAAACCGCCTCATGATCGATTGCGTTTGGGGCTTTGGGGCCTTTGCTGTTCTGGGTGACCGACAATTGGTTCAGCACCGTCTTGATGAGCTCTGCCGGGTAGCTGCGCCGGCAGCGTGCTGGGGCCGCGGATTCGGTCGAAATCCTGTCTAAACGGGAAAAGGCCAGCCCTGGAGGGGACTGGCCTTTGACCTTAGTTGCGCGGGCAGCCCCCGCCGGAGGCGGGGACGAGGCCGAAGGCGTCGAAATGGAAAGGAATCCTGCCAAATGCAGGAAAGCCCAGTCCGGCCGGACTGGGCTTTATCTGACTAGTTGCGCGGGCAGGATTTGAACCTGCGACCTTCGGGTTATGAGCCCGACGAGCTACCGGACTGCTCCACCGCGCGGCAACTGGGCGGGAACATAGCTTGTCGCGGGTGGGTGTCAAGGGCGCCGAGAAGGGCCGTGTGGGAACGGCCAGCTAGCTGGGTTTGTTGCGGTTTCCCGGTGCGCCGGCGGACCACGCGGGCTTCGTCTTGACACCGTGGTGGGCCAGGGCTAAGCCGTGAGGGTCTCCCAACCCTAACCCATGCGTAAGGGTTCTGGTTTGCGGGGACTATCCACAGATATCACACGTTACCCACATCGCATTACCCATACTCACAGTGACACCACGTGCACGGGCCCGTTACGGACGTGTTTCGACGGCCAACCCCTCCGGATTTGAGGTCACGGCGCCGAAATCAGCAGACCGCTTCTGGTGCTCGCTTAACGAAGCTCAGCACTTTCGGCGTTCACGGGCGGGGGCAAGCGATCATTACTGCCAGCAATCGTGGTTTATCCACAGAAATAACACCTTACCCACACCTCATCCGATGGTGCTCTTCACTGGGTTGTAACCCAAGCGACACACCACCGGCTCCAGGCTGACAATCGATGACTCACTCGAACCGCCGCCACCTCGCGATTGCGCCCCAGCCGGGAGCTTCGGCCGACTGCGAGCGACGCTTCGACGAAGATC